>FCOD02000043.1 GCA_001544655.2 Caballeronia turbans
GTTATGTTAAGAATGCTCCCACCGCCCCGCTCTCTCATTGACTCCGCGACCTGCCGGACCATGCGCACCGGGTACATTAGATTTTGCTCGACTGCGCGATGCCACGCTGCATCGTCGAAAGAAAGCAATGGGCCGACCGGCGGCGCACCGTCGTTGTTCACCAGCACATCAATGCCCCCGTGGACAGCGCGAACGGTCGTCGCTACTCTTTCGCAGTCTTCCGCCTTACGGCAATCCGCTGGGATCCATGTCACCTGGTTGCCGGTCATTTCGTGAATTTCGTGGGCCGCGCGCTTGAGGTCTTCCTCACGACGCGCGGTGATCACAACGCTGGCGCCCTCAGCGGCGAGTGTACGCGCGATACCAAGACCGATTCCCTGGCTGCCACCGCCGACGATCGCCACCTTCCCTTTTAGTTGGAGATTCATTGCGTCTCCTCGCCGGCGAGAAAGCGCTCGGCATTAAGATAGAACACACTTTCAAGGACTTCCTGCGCATAGCCTTCCTTCTCCCAATCGGCGCGCAATCGATTGTAGGAGTACAGCGGATAATCGGCACCAAACATCACGCGATTACGCAGACGTCGGCTGATTTCATGCTTAAGGTCGGTGGTAAAGTACTTCGGAGACCATCCGTGCAGCTCGTACCATATGTTGCGCTTATGCATCAAAACTGCGATGGTTTCCGTCTGCCATGGCCAACCAGGGCGTGCCGCGACTATGCGAAGCGACGGAAACTTCGCCGCGACGAAATCGAGATGACGCGGATGGCAATTGTCTAGCAGTATTCCGCCTCCGCCAGGCAGTCCCGCGCCTAGTCCGGTGGTGCCGACGAAGATCAACACTGGCGTTCCGGTCTGCGCACAAAGATCGTAGAACGGAAACCAGATCGGGTCGCTTGCAGGAGCGGACCCCGAACCCGACACCGCGTAACCCACAAAACTCGGGGCTGCCTCGATGCACCGTCGTAATTCCAGCACCCCAGCGTCGCGATCTAACGGGTCAATATGCAGCCAATGCCCGGCGATTACGTCCATGCCTTTGCGCTGGACATCGAACGCATAGTCGTGCAACGCCGAGACTTCTTCGATCGGTAGGTATTTGGTGTAGCCCAAATCTAGGATAACGCGCGCGTCGTTGTCTCGGAAGTGTTGGACCATTTCCGCCTCCGAGTGGTAGACGGGTTCAGAATTCCATGTCTTCTTTTGCTGCGCGAGCTCTTCGGGCGTTCGCAACGGAAAGCCGCGGCGCGTGCCCCAATGCGAGTGCATATCGACGATTTTCATATTTGGTCCACCTATATATGCGACCGCGCTGGAAGCCCCGGTCTCCGAGGGGCAACCACCGCCCCGACCAAAACACCACCAAGACTGCATCTGACTGAGCGCTCAGTATACCCCGCGCGACGCTTTCGTCAATATGTCGCAAAACGGCTCTGCGAAAGGCACTTCATGCCTCGTCCCTGAAGTCGTGCGAAGCCGCGTCTTGGCGTCGGGTTTGGGGTCTGCAAAACAGACACGACACACCGATTAGTGACTAAACGTCACTAATGAAGTGCTTAGCGAAGTATTTTGCTTGTTGGCGCCGACATCGAGAATGGTGCCCAGACCGATCTGATAACCATTGTCATCGTCCTTATACTGGAGAAAACATGTCTTTCCGACTTCAACGCCGCGCTCTACTTAAGAGCGCATCCGGTCTGCTGGCTGCGGCAACATTGGCGCCACTGCAAGCGCGCAGCGCGAGCGCTGCCACGAGTAGGCACCAATCTGCCGCCATTTCGAAGTCCACTGCACGATTCGACTCAATCGACGCATCCCTCCGCACAGCGGTCGAAGACAGCACAGTAGCCGGGGTGGTTGCGATAGGAGCGACGGAGCAAGGGGTTGTCTACTCGGGTCATGCTGGTCATGCAGATGCTGAACGCTTGCGGCCGATAACGGGAGACTCGATCTTCTGGCTCGCCTCGATGACCAAGGCAATCACTGCAACGGCGTGCATGCAGCTTGTCGAGCAGGGAAGGCTCAAGCTCGAACAACCCGCCTCGGATCTGCTGCCGCAACTAAAAACGCCGCAGGTGCTCGAAGGATTCGACACAACGGGTCATCCAATACTGCGGCCAGCGCGGAATGCGATCACGGTCCGTCATCTGCTCACCCATACTTCCGGCTTCACCTACAGCATCTGGAGCGATCGCCTCACCGAGTACGAGAAAGTGACCGGGATGCCAGATATTGGCTACTCGCTAAATGGTGCGTTTGCAGCACCGCTCGAATTCGAACCGGGCGAGCGTTGGCAGTATGGGATTAGCATGGACTGGGTTGGCAAGCTTGTCGAGGCCGTGGCCGACCAGTCACTTGAAGTCTACTTCCGAGAGAACATTTTCGCTCCGCTTGAAATGAACGATACCGGGTTTCTTATCGGCACCGCACAGAAGCGACGGGTCGCGACGTTACACCGTCGTCAAGGTGATGGAAGTCTCAAGCCCGAACCGTTCGAGATGAACCAGCGCCCAGAGTTCTTCATGGGCGGAGGAGGCTTGTTTAGTACGCCGAACAACTACATGACTTTTCTGCGCATGCTTCTTGGAAATGGAACATACCGCGGTGAGCGCCTCCTGCGCTCCGAGACAGTTGCCTCGATGTTCCGCAATCATATTGGTGATCTCGCAGTTGGCGAGATGAAGACAGCGCAACCCGCATGGTCAAATAGCTTCGATCAGTTCCCTGATCAGGCACACAAATGGGGATTGTCCTTTGACATCAACACGGAGGCAGGCCCACATGGTCGTAGCGCCGGAAGTGGCAGTTGGGCGGGCCTGCTAAATACCTACTTCTGGATCGACCCTGTCAAACGCGTAGCGGGGTCCATGTTCTCGCAGGTCCTGCCTTTTTATGATGAACGCGTGGTCAACCTGTATGGTCAGTTCGAGCAAGGCCTTTATTCCGGCTTGCGCCGCGCCTAACTGAAAGTTAGTTAGTGCGGAACTCCTTACCGATCACTTCAACTCTATAAAGGACCGGCATCATGTATGCAGTCACGGGTATCACGGGCAAAGTCGGTGGCGCATTGGCGCGGGCGCTCCTCGCCTGCGGCCAGCAAGTACGGGCAGTCGTTCGAGATGCGGACCGCGCCGCATCGTGGCGAGAGCGAGGTTGTCAAATCGCTATCGCCGACATGGAAGACGAGTCAGCGCTAGCGACTGCTTTCCACGGCGCAACGGGAGTCTTTATTTTGCCACCCTCCGAGTTCGACCCGGCTCCTGGATTTCCAGAGGCCAAGGCCGTAATTGACGCAGTCGCGAGCGCTTTGCGTCTTGCGAAACCGAAAAAGGTTGTATGTCTGTCGACCATTGGCGCACATGCAACTGAGAGCAATTTGCTCACGCAGCGAACGCTCATGGAACAAACGTTGACCCATCTGTCCATCCCAATAACCTTCTTGCGGCCGGGCTGGTTCCTAGAAAATTCGGCGTGGGACGTCGCAGCGGCTCGTGACGCGGGGAGAATCGCCAGCTTCCTGCAACCGCTAGATCGCGTTGTGCCAATGGTGGCAACGGAAGACGTTGGCTCCCTTGCGGCAAAATTGCTGCAGGAGACGTGGACCGGCGTCCGCGTCGTTGAGATCGAGGGTCCACACCGTGTCAGTCCCAACGATATTGCGGCTGCTTTCTCGCGAGCCTTCGGGCATCCCGTGCAGGCCGAAGTCGTTGAAAGGTCGCAGTGGGAATCTATGTTCCAGTCCCAAGGCATGAGGAATCCGAAGCCCCGTATCCGCATGCTCGACGGCTTCAATGAAGGCTGGATCTGCTTTGAAGGATCGCCTGAGAATGTCATCCGCGGTCAGGTCGATCTCGATACCGTTATTAAAAAGCTAGTCGCAGACGCGAGCTGAGCGCTCGAGACGCGCCACTCGTCGAAACAAGGAGAGCTTCTTGGACTACATTACTCTTGGTACAACTGGGCTGCGTATTTCCCGCCTGAGCCTTGGTGCAATGACCTTTGGTGCGGGATCCGGCATCTGGGGCAACATAGCCGGACTGGACCGCGATCAAGCCATCCACCTCACGGCTGTCGCCGCCGAGCAAGGCGTCAATCTTATCGATACAGCGGACGTTTATTCGCAAGGTCTCTCCGAAGAGATCGTCGGGCAAGTAATCAAGGCGCTTAGCTTCGACGAGACGAAAATGCTGGTGGCCACGAAGGTACGGCTTCGTACCGGTCCCAGCCATAATCAGGTCGGCCTTGGTCGCTCCCACATAATCCGATCGGTGGAGACGAGTCTACGGCGTCTCGGACGAGACCATATCGACCTACTCCAGCTACACGATCGGGATGCGCTGGTACCGCTCGACGAAACGCTACGTTCGCTTGATGATCTGGTGACGCAGGGAAAGGTCCGTCACATCGGCGCTTGTAACTTCAGCGCGGCTGATATGGAGCGTGCCTCAGCCTATACAGAGCGCACCGATCGCACACCGATCGTGAGCAACCAAGTCCACTATGCACTAACGAGCCGAGACGTCGAACACGACATCGTTACCGTGGCCGAGTCGCGGTCAATGGGACTGCTAGTGTGGAGTCCGCTCGCGGGTGGCTACTTGAGCGGAAAATATGCAAGCGCCGAGTCATCCGCGGGGCGGCGCAGTAAACTAGAGTTTCCGCCGGTCGACCAGGGTATAGGTCATAGGATTCTAGAGGTGCTTATCGAGGTAGCTGACTCCCTCGAGGCATCGCAGGCGCAGGTCGCGATAGCTTGGCTTCTCGCGAAGCGAGCCGTCGCATCCGTCATAGTCGGTGCCCGCACGCCGGAGCAGCTAGCGCAGAATCTTGACGCGCGTAACATTCAACTCAGTGTCGAACACCTCGCGCGTTTGGACTCGATTTCAGAAACTCGAATACCATATCCCCACTGGATGCAACGTTACCACGATAAGGATCGATTGATTTAGCGCGCTGCGTCGACGCCGCGGTTGTTAGCCGCTGACATTCAGCATCCGCGCCGTCATCGAATTCGATAACAGCATTTCTCACCTGCCTCTAACCCGGGGCATAGCGTTTTCCATCCTCAGGGAAGCGGTGCTTGTATAAGGGTCGTAATTGCAATTTGGGTAACCGGGACCTGAGCCGTGAGGCGCATGGCCTCACGGCGTCCCCAGCCTCGCCGTCTGGCTGAATCATAATGGAAACGTACATCGGGAGCGCTATCAGGCATACAGGCCGGACGCGCGCGAATGGTTGCAATTATTCCTTCAGCCCATCAATAAAGTCGAGAAAGACCTTGGTCTTTGCTGGAATGTGCTCACGCGACGGATAAAAAACGTATAGCGGATAACGCTCGTCTGCCCAATCAGGAAATAGGTTCACTAAAAGCCCTTTTGCAATCAAATGCTCGGCGCCTATAGATAGCATTTGGGCGATGCCCGATCCTGCCAGACAGGCGTCAAGTAATGCGCTCGGATCGTTGACCGTCAGCCGACCGCGTGTCGTTATCACGACGCGCTTCCGGCCCTGATGGAACTCCCAAGGGAAGGGCTTTCCGCCTGCCGGATCGCGGAACTCCAAACATCGATGGTCGGAGTTCTCGAGATCCTCAGGTCTGCTGGGACGCCCTCGCTGCACGAGATACGATGGCGCTGCGAGTGTCATGATAGCCGTATCGAGTACTTTACGCGCTACAAGCGTAGAGTCCTTTGGCTTGCCGAATCTGAGCGCGACGTCGAAGCCTTCTGACACCAGATCACCCAAGCTGTCCCGCGCGATGAATTCAATTTTCAGCTCGGGATGCAGGTCCATGAAACTGTCAAGCCGCGAACCGAGCACAGTTCGATAGCATACGGGATCGAGGTTCACTTTAAGCCGGCCGCGGACCGACATCGACACACCCGAAACTTCCGCCGCCGCTTCTTCGAGTGCAATAAGATGAGGCAACATGCGTTCGTACATGCGGTGCCCCTCCTCCGTGAGAGAGACTGCACGGGTGGTGCGGTGAAATAGCCTCAGCTTGAGCCGATCTTCAAGCCTTGCAATCGCTCTGCTTACCCCCGGCGGAGACATTCCCACAATCTCCGCCGCCCCTTTAAACGTGCCTGCGTCTACGATTGCAGCGAATATGTTAATCGCGCTCGAAAAGCTCTCGAGTTTTGGCTTCATGCCGGGTCCTATGCGCGTTAAGTTTTCCGTCAGCCAACGACTTTACCTCTCGGCACTTCTACATAGCAAGCATCGCAGTCCATGGGTGACTACGCGCTACCTCGAATGTCTCCCCCGTCTTCCGTTTAAGTTGCTCATTACGCCGGCGGCGGTAGCGCGGGTCACGGCCTTGCAAAGTATGAAGCCAAGGCGTCCCTGGCGTTCCGTGCTTACATTGCCTGCCTACAAGTACTTGGCCGGTCGCAGACGTAGCTCGGGCGCTAGCGTGATCGTTAGATTCTGACCGTCTAGTCGCGGCAGCCTGCAAGGATGAGAATTATGCTGACTTCGAGAATGCGTTAATAGCCCCAATGAGAGATCTTCTCGTCGGTGTTCGGGCGGCCGGCTCGACTACTTGACTTCGTCTCTGAGACTCTGATTGGCTCGCTTTCAACGAAGCGAGTCCGTTTGGCTTTACGCCGACCGGCGTCGTATCGGCGTACCAAGCGAATGTCAACAGGCCTCAGACAACTGCTCGCCCAATCAATCCAAGTATCAAGGGGCCAGTACTGAGCGTACTCGGCCGACGTCATCGAAAATCTTGATTACGGAGGTATCGTCCGCGAGACCGTGACCCGCTTCGGCAGCCGACAAGAACATGCGATGCGCGCATTTTGTCAACGGCGCGACGAATTGCGAGCTGTCGGCCATGTCGAGAACCAGGCCTAGATCTTTAACGAAGATGTTCAGCGCAGTCACGGGAGCAAAGTCATTTGCAATCACGTGGGGCATGCGATCTTGGAACGCCCACGAGTTTCCTGCACTGTTCGTGATAACGTCGTACAGGAGCTGAGGCTCGATTCCTTGGCGCTTCGCCAATGCCATTGCCTCGGTTGCAGCTGCGATATGTACGCCACAAAGCAGATTATTGATCAGCTTCACTTTGGAGCCCAATCCGACTTGCTCACCAAACCGGTACACTTTGGCTGCGTAGGCATCAAATACATCCTTACAGGCATCATACGCCGACTGCGGTCCTGAGCCCATGATCGTCAGTTTTCCCGCCGCTGCGCCGACCACCCCTCCCGATACAGGAGCGTCGATCATCGCGATCCCCTGCTCTTCGAGTCGCTTCGCCATTGCCTCGGCGAATGCTGGTGCTACCGTCGAGCTAGCAATCACGACACTGCCTGCCTTGAGCGTTGAAGCCAATCCATCGGTGCCAAAAAGGACCTGCTCCGTCTGAGCAGCGTTTACCACCAAGATAATCACCACATCCGACCGCTGACCGAGATCAGCCAAGCGGTCGCACGCAATGCCTCCAGCTGCCGAAAATTTGGCGCGCACGTCCGCACTCACGTCATAGCCTGTTACTGCGAACCCCGCCCGTATAAGCGAGTTTGCTACGCCTTGCCCCATCGCACCTATTCCCACAACGCCCACTGTCTTCGGCATATCTACTCCGGTTTCTGGTTGTACCAGATTTGACACTACGACGACGTGCGCCGAAAAGCAAGTCTCGCGAGTATTAGATCGTCGTGCCGCATCCGATCCTGTTCTGCACGCAGTCGTGCTGCTCAAGGCCGATCTACTTTTTTGTTGACGGAACGCGACGACGGCTCGTAATATCTGGTTGTACCAGTTAAGACGCACGCAGGATATTCCATGACGAAACCGTTTCGCGTTCTAGCAACGAACCCAATCGATCCATCCGCCTTATCCATCCTCGCGCCAACTTGCGAACTACTTACCGCGCCAAATGATCGGGAGGATACGCTGCGCTCGCTCGTATCCGACGTTGACGCGCTCATCGTCCGCGTGCGTCTTCCGGAGGACATCTTCGATCGCGCTCGGCGTCTAAGAGCCTGTGTGCGCCACGGAGTCGGTCTGGATTTCATACCGGTTGAACGGGCAACCCGCGCAGGAATTCCGGTCGCAAACCTCCCAGACTCAAACACGCAAGCGGTCGCCGAGCATGTCGTTGGTGCGATCTTAGCGATGGCTCGCGGCTTTGACCGGCTCCCCACATCTTGGCGGAAAAACGGCTGGCTCGTGAGGCAGGCGTTTCAGGGCTTCGAGATGCGCGGGCGGACCGTCGGCGTAGTTGGCCTTGGCCGAATTGGCATCAGAGTCGCGGAAGCGCTGCATCATGGCTTTGGGATGCGCGTCATTGGTTGTGACAGCAGCAAGCGCGAAGGGTTGCCGCTGTTCATCGAGCAAACGTCGATCGAGGAAGTGTTCGCTGGCGCAGACGTCATCACGCTTCACGCGCCGCTGGTCGCATCAACAAAACACATGGTTAATGCACGCTTACTAGCTCTGGCAAAGCGGAGCGCACTACTCGTCAATGCAGCGCGCGGCGGGCTGATTGACGATGAAGCGTTGGTTCAAGCCTTGAGTAGCCGTCAGATCGCTGGCGCAGCACTTGATGTATTCGAACCGGAGCCATTGCCCACCGCACACCCCTATTGGTCGCTCGACAACGTCTTATTGACGCCGCACGTCGCCGCTTTCACAACTGAAGGTTTGGAACGAATGAGCACTGGCGCAGCTCGGGCCGTCGTTGACATCCTGCATTCACGCATGCCGGAAAATTTAGTCAATCCCGAAGTGTGGTCGCGCTATCTCGACTCTATCAAAAGCCCTGAGACGCAGAGACGTCTTTAACCCACAACGCATCGTCCGTACTTAGAAGAAAATGAAAATCTTGGATATCGTGGCCTATCCGGTTACCGTTCCAGTTCCTCCTGCATATCAGGTCAGTCTGGGAATCGGGAGGATGGTCAAGCGGGATACCGTAATCGTCAAGGTTATTACAGATGAGGGCATCGTCGGCTGGGGCGAGTCGCACCACGGGCGTGCTCACCTCGCGGTCGCTACGCTCGTCAACACGACACTTAAGCAACTTGTTACCGGTTTCGAGGCAACAGATGTGAATGGCGTCTGGTCGCAAATCTATCGCTATCAGCTTGCGTCACACGGAATGGGTGCGGCTTGTGCGGCGGCTATGAGCGGGATCGACATGGCGCTGTGGGACATCCGTGGCAAGTCGACAGGCTGGCCGCTCTACCGGCTGCTCGGCGGAGCGTCGCGTAGCGTACCGGCCTACGCTGGCGGTATCTGCCTCGGGTTCCAGTCGCCCGGCGCATTAATCGACGAAGTCGCGTCGATCGTTCAACGCGGCTTCCAGGCGGTCAAACTCAGGCTAGGCGACTCCACCACAGACGACATCGCACGAGTCAGCGCCGTGCGCGAGGCATACCCAGACATCGATATCCTGACCGATGTCAACACTGCATACACTCTGCGCGACTTTCGCACTGTTGCGCCGTACCTAGATGCGGCGCGCATAGGTTGGCTCGAGGAACCGTTTCCCGCACACGATTACCGCAGCTATCGTGAAGCGAAGTTGCTGTGCAGCTTTGCACTGGCTGCCGGTGAAAACCATTTCACCCGCTTCGAATTCGCGCAACTCATCGAGGCCGAATCCGTTACTGTACTGCAGCCTGACATCTCAAAGATGGGTGGTATCACCGAGTTACTGAAGGTTGCGGCGATGGCCTCTGCACAAAAGCTTCCTATTCATTGTCATTCCAGTATGGGAATCAACATGGCCGCGACCCTGCACGTTCTCAGCGCTGTTGAAAACGCCGGGTACTTCGAAGCAGATTGCTCGCTCTACAACCCGCTGCGCGACGATTTGATCGATTTCTCGTTCGACGTTGACGCAAGTGGCACGATCCGACCAAGCGAGAAGGCTGGCATCGGTATCGAAGTCAACGAGGATTTCATTCAAAGTCATACTGGTTCGAGCGGTCCCGGCTTCGTGTGATGCCGAGAATCGTTTTTCATTAATCAACCATCACTAAGGAAAGCAATGTCGACCGATACAATCCCACGGACCTCTGTCTCACACGCCGCAGCTGACGAGAGCGACTTTAAACTCGGTCTGCGCCCCTACTTCGAGTATCGCGACCTCGGCTTCAAAGAAGCGTCAAACGGAGGCTACGTCGCACACATCATTCGCGCAGTGCCGGGCAAGCGGGCGGAGCCTGAGTGGCATACGCACGATGCGGCCTTCCAGATGGTGTTTGTACTGCGCGGATGGATCGACTTCGAGTTTGAAGACATCGGCGTAACTCGTCTTACGGCGGGCTCCTCCTGCCTCTTCCCCCCGGGCGTTCGTCACCAAGTTCTCGGAAACAGCGACGACTTCGAGCAACTCGAGGTCGTGTCTCCTGCCGATTTCGCAACTCACGCGGTGGACAAGCCCTAAATCGACCTAGCGCTTGCAGTTAGCGAGTCCGAGCAAGGCGACGCACGCACTTGTACATGAGTATCCGCGTCTTGATCTCTGCTCGGTATCTCAGACAGCGTCGTTTGATGTGACTGGTTTGCGCTTCCGCCCGCTCGCCGATCTTTTTGTTTCCGCGGGCGCCCGTGGATCAACCTTGGTCTTGATGTCAGCGGTCGATCCAAACAACGCACGAAAATACACGTCAACTCCTTTAATATGCTGCCGCAAGATGCTCTCCGCCTTCTCGACATCACGTTCGACTATCGCGGCTAGCAACTTGCGGTGGTCGTTCACTGATTGACGGCAGTGCTCATCCGAAGAAAAGTAGACCTCGCGGCGCTTGCGCGACATAAGGTAAAAAACGTTCACAAATCGCACGAACACGTCGTTTTGAGTCGCCGCGACTATCGCCAGATGAAACTCTGCGTCCAGACTCGCGAGCTTCTCGCCGTCCCCTCGTGCGGCAGCGCAACGTTTAACGATTGCGGACAAGCGCTCGAGATCTTCGTCCGTGCGCCGCTCACACGCAAGACGCACGGCCTGAGTCTCGAGCAAACGTCGCAATTCGACGGCTTGTATGACCTCGTCAGGCGCGAGGGGTGCGTCGGCCTCCGCGAATAGGACCATCGCTTCGATACTCCGCTCTTCCGATCCGGCCCGCAGGTAGATACCCGACTTTGGGCGAGCGTCGATGATTCGCAGCGTATCTAACCGAATTAACGCTTCGCGCAGTGCCCCGCGACTCATGCCAAACATTTCGGACATCTCTCGCTCAGAGGGCAGCTTGTCTCCCGGTTCAAAGCCGCGCTCATGTATGAGTTGCACGAGTTGTCGAACGTTGTCAAGCATGGGATCACCGCTTCTTGGAATACGAAAGTTTTTGAGCCAGCAAAGGCGGCCGCCGTGCCAAAGCGCACAGCTACAAGGATAGCGTGGACATCAAATCTGGTCAAACCAGGCGTACGCTTCAACACCGCGCGGGAACTTCGTGGAAAAGCGCAGTGCTTGTAGCCCTCGGAGGGCGGCCGCGATTCAAGAAATTATAGCCAACCGCTATCACGTAAGGAGGCGCGAAGGCCAACTATTTGACGCGCGCCTCCGCTGCGATGTCCGAATTTTCATAATCCGCCTTGCTGAATGGATCAAGCAGCCAGCGTCCGACGAGCGAGGAGAAGTCCGAGCACCCACAAATGCGGCATCTGTCGTGTACATGCCGTGCCATCCGAGGAGCGGTGCGATGAGGCTCGCCGCAGGTCGTGCCAGCATGTTCTCCGCCAATAGTCCCCTATCACGGTCCCTATCGCTCGGCCCCGACGTGACTCCGGCGCAAGACGTGCAGATGACTGGCACGATCAATCGAACTACGCAAGTAAATGTGCCCAGCAAGAAAGCGCAAGCTATGTATGTATCCGGTCCGGTCGCCCGTCACACGACCTGTGCGAACGGGAAAGTACCCGCCGAGACGTCACCGATTTTCGACGTAGTCGCCAAGACGTGCGACAAATAGCAAACCCGAAAGTGGCCAAGTTGGGCTCCCTTTCCTCTGAATCTGGTCGTACCAGTTTACTAAGCGAGACATATGAAATAGACTGAATGGTCTGCCAAGAAGAGCATCGCGTAATGAATAATCAGGCCTATATCTATGCACCGCGTTACATGGAAATCGGCGGTGGCTCAGTGTCGGGAACTGCGGCAATATGCAGACGGCTCGGGGTTACGCGTCCGCTGATCGTGACCGACCCTTTCATGAAAACGTCTCGGCTGATCGACCGACTCACCGTCGGGCTCGACGCAAGCGGCATCGAGTATTCCATATTCTCAGACACGGTTCCGGATCCGACTGATACTGTCGTCGCCCGGGGGGCGAAAGTCCTTATTGAAGGAAATTTTGATTGTTTGATTGCGTTCGGAGGCGGGTCGCCAATGGACACCGCGAAGGCGATGAACATCCTGGCAGCCGCACACCGACTTGATCCTGGGATACATATCCGCGAATTCAAGCTACCGCTGAACGCTGATGCCACGGCTGTCCCCCTTATCGCAGTTCCGACGACGGCTGGGACAGGAAGCGAAGTCACGCGCTTCACAGTCGTAACGGACACCGTGAATAATGAGAAGATGCTCATTTCCGGCCTGGCCGCGCTGCCAGTAGCAGCAATCGTGGACTTCGAACTAACCATGACCGTGCCTCCGCGAGTGACCGCTGACACCGGACTGGATGCCTTCGTGCACGCGCTCGAGGCCTTCGTCTCCCGTCGAGCCAACGCACATTCAGATCTCTTTGCTCGGTCGGGATTGTCGCTTATCGGACATCATCTGCGCAGAGCTTATGCCGAACCGGGAGATCGCCTGGCCCGCGAAGCAATGATGCTTGGCGCGACGCATGCCGGCATAGCTTGTTCGATTGCTCCCGTGGCATTAGTGCATGCCATGGCGAGGCCGATTGGCGCGCATTTCCACGTTTCACACGGCATGTCGAACGCAATGATGTTGCCCGTAGTTACGGAGTACTCGTTACCGAGTGCGCTAGACAAATACGCAGAAGCCTCAAGGATCGCTGGGTTCGCGAGGAGCGAAATGGACGATGAGACAGCGTCGCGCACCTTGGTCGAGATGCTTCAACGCTTGAATCGCGAACTCTCAGTTCCATCGCCACGCAATTACGGAATCTCGCCAACAGAGTGGCAGCGTCTCTTACCATTGATGGCGGACCAGGCTCTCGCATCGAGTAGCCCATACAACAACCCTCGCATCCCTGCCCGTGGCGACATCGTCGCTTTATATCAAGCTAGCTATGGCTAGCTCAATTTCGACTCGTGTGTGATGCTTCCGATTTCCAATCTCGCTTGCAAAAACGCCATGCTTACACGCCGCTTGGACTGGGCTACCAGACACGTTGATTGTCAGGCCAAGGTGCCGCGGTCGACCAAGTTAGTTGGTCGGCTTTGTTCCTCTAGGATTGTCCGACCGGTGCAGATATAAGTCCAGCGCACATGACGGCTTTGCAAGGCTGCCTATGCCAGGATCCCTCATCTCCAGGAAATTGTTGGTCCATGGCGTTCGACAGTGCTCAAAACGCAGAATGACGCTTACAAGTGTCACGGACGCAACAGACGATATTGAGGAAAGTCTCGTGGATGAAAGCGAGGCGTCAATCGCTCCGTCAGTGGCATGAATTGCTGGCGTCGTTCGGGTGACTAGCAAAACGCAGAAGAGCGAAGCCATTTCGTGGCTTCTCTTTTCGCCGACTGCGTATCCCCGAGGCAGTAAGTCCCAATGCAGGGCCCGCCTGTAAAATGAAGAGAATGCCCGTGAGCACCGCACGATCGTCGGGCGCCGGTCGCGCCAACCGCCCCTCTCGAAGGAGTTCGCGTCAGTTTTCATTTCCACCCGTCCCCCCCGGAAGCGTGCTCGCACCCGTATGACTCTCGCCGATGACCGTTAGGGAATCGCCCATGGCTCGACGGGCAGTCCAAGAAGACACGCAACGTTGCGGCGTACGCCATCAAAACTCCATTCGCACGAAGTGCAATTCTGCGTGCGATTGGTCTTGTCCGGGAGGTCCTCAGGTGACGTGCAGGACATCACGGTGAACTGCCGTTGCTGTCAAGAAATCGTCGACTTTGCCGCGGTCGGATTCAGACCTAAATAACCGCAAGAATGCCAGTGCGCACAACATGGTCACCCCAGCTGAGCATGCAATGGCGGGCGTGTATGATTGGAACCATTGGAACGAAAAGCCCATGGTTATCGGCGAAACGATTCCCCCAAACAGTCCCACGCAATTCATGATCGAGCAAACGATGCTTGCCCCACGTCGGCCACCAATCTCGGGGGCCATCGCCCACATCGGGCCCAATATCGACATGACAAACGCGTACCCGAGCGACATCGCCGTTACCGAAAGATAGAGATTATTTACGCTAACAGCAACGAATAAGCAGACTGTCCCGAAGAAGAGGCCGCTGAAAATTACTCGACGGGTAGCAGCTTCCGTCGTTTGCCCGGCTTCGACTAGCCGTCGAACGACCCAACCCGCACCAGCGACTGAAACTATTGCGAAAACGTAAGGCTGCGCCGCAAGCAGCCCCATCTTCGACATCGACATCCGGTACGTGTCGGTGAGATAAGTCGGGTACCAAGAGAGGAATAGGAAGTTGACGAGATTCAGTCCAAAACAAGCAAGGGCGCAGGCCCATACCGAAGGTCTCGTCGCAAGCAACTTCAAAAATCCGGCCGGCGTCGCGGATTCAGTTTCAACGACTTTGTCATGAGAGATCCACTCGCGCTCGCTACTAGAGACGCGGGAATCGGCCTTCGGATCGTCGCGCAGATAGAACCAGATGAACGTTCCCAAAGCCGCAGCCATCGCACCGGTCGCGACGAAGGCAGCCTGCCAATGCGCCTTCACAATGATAGCTGATACCAGAGGCGGTGCGACAGCCGATCCGATTACAAGGCCCAAGTTTTGAATGGACGAGACTTGCGAATACTCGATCCTTGGGAACCATTTACTCATCAACAGCGCCAGGGCTGGCCAGCTCACTGCTTCAGCAGCCCCGAACGGAATACGAAAGCCGATCCAGGATGCAAAAGTCGTCGCACTGGTTGTCGCTACAAGCAGAATGCACCAGAGCCACATGAAGTAAAAGAAACATCTTCGTGGCCCGAGGAGGTTTGCCAAAAACGCTGCGGGAACCTGGGCGGCCGCGTATGCGAACGTGAACGCGCTCAGAATGAAACCCATCTGGCTGGGCGTGAATTCCATCTGGGCTCGTATGACCGGTGCAGCCACTGCTAGGTTGGCTCGATCTAGGTAGCTCACCGCTGCAATGAGGAACATCAGGCCCATCACCTTCCATCTGAATTTTGATTCCACGAAGTCTCCTATTTATTTAGTCAGCCCACATAGCGTCCGTACATCCCATCATGCCGTCAACCGCCAATCTGCTTGTACCAGATTGTAGAGACAAGTTTTGGCGAAGGTCAACCAGCAAATGCCGCACATACGCCTGATTCGCGCGCCGTCCGATTTTTTGCGCAAGGACAAGATACGGTGCAAGAGCCCCAACCCCCTTCCAGTCAGACTTGTCTGGTACAACCAGCATAACGACATGGTCGTCCCCTCGTGGGAAACAACGCGCGCTTCGGGTTCTCGAAAGGCGGGATCCTGAAGCCAAGCGGTTGACGATACTCAACTATGGGGTTGCCTCTCCGGCGGCTTGCTCAAGGACAGGAAATGTGAACAAGTCACGTCGCGTACGCGGCTCCGCATACAGTACGTAACAGACGGGCTGGCTCTGATCTGGCTGCAGCATGCGACTTCTCGCATCCCGCGGTGCTTTCGTCCGACCCGCGCACGCGAAGCTAAAAATGATGACCACAATTCTATTAGGTTGCCTAACGTGTCACGGCCAAATACAGATGTCGGGGTGCGGGCTAAATACAGATGTCGTATCTATCCAAGGTTTTTGCTCTCACACGGTGTTGAAGATGCAGGGTCGAGCGGGCAGGGCGCGGGTGCGTCGACTTCCCCGTTTGCTGACCGCCGAGCTGTTTTTACTGACGCGGCACCGCGTTCGTGTTCATGCAGCGCAATCATCGTTGCCTCCAGGTCCTGTTGCGTGAGCTCGCGCTGTTTCTTGGTGCCGGATACGCGGCGTGGCGTGCGTACCTGCGCGCCGCGATGCATGCGCGAGGGCGCCGTGCCAATGCTGCGGTTGTCGCGCTGAGCCTGCACTGCCTGCGCCAACTCAAGCACGTGCGCGAGACGCTTGCACTCGACGATCGCCCCCTGATCGACCTCGGTGAGACGGTCGTACTGCCGGCATACCAGCGCCCGCTCGCCGGCCTGTAACTGCGTGCGTCCGTCCGGATATTCCCACACCTCGATGTCACGGTGGATCAGCGCGCGGTTCGCGTCGGTATCTTCCAGCAGATACAACACGCGGTCGTACTGCACGGTGAGCGTCTTGGTGACCCGTCGCGCTTTGCGCCACGTCAGCGCCCGCTCCAGACTCTCGTCGGCGCGCAGTGAACGCGGTACCCACAGGCCCGCTTCGGTCATCAGATGCCGCACCGTTTCCTTGGCCAGCCGGATGCCGTGGCATTGCTCGAGCTTCTCGCGCGCCAAAGTCGGGCCGAAGTCGGCGTAGCACTCTCGGATAATGCTCACGGCGCGCTGCGCCAAGGGAGCCGTCCGTGCCGCGCTTCATTGCGCTTGCCATGTCACCCCACGGCGAACTGACGCTGGCGTGCCGTACGGTGAAGCAGCTCACCAAGGAGATCGCGCGGTCGCGCACCCTCTCCTCAGATCTTCGACTGGGCGTGTCTACTGCCTTTCTGCGGTCCATCTGAAGGCGGTAGGCGCGCAGCATTGTGCTTTGCGCAATGTAGTCTTGTCCGAATTAAGGGAAAATACCTAGCTTAAGACGCATATACTTTGACACTTCTAGCAGTACTTCGGAAGCCCCTTACGCCAAAAGTAGGTATCTGATGAAACAGATTTTCGTGACGGCTGCCTTCGCCCTGCTCGCCCCTGCTCCAATTACTTCGTTCGCTCAAACCGATGCGCCACTTACACGCGCACAAGTACGCGCCGAACTCGCCAATCTCGAACAAGCCGGCTACAACCCGCTGGCTGTTGATGTGGACTATCCGGTCAATCTGCAAAAGGCTGAAGCGCGATTGCAGGCTGAGCAAACGTCATTGCAGCGCCAGGCCGCGATTCAATCCGGCACACAGCAACACTAATGTTTACTGTTCTCTGGCCAAAGCGCCGGCACCCGTCGTGTCGGTCCCCCGAATCCTGCGAGCGCCAGAAACAGGATCCCTCGCACGGGCTGCGCACCACAGCTTGAGCGACGCCTCCCGGACGCGAACTGCCGTTCGAACGCCAAGATGCCGAAAACCGCGAGCATCCCTTCCTGGCCGAGAGCACTTCGTCAGGTCGACGGGGCACGCCTCGTAGCGAGTAAGTAACGGCCAGTGGACCACCGGTGTCGATCGAATATTGAGCATCAAAGACCGCTATTAAGATAACTTTTCTTATCGTAATTGCCTGATTTCGTGCCTAAACTGGAAGGCATGAAAACGCGTCAGTCCCCGGCACCTGCGCTCGGTGCTGCGTCTGTGGCGCTCGCACTTCAAGGTTCGCGATGCGAACGGCAAGCAGCCGCTCTGGTACGGCGCCCTGTATCGGGAGAAACTTTATCGCCCTGCGCATCTGCTCACGATCGCGGACACTCGAAACGTCGCGGCATCAGAGGTCATCAACGCGTTGCCGGGACTTCGGCAAGCGGCGGTAATGCGTTCAGTCGGCAGCGATGAGACGCTCCGTTACGCAATACTCGTCCCGCCCGGCGCGACACAGCAACAACGGCTATTCGAGCGGTAAATCTGGATTGTCACCAACGCGAACGTTATGACAGTTGTTCCGCGCGATCGCGTTGCGTCTGCGGAAATGTTGCTCCAATTCAAAGGAGCATCAGTCTCGAGTCGACCGAGCAGCAGGAAGATCTCGAAGGAATCTAAACCGAAACTGGTCCGCGCATGTTGGCGAATTTTGTCGGGCGCTCTTACTGAAAGGTATGATCCGATAGGCGAGGGTGACGGCTAACCGGTCCAAGCGGACCGGCTGCCGACCCAACGCGCGTCTGCGCGCAACCCGGTGTCGCTCAATGTCCCGGTCCGTTGTGCTCGATGCAGCTCAGCACGAGCGTGCTGTCCGTGCCGGCCTCGGGGCTGAGCATCGCGGTATGAATTTCGGTGCCGGTGCAGCGCCAGTCTGCCTGAAGATCCTTGCTGCATGAGCGCGCCGTGTAGCCGATGCTTTGCCGGTCCGGCACGTACTGGCAGGTATCGCGGCCATCGCATTGACGCACGAGATCGCCCGTCGCATTGCCGGCCGGTGCTCCGCAGTTCGCGCCATAGGTGCCGGACAGAACCGTGATCGTCCGGGCATCCACGTTCGAAAAACATCCCAGCACAGCAATTCCCGCTATCGCGCAAGCCCGGCCGATGCCGATTCCCCGCGTAGCCGACCTGTTCCTGTTCATGGCGCCCTCCTTGTGCTCTGGAGAACGCGTCGGCAATGCTATGACGCGTCACCGGATATCTTCGATAGTACGCTCGCCACGATGCGATCGCACTGCGCCCCGCCGAATTCGAACACGTCGCGCTCGGCAAGATCGAACGCCTGAGCAAGCGATTCGCGCAACATGCTGCGCGCGCGAAAATGCCGGCTGCGCACGGTCGCTTCGGGAATATTGAGGCACTGCGCGGTCTCCTCGACGCTCATCTCCTCGATCGAGCGCAGCACGAATACGACGCGAAACAACTCCGGCAATGCATCGAGCTTGCGTTCGAGCAGCGCGCGCACTTGCGAACGCGCGAGCGCCTGATCGGGGGCGTCGTCGTCGTGCGTGGTCATGGCATCGGCATGTTCGATGTAATCGGGAGTGTCCACGATCGGGATCACGTTCTGACGACGCGCCGAGCGCCGCAATCGCGCGAAGCATTCGTTGAGCACGAGCCGCGAGAGCCACGTGAACAATTGCGAATCGCCGCGAAACTGGTTCATCGATCGGTACGCGTGCAGATACGCATCCTGTAGCGCATCTTCCGCTTCGGCATCGTTGCGCAAGGTCGCGCGAGCCATGCGATAGAGCCGGCGGTTATGCCGCCGCATCAGCAGTTCGAACGCAGCACGATCGCCCGCGACGATGCGCCGCGCAATGCCGAGGTCGTCGTCGGTGGTTTCAGCGGCAAGATTCGTCATCGTCTTCATCGTACGTTCAGGACCGCATGCATGGTCGGATGCAGCTTGCATGAATACGCGTAGCGTCCCGTCTCGCGCGCCACGTAACTCCACGATGCATCCGCCGCGATGTCATGCGAATCGAATGCGTTCGCGTCGGCGGTCGCGGTGTGCGGGAACAGGTCCTTGTTGAGCCACACGACACGATCGCCGCGCGCGACCGTCAACGTCGGCGGATCGAAGCGCATCTGTTCGATCACGACGACATACGTGGCCGCCATCGCATCGACGGGCAACACGAGTGCGGCCATCAGACAGACGAGCAGGCGCATGTCACGCACCGCTCTTCGCCAGTTCCGCCTGCAGATGACGCGCGTGTTCGAGATGCGCGACGAACGCCGGTCGCACCTTCACGAGCAGCGCCTTCAGTTCCACGTTCTTCGCGCCCGGAATGAGCGTCTTGTCGAGGGCGTCGAGCACGCTTTCATGATAGGCGACCTCGTGATCGATATACGACTTGTCGAAGCTGCCGCCGGAGAGCGTCTTCAACCTGGCGATGTTCGCGTCGCCGCCCTGCTTGAGGCTCTGGCTCGTCGGATTGTCCTCGGGCGTCACGTTGAGCTTCTTCACGAGATCGGTCGCGGCCTTGTTGACGCCGCTGTGATCCGTGACCATCTGCTGGGCGAACGCCTTCACGTTCTGCGACTTCGTCTTGGTTTCCGCAAGCTTGCCCGCGTCGATATCGACCTGATTGGCCGTCACGACGATCGATGCAATCTGCGGATCGCTCGGCCCGGCGTTTTGCGCATTGCATGCGATGCTCGCGAACGCGAGCGTCGCGGCCAGCGCGGTGTGAACGAGTTTCATATGACATCTCCCCGAATTTCGTTGCAGATACGGAATTGGATGTCACGTCGAACTGGCGCGTTCCCGTCTTGCTGACTCAACTCGGGGCGCAACAACCAGCGCCTTATGCATGCCCATCGCATAGTGTCCCGGACGGTTGCAAATCAGCACGTAGCGTCCCGGCGATAACTTCAACGAGAGCCGCTTCGTCGAACCCTTCGCCAGATCCTCCACCTCGCCCATTTTCTTGAAGCGGCTTTCCGTCACCTGACCGTTACGGACGGGCAGACCCGCTTTGTCCGTGTCTGTCTTCAAGACCACGAATTCATGTTCGGTATTGCTGTCCGCTACGTTCTTGACTTCGAACGTGACGCGTCCAGGCTTCGCTGTATCGGTATCGAGTTGGATCGACTTGTCGGTGAGCCTGACATGGATCATCTCATCCGCAAAAACGCCAAGCGGCATAACGAGCGCTATCGTCGCCAACATGTACATCGCATCACGTCTGCCAAGTTTCATTTTGCTTTCTCCTGAAGCGAAGCGTCTGCAAGTTAGAACGCGGCCACGCTTCAAATATTCCGCAGGACGTTTATCGAGCTATGCCCGGCACGAAACTTTCAATACGACTGCAAGGCACCGTTAAATCGCTTAACCGTGTGATGATGGCTAATAACTTTATTCGGAGTACAGGGGAATTTTTTAAGACCGTTAATCGTTTACCGTCATCGAGCGCCAATTCGCAGAGCAAGTCCTCGCAAATCCGACCAAGGAGGGTGCTATGTCTCACGTCTCTGGATGTCTCAAAGCGGTGACCGCGATAGCCCTCGCGGCCAGCTTCACATTCCCCCATGCAGGTCATGACGACGCTTATGTCGTGACGCCCCTCGTATCCAACCTCGCAGGCGCGGCCCCCAAATCGACGAGGTGCTGCAGAACGCATGGGGTATCGCCTTCAGTCCGGCAGGCATTCCCTTCTGGGTCAACGACAATGCCACAGGCTGTGCCACGCTCTATGACGGCGAAGGCACGAAGGTAGCGCTGCAGGTCGCGATCCCGCTGCCGGGCAATGTCATACCCTCTGCCGCCTGCCGTCCTGTCTATCACAACAATCCACCGAATCCCTCGCCTGCCGCGCCGACAGGAATGGTATGGAATGCGTCGGCCGCGTTTCTCGTGCCAGGCACCACGATCCCCGCGGTATTTATATTCGCGACCGAGGACGGCACGCTTTCCGCCTGGGCCGGCGGGCTGAATCCTGCCAACAACGCCGTGATCGCAGCCGATAACTCTGCCAATCCTTCCGCCGTCAATGGCGCGGTCTACAAGGGCCTCGTTTTCGGCGTCAACTCGAAAGGCCTGTTCCTTTTCGCGACCAACTTCCGCTCGGGACGGATCGACGTCTTCGGGCCGAGCGGCGGCGCAAATGGGCTGTACATGAGCGTGACGACGGACGGTGGCTTCGTCGATCCACACATGCCGCCCGGATACGCGCCGTTCGGCATCGCGAACATCGATGGCGACCTTTTTTGTCACGTATGCAAAGCAGGACAAACAGAAGCACGACGACGTAGCCGGCAACGGTCACGGATTCGTCGATGTCTTCGATACGGACGGCCATCTGCTGCACCGCTTCGCCAGTCGAGGGACACTTAACTCCCCATGGGGCGTCACGCGTGCATCGTTCGCTTTCGGCCCGTTCAGCGGCAAGATACTGGTCGGCAACTTCGGCAATGGCCACATCAGTGTCTTCGACAACGACGGGACGTTCGTCGATCAGTTGGAGGATGCGTATGGCAATCCGATTTCCATCGACGGCTTGTGGACGCTGACGCTCGGTGGTGGCCGCAATTCGAGTTCGGACGCCGTGTACTTCTCGGCGGGACCGAATGGCGAGGTCAATGGACTGTTCGGCACCATCATGCCGGCGAACGGGCACTGACAATAGTCGTCAGCGCGTTGCTCCCGAGGCCGCTTCAAGAGCCGGTCGCGCAAGCCGCAAGACGCGATTGGCTCGTCTCGAACGAGCGTGATCGGCTATCGCGATCGCATGAAATCATCCACGAAACAAGTGCTTCCATGCCGGAATAAAACCCATCTCCTCGTTCATCGACCATCAGGGTCTCGGGACAGGAAGAAGTACGGTCATGAAGTCTCTACTCTCTGTATTCAGCGTCGTAGCGTGCAGCGCGGCCATCGTGACGCTCGTGTCATGGGGGGGCTCCGGTTCGAACAGTTCAAACCCATGCACCACTCCATTGTCGTTTGCCGTGACGGCGCTCGTATCCGATGGAGCGGTACGCGAGCAAGCTGCGTCCAAGCTTGGCGCAAGGTGTGCCGAAGCTTGCCGCTAGTCAGCCGGCGTACACATGCATCGGTTATGCGTTTGTGGGTAGACAGCAAGTCTTTGATTTACAGAGGTATTATTTCAGCGCCAGAAGGCAAAGCCTTGTCGGAACTAGGGCACGCTAACCGGAAATCTGCGCGAAAATCAAAGTCACCCCGGCATCCGCGGACTCAACGTGACGATGCCGCACAAGCAGGCGGTGATTCCCCATCTCGATGCGCTCGACGAGACCGCCCGCGAGATCGGCGCGGTCAACACCATCGACAACCGCGACGGTCGTCTCACCGGCTACAACACGGACTGCGTCGGCGCCGTGCGCGCGCTCGAAGAGGCGACGCCGCTCGAACGCCGGCGCATCGCCCTGCTCGGCGCGGGCGGCGCCGCCCGCGCGATCGCGTGGGGCATGCGGCGCACCGGCGGCCAGGTCATCGTGTTCACCGCACCGCGTCGCGCGGGCGCTCGCTCGCCGAAGACTTCGGTCTCGCGTTCGGCGGCGGTCTGAACGATTTCGATCCGCATGCGTTCGACATCGTCGTGAACGCGACCGCCGCCGGTTTCCGCGCGCCGGACGTCAATCCATTGCGGGCCGGGCAGCTTGCACCGCATCTCGTTGTGATGGACGCGGCCTTCATCCCCGTGCGCACGAAGCTGATCCGCGATGCCGCCGAACTCGGCTGCCGCGTGGTCGAAGGCACGCGCATGCTGCTGCATCAGTTCTGCGGTCAGGTCGAGTTATACACGGGCAAGGCAGCGCCGCTGGACGCAATGAGCGCCGCCCTGCTCGACGAAATCGCCCGCGTGGGCTAGCCCGATCGCATAGCAGGAAAAATCCGGCGGTCCCGCATCTCGCGCGAAGACGAGGACGGGACTTCCGCCAGTGGTCGCAGGAACGGAGAGAGACATCATGAAGCATCAGCCAACCATCGCAGCCGCCGACGGCGGACTCGCACACAACACCGACGGCAACGTCAACCATGGCCGTGACGAGGTCACGACGCGCGATCTGTATCGTGCCGCATGGGCCGCATCGCTCGGCAGTGCGCTCGAATACTACGACTTCGCGCTCTATAACCTCGCGTCGGCGCTGATCTTCGGGCCGCTGTTCTTCCCGTCGAGCGATCCCGCCATCGGTCTGATCGCGAGCTTCGGCGCTTACTTCCTCGGCTTCGCGATCCGGCCGGTGGGCAGCATCGTCTTCGGCGCGCTCGGCGACCGTTACGGCCGCAAGTTCGTGCTGATGGCGACGATCCTGCTGATGGGCGTCGCCAGCACGCTCATCGGCGTGTTGCCGACCTACGCGAGCGCGGGCATCTGGGCGCCGGTCCTGCTCGTCGGCTGCCGCCTGCTGCAAGGTCTCGGCGCCGGCGCCGAACAGGCCGGAGCGGCCGTCCTGATGGCCGAATACGCGCCCGCGAAGCGCCGCGGCTACTTCGCCGCCCTGCCCTTCATGGGCGTGCTGCTCGGCACGGTGATGGCCGCCGCGATCTACTTCGCGCTGGTGCGCGTCGAGGATATTTCGCAAAGCTGGCTATGGCGCGGGCCGTTCCTGCTGAGCGTGCTCATCATCGCGGTGGCGATCTGGATCCGGCTGAAGCTGAAGGAATCGCCGTCGTTTTCGAAGCTCGAAGCACGGCAGCAGATCAACGACAGCCCGCTCAGGCATCTCATCAGGCATTCGAAGCCGACGCTGCTCAAGGTCATCGGCATGCGCATGGCGGAGAACGGCGGCTCGTCGATCTATCAGTCGCTCGCGATCAGCTACATGGTTACCGCGACCGGCCTCAAGGGACCGATCGGGCCGGTGGCGCTGCTGCTCGCGGGCGTGTCGGGCGCGGTGGTCATTCCGCTCACCGGCAAGCTCAGCGATCGCGTCGGACGCGTGCCCGTCTATCGTGCCTTCGCGCTGTATCAGCTGGTGCTGGCCTATCCGACATGGTGGGTTTTGAGCCAGGGCAACGCGGCGGCGAGCATCGCGATGCTGTGCGTCGCGCTCGCGGGCGTCTGGGGCATGTTCGCCACGCAAGGCGCGCTGCTGCCCGAACTCTTCGGCGCGCAGCATCGCTACGCGGGCGTCGCGGTGGGGCGCGAAGTGTCCGCCGTGATCGCGGGCGGCGTGGCGCCGCTGATCGGCGCGTCGATCATCGCCTGGGCGACCGCGCACTGGGGCGGCAATGAAGGCCGCGTTCTCGCGTGGATT
The DNA here is from genome assembly GCA_001544655.2 of Caballeronia turbans. GTDB lineage: Bacteria > Pseudomonadota > Gammaproteobacteria > Burkholderiales > Burkholderiaceae > Caballeronia > Caballeronia turbans. Next base: position 24,573 of record FCOD02000043.1, read on the forward strand.
CCGCTTGCCAGCTATGTCGCCATTCTGAGCCTGATCGGCGTCGTGACGACGTACTACACGCCCGAGACGCGCGGACGCGACCTCGACGATCTACGCGACGCCGCGGATGTCGGCTAGGCGAGCAGCAATAAGGCATCCGCGAGCGACAGCACCGTCGTGCGCGACTCGAACGCGGTCGAGAACAGATGTTCATGCACCACCTGATCCGGGTCGTAACAACAATCCTTGACCGTGTACAGGCGGAAGTCCGCATCGCTCGCATATGCGACCGACGACAGCACGACACCGGTCGACGCAATGCCGGCCATGATCAGCGAATCGACGCCTCGCGCGGCAAGCCGTTCCTCCAGACCGGTGCCGAAGAACACGCTGGCCCGGTGCGCGATGATGAGCGGTTCATCATCGCGCTGGCCCAGCTCCGGCGCGGTCCGGTCGCCGGTGAAAAGACCCAGCCGTTTGATTCCCTGGCCGTTCTTGTTCAACGGGCTGACTTCCGGATAGCCCGGACTGAAGCGTAGGTTGACGAAATAAACGCCGACGCCCCTGGCCCGCGCCGCGTCGCATAGTGTGCGCGTATTGGCGATCAGCGCCGGCGCGACCGATGGAAAGAGCCCGAGAATATCGGCCTGGTAATGCATGACGACGAGCGCGGTTCGCGCTGGCGCAATGGCCGGAATCTGCGGGCTCATGCGCTGCCCGGACGGTGCTTCCATGTCCCCACCTCCTTGCGTTGAACGCGGCGAAGCGTATCGGGTTCGCGCGTTCTTCCTCAGTTCGATCCGTCCCGGCCGCTAGGCCTGGCCTGCCCGGCGCCCCGCGTGTGCGAGCGCCAACGCCAGTCTCGCCCCCACTTCGGCATTGTGTTTCACGAGCGCGATGTTCGTCGCCAGACTGCGCCCGCCCGTCAGCGCATCGATGCGAGCCAATAAGAAGGGTGTCAGCGCCTTGCCGGTGATGCCTTGCTCCGTCGCCTCGACGAGCGCCTGCCGCGTCAGCGCGTCGATCTCTTCGACCGCCATCTCCGATGCTTCCGGCACCGGCGTGCTCAACACGACACCCCCGACGAGGCCCAGGTCCCATTTGGCGCGGATGAAGCGTGCCTGCTCTGCCGCGTCGTCCAGCCTGAAGTCCGCGCGAAAACCGCTGTCGCGCGTGTAGAACGCCGCGAAATTGTCCTGCTCGCAACTGAGCACCGGCACGCCGTGCGTCTCCAGGTATTCCAGCGTGAGCCCGATGTCCAGGATGGACTTCGCGCCGGCGCAGACCACCGCCACCGAGGTCTTCGCCAGCTCCTGCAGATCGGCCGAGATGTCGAAGGTTTCCTGCGCGCCCCGGTGCACGCCGCCAATGCCGCCGGTGACGAATACCTCGATACCGGCCAGCGCGGCACAGATCATCGTGCCGGCCACCGTCGTGGCGCCGGGCTCGCCGCTGGCCAGCACCGCCGGCAGGTCGCGGCGGCTGATCTTATGGACATGGTCCGAACGGCCGAGCAGTTCCAGTTCGCCGTCGGTCAGGCCGACGCGGATTCGCCCGCCGATCACGGCGATCGTCGCGGGCTCGGCCCCGGCGTCCCGAATCAGCGCCTCCACTTCGCGCGCGGTGCGAATGTTCTCGGGGTAAGGCATGCCGTGGGCGATGATGGTCGATTCCAGCGCCACGATGGGGCGGCCCTCGGCCCGCGCGGCGGCCACGGGCGCGCTCAAGGTCAGCCACGATCGTGCAAGGTCGGTAGCCATGTCGATGTCCTCGGTGGTGCGATGTCAAAGTATGCAGCACCACGCCATTGTGCTTCACACATCAATTCGAGTCTTCATTGCCTCATGCAGGGAAGTCATGCGCCCCATGAGATCTTTTCGATTGTCGTCGCGGCCAGGCCGCATCGAGAATGATTCCACCGATGCCCGAGACCCGCGCGCACTGTCGACTCGTCCAGCCGACTGCGTCCGCGCTCAAACCAACCAGGAATCCGACGACCGATGAACCTTCGCGAATCCAGCAAGCACTTCGACTCATGCCTTCAAACCTGTGGCGAAGCGCTCGTCACACTGCTCGAAACCTACGGCGTCGAGTACGTCTTCGGCATTCCGGGTGTGCACACCGTGGAGCTCTATCGCGGGCTTGCGCACTCGTCGATCCGGCACGTGACGCCTCGTCACGAACAGGGTGCGGGCTTCATGGCCGACGGATACGCGCGTGTCACGGGCAAACCCGGCGTGTGCTTCATCATCACCGGACCGGGCATGACCAACATCGCGACCGCGATGGCGCAAGCCTATGCCGACTCCATTCCGATGCTCGTGATATCGAGCGTCAATGCACGCAGCCAGCTCGGCAACGGCGACGGGCGTCTGCATGAACTTCCTTCGCAGCGCGAAGTATTCGACGGACTCGCCGCGTTCTCCCATACCTTGCTGGATGCCGCCGAGTTGCCTCAGGCACTGGCGCGCGCGTTTGCCGTGTTCGAGAGCGCGCGGCCGCGGCCCGTCCATATCGAGATTCCGCTCGATGTCATCGTGTCGCCGGCGAACGCGATGAAGGGAGCGTCCGCCGTGCGCGCGACGAAGCCCGCCGCCCATCCCGCCGCGCTCGCCCGTGCCGTGGATCTGCTCGCCGATGCCAGGCGCCCGCTGATTCTCGCCGGCGGCGGCGCCGCGCACGCCGCAGTCGAACTGCGCGAACTCGCCGAGCGGCTGGAGGCGCCCGTGGCGCTCACCATCAACGCGAAAGGACTTCTGCCGTGCGCAGCGCCGCTTCTCATCGGCTCGACGCAGTCGCTCCCGCCGACCCGCGCGATGATTCGCGAAGCCGACGTCGTGCTCGCGGTCGGAACCGAACTGGGCGAGACCGACTATGACGTGCTTTTCGATGGCGGGTTCGCGATCGCCGGACAACTCATCCGCGTCGATATCGATGCGCAGCAGGTCATGCGCAATGCTCAACCGGACGTGGCGATCGTCGCCGACTCGCGCGAGACGTTGAGCGCGCTGTCGGCGAGACTGCACGAGCGCGCGGTGCGTCCCGCATCGCCGGACTGGGGCGCCGCGCGCGTGACGGCCGTGCGCAACGCCATCTTCGCCGACTGCGACGCCGCGATGCGATCGCAGCAGCGCCTGATCGACACGATCGTCGGCGCCCTGCCCGGCGTCATCATTGCAGGCGATTCGACGAGCCCGGTCTACGCGGGCAATTTCCTCCACGATGCGCCGGCCCCGCGCTCATGGTTCAACTCATCGACCGGCTACGGCACGCTCGGATACGGGCTGCCCGCCGCGATCGGCGCGAAGCTTGCCGCCGGTGAGCGGCCCGTCGTGTGTCTCATCGGAGACGGCGGCTTTCAGTTCACGCTGCCGGAACTGGCGAGCGCGGTGGAAGCGCGCGTGCCCGTGATCGTGCTGCTGTGGAACAACTTCGGCTACGGCGAGATCCGGAAATATATGGACCAGCGGAATATCTCGCCCGTCGGTGTCGATATCTACACGCCCGACTTCATGGCGCTGGCAAGCGCCTTCGGATGCGAGGCCGTGAGCGTCGACGATCCACAGGCGCTCGACGCGCAATTGCGGCGGACGGTATCGCGCGACATCCCGACCGTGATCGAGGTTCGCGAAGCCGACTGGTTTGCACGGGTGCCGTCATGAGCGCGCAAGCACGCCCCCTTTTCGATTTCCCGCTGCGCACCCGGCTCTTCATCGATGGCTGCTGGTGCATGGCCGAGACGAGCCGGCGTTTGCCCGTCGTCAATCCATCGACTGAAGAAACGATCGTCGACGTGGAGGCCGGCGGCCCCGCCGATGTCGATCGCGCGGCGCGCGCGGCATCGCGTGCGTTTCGCGCCTGGAAGCAGACATCGGGCGCAGAGCGCGCCGGCTTTCTGCGTGCGATTGCGCGCGGCGTGGAGGCGCATGGCGAGCGCCTCGCCGCGCTTCAGTCGCTCAACAACGGCAAGCCGATTGCCGAATCGCGCATCGACGTCGGCGACGTGGTCGCGACCTTCGACTATTACGCGGAGCTCGCGGAAACGCTGGATGGAGCGGAAGAAGAGGTCGCCATTCCGAGCAGCGATCATCGTGCCGTGATCCGCCGTGAACCGGCGGGCGTGGTCGGCCTGATCGTGCCTTGGAACTTCCCCATGGTCACGACGGCGTGGAAACTTGCCCCCGCGCTCGCCGCCGGATGCACCGTCGTGCTGAAGCCCTCCGAATTCACACCCTTGCCGGAACTGGAACTGGCCGCGATCGTCGAGCGCGCGGGTCTGCCGCCGGGCGTCTTCAACGTCGTGACGGGCACCGGCGCGGAGGTCGGTGCGGCGCTCACGACGCATCCACTCGTGTCGAAGGTGTCGTTCACCGGCAGCACGGCGGTCGGCGAGCACGTCATGAAAGCGGCGGCGCAATCCATCAAGGGCGTGAGCCTCGAACTGGGCGGCAAGTCGTCGATCATCGTCTTCGCGGACGCCGACCTCGATCTCGCCGTCGATCTCGTCACGGGCGGCGCGTTCTTCAATGCCGGACAGATGTGCTCGGCCACGTCGCGGGTGCTCGTCGAGCGGCCGCTCGCAGAGGCGCTGATCGCGCGCCTCGCCGAGCGCGTGGCGCGAACCGTCGTCGGCGATCCGTTTGCATCCGGCGTGCAGATGGGGCCGCTCACGAATCGCGCGCAGTACGAACGCGTGCAAGGTTTCATCGCGCGGGGCAAGGCGGACGGCGCGAGTCTCGTGGTCCAGGGCGAAGCGCCGGAAGGAGAAGGATATTTCGTCCAGCCGACGATGTTCGTCGATCTTCCCACAGGCAGCGCGCTGTGGCGCGAAGAGATATTCGGCCCCGTGTTGTGCGTGCGCAGCTTCGATACGGAAGACGATGCGATCGCCACGGCCAACGATACCGAGTTCGGCCTGGTCGCAACCGTCGTCACGCGCGACGGGACACGCGGCGAGCGCGTGGCCGCGGAGCTAGAGGCGGGTGTCGTCTGGATCAATACACCGCAGCTGATCTTTCCTCAGACTTCCTGGGGCGGCTACAAGAAAAGCAGCATCGGCCGCGAGCTGGGGCCTTTCGGGCTCGCGGCATTCCAGGAAGTCAAGCAGATCCTGAGCGCGGCGCCCGGCGCCGTTCGAAAGGCTTGCTAAGTCGGAGCCATGCGGTCGGCTCATGGCAACCATGCCGAGAATTCGATTGTTGCCAAAATTTTGCATCCCTAGAGTGTTCTCACCGACGCCGTTGTTGATTGACCCACCGCATTGACCGACTGCTGCACCGTTTTAGTGAGGAGTGAGCCATGCAAGACATCAAACGAGGCAGAAGGCAGGCCATCAAGACCATCGGCGCGGCGCTCGCCGCGTCGAGCCTGCCGATGCCGTTCATCAGCACGGCGAGGGCGCAGGAAAAGAGCTTTGCCGGGAAGACGCTGCGCCTCTTGACGTGGTCCGACGACACCGGCGCCGCGGCATTGCGCAACATCGCCGCAACCTTCAGTCAGAAGACCGGCGCGCAGGTCATCGCCGACCGCGCCGACGGCACGTCCGGCATGGTGGCAAAAGTGAAGGCGGCCGGAGACAGGCCGACCTACGACGTGATCACGCTCGCGGGCGTGGGCGCTTCGGGCCTTGCGGACGCCGGACTGCTGATGAAGCCCGATCTGAACCGGCTGCCGAACCTGAAGGACGTCGACGCGAAGTACCGCACCGGCGCCAATGGTTTTGGGATCGGCTATCTGCTGTGGTCGGACGGTCTCGTCTATAGCACGTCGTCGGTGAAGGCGGCGCCCACGACCTACGAGGCGCTCTGGGATCCGAAATATGCGGGGCGGATCTTCCTGCCGCCACCGGAGTGGGCGGAAGCGGTCGATCTCGCGATCATCGCCGCCAAGATGGCCGGTGGCTCGCAGCAGAACATCGAGCCCGGCTTCAAGAAGCTCGCGCAACTGAAGGATCGGGTGCTCACGCTCGGCGAGAATCCGAATCAGGTCGCCGATCTGTTTCGCACCGGATCGCTGGATATCGGCGGCATCTACTCGCCGGCGTTCTTCCCCAATCAGTTGCGCAAGCCCGAGTACAAGATGGCCGTCACGTACGGCATGAAGGAAGGCTTCGCGACCCAGCTGATGTTCACGGTCATTCCCAAGGCGCATCCGGGCGACATCGACCTGATCCACGCGTTCATCAACCATTCGCTCGACGCCGGCGTGCAAGGCCGCATGGCCGCCGACGTGCTGAACGGTCCGGTGAACTCGAAGGCGGTGATCCCCGCCGAAAGCCGCGCGTTCGTGCCGTCTCCGCAACAGATCGCCGAGAACGCCGTGTTGCACGACGACAAGGCGCTGGCGGCGGTGCAGCCGGCCTGGATCAAGCGCTATACGGAAATCTTCTCGGCCTGACATCCATGTCCGCACTTCTTTTCCGTCGCAGGACAGCCGCAATCGCGGACGCAGCCGTCGGGCAGCCGGCGGCTCCCGCGTTGCCCAGGGTGCCGCCATGGGTGCTGCTCGCGCCGATCCTGGCGTTTCTCGCCGTGCTCGTCGCAGCCTCGCTCGCGGTGCTGCGCATGAGCTTCGGCGTATCGGGGAACGAGTGGCACGCGCTCACGCTGCACAATTACGCGGACCTCGCCGATTCGTACTTCATGCGTTCGCTCTGGCTCACGCTGAAGCTCGCGTTTCAAAGCATGGTCTGCGCGGTGCTGCTCGCGATTCCCGTGGCGCTTGCGATGGCGCGCACGGAGTCGCGGCTGGCGCGCCGCCTGCTCCTTGCTGGCGTGCTTCTGCCGCTGCTCGTCAACCTGCTGCTGCAGGGCTACGGCTGGCTCGTGATGCTGGGGCCGGCGGGCATGCTCAATCATGCGTTGCTTGCCGCCGGCATCGTACAGCGTCCGCTGCAGTGGCTCTACCGCGAGAACGGCGTGCTGCTCGGCCTGATCCAGACCGCGTTTCCGCTCGCCGTGTTGCCGCTCGCAAGCGCGATGCGCGCCATCTCGCGCTCCTACGAAGAGGCGGCTGCAACGCTCGGCGCGAGCCGCTGGCAGACGCTCTGTCACATCGTCCTGCCGCTCGCGATGCCCGGCCTGGTTTCCGGCGCCCTGCTCGTCTTCGCTTACAACGCGAGCGCGTTCGCCGTGCCGCTGCTGCTCGGCGGGCGGCGCGTCCCCATGCTCGCCGTGCTCGTGCACGATCAGGTGGCGCCGCTCCTGAACTGGCCGGCGGCGTCGGCATCCGGCGTGGTGCTGATGGTGGCGACGCTCGTCGTCATGTCGGTCTCGCAACGGCTCGTGCGCGGCATGCAACGCACGGAGGAATCCTGCTCATGAGTACCCTGCGCCTTGCCGCGGTCATGCCCGGACGTCTGGGCCGCGCGACCAGCCTGCTCGCGACCGTCGTGCTCTTTCTCGCGGCATTGCCGATCATCACGATGATCACAATGTCGTTCGGCAATTCGGATACGCTCGAATTCCCGCCGCCGAGCTTCGGGCTGCGCTGGTATCAGGCCGCGTGGCACACGTTCGTGTCGCCCGACGCGAGCGACGTGCTCTCGATGGGAACCGCTCTGACGACGAGCCTCATCGTCGCGGTCTCGACGATGATCATCGCCACCGCGGTCTCGGTGCCCGCCGCCTACGCGCTTTCACGCTACCGCTTTCGCGGCAAGGCCGTGATAGAGCAACTGGTCGCGCTGCCGCTCGTCTATCCGCTCGTGATGCTCGGGCTTTCGCTGCTGCTCGTGTTCAACGTGCTGCCCGTCGAGCTCGGCATCTTTCGGCTCATCATCGCGCACGTGATTCTCGCCTTGCCGTTCACGGTGAAGAACTGCGCCGCATCGGTCGCATCGATCGGCCCCGAGTTCGAGGAAGCCGCGTGCGTGATGGGCGCGAGCCCGTGGCGCGCGATCGTCGATGTGGTCTTGCCGCTCATGCGGCCGGGCATTCTGGCCGGCATGCTGTTCGCCTTCATCATCTCGTTCAACGAATTCACGGTGACGTTCTTTCTATACGGCATCGATACGATGACGTTGCCGATCTGGCTGTACAGCCGCACCGTGTCCTCGCTCGATCCGACCGTGTTTTCGTTCGCGGTCGTCATCGTGCTCATCGATTTCGCATTGATCTGGCTGCTCGAAAAACTGGTCGGCGACGAAGGCGTCGCGCTGTGAAGAGAGAACCCTCATGACTCATCTGACACTTCAGGCGGTGACGAAGCGCTTTCACACCGCGTACGCAGTCGATCACGTCGATCTCGCCGTGCCCGACGGCAAGCTCGTGTGCTTTCTCGGACCCTCCGGCTGCGGGAAAACGACGCTGTTGCGGATCATCGCGGGACTCGAAACGGCAACCTCCGGAACCGTCGCATTTGCGGGGCGCGATCTGACGCACGTGCCGGCGAACCAGCGCGATTTCGGCATGGTGTTCCAGTCGCTCGCGCTCTTTCCGCACATGACGGTGGCGCAGAACATCGCCTATCCGCTGCGGCTGCGCCGCGTCGCGAAGGACGCGCAGGCAGTGCGGGTCGCCGAACTGCTCGAACTGATCCAGTTGCCGCACATGGCGGACCGGCCGAGCTCGCGGCTCTCGGGCGGGCAACGGCAGCGCGTGGCCATCGCCCGGGCGATCGCGTCGTCGCCGAAACTGTTGCTGCTCGACGAACCGCTCTCCGCGCTCGACGCGAAGCTGCGCGAAGCGATGCAGGTCGAAATCCGGCTGCTGCAGCAACGCCTCGGCATCACGACGATCATGGTGACGCATGACCAGCGCGAGGCCATGACGATGGCCGACGAGATCGTCGTGATGGAGAAAGGACGCATCGCGCAGGTCGGCAAGCCGCTCGACATCTATCGCAATCCCGTCAGCGAGTTCGTCGCCGATTTCATCGGTCTCGGCAACATCCTGCCCGTCACGCTCGACGGCACCGACCGCATCGGGCTTCCCGGCGGCCAGCAGATCATCGTCGATGCCGCGCCGTTCGCAGGCGGCGCAACAGGTGATGTCCGCTTGCTGATTCGCCCCGAGGACGTATCGATGCGGACAGTCATGGCCAATCCGGGACCCAACGTGCTCGCCGGAAAAGTGGCGTTCATCCGGGATGTCGGCGCGTCGCTCGAAGCCACCATCGATTGCGCCGGCTTCACGCTCACCGCGGCCACGACCCCGCGCGAAACACCGGATCTTCGGGTTGGCATGCCCATCTTCGCGGAGCTGCCTCCGCATGCCTGCAAGCTCATCGCGGCACGTGCCGCGCATTGATTCACGCCGACCGAAACATAGTCACAGGAGACACCCTATGAACACGACGACTTCCGTGCAGCGCTTCTTCAAGCGCGCGTTTGCCACCCTCGCCTTCTCGGGCGCCGTGGGCCTTTGCGCATTTGCGCCGCTCGCGCAGGCCGATGCGCTCGACTCGATCAGCAAATCCGGCGTCGTGCGGATCGGCGTGTTCGAGGACTATCCGCCGTTCGGCTCGATCGGGCCGGACATGAAACCGCAAGGCTACGACATCGATGTCTCCAACCTCATCGGCAAGACGCTCAACGCGAAGGTCGAACTGATTCAGGTTACGGGCGACAACCGCATGGCGTACCTCGCCGACCATAAGACCGACATGCTGCTCTCGGTCGGCAAGACGCCGGAACGCGAAAAAGTCATCGACTTCTCGCAAGCGTATGCGCCATACAACCTGGCCGTATTCGGTCCGAAGTCGCTCGCCGTGAAGAACGCCGGCGATCTGGCCGGCAAGAGCATTGCGGTTGCGCGCGGCACGCTCGAAGACCTGAGCGTGAGCAAGGTCGCGCCGCCGTCCGCGAGCATCAAGCGCTTCGATGACCCGAATGGCGCGATCTCCGCGTTTCTGGCCGGGCAGACGCAACTGCTCGTGGTCGGCAACGACGTGGGCGCGACCATCATCGCCCGTCACCCCTCGATCGATCCCGAGCAGAAGTTTTCGCTCTTCAGCTCGCCCGATCACGTCGGCCTGAACAAGAACGAACCGCGCCTCAAGCAGAAGGTGGACGAGGCGATCGCAGCCGCGAAGAAGGACGGCACGATGAACGCCATCTCCCAGAAGTGGCTGCGCGCGCCGCTGCCGGCCGATCTGTGATGCGCTGCGCTTTCTCGTTCAATCGCACGCCGAGGAAACCTCGATGACCTACACGTTCGATTTCAGCGACTTCGGCCTCTACGTGGACGTGCTCGCGCATGGTGTCGCGGTCACGCTCGGCCTCACCGCCGTATCGACGCTCCTGGGCGGTCTGGTCGGCATCGGCGGAGCGTGCATCGCCGTGACGGGGTCGAAGCCGGTTCGTGCCGTGGTGGCCGCGTATGTCGAGCTCATTCGCAATACGCCCTTTCTCGTGCAGCTGTTCTTCGTGTTCTTCGGGCTGCCGAGCCTCGGCGTGCACATCGGCGAAATCGAAGCCGCCGTGCTCGCGATGACCGTGAACCTCGGTGCGTATGCGACGGAAATCGTCCGGGCGGGCATCGACTCGATTCCGCGCGGACAGGTCCAGGCCGCGATGGCGCTCGGCTTGCGGGGCCCGCATGTCTTTCGCCACGTCGTGTTGCCGCAGGCGCTCGCCAACGTATTTCCGGCGTTGCTCGGCGAGGTGCTGATCGTGATGCTCGGCTCCGCGGTGGTATCGCAGATCTCAGTGCCGGACCTGACCCATGCCGCCAGTTTCATTCAGTCGCGCAACTTCCGTTCGTTCGAATGCTACGTGATCGTTACCGCGATCTATCTGCTGCTGTCGATCGTGTTGCGCCTGCTCATCAACCGGCTCGGCAAGCGGCTGTTCGCGGGACGCGCCGCCCGTGGCGTCACGATTGCGCCTCGACGCGGGGTGCGCGGGCTGTTTTCCGTACGTGCAGCCGTGGCCGGTCGCGGCCTTCCGAAGGAGCGTTCACGATGATCGAGTTCACGCTATGGGATATCGCGCGCAACCTGATGCTCGCCGCGCGCTGGACGCTGTTGCTTTCGTTGATCGCGTTCGTCGGCGGCGGCCTGACAGGGCTGCTGTTGCTCGCCATGCGCGTGTCGCCGTTGCCGTGGCTGCGCAGGTTCGTGGTGCTGTATGTCGAAGTGTTCCAGGGCACGCCGCTCCTGATGCAGCTCTTCCTCGGCTTCTTCGGCTTGCCGATGCTGGGCGTGGAGGTGTCGCCGTGGGCCGCGGCGACGGTCACGCTCACGCTCTATACGGGCGCCTATCTCTCCGACATCTGGCGAGGCTGTGTCGAGGCGGTGCCGAGCGGTCAATGGAGCGCGGCGGCGAGCCTCGGCATGACATGGACGCAGCAGTTGCGTTATGTCGTCTGGCCGCAGGCATGGAAGATCGCCGTGCCGCCCACCGTCGGCTTTCTCGTGCAGGTCGTGAAGAGCACCGCGCTCACGTCGATCATCGGGCTCACGGAACTGACCAAGACCGGGACCATGATCACGAACGCGGTGTTTCGCCCTTTCCCGATCTACGCCCTCGTCGCGTTGCTGTACTTCGCGATGTGCTTTCCGCTGACCTGGTATGCGCGCGCGCTCGAACGCCGGTATCGGGTCGGCAGGCATCGCTGAAGTTCGACTCGGTGTCCAACGTCCTTTCAAAACGGGTTTGCGCATGATTTCCATCGGTAACGTCTCGAAGTGGTACGGCCAGTTTCAGGTTCTGACCGATTGCACCACCACGGTCAGTAAAGGCGAAGTGGTCGTGGTCTGCGGGCCGTCCGGGTCCGGCAAATCGACCCTCATCAAGACGGTCAACGGACTTGAGCCGTTCCAGCGCGGGAGCATCACGATCAACGGCGAGGCCGTCCACGACAAGCGGACCAATCTGTCGAAACTGCGCTCGAAGGTCGGGATGGTATTTCAGCATTTCGAGCTGTTTCCGCATATGTCGATCACGGAAAACCTCACGCTCGCGCAGACGAAAGTGCTGGGGCGCTCGAAAGACGAAGCATCCGACAAGGCGCTGCGCCTGCTCCAGCGAGTTGGCTTGCGCGCGCACGCGGACAAATATCCCGCACAGCTTTCCGGCGGCCAGCAGCAACGCGTGGCGATCGCGCGAGCGTTGTCGATGGACCCGGTCGCGATGCTGTTCGACGAACCGACTTCCGCGCTCGATCCGGAGATGATCAACGAGGTGCTGGATGTGATGGTCGAGCTGGCCCAGGAAGGCATGACGATGATGTGCGTCACGCACGAAATGGGCTTCGCCAGAAAGGTCGCGCACCGGGTCATCTTCATGGATCACGGGCGCATCGTCGAAGACGACGACAAGGATGCGTTCTTTGCCCATCCGAGGTCCGACCGCGCGAGGGAATTCCTGGCCAAGATACTCCACTAACAGCGCCGTCACGTCGCGTCGGACTTGCTACTATAGTTCCGAGTGACAAGCTTTCCATGACCGGAGACACGCCCCATGCGACGACTTCCTCCGCTCAATGCATTACAGATCTTCGAGACGGTCGCGCGTCACCGCAGTTTCACGCGTGCGGCTGAACATCTGTGTCTCACGCAAGGGGCGATCAGCAGGCAGATTCTTGCGCTCGAGGAGTATTTCGGATTTCCTCTGTTCGTACGGGGCGCAAGGGGACTGACATTGACCGCTGAAGGCGACGTGCTGCTGCCCGTCGTCAGAGAGGGGTTCGCGCGTATCGAGGAAGTATCGCTGCGTCTCACGCGCCAGCGCACCGATCTCGCGCTGAAAGTGCCGACCTGCGTGATGCGCTGGATGCTGCCGAGGATCATGCGTTTTCAGGGCGAGCATCCCGAACTGCAGCTGCAGATCACGACGACCTGGCAGCACGACGTCGACTTCCAGGTGGAATCTTTCGATGCGGCGATTATCTATGGTTCGTCACCCGGTGCGGACGTGCACGCCGTGCCGCTCTTCGACGAGCAGCTTACGCCCGTGTGTTCACCGGATCTGCTTAGCGAAAGGCCGCTCGCCGCCGCAGCGGATCTTGCGCATCATGCGCTGCTGCATCCGACGCGAGATCACCGCGACTGGAAGCTATGGCTCGACCGCGCGGGTGCGAACGAGATCGACGCGACGCTCGGCCCGACGTTCGAAACGCTCGATCTGGCGACGAATGCCGCCATGCAGGGCTTCGGGGTCGCGATCAGCGACCGCACGCTAGTCAGCGAAGACGTGGCGGCGCGGCGGCTCGTCATGCCGTTCGACACCGTCCTCGAAACGGGGTCACGCTACTACTTCGTCTATCCGGATTGCGTCGCGAATCAGCCGAAGGTCAAGCTCTTCAGTGACTGGATCACGCGCAACCGGGATGCTGTTTCGGCTGTCGGATAGCTTCTGGCGTTTAATAACTTTCGCTATTGCGCCATCGAGTGCATCGCTTCCCGATAGCCTTGTGCGCTAGCTGCGATATGAAGCTGTTGCTTTGCGAGAAGAATCGCATCGGCGACTTCACGGAACGCACCTTGCCCGCCCGCGCTATTCAACACGATGTCGGCGGCTTGCCGGATATAGGCAGGCGCGTCCTGAACCGCGAAGGAGACGCCACAAGCCTGGAAGCCCGGGAGGTCGATGCTGTCGTCGCCGATGAAAGCGACTTCCGCGGGCTTCAGGTCGAAATCGCGGAACAGGTCCTGACACGCGCAGGCTTTATCCTTGACGCCCAGGCGAAACAGCTCGATGCGCAAGTCCGCGAGCCGGGAACGGAGCGCGGCGGAATCCCGCCCGGAGACAACGGCCACCGCAATGCCCTTCTCCTGCAGCATACGGATACCGAGGCCATCGCGAACATGAAAGCGCTTGATCGCCTCTCCGTCCGGTCCGTAATACAGGCCTCCGTCGGTGAGCACGCCGTCCACATCGGTGATGACCATGCGGATTGCCGCAAGCGGCGGCGACTCGATATCGGGTTCACCCGTCATCAGTCGGCGAACGCGATCGAGGTCCGCCTGCGTATCGACGCTCGGCCCCACGCTGTCGATCCGAATTGCCCGAATGCGCAGTCCAGCGTGAAGCAGACGCAATTGTTCGAGCTTCTCCGCGCGCTCGATCATTGGCATCGGAAGCATGCCGTAGCGTGCCAATGCGGCGGCCCGGTACGCATAAATCCCCACGTGCTTCAAGTACTGCGCCTGCTCGCCGTCGCGCGGATAAGGAATGAGTGAGCGGCTGAAATAAAGCGCATCGCCGTTGTCGGCGCACACGACTTTTACCGAGTTCGGATCGCGCGCCTCTTCGGCGTCGATCGCGTGGCACAGCGTGCCGACTTGCACGTCGGGGTTCGCCGTCGTCTCTGCGACAAGCGCTTCGATATGGGCGGGTTGCAGAAGCGGTTCATCGCCCTGCACGTTGATGTAAATGTCGGCCGGCAACCTGGACATGACTTCGCACAAGCGGTCCGTCCCCGACTCGTGCGCGGCAGACGTAAGCATGGCTTTGCCGCCGAAGGCTTCAACGACTTGCTGCACGCGCGTGTCATCCGTCGCGACGACGACGGCCTGCACGCCGCGCACCATCGACGCGCGCTCGACGACGTGCTGAATCATCGGCTTGCCGGCGATATCGGCGAGAGGCTTGCCAGGCAAACGTGTCGACCCGAAACGCGCGGGTATGACGATGACGACCTTGGGTTGGATCATTTGGAAAGGTGGATCGTTGGATTGCGCCGGACCGCTGATGGAGCGTCGCGACGCCGGCTCCGCCGCCCCTTGCTGCCCGGGAACGTGCGGCGAATTGCCGGGAATACGCTCCAGGCGCGGCCGTACCGGTCTTCGAAGCGTACGATGTCATCCTCGCCGAGATAGGCGCCGGATTGCACTTCGATGAGTTCGAGCGGGATCTTGCCCGGGTTCTCGAGCGCATGGACACATCCGATCGGAATGTAGGTCGATTCGTTCTCGGTCAGGACGTAGGTTTTGTCGTCGTTGGTGACGCGCGCTGTGCCGCTCACGACGATCCAGTGCTCGGCCCGATGATGATGCAGCTGCACGGACAGCTTCGCGCCGGGTCTCACGGTGATGCGCTTCACCTGATAACGCGTCCCTGCATCGATGCTGTCGTAGCTTCCCCACGGACGGTAGATTTCCCGATGGTTGTGATACTCGTTGCGCCCGTTTTCCTTGATGCGCGCAACGATTTCCTTGACGCGCTGGACTTCGCCTTTGCCCGCGACCAGAACGGCATCCTTGGTTTCGACAACGACGAGATCCTTCACGCCGACCATCGCGACGAGCCGGTTGGACGACCAGGCATAGGACTCGGTGACATCGTCCACGACGACATCGCCGCGCGTGACGTTTCCCGACGCGTCGCGCGAGCCGCTGTCCCACAGCGCGGACCAGGTGCCGAGATCGCTCCACCCGCAATCCATCGGAACGACCGCGGCGGCATCGGTCTTTTCCATGAGCGCGTAGTCGATCGAATCCGACGGACAGTTCGCGAATGCCTGTTCGTCGATGCGAACGAAGCTCGCGTCATACTTCTTGCCGGCCATTGCAGCGCGGCACGCATGCACGATTTCGGGCGCGAAACGTTCGAGTTCTTCCAGGTAACGGCGCGCCCGAAACATGAACATGCCGCTGTTCCACAGAAAGCGCCCGCTTGCGACATAGCGCTCCGCGGTCGCCGCGTCAGGCTTCTCGACGAAACGCTCGACGGCGAATCCGCCCGGCGCGTCGAGCGCCTTGCCCGACTCGATATAACCGTATCCGGTCTCGGGGGTTCTGTCGCATTAACGCGGTCAAGTAGAATCGGTCGAACCACAACGCTTGACGAACATGATGGCAAAGACGAAGACGCCACGCAAGACGCTGCCCACCGGCATTGGCAAGGTACTGAAGCGACTGCACTATCCGCTGGATGTGATCCTGCTATGCGTGCGCTGGTACGTGGCGTACTCGCTGAGTCTGCGCAACCTCGAAGAAATGATGGCCGAGCGGGGTATCGAGGTCGATCATTCCAGCGTGCATCGCTGGGTCATCAAGCTGTTGCCGGTGTTTGAAAAGGCATTTCGCCGTCGGAAACGCCCGGTGGGCAGGAGCTGGCGCGTCGACGAGACCTACGTCAAGATCAAGGGCCAATGGAAATTTCTCTATCGCGCCGTCGACAAGGAAGGTAACACGGTCGACTTTCTGCTGCGCGCCCATCGTGACAAGGCCACAGCCCGGCGTTACTTCGAAAAAGCAATTGATCAGAACGGCGAGCCCGAAACGATCACGGTGGACAAGAGCGGCGCTAATCTGGCCGCGCTTGAAGCGCTCAACGCTGAGCGGCCAACGCCAATCAAGATCCGGCAAAACAAATACCTGAACAATATCGTCGAGCAGGACCACCGCGCCGTCAAGCGCATCATCAAACCGATGATGGGATTCAAGGATTTCCACTGTGCGCGCGTCATCCTGTCGGGCATCGAGATCGTGCACATGATCCGCAAGGGGCAGATGTGTAACGATGGCGTCGTATCGACTGCTGCCGACCAATTCTATTCTCTCGCCATGTGAGCAGTCCTCTTCATTGCAGGGAGTTTCTCACACCATCTTCCTTAACGCGACACAACCAGATTTGGCCATCGGGCGCCGCGCGCATTCGCACTTCAATCTCGCCGAGCTTCTGCACTTGCGCCTTGAGACTCTCG
>FCOD02000011.1 GCA_001544655.2 Caballeronia turbans
GCCCGCGCTTTCTCCTTGAGCAGCGCATCGAGCTTTTTTAGGTACGCCACCTCCGCGCGCAGGTATTCGTTCTCCTTGAGCAGTTCTTCGCGCGTGCGCGCCTCTGGCGTTTTGCCTTCGGCAGGCTTGTCGGGCTGGGTAGCTTTCATCTTTGGGCAACGCCCCCGCGGACGGGGCGCCAAGGCATCTATACCGCCCTCATGATACAGGCGCTCCCACGTCGCGACGCCACGCGGGTTACGCAGATCGAACAGCGCCGTCACCTGGGTGTACGACAACTCGTCCTGCCACATCCGTTCCAGCACCGACAACTTGAACTGCGCATCGTAATGGCTGTATTTCTTGCGCAGCCCCGCAACCCCATGCACACGATAGCTTGCCACCCAGCGGCGAACCATCGAGAAGCCCACTCCGTAACGCGCCCCCAATGCCCTGTAGCCGCTTTCGCCGGCAAGATATTCCTCGACAACCCGTCTTCTGAATCGCTCGCTGTACTTCGCCATGAAAAACACCCCCAAAGGTTGGATCGGTATCCAACTTTTGGGGTGCAGTTCAGTTCGACCGCGCCGTTTTTTTTGAGCTGGGAAAGCTCAATGCTTGCCCGTGCTCCCGAAACCGCCCGCGCCGCGCTCGCTCTCCTCGAAGTCCTCGACGATATTGAACGCCGCCTGCACGACGGGCACGATCACCATCTGCGCAAGACGCTCCATCGGGTTGAGCGTGAACGCGGTGTCGCCGCGATTCCATGTCGAGACCATCAGTTGGCCTTGATAATCGGAATCGATCAGCCCGACGAGATTGCCGAGCACGATGCCATGCTTGTGGCCGAGGCCCGAGCGCGGCAGGATCATCGCGGCGTAGCCGGGATCGGCGAGATGAATGGCGAGGCCGGTCGGCACGAGCACGGTCTGGTGCGGCTCGATGACGAGCGGCGCATCGAGACACGCACGCAGATCGAGCCCCGCGCTGCCGGGCGTGGCGTAGGCGGGCATGAAGTCGCGCATGCGCGCGTCGAGAATCTTGACGTCGAGTTTCATGGATCGAGGCTTCAGCGGCCGAGCTCGAAGGCGTCGGCCAAAAGTTGATAGGACCGCGTGCGTGCGGCGTAGCTGCCGGAGACCGTCAGAACGATCAATTCGTCGGCGTTGAATTGTTCCTGCAGCGCTTGCAGTTTTTCCGTCACACGTTCCGGCGTGCCGATGATGCTGCGCGCTTTCTCATGCGCGATCACCGCGAGCTCGCGCTCTCCGTAGACCTGCGAGATGCCTTGTGCGATCGATGGAATCGGCTGATTGAGCCCGTACGCCATCTGCACGCGGCGCAGGTCGACCGCGCGCTCGAGCGCTTCGGCTTCGCGATCCGTATCGGCGCAAATCACGAACACGGCGGCGGCGAGATAAGGCTTCTCCTCGTGACCCGGCGTGAAGCGCTCGCGATACGCCTGCGCCACGCGATCGCCATATTGCGCGTTGATGAAATGCGCGAACGCGAACCGAACGCCGAGCTGCGCGGCAAGCAAGCCGCCGAAATCGCTCGAGCCGAGCATCCACAGTTCGGGACGCGTGTCGATCTGCGGTTGCAGCAGGACGCCTTTGGCGAGCGAATCGTCGGGAATGTTGCCGCTGAAGAGGGCGATCAGCTCGGCGACTTGCTGCGGAAAGATATCGCCACGATTGTACGAACCTGCCGCGACCGCCTGCGCCGTTCGCATGTCGCCGCCGGGTGCGCGACCGACGCCGAGATCCACGCGATTCGGGAACAGCGCTTCGAGCATCAGGAATTGCTCGGCGATCTTGAACGACGAGTAATACGGCAGCATCACGCCGCCCGAACCAATGCGGATGCGCTTCGTGAGACTACCGATGCGCGCGAGCATCACTTCGGGACACGGATTCGACACGCCGTGCAGGCCGTGATGCTCCGCGCACCAGTAGCGCGTGTAGCCGAGATCGTCGGCGAGCTGCGCGAGATCGAGCGTCGCCGCGATGGCGTCGGCGGCGCTGTGGCCGTGGATGACCGGCGTCTGATCGAGAACGGAGAGCTTTGTCATCGTGTCAGGACAGCAGCTGGCCGCCGGCTTTCGGCGCGCGCTTTGCGATTTCCGCGATCAGCGTGCGCGCGAGTGCCTGCTTGCCGGCGCGCGGCAGCGGCGTCGTGCCGCGCTCTTCGAAAAGAACGACTTCGTTGTCGTCCTGACCGAACGTCAGCTGTCCGATATTTCCAATGAGCAGCGGCACGCCCTTGCGCTCGCGCTTCTGGGCGCCGTGGACCTCGAGATCGCCGCTTTCGGCCGCGAAGCCGACGCAGTAGGGCGGATTCGGCTGCTTTGCCACCGTCGCGAGAATGTCCGGATTCTCGACGAAGTTGAACGTGGGCATCGCGTCCGCAGTTTTCTTGATCTTTTGCTCGCTGACATGATCCACGCGCCAGTCCGCGACTGCCGCCACCGCGATGAAGATGTCCGCGTCAGGCGTCGCGGCCATGACGGCGTCGTGCATCTGTTGCGCGGTCTGCACGTCCTCGCGATACACGCCCCACGGCGTCGGCAACGACACCGGACCGGCGACGAGATGCACGTCCGCGCCTGCCTGCGCTGCCGCGCGCGCGAGCGCGAAGCCCATCTTGCCCGACGAACGATTGGTGATGCCGCGCACCGGATCGAGCGGCTCGAAAGTCGGGCCCGCCGTGATGAGCACGCGCTGGCCGCGCAGAATTTTCGGCTGGAAGAACGCGCAGATCGCTTCGAACGCGGCTTCCGGCTCGATCATGCGGCCGTCGCCGACTTCGCCGCACGCCTGCGAACCCGAATCCGGTCCGAGAACTTCGACGCCGTCAGCGCGAAGCTGCGCGACGTTGCGTTGGGTCGCCGGGTTCTGCCACATTTGCCGGTTCATCGCCGGAACCACGAGCAGTGGACAGTCGCGCGCGATGCATAGCGTCGAGAGCAGGTCGTCGCACATGCCGTGCGCGAGTTTTGCGAGAAAGTCGGTGGAGGCGGGCGCGATGACGATGGCATCCGCCTCGCGCGAGAGATCGATATGCGGCATGTTGTTCGGCATGCGCGCATCCCACTGCGACGTGTAGACGGGACGGCCCGAAAGCGCCTGCATCGTCACGGGTGTGATGAACTGCGTGGCCGCTTCCGTCATCACGATCTGCACGGTCGCGCCGGCCCTGATGAGCAAGCGCGTAAGTTCGGCGATCTTGTAACAGGCGATGCCGCCGGTCAGACCTAGAACGAGATGTTTGCCCGCGAGTTCCAATTTGCCTCCATCGCAAAAGAACACGGCTCCGAGGAAGGAGCCGCACGTGAACATCAACGCGAACCGCGCACGCGCCGCAGTTCGTCGAACACCAGCAACACCGCGCCGATGGTAATGGCGCTATCGGCGAGATTGAACGCCGGCCAGTGCCACGCTTTCACGTGAAAATCCAGAAAGTCGATGACGTGCCCGTACGCGATCCGGTCGATCACGTTGCCGATCGCGCCGCCCATGATGAGCGCGAGCGCCGTGCAGAAGAGCCGCTGCCCCGAATGCCTCTTGAGCAGATAGCAAATCACGATTGCCGCGACGACGCCCAGCGCCGTGAACGCCCAGCGCTGCCAGCCGCCCGCCATCGCGAGGAAGCTGAACGCCGCGCCGCGGTTGTAGACGAGCAGCAGGTTGAAGAAAGGCGTGAGCGCGTGAGGTTCGCCGTAGGCGAACACGCGCTGCACGGCGATCTTCGTCAACTGGTCGAACAGGATCACGATGAGCGCAACGCCGAGCCACGGCGCAAGCGATCCACTGCTGGAAGTTTGTTTCGCCATCGTTCGAGCCATTATGCTGCGCCTCGCGTTTCACCGGCGCCGAAGAGATTGGAGAAGCAGCGGCCGCACAGACCCGGATGGTCCGCGTGCGAGCCGACGTCCGCGCAGTAGTGCCAGCACCGCTCGCACTTCATGTAGCTCGATGCCGTGACATCGACGCCTTCTTCCGCTTCGCCCGCGACCTTTTCCAGTCGAGCCGATGACGTGATGAGCACGAAGCGCAGCGCATCGCCGAGGCTTGCAAGTGCGTCGTAACGCGCGCCGCTCGCGCGGACCGTCACTTCGGCTTGCAGCGACGAGCCGATCTGGTTCGCCGTGCGCGCTTCTTCCAGCGCCTTCGTCACGTCGCCGCGCGCATGGCGGATGAGCGTCCACTTGTCGAGCAGTTCGCCGCCGTTCGCGATGTCCGGATACGTCGCGAAGACTTCATTGAAGATCGTGTCCTGACCGGGCTTGAGCACCTTGTACGCTTCTTCCGCCGTGAACGAAAGATACGGCGCGACCAGGCGCAGCAGGCCATGCGCGACGTAATACAACGCCGTCTGCGCACTGCGGCGCTCGCGCGAATCGGCCTTCGTCGTGTAGAGACGGTCCTTCAACACGTCGAGATAGAAGCCGCCGAGGTCTTCCGAGCAGAACGTAGCGATCTTCGCGACGACTGGATGAAACTCGTACTTCTCGTAATGCGAGAGCGCGTCGTCCTGAAGGTTGTGCGTGAGTGCGACCGCATAGCGATCGATTTCGAGCCAGTTTTCCACCGGCACCGCGTCTTTCGCGAAGTCGAAGTCCGACAGGTTTGCGAGCAGGAAGCGCAACGTGTTGCGGATACGGCGATACGTTTCCGTTACGCGCTTCAGGATCTCTTCGGAGATCGCGAGTTCGCCGGAATAGTCCGTCGACGCGATCCACAAGCGGATGATTTCCGCGCCGAGGCGATTGGACACCTCATGCGGATCGATGCCGTTGCCGAGCGACTTCGACATCTTGCGGCCTTCGCCATCGACGGTGAAGCCGTGCGTGAGCAGCGCGTCGTAGGGCGGACGGCCGTCGAGCATCGAAGCCGTGAGCAGCGACGAATGGAACCAGCCGCGATGCTGATCCGAGCCTTCGAGATAGAGGTCGGCCGGGAATTGCAGCGAATCCTTGTGCGAACCGCGCAGCACGTGCCAGTGCGTCGTGCCGGAGTCGAACCACACGTCGAGCGTGTCGCGGTTCTTCTCGTACATGTTGGCGTCGTCGCCGATCAGTTCTCGGGGATCGAGCGATTGCCACGTCTCGATGCCGCCTTCCTCGACGCGCTTCGCCACTTCCTCGAGTAGCTCCAGCGTGCGCGGATGCAGCTCGCCTGTCTCCTTGTGCACGAAGAACGCCATCGGCACGCCCCATTGGCGCTGGCGCGAGAGCGTCCAGTCCGGACGGTTCGCGATCATGCTGTACAGACGCTGCTTACCCCACGACGGGTAGAACGCGGTGTTCTCGACGCCTTCGAGCGCGGTCTCGCGCAGCGTCTTGCCGCCGTCCTTGGGCGTGACATCCATGCCCGCGAACCATTGCGATGTAGCGCGATAGATGATCGGCGTCTTGTGGCGCCAGCAGTGCATGTAGCTGTGCGTGTACTTCTCGCTCTTGAGCAGCGAGCCCGCGCCTTGGAGCGCTTCGACGATCTGCGGATTCGCTTTCCAGATCGACAGCCCGCCGAAAAGCGGCAGCGATTCGATATAGCGGCCATCGCCCATCACCGGGTTGATGATGTCGGCATCCGCCATGCCGTGCGCCTTGCACGACACGAAGTCTTCGACGCCATACGCCGGCGACGAGTGCACGATGCCCGTACCGCTTTCGGTCGTCACGTAGTCGCCGAGATAGACGGGCGCGGTGCGCTTGTAACCCGGGTGCGCGGCCGCGAGCGGATGATGGAAGCGCAGGTTGGCGAGCTGTTCGCCGGTCGCCGTCGCGATGATTTCGCCCGTCAGGCCGTAGTTCTCCAGGCACGCTTCGACGCGTTCTTGCGCGAGGATCAGCAAGCCGCGCGACGTATCGACGAGCGCGTAGACAATCTCCGGATGCACGTTCAACGCCTGGTTGGCGGGAATGGTCCAGGGCGTCGTCGTCCAGATGACGATGCCGCCTTCCGCTTTCGGCAGCGCGTTCAGGCCGAACGCCTGCGCGGTCTTCTCCGGCTCGGCGAAGGCGAACATGACGTCGATGGTCGGATCGGTCTTGTCCTTGTATTCGACTTCCGCCTCGGCGAGCGCGGAGCCGCAATCGAAGCACCAGTTCACCGGCTTCAGGCCGCGGAACACGAAGCCTTTCTCCATGATCTTGCCGAGCGCGCGGATTTCGCCCGCCTCGTTGGCGAAGTTCATCGTCTTGTACGGATTGTCCCAGTCGCCCAGAACGCCGAGACGCCGGAAGCCGGCCTTCTGCTTCTCGATCTGCTCGCCCGCATAGGCGCGCGCCTTTTGCATCACTTCAGCGGCGGGCAGCGACTTGCCGAACTGCTTTTCGATCTGGATTTCAATCGGCATGCCATGGCAATCCCAGCCCGGCACGTAGACCGCGTCGAAGCCGGCGAGATTGCGCGCCTTGACGATCATGTCCTTCAGGATCTTGTTGACCGCGTGCCCCAGGTGGATGTCGCCGTTCGCGTATGGCGGGCCGTCGTGCAGGATGAACTTCTTGCGGCCCTTGGAGGCGGCGCGGATCTTCTCGTAGATCTTGTTGTCCTGCCATTCCTTGACCCACGCGGGTTCGCGCTTGGGCAGGTCGCCGCGCATCGGGAAGGGCGTGTCGAGCAGGTTGACGGGATACTTCGAAGAGGCTTTCTCTTTCTTGTCGCTCATGAATGACTCGGTGAATTCGGTGAGACGGCGCTTGTCTTGGCGCGCGATGATTCGGAGGCGGGGCAGCGGGCGGCGCATGATGCGCCGCGCGCTCACCTAATTCGGTCGGTCGCCGAAATGGCAAAGCCCGTGGCACGGCTGCCGGCGTTGCTTGCGGGCGGAAGGCCGAAGTACGCGCGCGCGTTGTCGACATCCTTCGCGATCGCGGCGGACAGCTTCTCTAGGTCGACGTATTTCTCTTCGTCGCGCAGCTTCTTCAGGAATTCGACCCGCACGAGCTTGCCGTACGCGTCGCCGTGCCAGTCGAGCACGAAGACTTCGAGCAGCACGCGGCCGGAGTCGTCGACGGTCGGACGCAGGCCGAGGCTCGCGACCGCGGCCAGCGGTTCATCGGCGAGGCCGTGCACGCGCACCACGAAAATGCCCGCGAGCGCCGGCCGTTTGTGCGCGATCGGCAGATTCAGCGTCGGAAAGCCGAGATCGCGGCCGAGCTTCGCGCCGTGCACGACGTGCCCGCTGATGATGTACGGCCGCCCGAGGGCGACCTGCGCGGCGTCGAGATCGCCCGCGACGAGCGACGTGCGCACCGACGACGATGAAATGCGCGCGCCGTTCGGATGCGCGACCGTGGCCATCTGCTCGACTTCGAAGCCGTACTTGTCGCCGGCGGCTTTGAGTGAATCGAAATTGCCCGCGCGTTTGGCGCCGTAGCAGAAGTCGTCGCCGACCATGACCCAGCGCGCATGCAGGCCATCGACGATGACATTCTTCACGAACGTATCAGGCGATTGTCCGGCGAACGTCTTGTTGAAATGCTCGACCACCACGCGGTCGACGCCGTTGGTGCGCAATGCTTCGAGCTTGTCGCGCAGCATCGCGATGCGCGGCGGCGCGCCCGCCGGATTGAAGAACTCGCGCGGATGCGGCTCGAAGGTCATCACGCAGACCGGCAGGCCGCGCGCATCGGCGGCCGCCCGCACGTGCGCGAGCAGCGCCTGGTGACCGCGATGGACACCGTCGAAATTGCCGATGGTCAGTGCGCAGGGCGCCCGGCTTTCGGCATTGGGGAGGCCGCGAAAGACTCTCACGATAGGCGATGGTCGATGGGAGGGGCTGATGCTGCAAAGCGTTAGATTATAAACGCTCGCACGGGACGACGGGCGCGAGCGGCCCGGCTCGACGCCTGACCGACCCAGTTTGGCACGATTCTCGCACCGTCCGAATGATAAAATCCGCGGATGAAAAAAATCGTCATTCTGATCTCCGGACGCGGGAGCAACATGGAGGCCGTCGTGCGTGCGTGCGCGCGCGAAGGCTGGCCGGCCCGCATCTGCGCGGTCATTTCCAACCGGCCCGATGCCGCCGGATTAGGCTTTGCGGCCGCGAACGGCATCGAAACAAAGGTGGTGGATCATCGTCGGTTCGACGCTCGCGAATCGTTCGATGCCGCGCTTGCGCATGAGATCGATCGCTTCGAGCCCGATCTCGTCGTGCTGGCGGGCTTCATGCGCGTGCTGACCGACGCCTTCGTCGCGAAATACGCGGGGCGCATGCTCAACATCCATCCATCGCTCCTGCCGAGTTTTCCGGGCTTGCGCACGCATCAGCAGGCGCTCGACGCCGGCGTGCGCGTGCACGGCGCGAGCGTGCATTTCGTGACGCCGACGCTCGATCACGGGCCGATCGTCGCGCAAGCAGCGGTGCCCGTCGTCGCCGGCGACGATGCCGCGGCGCTCGCCGCGCGCGTGCTGAAGGTCGAGCACGACATCTATCCGCGCGCGGTGCGCTGGTTTATCGAAGGGCGTCTTTCTATCGAAGGGGAGCGCCAGGATGGGCGTGTGGTGCTCACGCCGTCTGAGCCGCAATGGCTCTTTGCCGACATTGCCGGGGAGGGCGTATGAGGCTGCATGGATTTCTGATTGGTCAAACCGAAACGCTGCTCGCGGATGTGCTGCGCTTTTCCGGCCCCGCCGATGCCGCGACGAGCCGCTTCTTTCGCGCCCATCCGAAGCTCGGACATGGCGAGCGCGGCGTGATCGCCGAAGCTGTCTTCGCCGTGCTGCGCCGGAAGATGGAGTTTTCTCACCTGGCGGAAAGCGGCAGCGGCAACCAGGCGCGCCGCCTCGCGCTGCTCGGGCTGATGCAAACCGCCGGCCTGAATGCGCTGAAGCCGTTCGTATCGGCGGACGAGTATCAATGGCTCGCGCAAGTCTCGAAGATCGATCCGGCGAGCCTGCCGGTGCGCGTGCGCACGAACCTGCCGCAGTGGATCTTCGACGCGATGGCCAAGCGCTTCGCGCCCGAGGAACTCGCGCAGCTTGCCGCCGCGCTGAACTATCCCGCCCCGCTCGATCTGCGCGTGAATCCGATCAAGGCGAGCCGCGAAATCGCGCTGAAGGCGCTGACCGAGGCGGGCATCGACGCGGGCGAAATGCCATTCGCGCCGTTCGGCATCCGCGTGGACGGCAAGCCCGCGCTCACGCGTCTCGCGCCGTTCCAGGAAGGCTGGATCGAGGTGCAGGACGAAGGCAGCCAGTTGCTCTGCTCGCTGATGGCCCCGCGCCGTGGCGAGATGATCGTCGACTTTTGCGCGGGCGCGGGCGGCAAGACGCTCGCGCTCGGGGCGATGATGCGTTCGACCGGCCGTCTCTACGCCTTTGACGTGTCCGATCGCCGGCTCGCCAAGCTTAAGCCGCGTCTCGCGCGCAGCGGTCTGTCGAACGTCAATCCGGTGTTGATCGACAGCGAGCATGACGCGAAGATCAAGCGTCTCGCGGGCAAGATCGATCGCGTGCTCGTCGATGCGCCGTGCTCCGGCCTCGGCACCTTGCGTCGCAATCCCGACCTGAAGTGGCGCCAGTCGCACGCGACCGTCGCCGAGCTCATGCCCAAACAGCTCTCGATCCTGACGAGCGCGGCGCGCCTCGTGAAGACCGGCGGCCGTCTCGTCTACGCGACGTGCTCGATGCTCGAAGCTGAAAACGAAAGCGTCGTGAAGCAGTTCCTCGAAGCGCATCCGAACTTCCGCGTCGTGCCGGCGCGCGACGTGCTGGCGGAACAGCGCATCGATCTGGATACCGGCGAGTATTTGTCGCTCTGGCCGCACAAGCATGGCACGGACGGCTTCTTCGCGGCCGTGCTGGAGCGCGTGCCCGACGCCGCGAAGGCGCCGAAGGCGGCTGAAGAAACTGCCTAAGCAATGCAGAACCACTTCCTGAGCGAACTCTCCGCGCGGCTCTTCCGCGATTTCGGCGAGCCGGAAGTGATCTGGCAGGTGGCGGTTCTGCTCGGTCTGCTCGTAGTCGCCTGGTGGTGCGCGCGTCTGCTTCGCAAGAAGCTGGATGCGCGCCGCCAGGCGCGATTCGAAGCCGTTCGTTTCGGCGCGGAAAGTCTCAACAAGGCGCTGTTCCCGTTGCTTGGCACGGTTTTCGTGTCGATCGCCCAGGTCGTGCTGGCGCCGTTCATCCATACGTCGTTCCTGCGTCTCTCGCTCGTGCCGCTATGCGGCATCACCGTCATCTATACGATGTTCTATGTCGCGCGGCGCGTGTTCAGCCGCGGCCAGACGGAGCACGAGGCGAACGCGCTGCTCTATCTGTTCGAGAAGCTCGTGACGGTGATCGTCTGGATAGCGATGGTGCTCACCGTGATGGGCATCCAGGACGATGTCGTGCACTGGATGGCGAGCGTGCGCTTCAATTTCGCGAACGCGCACATGACGCTGCTCTCGCTCGCCTCCGGCGTGCTGTGGGTGTGCGTGACGCTGATCGTCGCGATGTGGGCGGGCGCGCTGCTCGACGATCGCCTGATGCGCGCGCGCTCGCTCGACGCGAATCTCAAAGTGGTGCTCGCGCGCGTCGGCCGGGCGCTGATGATTCTCGCTGCGATTCTGGTGAGCCTGTCCATCGTCGGAATCGACATCACGGTGCTCGGCGTGTTCGGCGGGGCGCTCGGCGTTGGGCTCGGTTTCGGCTTGCAGAAAATCGCGAGCAATTATGTGTCGGGCTTCATCATTCTGCTGGACCGTTCCTTGCGGCTAGGTGACATGATCAATGTGAGCGGAAATCAGGGCACGGTCACGCAGATTCGCACGCGCTACACGGTCGTGCGTGGGCTGGACGGCATCGAAACATTGATTCCGAACGAAAAGCTCATCACCGACGTGGTTCAGAACCATTCGTCGTTCCTTACACGCGGCAACGCGAAGATTGCGGTGCAGGTGAGCTACCGGTGCGATGTCGAGCGCGCGATGCAACTGCTCGTCGAGGCGACGCAGGGCGTGGAGCGCGTGCTGCAAGACCCGGCGCCCGCTGCGCTGCTGTCGAGTTTTGGCGCGGACGGGATTAATCTCGAACTGAGTTTCTGGATCGAGGAGGCCGCGAAGGGCACGGGCGGCGTCAAGTCGCAGGTCAATCGCGCTGTTTGGCGGTTATTCTGCGAGCATGGCATTGAAATCCCTTACGCGCAGCGCGACATAAGAATTCTCGGCGATGCCGGTACGGTGAGCAGCAAATCGGTACTAAATGCCGAACGAGGCGACCAAGGCGCTGCACCTGTCGCCTGAATGCCGATCGGCAGAGTTGCGATCCCTCGATTTGCCCGATGAATCAACACCAATTCGGGGCGTGAGTTTTCCCTTGTTTCGGTACGATTCAAAAAATTTCACCTTTAGGACAAAGACTTGGAACGCATGCAGTAAAATGCGATCGAACCTGCGCACGTTCCTTTCACGTGCACAACAAGTTGCTCGAAGTCAGTTTTGACTGGCCATTTTTCCCGAATTTCACAGCTATACAGGTAAACCGCCTTGCTGAATTCTTCTCTCGAATTTCTCGCCAACGGATTGCTGGACTTTTCCTGGTGGCAGATTCTGCTGTTCACGCTTGCGATGACGCACGTCACGATCGCCGGCGTCACGATCTATCTGCACCGTTGCCAGGCGCACCGCGCGCTGGATCTGCATCCCGTTGCGAGCCACTTCTTCCGCTTCTGGCTGTGGATGACCACGGGCATGCTGACCGGCCAGTGGGCGGCGATCCACCGCAAGCATCACGCGAAATGCGAGACCGAGGAAGATCCGCACAGCCCGCAGACGCGCGGCATCTGGAAGGTGCTGCTCGAGGGCGCGGAGCTCTATCGCACCGAAGCGAAGAATGAAGAAACCATGCGCAAGTTCAGTCACGGCACGCCGAACGACTGGATCGAACGCAACGTCTACACGCGTTATCCGATTCTCGGCATCAGCATCATGATGGTCATCGACGTCGCGCTGTTCGGCATCGTCGGTCTGTCGGTGTGGGCCGTGCAGATGATCTGGATTCCGTTCTGGGCGGCCGGCGTCGTCAACGGTCTCGCTCACTTCTGGGGCTATCGCAACTTCAACTCGGCGGATGCGTCGACGAACATCTTCCCGCTCGGCATTTTGATTGGCGGCGAAGAGCTGCATAACAATCACCACACGTTCGCGACCTCCGCGAAGCTGTCGAGCAAGTGGTACGAGTTCGACATCGGCTGGATGTATATCCGCCTGATGTCCATGGTCGGCCTCGCGAAGGTGAAGAAGGTCGCGCCCACCCCGAAGCTCGCGGCGAGCAAGGCAGTCGTTGATCAGGACACGTTGCAGGCCGTGCTGTCGAACCGTTACGAAGTGATGGCGCGTTACGGCAAGGCGCTCAAGCGCGCCTACGCGCAAGAACTGACGAAGCTGAAGGAAGCCGGCGCGCGCGAGAAGTATCAGTTGATGCGCGGCGCGCGCAAGTGGTTCCACAAGGAAGAGGACGGCTTGGACGAGCCGCAGCTCAAGCAACTTCCGGAACTGACGTCGGATAACCAGAAACTGCGCACGTTCATCGAACTGCGCAAGGACTTGTCGGCCATGTGGGATCGCTCCAATGCGTCGCGCGAGCAACTGGTGACGCAGTTGCAGGACTGGTGCCATCGCGCGGAAGAGAGCGGCATCAAGGCGCTGCAGGACTTCGCTTTGCGTCTGCGCCGCTACGCCTGAGGCGCGATATCCGTTAAAATTTATGAACGTCACAAGACCCCGCTCTGGCGGGGTCTTTGTTTTTGGGCGGCCGATTTTCGCATTTCGTTTTGCTTGAGTTGCAAGTGGGGACAGGAGACATGGAAGCGATCAGAAGCGTCGAGTACGACCGGCCGCAAGGCCTGACTTGTGGGGTGGGCGAGGCGTGGGCGCGAGTGCCGGACGCACCATCGGCCGAAAAGCGGCGCGAGCTGAAGGAACGCATTCGCGCGCTGCTGCGGCGGGAAGAGGCGGTTCTGGTCGCGCATTATTATGTCGATGCCGAACTGCAGGAACTCGCCGACGAAACCGGCGGCTGCGTCGCCGATTCGCTCGAAATGGCGCGCTTCGGGCGTGACCATGCAGCGAAGACGCTGGTCGTCGCGGGAGTGCGCTTCATGGGCGAGACCGCCAAGATCCTCAGCCCGGGCAAACGCGTGTTGATGCCCGATCTCGACGCGACTTGCTCGCTCGATCTCGGCTGCCCCGCCGACGAGTTTTCCGCCCTCTGCGACGCGCATCCCGAGCGAACCGTCGTTGTGTATGCGAACACGAGTGCGGCCGTGAAGGCGCGTGCGGACTGGATGGTGACGTCGTCGATCGGGCTCGAAATCGTCGCCGATCTTCACGCGCGCGGCCAAAAAATCCTGTGGGCGCCAGACCGTCACCTCGGCAGTTACATCCAGAAGAAGACCGGCGCGGACATGCTGTTGTGGCAAGGCTCGTGTCTCGTCCATGACGAGTTCAAGGGTATCGAGCTCGACCTGCTGCGTAATGAATACCCCGACGCGAAGATCCTCGTGCATCCGGAATCGCCGGAAGGCGTCGTGGTGCTTGCGGATGTCGTCGGCTCGACCACGCAATTGATCGACGCCGCCGTGAAGCTCGACGCGAAGCGCTTCATCGTCGCGACGGATCTCGGCATCCTGCACAAGATGCGGCTGGCCGCGCCGGGCAAGACGTTCATCGAAGCGCCGACCGCCGGCAACAGCGCGACCTGCAAGAGCTGCGCGCACTGCCCGTGGATGGCGATGAACGGCCTGGCAAACCTCGCCGATGTCCTGGAACGCGGTCACAACGAGATCCACGTCGATCCGGCTATCGGATTGCGCGCGCGCGTGCCGATCGACCGCATGCTCGACTTCGCCGCGCGTCATAAGCAGCGCGTGCAAGCGAGCGGCGATCTGGCGAAAGATACGTCCCTGTTCACGAATGTGGGAGCGGCGTGATGGCTTTTTCGCCCGTTTTTGACGAAGTCCGCGCCCAATACGGCGAAGCGTTCGACACGGCGCTCGCGCGCAATGTCGTCGATGCGCTCGACGAAGACGTCGGCGCCGGCGATCACACCGGCCGTCTCGTGCCCGCGGACGCGCGACGCACCGCGCGCATCATCGTGCGCGAGGAAGCGGTGTTGTGCGGCGTGCCGTGGTTCGATGAAGTGATGCGTCGCGTCGATCCGTCGATCGAAGTCGAATGGCAGTATCGCGAAGGCGATCGCATGACGGCGAATTCGCCCGTCGTGCTGCTGAACGGTCCCGCGCGCTCGCTGCTGACGGCGGAGCGCAACGGTCTCAATTTTCTGCAATTGCTGTCGGGCGTCGCGACCGCGACGCGCCGGTACGTCGAGGCGATCGAAGGCACGCACGCGCGCATCCTCGATACGCGCAAGACGTTGCCGGGCCTGCGGCTCGCGCAGAAGTATGCGGTGCGCGTGGGAGGCGGCGCGAACCAGCGCCTCGCGCTCTACGACGGCATTTTGATCAAGGAAAACCACATCGCGGCCGCTGGCGGCGTGGGCGCGGCGATGGACGCGGCGCTCGCGCTGAACGCGGGCGTGCCGATTCAAATCGAAGTGGAAACACTCGAGCAACTCGAAACGGCGCTGGCGCACCGGGCCGAATCGATTCTGCTCGACAACTTCACGCTGGACATGATGCGCGATGCCGTGCGCATCACCGCGGGCCGCGCGTTGCTCGAAGTGTCCGGCGGCGTGAACTTCGACACGGTTCGCGCGATCGCGGAAGCCGGCGTCGATCGCATCTCGATCGGCGCGCTCACGAAGGACGTGCGCGCGACCGATTTTTCGATGCGCCTGCTCTAAATACTCGTGCGGCGGGCGACCGGCGGCATCAGCACGGTCGGCAGCGCCTTCGGTAAAGTCTCGGGCCAGTCGCGGCTGTAGTGCAAGCCGCGGCTCTCGCGCCGGGAGCACGCGCTTTCGACGATCAGCGACGCCACATCAACGAGATTGCGTAATTCCAGCAGATCGCGGCTCACCTTGAAGTTCGCGTAATACTCGTGGATCTCGTCGCGCAGCATGGCAAGCCGATGTTGCGCGCGCGCGAGGCGCTTGTCCGTGCGCACGATGCCGACGTAGTTCCACATCAGGCGTCGCAGTTCATCCCAGTTATGCGCGACGACGACTTCCTCGTCCGGATCGGACACGCGGCTTTCGTCCCAGTCGGGTAATTCCGCGTGACAGCCGTTGGAGAATCCGTCAGCTTCGATCGCCTGCGCGGCCGCGCGACCGATCACGAGGCACTCGAGCAGGGAATTACTCGCGAGCCGGTTCGCGCCGTGCAGACCCGTGCACGACGTCTCGCCGACCGCATACAGCCCGAGACGATCCGTGCGCCCCGCGAGATCGGTGACGACGCCGCCGCACGTGTAATGCGCGGCGGGCACGACCGGAATCGGCTCCTTCGCGATATCGATGCCGAATTCGCGGCAGCGCGCGAGGATCGTCGGAAAGTGCTCTTCGAGAAACGCGCGCGGCTGGTGGCTGATATCGAGATACACGCAGTCGATGCCGCGCTTCTTGATTTCGAAATCGATCGCACGCGCGACGATATCCCGCGGCGCGAGTTCGGCGCGCTCGTCGTGCGCGGGCATGAAGCGCGTGCCATCGGGCAGGCGGAGGAGGCCGCCTTCGCCGCGCACCGCCTCGGAGATGAGGAACGACTTCGCGTAGGGGTGAAAAAGGCACGTCGGATGGAACTGGATGAATTCCATGTTCGCGACGCGGCAGCCCGCGCGCCACGCCATTGCGATACCGTCGCCGGTCGCGGTGTCGGGGTTCGTCGTGTAGAGATAGACTTTGCCCGCGCCGCCCGTCGCGAGGACGGTGTGCGGCGCCTGAATGGTGACAGTGCGGCCGGTATTCAGATCGAGCGCGTAAAGTCCGTGGCAGCGATGGCCGGGCAGCCCGAGACGATCCGACGTGATCAGATCGATCGCGTAATGATCTTCGAGAACGGTAATGTTGGGATGGTTGCGCACACGTTCGCCGAGCGTCGTGACGACCGCGTGGCCGGTCGCGTCCGCCGCGTGGATGATCCGGCGGTGACTATGACCGCCTTCCCGCGTCAGATGAAAGCCGAGTTCGGCTGAGACGTCGCGCGTGAAGGGCACGCCTTCCTCGATGAGCCATTCGATCGCCGCGCGCCCGTTTTCGACGATGAAGCGCGTCGCGGCTTCGTCGCACAGGCCGCCGCCGGCTACGAGCGTATCCTCGACGTGGTTGTCGACGCTGTCGGCGGAATCCAGTACGGCCGCGATGCCGCCCTGTGCCCAGTCGCTCGCGCCGACGCTCGCGCCGCGCTTTGCGAGGATCGCGACGCGACGCGTCTCAGCCAGATTCAGCGCGACGCTCAAACCTGCGAGTCCGCTCCCTACGATCGCTACATCGAAATTCATGCTGCCGGTTCTCCGTCCGTGTTCTCGTCGATAGCCGGAAAGCATAACCCGCATGAACATTCAGTGACAGCGAAAACCCCCGCACGGTCGTGTGTAAAGCGCGTGAGAAAGCGCGCGCCATAAAACAGAAAGCCCCGCATTTGCGGGGCTTTTTGCTGTCTTCGTTCAGGAATCTCGAATCAAGGGGTTACTTGATCTTGGTTTCCTTGTACTCAACGTGCTTGCGGACGACGGGATCGAACTTCTTGATCGCCATCTTTTCCGGCATGTTGCGCTTGTTCTTGGTCGTCGTGTAGAAGTGACCCGTGCCTGCGGTCGATTCCAGCTTGATCTTGTCGCGTGCGCCCTTGGCCATTTGCGTGCTCCTTAGATTTCACCGCGTGCGCGCAGGTCTGCGAGCACGGCGTCAATACCGTTCTTGTCGATCAGGCGCAGGCCGGCGTTCGAAACGCGCAGACGGACCCAGCGATTTTCACTTTCAACGAAGAAACGGCGGTTCTGCAGGTTCGGCAGGAAACGACGCTTGGTCTTGTTGTTTGCGTGGGAAACGTTGTTGCCCGACATCGGGCCTTTCCCAGTTACTTGGCATACGCGTGCCATGAGGACACTCCTAAATACACGTTAAGTCTGAGTCGAACGCTCGAAACGAAAGCACTCGCTTCCGTTCGATGCCTCTTATCGCCCAATTTGCCGATCGGGGACTTGGCAGCACGGTTATGCCAATGAGGGCTGCGCCCAGTGCACCTTGCGGTTCACACCGCAGTTTACACTTTACTCAGAACAGGCGGGTTGAGAAAAGCAAACGCGGATTGTAACAGGAAAAACGCTGAAATATCAAACCATTTATGGCCCTTTCGTTCACAGCCAACCGTGCCGCGCGAAGGAGAACACCTCGTTCGCGGCCACGACGATGTGATCGAGCAGCCGCACATCGATGAGCGTCAAGGCGTCCTGCAGCGTCTTGGTCAGCCGCCGGTCGTTCGCGCTCGGCTCGACGCCGCCCGACGGGTGATTATGCGCGACGATGAGCCCCGCCGCGTTCAAAGTGAGCGCGCGCCGAACGATCTCGCGCGGATAGACCGCGACGCGCGTGAGCGAGCCGCGCGCGGACTCCTCGGCGAGCAGCAACTGATGACGCGCGTCGAGATACAGGCAGATGAACACTTCGTAAGGCCGCGTGCCGATCAACAGCCGCAGATAGTCCTCGACCGCGCCCGGCGCGTTCAGGAGTTCGCGGTCGCGTGCTTTTTCCGCGAGCGCGCGCCGGC
The DNA here is from genome assembly GCA_001544655.2 of Caballeronia turbans. Classification (GTDB taxonomy): domain Bacteria; phylum Pseudomonadota; class Gammaproteobacteria; order Burkholderiales; family Burkholderiaceae; genus Caballeronia; species Caballeronia turbans. The sequence continues at coordinate 17,641 of FCOD02000011.1, forward strand.
ACAGTTCGGACACGGCGAGTAGCGTCGCCGCGCGAGCCGGCCCGATGCCATGCTGCTCGCGCAATTCCGCGGCCGACGCGTCCAGCACGCCGCGCAGCGATCCGAAGCGCCGCAGAAGCTGGCGCGCCACATCGACCGCCGTCACGCCGGACACCCCGGTGCGCAGGAACAATGCGAACAGTTCCGCGTCCGACAGCGCCGCCGGGCCGCTATCGAGCAGGCGTTCGCGCGGACGGTCGGCGCGCGCCCACTTGCGGATCGACATGAAGGGCGCAATCGTCGCGATGTTTTCGTCGGGTGCCGCGGGCGGCTTCACGAGCCGCAGATCGGCGCTCATCGCGGCCCTCCGGGACGTCTTGTCGCGCGGCCGAGCGCACGCAGGACACCGCCGCGTGACGCGTCACGACACAACTCTGTCTTACAATAGCGGTTTTGGCGTCCGGTTCGCACCGGCGCCGCGCGGTTCGCTGCCTCGCGCGGAAGATCCGCCCCATGCCGGGCCCGCGCCCTGCCTTCAAACGAACGGCCACATCCAATACTCATGAGCATCATCGATATCTCCGAGGTGAAACCCGGTTCGCACGTCACGCTTCACTACCGGCTCGCGCTCGCCGACGGTGCTGACATCGTCAACACGTTCACGGACAAGCCCGCGACGCTCCTGCTCGGCGCAGGTCAGCTCGCGGAGCCGTTGGAAGAGATTTTGCTGGGCCTGAAGGTCGGCCACCACTCGACCTTTCAGCTAACGCCCGATCAGGCGTTCGGGCCGGGCAATCCGGAACTGGTCCAGTGGGTGTCGCTCGCGACGCTGCGCGAAAACAGCATGATCGGCGAGGATTTTTCCCCCGGCGATCTCGTCGAATTCAACGCGCCGGCTGGCGGGCGCTACGCGGGCGTGCTGAAGGAAGTCGGCGAGACCGCGGCGCTGTTCGACTTCAACCACCCGCTCGCGGGCCAGGCGCTCGTCTTCGAAGTGAAAATCATCGGAATTCTGTAACCATGATTGAAAGCCTCAACGAAGTTCAGACCGACGTCGAAATCCTGCTCGCGCAGCCGCGCGGGTTTTGTGCAGGCGTCGATCGCGCGATTGAAATCGTCGAGCGCGCGATCAAGCTCTTCGGCGCGCCCATCTACGTGCGTCATGAGATCGTCCATAACGCCTATGTCGTCGCGGATTTGCGCAAGAAGGGCGCGATCTTCATCGAAGAACTGTCCGATGTACCGGAAGGTGCCACGCTGATCTTCAGCGCGCACGGCGTCTCGAAGGCGGTGCGCGGCGAGGCGGAGGCGCGCGGCCTGCGCGTGTTCGACGCAACTTGCCCGCTCGTGACCAAGGTGCACATGGAAGTCGCGAAGATGCGTCAGGAGGGCTTCGACATCGTGATGATCGGTCACAAGGGTCATCCGGAAGTCGAGGGCACGATGGGGCAGTCGGGCGAGGGCATGCATCTCGTCGAGGATATCGAGGATGTGCAGAAGCTCGATCTGCCCGACCCGCTGCGCATTGCGTATGTCACGCAGACGACGCTTTCGGTCGACGACGCCTCTGCGATCATCGACGCGCTCAAGACGAAATACCCGGACGTCAGGGAACCGAAGAAGCAGGACATCTGCTATGCGACGCAGAACCGCCAGGATGCGGTCAAGTTCCTGGCGCCCCAGTGCGATGTCGTGATCGTCGTCGGCAGCCCGAACAGCTCGAATTCGAGCCGCTTGCGCGAAGTCGCCGAGAAGCGCGGCATTCCCGCCTATATGGTGGATTCGCCGACGCAGATCGATCCGCGCTGGATCGAGGGCAGAAAGCGTATCGGCGTGACGGCGGGCGCATCGGCGCCGGAGGTGCTGGCTCAGGCCGTGATCGCACGCTTGCGCGAACTCGGTGTGCGCAACGTGCGCTCGCTCGAAGGCATTGAGGAGACGATCTCGTTTCCGTTGCCACGCGGACTGTCGCTGCCGCAGTAAATCGGGAAGAGTTATGAAGAAGCGCCTCCGGGCGCTTTTTTTTCGCCCGGAGAAGCAGGCGCGCAGGGCTAAAACTGAGCACCGCAACGGGGCGCGCGCTGTGGCGACATTTTCTCCTGAATAACTCAAGGGTTTTCCCGTAAATCCGATAACGAGACGTAGCCCTCGATATCCGGCCGATTAAGCCTGTTTTCGTTATGGTGCAACTACTGCACAAAAATGGATCGCAACCCGGTTGCGCTTCTGCCGGAAAATCGGCTGAAAATGAGGGTTGCAATGCTGGAAAACCCCGCCACGCAAGAATATTGCTCGTCTCATATTTAGCGTTACAATGCGCGCGTCTTGAGGCCAGAAGGGTTCACGACGACAGTTTTTAGAGGCGCAGGAGACCTATTTGATGCGATTCAAGTTTGCTCACGCCGTGTCCATCGCGGCTGCGGTTGCAATGGCAAGCGCATGCGGCAAGAAGGACGAAGGCGGGGCGAGCACGGCAGCGCCGGCGGCAAGTTCCGCCGCAGTGTCCGCTGCGTCCTCGCCCGCGCCTGCGCCGGCGAGTGAGGCAACCGTCGTCAGGATCGGTCATGTCGCGCCCTTGACGGGCCTGCAGGCCCACCTCGGTAAAGACAATGAAAACGGCGCGCGTCTCGCACTGGAAGAGATCAGCGCCCAAGGTTTGACGATCGACGGACATTCCATCCGTCTCGTGCTCGACGGCCAGGATGATGCGGCCGATCCGCGCGTCGGCACGGAAGCCGCCCAGAAGCTCGTCGACGACCACGTGATCGCGGTGATCGGTCACATGAACTCGGGTGTATCGATCCCGGCGTCGAAAATCTACAGCGATGCGGGCATCGCCCAGATCTCTCCGTCGACGACGAACCCGGAGTACACGAAGCAAGGTTACAAGACGACGTTTCGCGTCGTGGCGACCGACGCGCTGCAGGGCCCCGTGCTGGCCGGCTACGCGATGAAGACGCTGCATGCGAAGAAGGTCGTCGTGGTGGACGATGCGAGCGCCTATGGCCGGGGATTGGCCGACGAGTTCGCGAAATCGGCGCAGGCCGGCGGCGTGAAGATCGCCGCGCGCGAGGCGACGACCGAGAAAGCCCGCGATTTCAAGGCGATTCTGACGAAGATCAGGCGCATTCAGCCGGACGTCGTGATGTACGGCGGCATGGACGTGACGGGCGGCCCGTTCGCCAAGGAAGCGGCGGCGCTCGGCATCAAGGCGAAGATCCTCGCGGGCGACGGCGTCTGCACCGACAAGGTAGCCGAGCTCGCGGGCGACGCCGTGCAAAACATCATCTGCTCGGAGGCGGGACCCGCGCTTTCGAAGATGGACAAGGGAGCGGACTTCGAGAAGAAGTACGAAGCGCGCTTCCACACGCCGGTGCAGATTTACGCGCCGTTCACGTATGACGCGATGTACGTGATCGTCGATGCAATGAAGCGTGCGAACTCCACCGAAGCGCCCAAAGTGCTCGCTGCGATTGCCACGACCGACTACAACGGTCTGACGGGGCATATCGCTTTCGACGACAAGGGCGATCTGAAGGCGGGGACCATCACGCTGTACGACTTCAAGGATAAGAAGAAGGACGTACTCGACGTCGTCAAGCAGTAGGCAGTCTGGCGGTGCCAGCTATCCGGCGGCGCCGTTTTCGTATCCGTCCGTGAAACGTTCGCAGCCTCATCCGGCGGCGGGCGGACGATCGGCGCTCAACCCTTACCGGTTTTTTAAAAGTACGCGCAGTGCCGCTTCAGATTTCGCTTCACACCGGTTTATCGGCCGGTCATAAAGGCGTTATCGAATCGCACGGGGCTAAGGAGCTTTAAATGGATATTTTCATCCAGCAGATCCTCAACGGTCTGGTGCTTGGCAGCGTCTACGCCATCATCGCGTTGGGTTACACGATGGTGTACGGCATTCTCGGCATCATCAACTTCGCGCACGGCGACGTGCTGATGGTGGGCGCGATGGTTGCGCTCTCGGCCATCGGCGTCATGCAGAATCACGCTCCAGGTTTGCCCGGGCCGATCATGCTCACGATCGCGCTCGTGATCGCCGCGGTCGTCTGCGCGCTCGTCGGCTACACGATCGAAAAAGTCGCGTACCGGCCGCTGCGCAAGGCGCCGCGTCTCGCGCCGCTGATCACCGCGATCGGCGTGTCGATCCTCTTGCAGACCATCGCGATGATGATCTGGGGCCGTAATCCGCTGGCGTTCCCGCAGCTCCTGCCGACCGACCCGATCAACGTGATCGCCGCCGACGAAACCCGTCCGGGCGCCGTGATCTCGATGACCGAAATCGTGATCATCGTCGTCGCGTTCCTCGTGATGGGCGGACTGCTCCTTCTCGTACACAAGACCAAGCTCGGCCGCGCAATGCGCGCCATTGCCGAGAACCCGGGCGTCGCGTCCCTCATGGGCGTCAACCCGAACTTCGTGATTTCCGCGACCTTCATGATCGGCTCGGCGTTAGCTGCCTTGGCCGGCGTGATGATCGCGTCGGAATACGGCAACGCGCACTTCTACATGGGCTTCATTCCCGGCCTGAAGGCGTTCACGGCGGCGGTGCTGGGCGGTATCGGCAACCTCGGCGGCGCGATGGTCGGCGGCGTGCTCCTCGGCCTCATCGAACAGCTGGGCGCCGGCTACATCGGCAATCTGACGGGCGGCGTCTTCGGTTCCAACTACCAGGACGTGTTCGCCTTCGTCGTGCTGATCATCGTGCTCGTGTTCCGTCCGTCGGGTCTGCTCGGCGAACGCGTCGCGGACCGCGCTTAAAGACCGTGTGAGGAGCTCATAAAAATGACTTCGATTCAACCTATCGAGCCGTCCACGACGCTCATCCCCGAGAAGAACACGACAAAGACGCTCGTCGTCGGCGTCATCACCGCCATCTTGGTCATCGCCGCGCCTATGGTGATCGGCGCAGCAGGCGGCAACTACTGGGTCCGCGTGCTCGACTTCGCGATGCTCTACGTGATGCTCGCGCTCGGCCTGAACGTGGTGGTCGGCTTCGCCGGCCTGCTCGACCTGGGCTACATCGCGTTCTACGCGGTGGGCGCGTACGTTGCCGCGCTGCTGTCGTCGCCGCAACTGACCACGCAATTCGAATGGATCGCGCATCTCGCGCCCGGCGGATTGCACGTGCCGTTTCTCATCATCGTGCCGGTCGCGATGGCGCTCGCGGCCACCTTCGGCGTGCTGCTCGGCGCACCGACCCTGCGCCTGCGCGGCGACTACCTCGCGATCGTGACCTTGGGCTTCGGGGAAATCGTCCGGATCTTCATGAACAACCTCGATCGTCCGGTGAACATCACGAACGGGCCGAAGGGCATTACGGGCATCGATCCGGTGACGGTGGCGGGCTTCAACCTGTCGCAGACGCACGAGTTGTTCGGCATGAAGTTCCCGTCGGTGTACATGTACTACTACCTGTTCGTGCTGTGCGCGCTCTTCGTGATCTGGGTGTGTACGCGTCTGCAGCATTCGCGCATCGGCCGCGCATGGGCCGCGATCCGCGAAGACGAAATCGCCGCGAAGGCGATGGGCATCAACACCCGTAACGTCAAGCTGCTCGCATTCGCGATGGGCGCGTCGTTCGGCGGTCTGTCCGGCGCGATGTTCGGCGCGTTCCAGGGCTTCGTATCGCCGGAATCGTTCACGTTCTGGGAGTCGATCGTCGTGCTGGCGTGCGTGGTGCTGGGGGGCATGGGCCATATTCCCGGCGTGATTCTCGGCGCGGTGCTGCTCGCCGTGTTCCCCGAATTCCTGCGCTCCACGATGGGCCCGCTGCAAAACGCCATCTTCGGTCATCAGATCGTCGATACCGAAGTCATCCGTCAGCTCCTGTACGGTCTGGCGATGGTGCTGATCATGCTGTATCGCTCGGAAGGCCTGTGGCCCGCCGCGAAACACGAAGACAAGATCGCGAAGATCGCGAAGCGCGGCGGCAAGAAGCCGGCGCGTGCATAAGGCGGAGATTCAGAACATGAGCGAAAAGCAAACACGACTTTCCGTCAAAGGCGTCAACAAGCGCTTCGGCGGCTTGCAGGCTTTGTCGGACGTGGGCCTTCAGATCGAAGAAGGCACGATCTACGGCCTGATCGGCCCGAACGGCGCTGGCAAGACGACGTTCTTCAACGTGATCACCGGCCTCTATACGCCGGACTCGGGCGAATTCAAGCTCGACGGCCAGGCTTATACGCCGACGGCCGTGTATCAGGTGGCGAAGGCGGGCATCGCGCGCACGTTCCAGAACATTCGCCTGTTCGGCGGCATGACCGCGCTGGAAAACGTGATGGTCGGCCGTCACGTGCGCACGAAGCACGGTCTGATCGGCGCGGTGTTCCAGACGCCCGCCGAGCGCCGTGAAGAGCGCGAGATCAAGGAGCGCGCGCTCGAACTGCTCGAATACGTCGGCGTGCTCCAGTACGCGGATTACACGTCGCGCAATCTGTCGTACGGTCACCAGCGGCGTCTCGAGATCGCACGCGCGCTCGCGACCGATCCGAAGCTGCTCGCGCTCGACGAACCCGCCGCCGGCATGAACGCGACGGAAAAGGTCGAACTCACGCGTCTGCTCGACAAGATCCGCTCGGACGGCAAGACGATTCTGTTGATCGAACACGACGTGAAACTCGTGATGGGATTGTGCAACCGCATGACGGTGCTCGATTACGGCAAGGTGATCGCCGAAGGTCTGCCGCAGGACGTGCAGAAGGACCCGAAGGTGATCGAGGCATATCTGGGTGCGGGGGTGCACTAAATGGCGACCACAAGCGCAATGTTGAAGGTCAAGGGTCTGCAGGTGAACTACGGCGGCATCCAGGCGGTGAAGGGTGTCGATCTGGAAGTCGGGCAGGGCGAACTGGTCACGCTGATCGGCGCGAACGGCGCGGGCAAGACCACGACGATGAAGGCGATCACGGGTCTCAAGCCGTACTCGAGCGGCGATATCGAGTACATGGGCCAGTCGATCAAGGGCGTGCCGACGCACGAACTGCTCAAGCGCGGCCTCGCGATGGTGCCGGAAGGCCGCGGCATCTTCGCGCGCATGTCGATTCTCGAAAACATGCAGATGGGCGCGTATCTGCGCAACGATTCGGACGGCATCCAGAAGGACACCGAGCGCATGTTCGGCTTCTTTCCGCGGCTGAAGGAACGCGCGTCGCAGTATGCGGGCACGTTGTCGGGCGGTGAGCAGCAGATGCTCGCCATGGCGCGTGCGCTGCTCTCGCGGCCGAAGCTGCTGCTGCTCGACGAACCGTCGATGGGCCTCTCGCCGATCATGGTCGAGAAGATCTTCGAAGTGGTGCGCGAGATCTCGGCGGAAGGTCTGACGGTGTTGCTCGTGGAGCAGAACGCGCGTCTCGCGTTGCAGGCGGCGAATCGCGGCTACGTGATGGATTCGGGCACGGTGACGATGTCCGGCGACGCCAAGGTCATGCTCGACGATCCGAAGGTTCGCGCGGCTTATCTGGGCGAGTAAGCGTCTTGCTGTCGATGAAAGGCCGGCTCTTGCAGCCGGCCTTTTTCATAGTCGCTTGCCGAGACTCACGACTTCATCGATACGATATCCGAGCTTCTCATAGAACCCGCGCAACTCCGTCTTGACCGACAGAATCTGCAGATTCACCTTCGGACAGCCGAGCTTCGTCAACACGGCTTCCGCGTGCCTCATCAACGCGCTGCCATACCCGCGTCCACGAAGCGACGGCGTGACGGCCAGCGAATACACCCAGCCGCGATGACCGTCATAGCCGGCCATCACCGTGCCGATCACCTCGCCATCGAGCGCGCCGACGAAGAACAGCTCCGGCTGCGTCTTCATCTTGTTGGCGATCGACAAAGCGGGATCGCGCTGCGGCCGCGATGTATCCGCGTACTCCGGAAACACGTCACGCCACAGGGCGATTACGGCTGCGCGATCGCCTGCATCGAACGCACGGATGATCACAGCGAATCGAGCACCGAACGCAGCATCGTCATCATCTGATCGATCTCGTCCTTCGTTACGTTGAGCGCCGGCATGAAGCGCAGCAGGTTCGGACGCGCGGCATTGAGCAGCAAGCCGTCGGGCTGCATCAGACGCGCCTTCTCGACGATCTGCGGACCCTTGTCGCTGTCGAGCAGCAGCGCGCGCAAGAGGCCTTCGCCGCGCTCGCCCTTGAAGCCGCGTTCGTCGGAGAGTTTCAGCAGCTCCTGCCTCAGATATGCGCCTTTCTCGCGCACGCCTTCGAGGAAGCCAGGAGCTACGAGTTGCGAGATCACCGAGTAACCGGCGGCCGTCATCAGCGGATTGCCGTTGTAGGTGCCGCCCTGATCGCCTGCATCGAAGCACGCGACATCGGCCTTCGACAGCAGCGCCGCGAGCGGCACGCCGCCGCCGATGCCCTTGCCGAGCGTCATGATGTCAGGCTCGATGCCCGACAGCTCGTACGCGAACAACGTCCCCGCGCGGCCGCAGCCGCTCTGTACTTCATCGACGATCAGGAGGATGTTGTGCTTCTTCGTCAGCTCGCGCAGCTGCTGCATGAACTCGCGCGTCGCGGGAATCACGCCGCCTTCGCCCTGGATGGGCTCGAGCATCACGCCGACGGTGTTCTCGTTGATGAGCTTCTCGACCGAAGCGATGTCGTTCAGATCGGCCTTCGGGAAGCCCGGCACCTGCGGCGCGTAAATCGTGTCCCAACCGGCCTTGCCGCTCGCGGACATCGTCGCGATCGTGCGGCCGTGGAAGCTGTGATCGAACGTGATGATCTCGAACGCGTCGTTCTTGAACTTCCTGCCCCACTTGCGTGCGAGCTTGATTGCGCCTTCGTTCGCTTCGGCGCCGCTGTTGGCGAAGAACACCTTGTCGAAGCAGCTGTTCGCGGTGAGCAGACCTGCGAGTTGCGCCATCGGCGCGTTGTAGAACGCCGGCGAGGGATTGATCAGCGTGCGGGCCTGCTTTTCCATCGCCTCGATCATGCCTTCGTTGCAGTGACCGAGCGAGTTGACGGCCCAGCCCTGGATGAAGTCGAGATAGCGCTTGCCCGTGTTGTCGTAGAGCCATGAACCTTTGCCGCGCGTGAACACGATCTCGGGGCGGTTCGTGATGTACATCAGCGAATCAACGGGGTACTCATTGAAATTCATGACAGCGGGCTCCACGAAGGCGAGTGCGAGAAAAGGAGGAAAACGATGCCGAAAAAACAAAAGCCACGGAGTTCCGTGGCTTCATTTCGTACGCTTCGAACAAACCGAACCGTGAGCGCAAATGCTTGACGAGCCAGCGGCATCCCTATGGAAGCGGCGAGCGGCGACGTCGAAGTGCGTTCAGGATTTTGATCATTCGCGAAGGATACGTTAAGCGGTTGCTGCCTGTAAACCGTGCACGCGGATTTTTTGTCCGCGTGCGGGCTTCATGCGGCTTCAGACCGGATGCGCGAGATCCGCCGCGCTCGTGAACGAATCCGCGTAGAACTCGTCCTCCGGCAGGCGATGATGCTGCGTGAAATCGCGCTGCGCGGATTCCACCATCACCGGCGCGCCGCATGCATACACCTGATAGCTGCTCAAGTCTGGCAGGTCTTCGATGACAGCGCGATGAACGAAGCCCGTGCGGCCCGTCCAGTTGTCGTTTGCGTCGGGCTCGGAGAGCACGGGCACGAACTTGAAGTTCGGGATCTCCTTCGCCCATTGCGCGGCGAGATCCATCATGTAGAGGTCCTTCTTGCGGCGGCCGCCCCAGTAGAGTGTCATCGGGCGATTCAGGTTCTTGAATACCGCATGCTCGATGATCGCCTTGATCGGCGCGAAACCTGTGCCCGACGCGAGCAGCACGATCGGCTTCTCGGATTCGTCGCGCAAAAAGAACGTGCCGAGCGGGCCTTCGAAGCGCAGGATGTCGCGCTCCTTCATCGCGCCGAATACGTGATCCGTGAACGTGCCGCCCGGCATGTGGCGGATGTGCAGCTCGAGCGGGCCTTCGTGATGCGGCGGGCTCGCCATCGAGTAGCTGCGGCGCTTGCCGTCCTTCAGGATGAATTCGATGTACTGGCCCGCGTAATACTGCAGGCGCTCGTTGGCGGGCAATTGCAGCTTCAGTTCGATGACGTCGTCGGCCTTGCGTTCGAGTGCATTTACACGGCACGGCAGCTTCTTCACCTGAACGTCGCCGACGCCCGCGACTTCGCGCACGTCGATTTCGAGGTCGGTCTGCGCGGTCGCGCAGCAGAAGAGGGCCATGCCGCGCGTCTTTTCGTCGTTCGACAAGGCCGATGACGAATGCGGCGCCTGCTCGACTTCACCGCTCACGACGGCGCCCTTGCAGGAGCCGCACGCGCCGTTCTTGCAGCCGTAAGGCAGGCCGATGCCCTGGCGCAGCGCGGCGGTCAGCACCGGCTCGTCGGGTTCTACTTGAAACTGCCGGCCGCTTTGCCGGAGCGTTACGTTGAAAGCCATATATCGATTTCTGCGATGTGTGGAGTTGTCTCGTTCGTCTTTTCGACGCCGCACGCCGGTTTCGGGCGACGGATAGAATGCCCGGATGATCGCCACTCGAAACCTTCGCCGCGCGCGTGTCCTGATCGTCGGGTGCGGCGATGTCGGCATGCGCGCGTTGCCGCTTCTGCAGGCGCGCGCCGGCGCGCCCCGCGTCATCGCGCTCACGCATCATCCCGAGCGCGCCGGCGAACTGCGCGCGGCCGGCGCGACGCCGATTTCCGGTGATCTCGATGTGCGCCGCAGCCTCGGGAGGCTCGCGGGGCTCGCGCGCAACGTGCTGCATCTCGCGCCGCCGCAGCGTGACGGCGATTCGGACCGCCGCACGCGCGCGCTGATTGCCGCGTTGCGCAGCCCGCGCCGGTCTGTGGCGCGCGGCGCTAAGACTCACTGGCTGCATCCGGATCGCGCCGGAAAAACGTCTTTCATTGTACCCGACGGCCTTCGCGCAGCTACCCGGCGACGGACCGGAGCGCGCACGCGCTTCGCATACGCGAGCACGACCGGCGTCTATGGCGACTGCGCCGGCGCGTGGATCGACGAAACGCGGCCCGCGCGGCCGGGGAACGAGCGCGCGCGGCGGCGCGTGTCGGCGGAGCGGCAGTTGCGCGCGGCGGGCGTGGAAAGCGGGTGGCGTGTGTCGATCGTGCGGATCCCGGGCATTTACGCGGCCAATCGCTTGCCGGTTGCGCGCATCGAAAAGGGCATGCCCGCGCTCGTCGAATCCGATGACGTCTACACGAATCACATCCATGCCGACGATCTCGCGGTGATCCTCTTGCGCGCGCTCGCGCGCGGCCGGCCGCAGCGCGTCATCAACGCCTCGGATGACACCGATCTTCGAATGGCGGATTACTTCGACCGCGTGGCCGACGCGTACGGCCTGTCCCGCGTGCCGCGTATTTCGCGCGAGGAAGCGGAAACGCGCCTGGAACCGATGACGCTCTCGTTCATGCGCGAGTCGCGGCGGCTCTCCAACGCGCGACTGAAGCGCGAGCTGGGTTATGTGCTACGCCATCCGACCGTCGATGATTTCCTGAATGCAGCCGTGCGGCGCTAGATCAATGCGGGAATCGTTTCGAGCAGGACAAAGCACATCAGCGCGCCGATCAATGCGCCGATGAGATTCGGCGAATACTTGTGGCGCACATGCATGACGATGCCCAGCACCCCGATGAGGACAGCGCTCAGCGCGACGAACGCAATCAGCGCGGCGGTCGAGTGGGAGACCATGATGCCCTCCTGCTTTTCTGATAGTCGTTTTGGTATCCGTTAGACCAGTATATGAGTGCGGAGAGCGGAAGGCATGCTGCGCTGCAGCGCCCGCCACTGAGGGCTTTTACCGATTTGCATGCTCAATTCGACCATCTGGCCGTGGCCGTGGCCCGCGCAGGTTTTGAGCTCGGCTGAGTCGTCGTGCGCGCGCAACGCGCCGGCGAATCGAACGATGAAGCGAAGCTATGGCGTCATATCCGGCTGGCAACGCAGCGCGCCGAGATCGGCGTCATCGAGCCAGCGCCATTCGCCTTCGGCAAGCGTGTCAGGCAAAACATAACCGCCGACTTGCTCGCGATGCAGCTTCTCCACGCGGTTTCCGGCTGCCGCAACCATGCGCTTCACCTGATGATATTTGCCCTCGAGCACGGTGAGTTCGAGCAGCCTCTCGTCGCGTTGTCGGGCCGCGAGCGCGGCGCTCGGTTTCGGCTCGCCGTGCAGCAGCACGCCTTCGCAGAGCCTCGCGAGCTGTGAATCGTCGAGCGGATGACGCACGGTCGCGAGATAGACCTTCGGCACCTTTCGTTTGGGCGAGGTGAACGCGTGAACGAACGCGCCGTCATCGGAGAGAAGGAGCAGGCCCGTGGTGTCCTGATCTAGCCGGCCGACCGGCTGCACGCCGCGTGCGACGAACTGCGGCGGCAGCAGATGAAACACGCTCAGATGATGCTGCGGATCGCGCGAGCATTCGTAGCCCGCCGGCTTGTTCAGCGCGATGTATGCCTTCTCGCGATATGGCCAGAGATGATCGTCGACTTCGAATTCGAGACCGGCCGTGACGGGAAGATCGGCGTGCGGATCGTCGCGCACGATACCCGCGATGCGCACGCGGCCTTCGGCGACGATGCCGCGGCACTGGCGGCGCGACCCGAAGCCTTGGGAGAAAAGGAGGGTTTCGAGGTCCATCGGATGAGCGGAGTTGAAGCGCGCATTCTAGCAAGCCGCGCGTTCGGTCCCGCGCTTGCCCGGGCGCGTTTCGCATCGGCGACAAAAAAGAGCGCCGCCCGAACCACGGGCGGCGCCGAGCGTGGCGATGCGCACTCGGACGAAGGGGCGTCCGGGGCCGGCATCATCGCCCAGGCAAACGCGGTGCGCGCTTCATTGCATGTCGATGCGCCCGTACACGCCGTCGGCTTCGTCGTTCGGGCCGGCGGCGAAAAAGAGCGTGTTCGAGGGCTGCGCGTTCAGATTGTTGCCGAACGCGATGCCCCACAAGCCGTGCTGCACGAGCGGCGTGCCGTCCGTGTTCATGAACTGGCCGACGAACGCGCCGCTCACCGGATCGAACGCGTTGATCGTGCCGTCGCCGAAATTGCCGACGAGGATGTCGTTGCTGAAGGTGCCGAAGTTGCCCGGGGCCTGCGCGACGCCCCACGGCGCATTCAGCGGCCCGTTCGCCGCGAAGCGTTGCATCAGATTGCCGTCGATGTCGAACACGTCGACGAAGCCCAGGCCCGCGCCCTGCACGTCGTCCTCGGCGTCGCTGTCCTGCTTCGCGTAGGTGACGAAGATCTTCGAGCCGATCGCCTGGATGCCGAAGGGCGCGAAGCCTGCCGGAATCTGCGTGTCCGCGAAGTTGCCGGGCACGACGATCTTCGTGAACGTGCCGTCGAAAACGTCGATCTTGTTGTTATGGAAGTCCGTGGCATAGAGGCGATGCCCGCCCGCCGCCGTGGTGGCGATCGCAAGTCCCTTGTAGATCGCGCCCGACGCGCTCGAATCGACGGCGGTGAAGGCGTGCGTCATGTCGACCGCGGGCGCCCACGCGGTGATCGAGCCGCCTTCGCCCGCGAAAATGAATGCGGCGACGCCCGACTTGCCGTTGCGCGCGAGCGTGAGGTCCGGTCCTTTGTTGAAGACGATTCCGGTCGGATTGGCCGGACCCGCCGCGGTCGCGGGAATGGAGACGACCAGCGATTGCACGACGCCGTTGCCGTCATACAGCGTGGCCGTCTGCGTGCCGTTGTTGGCGACCCACACGAAGCCGTTCGGATTGAACGCGACGCCCCAGCCGTTTTTCAGGTTCGGGTCCGTGTGCGGCGCGGACACGGCGCCATCGGATACGACGATCGACATCTTGAAGCGTGTCGCCGCCGGCATGTTGTCGTTCGAGCCGCCGCCGCACGAGGCGAGGCCCGTCAAGGTCATGACCGCGGCGGCGCAGACGACGAAGCGGCTCCACAATCCGGTTTGCATGATGGTGACTCCTTCGGCAGCGGTCCGCCGTCAGTATGTTCGTCACCTCTAAACGGATGTGCCTCGCGGCTTATTCCGTTCGCAATCCGTGTGGTTGTGTCGATGTGCGTCAGTGCGCGTCATTGCGTCCCTTCGATACCACGGGCACGCCGAGGCCGAAGGGCGTGTAGCGCGAATCGTCGTCATCGGCCGACATCGCGGGATGCCGATTGCCCGCGCTCCAGCGGCCGTCGAAGGTCATCGTCGGGACGATCGGCTTCGGTATGCCGCTGGCTTGCCGGAAGTATTCGGTATTGGTCTCGTTTTGCACGGCGAGCGCACGACGCAGGGTCGCCTGCGTCTGTCCGTTGCGCGGGTCGAGCGCCACCGCGCGGCGCGCATTGCGCAACGCGCACGCCGGGTCCATGTTCGCGGCGCACGTGCGGGCGCTCGCCATTGCGCTGTCGCGTGCGCGTTCCTGACGCGACAATTCGGCCGCGATCTGCTGTATTTCCGGACTGCGCGGCTCACTTGCATAGAGGCCGCGCATGTGACGGCGCGCGGCGGTGAGATCGCGGGCGGCGAGCGCTTGCTGGAGCGCCGCGATGCTTCGCGCGACGGCCGCGGGCAGCGGCTCCGCAGCGGGCTGAGCCGGGCGTGCAGCGGGTTTTTCGGCAGCTGCGATCGCCGGGATACTTCGAGGCGGCTCGGCCGTGCGCGCGACCGGTGTGGCTTGCGCGGGCGCTTGCGCCGACGGTTTTGCCGGGATGGGAATAGCTGCGCTCAGCGTCGTGCTGGCATGCGGTTCCGCTTTCTGTGTCGATGCGACGACCGGCGCCGATGGTTTGATCGGCGGCGCAGCGGCAGCGACCGACGCGCCCGCCGCAGCGGCTGAGCTGGTCGTCGCGTTCGTGGTGGCGGGCTTCGCCGACGCTACGGCAGTCGTTGGAGCGATGCCGGGCGACGGTGGGCTCGCCGTGGCGTGAGCCGTGGGTGCGGCGGGCGCGGCGGGCACCGGCGGCTTCGCAGGCGCGGCGGCGGCAACCGTACTGACCGATGCCGGCATGCTCGCGACGGCCACACGAGGTTCTACGCGAGGTGCGACCGACGTGGTTTGCGTGGTCGCATGCGCGGCCGCGGGAGCGCCTGGCGAGACGGACGCGTGCTCTTCGCGCGCGTGATTTGCCGATGACGCGGGCGTGACGGCCTGCGCGTTCGTCGAGTCCGCTTTGGAGCGCATCAGCGATGCCTGTCGCGCAGTGTTGGCGCCAGGCGCGGCGGATGCGCGGTCGTGAACCGAGCCAGCCACGCTGATGCCGGGGTCGTCGCTCGGCGGTGGTGCGTTGTCGTCCAGACGTGCATAAAAGTACGCGCCGACCGCGATGCTCGCGACCACTCCGCCGACCAGCACGGCGATGGCCGTGTGTGCGGACTTGCGCCGCTGCTCCTGCAAATCGCCGGGTTCGATGAAGTTCGGATACGACGTCAACATCCTGCGGCGCACGAGGCGCTGCAGCCAGTGGCTGTCATCCCAATCGACGATGTCGAGTTGCGCGGGCACCGGCACGCTCGCGCGGGTTTCCGTGCGGCTCGTGAAAATCGCGCCCTGACGATCGGCGCCGCAGGATGGGCAAGTCTCTTCTTCGGCTGGCGAAACGGTGTTGCAGCGCTGGCAGATGACGGAGTCGAGCGACAGCGAGTATTCAGGTCGATTCATGTCGCACCCTTCTTCGAGTTATGGCTCGACGCATCGCGCGAGCGGGTTACGACATCGAGATAGTCCTAAGCAACCCGAAATGCGGGCGCTGCGCGAGCGAGCATCCCGTGATGTTCCCCGCGGCGGGATTCCGAATGCCGATGGAAGGTATTTTTACGGCGCGCGGTGAGGTGCGTCTACGCGATTGCGCACATTCGCGAATCGTGACGTTGGAGAGAAACGGTTTCGACGTCCGAACACGAGATAGCCATCCGGACGACTTCCCGCAAATGTTTGCGCGGGCGAAATTGTGTGTCATCAGCTACGAAAAGGATGATGACAATGCGATCGAACGGCTTCGACGCGACGGCGCGGCAGTTGATCGTCGGACTGCCGCTGTTCATGGGCGAGATCGTTTGCGCTGGCCGTGCTGCGGGGGAGATGCGCGGCGAGTTCTGGATGTCCACGCAACGAATCCGTCAGGCGATATTTATCGCGTATCTGGGAATTTTCGCCTCTCTGATTGGCGTGCTTCCATGGATATACTTGCTCGTGGCTTCGTTTAGTGAAGAGGTCAGAGAGATCTTGCCGTTTCATCCGCTGTGGGATTCTTTGGTCTACTACCTATTTTCAGTTGCGTTGAATGAAAGCAAGGCTAGGGTGGCGAGGTGGTGAACTTCGTTTTGGGATTTTTCCGGGAATATTGGCCGGTCGTGGTTGCGTGCGCGTTCGCGAGATTTGGCGTACCGGTCGTGGTCCACTGGCTGTTTCGCAATTTCGTCAAGGAGGCGGAAGGGCGCTCGGGCGTCGAGTAACAACGAGGCCGACGCGGATACGTCATTGCGGCGTGATCTTGAAGTACGTATAGGAACAGGAACACGTCCGCCCCAAACGCAAAAAAGCCGCTCACTTCGGAGCGGCTTTTGCATGAATTCTGGTGCCCAGGGCCGGAATCGAACCGGCACGCCTTGCGGCGGGGGATTTTGAGTCCCCTGCGTCTACCAATTTCACCACCTGGGCCTTGATCGACTCGTAGCAACACGTCGCAGCAACGAGCCAATCGAGTCGGCGATTATGACCGAAAACGTCGCCGCCGGCAAGCAGCATCGGCGGCGTGTTCCCAAGCTGGGAAATTACTGAGCGAGATACGTGAACGCACCGTTCGTGATCACGCCCATCACGCTCGCGCGCTGATCCAGACCGACGTGATCCGTCGCGCTCGTATTCACGACGCCGTTCGGCACGACGAGCTCATGCGCGTGCTCCAGTTCCGAGCGCAGCGCGACGCGAAACTCCTTCGTGCCCGGCTTGGCCGTGTGAAGCGCGCGCGCCACCGCATCCTGCAGACGCGGATAGACGCCGGCCGCATCGCCCGCGAATTGCGTGACTGTGCCCTTGCCGTATTTTTCCTCGTAGGCGTTCACGAACGCGAGTGCGGCCTTTTTCGACGGATGATCCGCCGGCAGCGTCCGGGCGACGACGACCGGCTGCGTCGGAAACAGCGTGCCTTCGACATCCTTGCCGCCGAGCTTGATGAACTCGGGCGTCGCTATGCCATGCGTCTGATAGATCGCGCCCTTGTAGCCGCGCTCGACGAGCGTGCGCTGAGGCAGCACCGTGGGCGTGCCCGCGCCCGCGATCAGCACCGCGTCCGGCTTCGCGGACATGAGCTTCAGAATCTGGCCGGTGACGCTCGCATCGGTCCGGTTGAAGCGCTCGCTCGCGACAATCTTGATATGCCGGAGATCGGCGAACTTGGTGAACTCGTTGAGCCAGCTATCGCCGTAGCTGTCCGCGAAACCGATGAAACCGACCGTCTTCACGCCGTGATTGGCCATGTATCGCGTCATCACGTCGGCCATCGCGCGGTCGGTCTGCGCCATCTTGAATGCCCACACCTTCTTGCCTTCCTGCGGTTCCACGACCGAAGCCGAGCCGATCAGCGTAATCATCGGCGTTTCCGATTCGGCGACGGGATCGAGCGCGGCAAGGGCGGCAGGCGTGATGTTCGGCCCGACGATCACGTCGACATGATCCTCGCTGATGAGCTTGCGGATGTTGCGCACGGCCGCGCCCGGGTCCGAGCCGTCGTCCAGAATGATGTACTCCGCGTTCTGCCCGGCGATGGTTTTCGGCCACATCAGCATCGCATTCTTGCTCGTGATGCCGATCGCGGCGGCGGGGCCGGTGCTCGACAGGTCGATGCCGACTTTCAGTTGGGCGTGCGCGGCCGCCGCGATTACGGACAAGACGACGCCGGCGGCAAGCCGGCGCGTGAACTTCGACAGCATCATCGGAAAGGTCTCCAAGGGAGGGAATTTTTTGAGGCAGCGTGCGCCGCCATTTTATTCAGAGCTCGTAACTCTCGTGCTCGCCGGAAAGCGCCTGCTCGATCAACTTGCGGTTCAGCGACGGCGACAGCAATTCGACGAGCGTATACACATAGCTGCGCAGATACGCGCCCTGTTTCAGCGCGAGACGCGTGACGTTCGTGCCGAACAGATGGCCGACGGGCATCGCGCGCAGATGTTTGTCGCGCTCCGGATTGAACGCGATATCGGCCAGGATCCCAACGCCGAGCCCCAGCTCGACGTAAGTCTTGATCACGTCGGCGTCGATGGCCTCGAGCACGACATCCGGCGTCAGGTTGCGTCGCGCGAACGCCTGATTGATCTTCGTGCGCCCGGCGAACGACGCTTCGTAGGTGATGATCGGATATTGCGCGAGGTCGTCGAGCGTGAGCGTCTTGCGCTCGAGCAGCGGATGGTCCGGCAGCATGACGGCGAGGTGTTGCCACTGGAAGCATGGCAGCGAAATCAGCTCTTTATAGTTGGCGATTGCCTCGGTCGCGATGGCGATATCCGCCTGATCGTGGATGACCATCTCCGCGACCTGCGTGGGGCTGCCTTGCAGAATCGAAAGGTGGACCTTGGGAAAGCGCTTCTTGAACTCCGCAATTGCCGATGGCAGCGAGTAGCGCGCCTGCGTATGCGTGGCGGCGATGACGAGATTGCCCTGGTCCTGCGCCGCGTAATCCTTGCCGACGCGCTTCAGGCTCTCGACTTCCTGCAATATTTTCTCGACGGACGCGAGGATGATGCGGCCCGGCTCCGTCAGCGAGCGCACGCGCTTGCCGTGGCGCGTGAAGATTTCGACGCCCAGTTCGTCCTCCAGCTCGATGATCGCCTTCGAGACGCCCGGCTGGGATGTATACAGTGCCTTCGCGGCTTCCGTCAGATTGAAATTCTGCCGGACGGCCTCGCGCACGAAGCGGAACTGATGCAGATTCATTTATAACTCAACCGCATATCAAAGTAATTTTTCAGTCGTTTGCAATATATAGCAGGTTCTTTACTATCAGTCCAATTTTTCCAATATCCATATCTCTATCTGTCATAAGCAAATGAGCGTTTCGTCTGAACGACGCTCGCGACAGCGACTCAATGGGTATTCGATGGACGAGACGCGCTGCGTAACCTAGGACGCGGCGCCTTTACAAGAACTTGGGGCCCCCGAATGTACCAATACGATCAGATCGACCAACGCATCGTCGACGAACGTGTCGCGCAGTACGCTGACCAGGTCCGCCGCCGACTGTCGGGCGAATTGACCGAAGAGGAATTCCGTCCGCTGCGCCTGCAAAACGGCCTCTACATGCAGCGTCACGCGTACATGCACCGCATCGCGATTCCGTACGGCAACCTGCGCAGCGACCAGCTCCGCATGCTCGCCACCATCGCGCGCGAGCACGACCGCGGCTACGGCCACTTCTCGACGCGCACGAACATCCAGTTCAACTGGGTCGAGCTCGAAGAGACGCCGGAAATCCTGCGCAAGCTCGCCTCGGTGCAGATGCACGCGATCCAGACCTCGGGCAATTGCATTCGCAACATCACGGCCGACCAGTTCGCCGGCGTCGCGCCCGACGAGCAGGTCGATCCGCGTCCGTGGTCGGAAATCCTGCGTCAGTGGTCCACGTTCCATCCGGAATTCGCGTGGTTGCCGCGCAAGTTCAAGATCGCCGTGAACGGTTCGGCGGAAGATCGCGCGGCCGTGCAGGTCCACGACCTCGGCGTGTATCTGAAGAAGAACGCGCGGGGCGAAGTCGTGATGGACATCCTCGCGGGCGGCGGTCTCGGCCGCACGCCGATCGTCGGCGCGATCATCAAGCGCGATCTGCCGTGGCAACACCTGATCACGTATTGCGAAGCCGTGCTGCGCGTGTACAACCGCTACGGCCGCCGCGACAACATGTACAAGGCGCGCATCAAGATTCTCGTGAAGGCGCTGTCGCCGGAGAAGTTCTCGAAGCAGGTCGAGGAAGAGTGGCAGCATCTGAAGGACGGCCCCTCGACGCTCACGCAGGAAGAAGTCGATCGCGTGTCGACGTTCTTCGCGCCGCCTGCCTACGAAAAGTTGGCGGACACGGACGCTTCGTTCGAAAAGCATCTGATCGACGACAAGCCGTTCGCGCGCTGGGTCGAGCGTAACGTGCGTCCGCACAAGGTACCGGGCTATGCGGCGGTGACGCTGTCGCTGAAGCAGCGTCACATCGCGCCGGGCGACGCCACCGACAAGCAGATGGACGACGTCGCCACGCTCGCCGACGAATTCTCGTTCGGTGAAATCCGCGTGTCGCACGAGCAGAACCTGATTCTCGCGAACGTGAAGAAGCGCGACCTGTACACCGTGTGGGAACGCGCGAAGGCGCTCGGTTTCGCGACCGCGAACATCGGCCTTCTGACCGACATCATCGCGTGCCCGGGCGGCGACTTCTGCTCGCTCGCGAACGCGAAGTCGATCCCGATTGCGCTCGCGATTCAAGACCGTTTCAACGATCTCGACTACGTGCACGATCTCGGCGACCTGTCGCTGAACATTTCGGGCTGCATCAACGCGTGCGGTCATCACCACGTCGGCAACATCGGCATTCTGGGCGTCGATAAGGACGGCTCGGAGTGGTATCAGGTGACGCTCGGCGGCGAGCAAAGCTCGGGCGCGACCGGCGCGCATCTCGGCAAGGTGATCGGCCCGTCGTTCTCGGCCGAAGAGATGCCCGATGTGATCTCGCAAGTGATCGACACGTTCGTCGACAACCGCATCGAAGGCGAGCGCTTCATCGAGACGTTCGGCCGCATCGGCATGGCGCCGTTCAAGGAGCGCGTGTACGCATCGCGCCAGGCTCACGCTTAAGGATTTCAAATGACGTTGATCATCAAGAACCGCGCCGTCGTCGAAGACCATTTCACCGTCGTGCGTGCCGCCGAAGACGGCGCGTTGCCCGCTGTCGATGCGCTGCCCGCCGGCAAGGTCATCGTGCCGTTCGCGCTGTGGAAGGAGCACAAGTCGGCAATCGTCGCATCGCGCCCGAAGGAAGACATCGGCGTCTGGCTCGCGCCGGATGATGAACCCGCCGATCTCGCGCCGGACTTCGGCCAGCTTTCCGTGATCGCGGTCGACTTCCCGGTGTTCCGCGATGGCCGCGGCTTCTCCATCGGCCGTCTGCTGCGCGAGCGTTATCAGTGGACGGGCGAGCTGCGCGCGATCGGCGACGTGCTGCGCGACCAGGTGCTGTTCCATTCGCGTTGCGGCTTCGACGCATTCGCGGTGCGCGCGGACAAGGACATCAACGACGCGCTGAACGCGTTCAACGAGTTCACCGAGCTGTACCAGGGCGCGACCGACAATCTCGAACCGCTGTTCCGCCGTCGCGCGGCACTCGTGGCAGCGCTTGGAGCCTGATGCATGACGCCAGAATTGCAAGCCAAGGTTGAACGCCTCGATGCGCTGCTCGATTCCATCGCAGCACGCCACGAACGCGTCAAGCTAGCCAGCAGCCTCGCCGCCGAAGACATGGTGCTCACGCACGCCATTCTGTCGCGCGGTGTGAAGATTGGCATCTTCTCGCTGAACACGGGCCGCCTGCATGCGGAAACGCTCGGCATGCTCGACACCGTGAAGGCACGCTACGGCTACGACATCGAGCAGTTCCATCCGCAGCAGGACGCGGTCGACACCTACGTGCGCGATCATGGCCTGAACGCGTTTTACGAAAGCATTGATCTGCGCAAGGGCTGCTGCCATATCCGCAAGGTCGAGCCGCTCAATCGCGCGCTGTCGGATGTGTCCGCGTGGGTGACGGGCCAGCGTCGCGAGCAGTCGGTGACGCGCGCCGAGCTGCACGAGGAAGAGCACGACGCGCCGCGCGGCATCGCGAAGTTCAATCCGCTCGCGGACTGGACCGAAACGGATGTGTGGGATTACCTGAAGGCCTTCGATGTCCCGGTGAATCCGCTGCATGCGCGCGGCTATCCGAGCATCGGCTGCGAGCCCTGCACGCGCGCGGTGCGCCCCGGCGAAGACAGCCGGGCGGGCCGCTGGTGGTGGGAATCGCGCGATACGAAGGAATGCGGCCTGCACATCACGAACATCAAGATCGTCGAGGAAGCTCCGAGCTCGACGATTTAAGGCGCGCAAGACGCCGCATCACCCCCTGTCATTGAACGCATCGTCGCCGTGGAAACTGCATGACGCTGCATAAAAAAGGATCGACGAACATGAGCACGACGCTCGACTCAACCGTCACCGCACCGATCGCCAACAAGGCGACCCGCATGGATCACCTGGACTGGCTCGAAGCCGAGTCGATCCACATCATTCGCGAACTTGTCGCGGAATGCAGCAAGCCCGCGCTCCTGTTTTCGGGCGGCAAGGATTCGGTCGTCGTGCTGCATCTCGCGCTCAAGGCGTTCGGTCTCGGCGCGGGCCGCAAGACTCAGTTGCCGTTCCCGCTGGTTCATATCGACACGGGTCACAACTTCCAGGAAGTGATCGACTTCCGCGATCGCCGCGCGGCGGAAATCGGCGCGGAACTGGTTGTCGGCCATGTCGAGGATTCGATCAAAAAGGGCACCGTGCGCCTGCGCCGCGAGACGGATTCGCGCAACGCCGCGCAAGCGGTGACGCTGCTCGAAACCATCGAGGAATACGGCTACACGGCGATGATCGGCGGTGCGCGCCGCGACGAAGAGAAGGCGCGTGCGAAGGAGCGCATCTTCTCGTTCCGCGACGAATTCGGCCAGTGGGACCCGAAGGCCCAGCGCCCGGAACTGTGGAGCATCTATAACGCGCGGCTGCATGCGGGCGAGCATCTGCGCGTGTTCCCGATCTCGAACTGGACCGAACTCGACGTGTGGCAATACATCGCCCGCGAGAAGCTCGAACTGCCGTCGATCTACTACGCGCATGAGCGCGAGATCGTGCGCCGCAACGGCCTGCTCGTGCCGGTGACGCCGTTGACGCCGGTGCGTGAGGGCGAGGCCGCCGAGATCGCGCAGGTGCGCTTCCGTACGGTCGGCGACATCAGTTGCACGTGCCCGGTCGCGAGCGATGCCGACGATGTCGAGAAGATCATCGCCGAAACCGCCGTGACGGAAATCACCGAGCGCGGCGCGACGCGCATGGACGACCAGGCATCCGAAGCCGCGATGGAACAGCGCAAGAAGCAAGGTTATTTCTAAGCCACACGCCCCCGAGGAACGAAAGAATCATGAGCATCTATCAAGCTGAAGACCTGGGCGTGTTGCGCTTCATCACGGCGGGCAGCGTCGACGACGGCAAGAGCACGCTGATCGGCCGTCTGCTGTACGACAGCAAGGCTGTGCTGTCGGACCAGTTGTCCGCGATTTCGCGCGCGAAGAACAAGCGCACGGTGGGCGATGAAATCGATCTGTCTCTGTTGACGGACGGGCTGGAAGCCGAGCGCGAGCAGGGCATCACCATCGACGTCGCGTACCGCTATTTCGCGACCGCCAAGCGCAAATTCATCATTGCCGATACGCCGGGCCACGAGCAGTACACGCGCAACATGGTGACGGGCGCATCGACGGCGCATGCCGCGATCATTCTCGTCGACGCCACGCGCGTCACCTTCGAGAACGGCGTCGCGCAACTGTTGCCGCAGACGAAGCGCCATAGCGCGATCGTCAAGCTGCTCGGCCTGCAGCACGCGATCGTCGCGATCAACAAGATGGATCTGGTCGATTACAGCGAAGCGCGTTTCAACGAGATCCGCGATGCGTATGTCACGCTCGCGCATCAGCTCGGTCTGTCGAATGTGCGCTTCGTGCCCGTGTCGGCGCTCAAGGGCGACAACATCGTGACGGCGAGCGAGCGCATGCCGTGGTATGCGGGCGAACCGCTGCTCGATCTGCTCGAGTCGCTGCCGGTCGCGCAGCCGAACGATCAGGCGCTGCGCTTCCCGGTGCAGTGGGTCGCGCGTCAGGACGGCTCGCAGGCCGACGATTTCCGCGGCTACATGGGCCGTGTCGAGGCGGGCGAAGTGCGCGTCGGCGATGCGATTCTCGTGCTGCCGGCCAATCGTGAAGCGACCGTCGCCGAGATCATCGCGCCGGTGCCGGGCGGCGTGGCGCCCGTCGATCGCGCGTTTGCGGGCCAGACGGTGACCATTCGCCTGACGGAGGACGTCGACGTGTCGCGCGGCGACACCTTCGTTCCCAATGTCGCCAACGCGGCGCACAGGGTCGAACCGGCGAAGAAGCTCGAAGCGGACATCTGCTGGTTCGACGAAGAGCCGCTCTCGCCGCAGCGCAAGTACCTGCTGAAGCAGACGACCAACACGGTGTTCGCGCGCGTCGGCGCGGTGAAGCAGGTGCTGGATGTGCATACGCTGTCGCATTCGGTCGATCGCAATACGCTTGCGATGAACGATATCGGCCGCGTGGCGCTCACGCTGCAAAAGCCGATCGTCGCGGACGAGTACGATACGCATCAGGGAACCGGCGCGTTCGTGTTGATCGACGAAGCGACGCATCACACGGTCGCGGCCGGTATGATTCGTGCAATCTCTGCATGAGCCATCTGAGCACACGAGTTGATCGATGAAAGCTATGGGTAAGGTCTATCTGATCGGAGCGGGACCGGGCGCGGTGGATCTCATCACCGTGCGCGGCATGCGTTTGCTGGAGCAGGCGGATGTCGTCTTGCACGACGCGCTCGTGGAACCGGCGATGCTGGATTACGCGCCGAACGCGAAGAAGATTGCCGTCGGCAAGCGCTGTGGACAGCGCTCGACGGCCCAGCACTTCATCAACAAGCAAATCGTCGATGCGGCGCTGGAGCACGGCATCGTCGTGCGTCTGAAGGGCGGCGATCCGATGCTCTTCGGTCGCGCCGACGAGGAAATGCGCGCGCTCGAAGCGGCCGGCATCGAGTTCGAAGTGGTGCCGGGCATTACGGCGGCGCTCGCGAGCGCCGCGACGCTCAAGCGTTCGCTGACCTTGCGCGGCGTAGCGCGCAGCGTCGCGATGGCGACTCATTCGCGCGCCCCCGACAGCGATGAGATCCGCGAGCAGGCAAAGGCGGATTCGCTCGTGTTCTATATGGGCCGCGACAGCGCGCCGGATATCGCGCAGCAGTTGATCGACGCGGGCCGCCCGGGCTCGACGCCGGTGGCGATCGTCGAGGCATGCAGCACGCCGCGTGAGCGCACGCTGACAATGACGCTGGCGCGCATGGCGCTGGGCGAGGCGCAGGAATGGCTGGATCCGTCGCAGCCGAGTTTGCTGATGATCGGCGAGGCGTTTCGCGAGCGTGCATCGGCGAAGCCGAAGGTGCATTTGAAGGGGATGCAGGCGGCGGCTTGATGTCGGTTCGATCGGCCCATAAGCGAAGAGCGCACCGGAGACGGTGCGCTTTTTTTTGAACCGCGATAGCCGAACGGCCAACGATGAACTACCGGGCAACCTGCCGCAAACAATACTGCGCCACCGCATCCAGCACCGCGTCGTCCTCCCCGACGGCCGTCGCGCAGGCAATGACGACATCCGGATGCGCCGCCTGGCACCTGTCGACGATTTCCGGTAAATCCCTTCTCACATGCCCGCCTTGCCCGAAGAACACCGGCACCACGGTAATCGCATTGCAGCCATCGGCGGCTAGCTGATCGACCGCAGCAGGCAGATCCGGCGACATCAACTCGAGAAAAGCCAGCGAAACCGGTTCGTCACGCGCGCCGCGCAACTTCGCGGCAAGCCGTTCGAACGGCTCGGCCCAACGCGGATCGCGCGCGCCGTGACCGAACAGGATGATGCCGTGCGTCTTCATTGCGCGCTCCTCGCAGGAAACGTCAGTGCCGCTCCACCCACTTGAGGCCCACGAGCCCGATCGCGAGATAGGCGAGGGCGGGCGCCGCCGCGGTGATCGGCGCGGGCCACGTGTTCAGATTGCCGATATGCGAAAACAGCGTGTTGAACAGCTGAAAGCTCATGCCGATCATGATGCCGCCGAACACCTTCACGCCGACCACGCCCGCGCGCGTATGCAGATACGCGAACGGCAGCGACAGAATCAGCATCACGAACACCGCGAACGGATAAAGGATCTTGCGCCAGAACGCGATCTGATACCGCTGTGCATCCTGATGATTCTCCGTCAGATGCTGGATATAGCGGAACAGATTGAACATCGACATCCGATCCGGCGACACCAGCAACACGGACAGAATCTGTGGTGTCAGCTCCGAACGCAACGAATACTCGGGCAGCGTTGTTTGCGTCGCGCGATAGACCGGGTTCAGCGTGTCGCCGGGGTTGACCGCCTGCGGCGGCGCATCGTTCAGTTGAGTGTCGGTGACGCCCGTGAGCTTCCAGTGACCCGGCGGCTGGTACACGCCGCTTTTCGCAATGCGCACATTCGTCAGCCGGAACTTCGAATCGAACTCGTAGATGCGCACGTTGGCGATCGTCGTGTCGGGATTCAATGTGCCGACGTTGACGAAGCGCGTGACCTGCTCGCCGTTCTCTTTCGCCGTCAGGGTGTCCTTCACCCACACGCCCGACTGAAAATTCGACGACACGGACGACCCGAGCGCCTCCAGCCGCACGCGCTCGGACAACTGGTCCGTGTAAGGCCCGACCACTTCGCCGATGAGATACGTGACGAGCACGAGCGGGATGCCGATCTTCAGGAGCGAGCGCAGCGCGGCGGCGGTCGAGAGTCCCGAGACGCGAAAGATCGTGAACTCCGAAGCCGCCGCCATCTGCGCGAACACGTAGATGGCAGAAATGAGCGCGGCGACCGGAATGATCTCGTAGAAGCGCGAAGGCGTCTGCAGCGCGACGCGCAGCACCGCGAGCGTGAACTTGTAGTTGCCGTGCCCGACCGTGTTCAGTTCGTTGATCAGGTCGAAGAAGAAGAACAGGCCCGAGAACGCGAACAGAATGAAGATGAACGCGAGATAAATCTGGCGCGCGAAATATCGTTCGTAGATGCGCATCGCGTCAGGCCCCCTTCGACAGCGACGGGAGCTTGAAGAGCGGCCGGTTGCGAATCCGCAGCCAGAAGATGAACGCGACGAGTGCCCCAACGGCGATGTGCAGCCCGACGATACCCACGCCGAACGACAGCTTGCCCTGCTCGATCCACGATTGCACGACGTTCAGCAGGTTCGAATACGTCAGGTAGATCAGCACCGCCATCACGAGATTGATCGTGCGGCTGCGGCGCGGGTTCTGATACGAAAGCGGGATGGCGAGCAGCATCAGGTTGATGGCGATGAGCGGCAGTCCCATGCGCCACGCGAATTCGGCGAGATTTTCCTTGGTCGGATTGGCGAGCAGATCCGGCGTGTAGATGCCCGTTGTGGTCGGCGTATTCACGACCTGGCGACTCATTATCTTCACACCGTAACGCTCGAACTCCATGATGCGGAAGTTTGGCTGGCCGGGTTCGCCGTCGTATCGGCGGCCGTTGTCGAGCACGATGAAGCGGTCGCCGTCGGGGCGCGTTTCCGTGTGACCGTTCTTCGAGACGATCACGTTGACCTTGCCGCCTTCCGTGCTCGTCACGAACACATTCTCGACGTGGCCCTGATCCGGCGACATCTTCTCGATGAAGAACACACGATGGCTCGACGGCGATTCGCGGAACTGCCCCGGCGCGAGCAGCGACACTTCATCGCGCTGCTGAAAGCGCTGCTTGATGAGCTTGCTCTGCTGGTTCGACCACGGCCAGCCGACGAACGCGAAGAACATGATGAGGATGATGATCGGCGTGGAGAACACGGCGATCGGCTTGATGAGCTGTGTCTGACTGACGCCCGATGCGAGCCACACGACCATTTCCGAGTCGCGATACCAGCGCGTGAGCACGAACAGAATGGAGACGAACAGCGTCACGATCAGCATGACCGCGAGATAACCGATGACGGTGAGCCCGATCAGC
Source organism: Caballeronia turbans (assembly GCA_001544655.2). Lineage (GTDB taxonomy): Bacteria > Pseudomonadota > Gammaproteobacteria > Burkholderiales > Burkholderiaceae > Caballeronia > Caballeronia turbans. The sequence continues at coordinate 45,485 of FCOD02000011.1, forward strand.
ACGACGACGTCTTTCGGGTCGATCTGACCTTGCGCCGCGAAGCCGACGATGCGGATCATCATCGTCGTGAGCATGATCGTGAGCAGCACCATGAACACGGCGCCGGCCGTGTACGCGAGTTCGCGCTGCAGGGAGCGTTCGAAGATCATTGAATTTTTGCTTGGAGCCGGCGGGGATGCGGAAATCTGGCGCGCATCTCGTGGCTTACGGGAAGGGTATTCGCTTACCCTCACGCCGCCTGCCTGTGACCGCCGCGGAAAAAATAGCGGATAATTGCGGCTTTCATCCTTCAGCCAAGATTTTATCCGAGGATAAGCGCGATGGACTTTAGCATAAAAGCCTGTGATTGGAGCAAAGGCGAGGCAAATGGTTTCCTTACCGGGAAGTCGGATGTCATCGTGCTCGGCATCTTCGAAGCACAGACTCTCACGGGCGCCGCACGCGACATGGACGTCGCGACCAAAGGCCTGATCTCGCGCGTGGTCAAAGCCGGCGACATGAGCGGCCGCGCGGGCACGACCTTGATGGTGCCCGAAGTCACCGGCATCGGCGCATCGCGCGTGCTGCTCGTCGGTCTCGGCAAGCAGGACGCCTTCAATCAGAAAGCCTATGGCGAAGCCGTGCGCGCCGCATGGCGCGTGGTGCTCGGCTCGAAGATCGGTCAGGCGACGTTCACGCTCGCGCAACTGCCGATCCAGGAACGCACCGGCGACTGGGCCGTGCGCGCCGCGATCCTCGCGCTGCGCGAGCTGACCTACAAGTTCACGCAGATGAAGAGCAAGCCCGACAACGGCGCGCGCTCGCTCAAGAAGGTCGTGTTCAGCATCGATTCCGCCGACGAGAAAGCCGCCAAGGTCGCGCTGAAGCAGGGCGTCGCGATTGCGAACGGCATGGATCTCACGCGCGATCTCGGCAATCTGCCGCCGAACGTCTGCACGCCGACCTATCTCGGCCAGACGGCGAAGAAGCTCGGCCGCGACTTCAAGCTGAAGGTCGAAGTGCTCGGCCAGAAGCAGATCGAAGCGCTCAACATGGGCTCGTTCCTGTCGGTCGCGAAAGGCTCGATCGAGCCGCCGCAATTCATCGTCATGCAGTACCAGGGCGCGGGTGCGGCCGCGAAGGGCAAGAACGCGCCGGTCGTGCTGGTCGGCAAGGGCATCACGTTCGATTCGGGCGGCATCTCGATCAAGCCGGGCGAGGCGATGGACGAGATGAAATACGACATGTGCGGCGCGGGCTCGGTGTTCGGCACGATGCGCGCCGTTGCCGAAATGGGTCTGAAGCTCAACGTGATCGGCGTGATCCCGACCTGCGAGAACATGCCCGCGGGCAACGCGGTGAAGCCGGGCGACATCATCACGGCGATGAACGGCACGACGATCGAAGTGCTCAACACCGACGCCGAAGGCCGCCTCATCCTGTGCGACGCGCTGACGTACGCGGAGCGCTTCAAGCCCGCCGCCGTGGTCGATATCGCGACGTTGACGGGCGCGTGCATCATCGCGCTGGGTCACCACAACACGGGCCTCTTCTCGAAGGACGATGCGCTTGCGGGCGAACTGCTCGACGCGTCGCGCGAGGCGGTCGATCCGGCCTGGCGACTGCCGCTCGACGACGAATACCAGGATCAGCTCAAGTCGAATTTCGCGGATGTCGCGAACATCGGCGGGCGGCCGGCGGGCAGCGTGACGGCGGCGTGCTTCCTGTCGCGCTTTGCGACGGCTTATCCGTGGGCGCACCTCGATATCGCCGGAACCGCCTGGAAGAGCGGCGCCGCGAAGGGCGCGACGGGCCGTCCCGTGCCGCTGCTCTCGCAGTTCCTGATCGATCGCGCGGGCGCTTGAAGCAGGCATGACGCGCATCGACTTTCATACGAATGTCGGCGATCCGCTCGCGTACGCCTGCCGCCTCGCGCGCAAGGCGTACCTCAGCGGCAAGCCGCTCGTCGTGCTCGCCGAACCGCAGCGCCTCGCCGCGTTCGACGAGCAGTTGTGGAGCTTCCAGCCGCTCGAGTTCGTGCCGCACTGCATGGCGCAGAGCCCGCTCGCGGACGACACGCCCGTCGTGCTCACGTCGAATCTGGACGAAGCGCCGCATCATCAGGTGCTCGTGAATCTCGGCGCGCCGGTGCCTGCGCAGTTCGCGCGTTTCGAGCGGCTCGTGGAGATCGTCGGCAGCGAGGGCGATGAACTCGCTGCGGGCCGTGAGCGGTATCGCTTCTATCGCGATCGCGGCTATGTCATCGAGACGCACAATCAGGGCGGTTGAGCGCACAGAGGCCGCGCCTCTGCTGCACTAAGCTCTGCTGAGAAATGGCGGTTCGCAATAGATCGGAATCAGCGCCGATGCGCGAACGCTGGTCGACAGGAGACCTTTGAACATGACCGACAAGCCCGAATCCTTCGATTCGTCCATCCCCGTTCTGACCGATGTCGTCGTGCCCGGCAAGCCCGAGTACGCGCGCGCGCGCGCCGCCGATGAAGCCGCGATCGAATACGATGCGCAGCGGATCGCCGAGCGGCTGAACGGCCGCTTCACGACTTTCCTGACGGGCGATGCGCGCGCGCTGATCGAAGACCGCTGCCGCGAAGTGCTGCGTGAGCAATCGACGCAACTCGTTTCGGCGATCACGCGCGAAGTCGCGATGGCGCTGGAAGGCCGCATGAGCGAATGGGTGCGCGACGCGGTCGAGGATGAGTTGCGGCGGCAGCGCGGCGAATGAGCGCGGTGTAACGCGCATACGGCACACGAAACAAAGGGGCGCACGCGCGCCCCTTCTTCAATCCGGTCACGCCCGATTCACCCCGTCACCGCGCCCTTGTTAGCCGGCTGCGCAAGCGCCGCGAACTTCGCCAGCACGCCGCGGGTGTACTTCGGCGCGGGCTGCTTCCACGCGGCGCGGCGGCGCGCGAGTTCCGCATCCTCCACGTTCAGTTGCAATAGCAGCTTGTGCGCGTCGATCGTGATCGAATCGCCTTCCTGCACGAGCGCGATGGTGCCGCCCGCGTAAGCTTCCGGCGCCACATGGCCGACCACCATCCCCCACGTGCCGCCCGAGAAGCGCCCGTCCGTGATGAAGCCGACCGATTCTCCCAGCCCCTTGCCGATGATCGCCGATGTCGGCGCGAGCATCTCCGGCATGCCCGGGCCGCCGACCGGGCCGAGATAGCGCAGCACGAGAATATCGCCAGCCTTGATCTTGTCGGCGAGGATCGCGTCCATCGCGCTTTGCTCGTCGTTGAATACGCGCGCGGGGCCGGTGATGACCGGATTCTTCAGGCCCGTGATCTTCGCCACCGCGCCGTCCTCCGCGAGATTACCGCGCAGGATCGCCAGATGCCCTTCCTTGTAAAGCGCCTGTTCGATCGGGAAGATGACCTTCTGATCCGCACGCGGTTTGCCCGGCACGTCCTTCAGTTCTTCGGCGATCGTGCGCCCCGTGATCGTCATGCAGTCGCCGTGCAGAAGGCCTGCGTCGAGCAGGATCCTCAGCACTTGCGGGATGCCGCCGGCCTTGTGCAGATCGGTGGCGACGTACTGGCCCGACGGCTTCAGATCGCAGATGACCGGCACTTTCTTGCGCATGCGCTCGAAGTCGTCGATGCTCCATTCCACTTCCGCGGCATGTGCGATCGCCAGATAGTGCAGCACGGCGTTGGTCGAGCCGCCCGTCGCCATGATCAGCGCGACTGCGTTTTCGATCGACTTCTTCGTGATGATGTCGCGCGGCTTCAAATCCTTCTTCACCGCCTCGACGAGCACGCGCGCCGATTCCGCGGCTGAGTCGACCTTCTCCTGGTCGGGATTCGCCATCGTCGACGAGTACATCAGCGACATGCCGAGCGCCTCGAACGACGAGCTCATCGTGTTCGCCGTGTACATTCCGCCGCACGAGCCGGTCGTCGGGCACGCGTTTTTTTCGACGCCCTTGAAGTCCTCTTCCGACATGCGGCCCGCCGTGAATTCGCCGACCGCCTCGAACGACGACACGATCGTAAGATCCTTGCCCTTCCAGTTGCCGGGGCGGATCGTGCCACCGTACACGTAGATCGACGGCACGTTCATGCGCGCCATGCCGATCATGCCGCCCGGCATGTTCTTGTCGCAACCGCCGATCACGACGACGCCGTCCATCCACTGGCCCTGCACCGCGGTTTCGACGCAGTCCGCGATCACCTCGCGCGACACGAGCGAGTACTTCATGCCTTCGGTGCCCATCGACATGCCGTCGGAGATCGTCGGCGTGCCGAAAATCTGCGGGTTCGCATCCGACTTTTTGATCGATTCGACGGCGGCATCCGCGAGGCGCTGCAGGCCCGCGTTGCACGGCGTGATGGTCGAGTGCCCGTTCGCGACGCCGATCATCGGCTTGTCGAAGTCTTCTTCCTTGTAGCCGAGCGCGTAATACATCGAACGATTGGGCGAACGCGCGACGCCCTGGGTGATGTGCTTCGAGCGACGATTGAAGGCCATGATGTGCTCCGTGAGGGGACGTTTTTGCTCTAGTGCAGCAAGCATGCAACCCCTGCGATGTGTCTGTCCAATATATTATTCAGGGCTTATTAGGTCGCAAAGAATATCAATGGAGCAGAGAAACCCGCCCATCGAACTGCGTCTGTTGCGCTACTTCGTAACGGTCGCCGAAGAGATGCACTTCGGTCGCGCCGCCGCGCGTCTCGCGATGACGCAGCCGCCGCTCTCGCAGGCGATCCGCGCGCTGGAAGACGCGCTCGGCGTCGCGCTTTTCGTGCGCACGAAACGGACCGTGGAGCTGACGCCCGTCGGCAAGGACCTGCTGCCGGAAGTCCGCCGCCTGCTTGCAAGCGCCGATGCGCTGCGTCCGCTCGCGCAATCGCTCGCGCGCGGCGAGGCGGGCGTGCTGTCACTCGCGTTCGTCTCCACCGCCGATTACGGCCTTTTGCCGGCGCTGCTGCGCGAGTTCGGCGCGCGCTATCCCGGCGTGCGGCTGCAACTCACCGAGGCGACGAGCGACGTGCAGATCGAGGAACTCGTCGCCGGGCGCATCGACGCGGGCCTGGTAATTCCGCCGCTGCCGCCGCGCCATGCCACGTCGCTCTCGTATGTGTCCGTAGCGCGCGAGCCGCTCGTCATTGCGATGTCCGCCGATGCTGCGCAGGACCTGGGGCAGGGCGCCGACGAATGGGCCGATACGCCCGTCGATCTGCACGATCTCGCCGCCGCGCCGCTCGTCGTCTTTCCGAGGCGTCTCGCGCCGGGTTTGTATGACATCATCATGGGCTGCTACGGCGCGGCCGGCCTCACGCCGCGCATCGGCCAGGAGGCGATCCAGATGCAGACCATCGTGAGCCTCGTGTCCGCCGGCATGGGCGTGGCGCTCGTGCCGCATTCGCTGCGTCATCTGCGGCGCACGGGTGTCGTGTATCGTCCTCTGCGCCCGCTGAACGCGTCGGCGATGCTCGTCGAAACCGGCCTCGTCTGGCGCGCGGCTGAAGTGAGCCCGGTGCTCGCGGGGTTCATCGAGATCGTTCGTTCGCGGGCCGAAACTGCGGGTTCGGTATGATTCGCCCTTGTAGTTCGCTCAAGCTCCCACATCAGAATGCTCATACATCCCAATTTCGATCCCGTCGCGATTCATCTCGGACCGCTCGCCGTGCGCTGGTACGGCCTTATGTATCTGGTGGCGTTCATATCGGCCATCGTCATCGGCCGGCTGCGTCTGCGCCTGCCTTACGTGGCGGCGCAGGGCTGGACCGCCAAGGACATCGACGACATGCTGTTTTATGGCGTCCTCGGCACGATCCTCGGCGGGCGCATCGGCTACGTGATCTTCTACAAGGCGAGCTATTACGCGGCGCATCCGCTCGACATCTTCAAGGTGTGGGAAGGCGGGATGTCGTTTCACGGCGGCTTTCTCGGCGTGACGCTCGCGATGGTGCTGTTCGCGTATCACCGCAAGCGCACCTGGCTGCAGGTAACGGATTTCGTCGCGCCGATGGTGCCGCTCGGTCTTGCGGCGGGGCGTCTCGGCAACTTCATCAATGGCGAGTTGTGGGGCCGCGTGACGAGCCCGAACGCGCCGTGGGCGATGCTCTTCCAGAGCTCGACGAACGACGACGCGATCTGGCTTGCGAAGAATCCGCAACTCGACGCGCAATACCATCTCACGGAAATCTTCCAGCGCTATCACATGCTGCCGCGTCATCCGTCGCAACTGTACGAGATCGCGCTCGAAGGACTCGTGCTGTTCATCGTGATCTGGACGTTTTCGCGCAAGCAGCGTCCCGTCGGCGCGATCTCCGCGCTGTTTCTGATCGGTTATGGACTGGCGCGCTTCACTGTGGAATTCGCGCGTGAGCCGGACGACTATCTCGGCCTTCTCGCGCTCGGCCTCTCGATGGGCCAATGGCTCTCGCTGCCGATGATCATCGTGGGCGTGCTGGTGATGGTGTGGGCGTACAAGCGCAATCTGCGCCTGCCGCCCGAATCCGCGAAAGCCTGAGCTTTGCGGGGCAGCACGCCCCGCATCGTTCAACGCCCCATCTGCACCGAACCGGAGACGTCGACGGTCACTGTCGTCGTGCCGGCTTCCATCGCGATGGGGGCGGCCATCTTCGCATCGGCGCTCATCGCGCGCGATTGCATCATCATGACCGGGCGCGGCTGAACGCCGCTATGTCCGACGTTCACTTCCCGAATCGTGTAATTGCTGTAGCCGAACCCTTGCGCGGCGGCTTGCGCCTGCTTGCGGAACGAATCGATGGCTTGCGTGACGAGCTTCTGCTCGGCCGCGCGCTGCGCCTCGGGCGACAGCGAGAACGCGACGCTGCCTACCTGCATCGACGAGCTCATCTTGCCCGCGAGCTTCGACGCCGCCGCGAAGTCATGCGATTCGAGCACGACTTCCGTGCGGCCTCGCCATGCGGAGATCTTGCCGTCACGGTCCGTTGCCGGATACACGGTGAATGAGCCGCTCTTCGCGGTCACGCCGTCGACGCCCCTCGCTTCGCGCAAGGCGGCCTCGGCGCGCTGATTGAGCGTACTGGTGAGAGACGAGGGATCGGCCGCTTCCTGCTCGTAGAAGAGCGTGATGTTGACGACATCCTGCGGCACTTGCGCGCTTGCCTGTGCCGAAAGAGAAAGCACGCCTGAAGGCTGCGGCTGCGTGATGACCGTTTGCGCGGCGGCCGTTTGGGAAAGCGTGAACGCTGCGCCCGACATCGCGAGGAGCGCGAGCGCGGCAGCGGTTTTCTTGTTGATCATCGAAGGACTCCGAACGCGGGATATCGCGTGATTCGCGACGGGATTTAGGCGCGGCCTTCGTGTCGTAAGTTCCTTGTTAGACGAGTTGTTCGGTAATAAATCGCCACTGCGCTTCTGTTACCGGCGTGATCGACAGGCGATTGCCGCGCGCGAGCACCTGCATGTCCGCGAGCGCCTCATGCTCGCGCAACGTGGCGAGAGAAATGAGCGGCGTCTTCTTCACGAACTCGACATCGACGAGCATCCAGCGCGGCGTTTCCTGCGTGGACTTGGGATCGTAGTAATCGCTCTTCGGATCGAACTGAGTGGGATCGGGATACGCCGTCGAGCACACTTTCGCGATGCCCGCGATGCCAGGCTCCGGACAACTCGAATGATAGAAAAGCACACCGTCGCCGAGCTGCATCTGATCGCGCATGAAGTTGCGCGCCTGATAGTTGCGCACGCCCGTCCACGGCAAGGTTTTATTCGGCGCGTGCGCGAGGTGATCGATGCTCGCTTCGTCCGGTTCGGACTTCATCAGCCAGTAGCGCATGATGGTTCGCTATGCGGAAATCGTCGATGCAAATGAAAACGGCATCGGAAAAACCGATGCCGTTTCTTGAATGGGTCCCCGCCACGGCCGCTAGGCCGGCATCCTGAACCTGGGTTCAAGATTGGTCGCGGTAAGCAACACTTCGGGTACATCGGACTAGCGACGCGCGCGCCCGTGCTGCAAGGTTCCGCAACCGTGCCAATGTAGCATTGGTTCAAGGAATATATGACCTTGGCGAACCAGGCAGGGAACCGTCACTCTACACCAATCGTTTGCCTTATGCAGCCTCTCGGGAGCAAATCGGCAGTTTCTTTTTTCGATTGATATTGCGTGCTGATTGACTCAGCGCGCAGACGTCTCACTGCGCTTCATACTGCGCAATGACCGCGCCCAGTTGTTCGTTCATCGAATGCATCGTGCGGCGGATTTCCTCGGCGGGGAAGGCCTCGCCGTGACGCACGCTGTCCTGCAGCTTAAGCAATTCCGACGCCAGCGAAAGCGCTGCCATCACCGCGATGCGATCCGTGCCGCGCACGCTGCTCGCATTACGCACCTTGTTCATCTCGGCATCGACGCGCGCGACGGCTTCGCGCAATGCGCCTTCCGTTTCCGGCGAGCACGCGAGGCGATACGGCTGCCCGAGAATGGATACTTCGATCTGCGTGGTCGTCATGCCTTCTCTCCTTGATGATGCTCGCCGTGCAATTCCGCTTCCTGTGCTTCCCGGGAATCGGCGTCGAGGAGATCGAGTTGATTGTCGGATTCGGCATGTTGCGCGGACTTCGCGCGGGGCAGCTTTTCGAGAATGGCGTTGAGGCGTACTTGCGCGTCGTCGATTTTCGCGGAGAGCGAGTCGCGTTCGGATTGCAGCGTATCGCGCTCTTCACGCACTTGCGCAAGTTCGGCCTGCACGTTCGCATAGTCGGCGCGCAGTTGTTCGAGTTGTTCTTGCAGCGCCTGACGCGCCTGATTGTGGCGCTCGCTGATCTGGATCAGCCGGCCGATATTTCCTGACAGTGATTCGAGTTCGTTGAGCATGTGCTGCGTCCTCTAAAGACCTCGCATTTTAGCGCGGTTCAACGGAGCTTCCGATAATTGTCTCGTTTCGAGACGTAACAGCATGCGATCTCGCGCTTAATCCTTCGAATCAAGCGCATGTCGCCATGCATTCGTGTGCAGAAAAGGCGAGCGCTGGTCATCGCTCGTGGGGACAGGCCGGCCGATTCTCGTTCGATTCGTCATGTGCCGCGCTACTCTGTCCGTGCCGTTTTCTTGACGGCCCCAACCCGCGCTCCTACACTTGCCGCACTTTTTGGTGCTCGCATTCGCGGATCTCGCGGATGCAGTCAAACGGGAAACAGGGAGCGAAGTCTCCGAAGTCCGACCGGGACCCACCCGGGATGAGCCAACCTGTGCTGCCCCCGCAACGGTAAGCGACCGCAACGCAAGTTGCAAGTCGTCTCATGCGCGTTTTTGCAGCGCAAACGTGTGGATTTTCATCACACCGGGTTTGTTATTCGAATCCACTGCAAGAAACGTGTCGACGCCACTGCGCACGATGCGCGGGAAGGCGAGACGATCCGTCGTCAGCCCGGATACCGGCCAGAGTTCGACGCATCGGCGCTCAATGCGCAAGTGCGTTCGTCGCGCATCGTCCTCGCGGGGAGCGGGGTCGCGCTCATGCGAAACGGAACTTCACTCATGGTATTGCCACAGGCCGCGCTCAAGAACGGCCCCACTCGTCATGTCGCGCTCGTTGCAGCGGTCTTCGGCTCGGCGCTCCCCGGCGCGGCGCACGCCGCCGACGGCGCCTCGCAAACGCTTGCCCCAGTCGTCGTCACCGCGACGCGCGCGCCGCAGCCGCTCGCCGAATCGATCCCGCAGACATCGGCGTTCGATGAACAGGACATCGCCGATGCCAACGCCGACGATGCGCTCGGCCTCGTCGCGCTCGCGCCCGGCGTGCAGGTCACGCGCAACGGCGGACCGGGCGCGAATTCGGGCGTCTACATACGCGGCGCGGCGTCGTCGCAATCGCTCGTTCTGATCGATGGCGTGCGCGTCGAATCGGTGTCGCTCGGCGCGGCGCAGCTATCGCAATTGATGCTCGATGAGATCGGGCGCGTCGAGGTCGTGAACGGCAATGTATCGGCGTTGTACGGCTCGAATGCGATTGGCGGGGTCGTGCAGATCTTCACCAGGGAAGGCGAGCCGCATCCGCCGCGCTTCGCTTTCGAGGCCGAGTACGGCAGCTATCACACGCAGCGTCAATCGGCGGGCGTGAACGGCGCGCTCGACAAGGACGGCCGCACGACCTTCAGCCTGAACGTGTCACGCGAAAAGACCGATGGATTCTCGTCGATCGATCCGGCGATCGCGCCCGGCGCGAATCCTAACGCGAACGGCTATCTGAACGAGAGCGTCGCGGCGACGCTGCGCCACCGGTTCAGCGACAAGTGGGATGCGGGCGTGCGCTTCATGCAATCGAACGGCATCGACAGTTTCGACGATGCCTACGGCCAGCCATCCGACATCAACGAAGCGCACGATCGCGTGCGTTCGGCGTCGGTGTTCGCGAATGGCAGGATCACCGACAACTGGACCACGCACTTCACGGTCGCGCAGGGGCAGGATCGCGCGAATATCGAGCAGAACGGCGTCTATACGAGCCGCTTCGACTCGGAGAATCGGCAATACACGTGGCAGAACGATTTCAGGATCACCGATGCGCACACGCTGTTGTCCGGTTACGAGCATCTCGATCAGACGCTCGATTCCGACCAGTTCACGGCGCCCGATCGTCACGTGAATTCGGTGTTCGCGGGCTACGTGGGGCACATCGGCGCGAACGATTTGCAGGCGAATCTGCGGCACGATCAGTATTCCGATTTCGGCGGCGCGAACAGCTACTATCTGGGCTACGCATATCACTTCGATGCGCACTGGAAGGCGAGCGCGAGCTATGCGGCTTCGTTTCGCGCGCCGAGCTTCGACGACCTCTACTATCCGTTCAGCGGCAATCCGTCGATCCAGCCGGAGCGCAGCCATTCGGTCGAGGCGGCGTTGCAGTACGCATCGAATGCGCTCGGCGTGATGCGCGTGACGCTGTTCCAGACGCGCTATTCGAATCTGATCGACTATGTTTCCGACGGCGGGTTCTACTATGTCGCGCAGAACGTCGGGCGCGCGAAAGTGCAGGGCATCGAGGGATCGTGGGCGGGACATGTCGGCGCAACCGACGTGCGCGCGGGCGTCACGTTCCAGAATCCCGTCGACGAGACGAATCACGAGGATCTGACGCGGCGCGCGCGGCATTTCGCGACGCTCACGGTGCATCGCACGATCGCGCGCTGGCGCGTCGGCGGCGAGTGGATCATGAGCGGAGAGCGCCACGATTACGATTCGACGCTCGCGGGTTACGGCATCGTGAATCTTTCGGCGCGCTATGACGTCTCGAAGTCGTGGTACGTCACAGCGCGCATCGACAACCTGTTCGACAAGGACTATGAACTTGCGTACTCGTACAACACGCCGCGGCGCGGCGCCTATATCACGCTCGGCTGGCATCCGTCGTGAGCAACGCGCCTGAGTGTCTCCAGCGTGCGCGTGCGATGAACGCGAGCCGCGCGGCCGCGATCTGGATCGCGCTCGCCGTGGCGACGTTCATCGTGCTCGTCGCGTCGCTCGCGATGGGCAGTGTCGCGTTGCCCATGTCGCGTGCGCTCGGCGCGCTCGTTCGCTCGCACGCCGCGATGCCCGATATCGCCGATGAGATCGTGCTCACCTTGCGGCTGCCGCGCGCGCTCGCGGGCTTCGCATCGGGCGCGCTGCTCGCGATGGCGGGTGCGCTGCTGCAAGTGCTGTTGCGCAATCCGCTCGCGGAGCCGTACGTGCTCGGCGTATCCGGCGGCGCCGCGACGTTCGCGCTTGCCGCGATGCTCGCATCGGTGCCGTGGTGGGGCGTCGATATCGCGGCGTGCGCGGGCGCGTTCGCATCGATCGTCGTCGTGCTCGGACTCGCGCGCAAGGATCTCAGGCAGAGCGCTCAGGATGCGTCGCCGCGACTATTGCTCACGGGCGTCGTGATCGCATCGGGATGGGGCGCGCTGATCACGCTGATGCTGAGCATCGCGCCCGAGAACCGGCTGCGCGGCATGATCTTCTGGCTGACGGGCGATCTCAATGGCGCGGCTGCGCCGTGGCCTGCGTTGATTGCGCTCGCTGTCGCGCTCGTCGCCATCGTTCCTGTCGCGCCGCAATTGAACGTGCTTCTGCGCGGCGATGCCACCGCGCGTGCGCTCGGCGTGCCGGTCGAACGATTGCGCCTGCGTGTGTATCTCGTCGCGTCGATCGCCGCGGCGGCTGCGGTGACGACGGCGGGAACCATCGGCTTCGTCGGCCTCGTCGTGCCGCATCTGCTGCGCCTCGCGTTCGGCAACGATCAGCGCATGCTCGTGCCCGCCGCCGCGCTCGCGGGCGGCCTCGCCGTGATGGCCGCCGATCTGGCCGCGCGCACCGTGATCGCGCCCGCGCAGTTGCCGGTGGGCGTCGTCACGGCGCTGATCGGCGTGCCGATGTTCCTGTGGATGCTCTTGCGGAGAGCGCGATGACCTTGCAACTCGATGCCGTCGTGATTCGCGCGGGCGCGCGCACGCTCATCGGCGGTCTCACGCAGACGATATCGACGGGCGAAGTATGGTGCATCGCCGGGCCGAACGGCGCGGGCAAGACGACGCTCATCAACGTGCTCGCGGGTCTCTCGAAACCGGCGTCAGGCCGCGTGTCGCTCGATGGCCGCGCACTCGCGTCATGGCGCGCGGCGGACCTCGCACGCGCGCGCGCGCTGATGCCCCAAGCCATGCACGACGCCTTCAGCGCGACCGTGCTCGACACCGTATTGCTCAACCGCTTTCCCTATCTCACCGGCTGGGGTTGGGAGAACGAAGACGACCGCAGCGCCGCGCGCGCCGCGCTCGACACGCTCGGCCTCGCGTCCTTCGCCTCGCGCGACGTGCTGACGCTCTCGGGTGGCGAACGCCAGCGCGTTGCCTTGGCTGCCGTGCTGTGCCAGAACGCACCGTGCCTGTTGCTCGACGAACCGCTTTCGCATCTCGACCTGCGTCATCAGATCGACTGCCTCCATATGTTGTGCGACACCGCGCGCGAGCACAAGCGCACCGTAATCTTCTCGTGCCACGATCTGAACCTTGCGCGCCGTTTCGCGACGCATGCGCTCCTGCTCGACGGCAACGGCGCCGCTCACGCGGGCCTCGTCGCCGACGTCCTCACGCCCGAACGCGCGGGCGCGGCATTCGGCTATCCGCTCGCGCTCATCCGCGACGGCGAGCATGAAGCGCTCGTGCCTTCCATTCATCGCCCCTGAAAGGAATTTCGATGTCCTCGTTCAACGACATCCCGCTGCCCCGCGCACTCGACCGCGCACTCGAAGCCGAACTGCGCCGCGTCATCGACATGAAGACGAAGCCGCCCGGCAGTCTCGGGCGGCTCGAATCCCTCGCGCTGCAAATGGGCCTGATCCAGCGCGCGACCAGGCCGCGCATCGAGCGTCCCGCGATGATCGTCTTCGCCGGCGATCACGGCATCGCGAAGGAGGGCGTGAGTTCGTATCCGCAGGAAGTGACGGCGCAGATGGTCGCGAATTTCTTGAGCGGCGGCGCGGCGATCAACGCGTTGTCGCGCTCGGTCGGCATGTCGCTCGAAGTCGTCGATGCGGGTGTCGCGACGCCGATTCCCATCGACCACGGGTACGAACGCCTGTCGCTGGGACTCGGCACGCGCAACTTCGCGCGGGAGCCCGCGATGTCGCGCGAGACCGCGCTCGAAGGCATCGCGCGCGGCGCGGCGCGCGTGCGGCATCACGCGTCGCTCGGCACGAACGTGATCGGCTTCGGCGAGATGGGCATCGCGAATACATCGGCGGCGGCGTGTCTGATGAGCCGCTTGTGCGATCTGCCGATCGGCGAGTGCGTCGGCCGCGGCACGGGTCTCGACGACCATGGCCTCGCGCACAAGCGCGATGTGCTCGGCCGCGCGCTCGCGCTGCATCGCGAAGGCGATGCGATCGACACGCTCGCGACCTTCGGCGGCTTCGAAATCGCGATGATCACGGGCGCGTATCTCGCCGCCGCATGCGAAGGCATGACGATCTTGGTCGATGGCTTCATCGCGACATCGGCGTTGCTCGTGGCCGCGAAGATCGCGCCCGAGGTGCTCGAGTACTGCGTGTTCGCGCATGCGTCGAACGAAACGGGGCATCGGCGCATGCTCGCGCATTTCGATGCCGCGCCGCTCTTGCAACTCGATCTGCGGCTCGGCGAAGGCACGGGCGCGGCGCTCGCGTTGCCGATCCTGCGCGCGGCCGTCGCGTTCGTCGACGAGATGGCGAGCTTCGAGTCGGCCGGTGTGTCGAACAAAGCCGGTTGAGATGCGTCCCCTCGACGAACTGCGCTACTTCTTCACCGCGCTCGGCTATTTCACGCGCGTGCCGGTGCCGCGTTGGGTCGGCTTCGAGCGCGAGTATCTGAACGCGGCGGCGCGTTACTTTCCGCTCGTCGGCGCGATGGTCGGCGGCGTCGCGGCGCTCGTCTATCTCGCGACGTTGCGCGTGTTTCCCGCGGGCGTCGCAGTGCTGTTATCGATGGCCGCGACGCTCGTCATGACCGGCGCATTCCATGAAGACGGACTCGCCGATTGCGTCGATGCGTTCGGCGGCGCGTACACGCGCGAGGATGCGCTGCGCATCATGCACGACTCGCGCATCGGCGCATTCGGCGCGATTGCACTCGTGATCGCGCTCGCTTTGAAATGGCAGACGCTCACCGCGCTGCCGCCGCAACGCGTCGCGTGGACGATGATCGCCGCGCACGCCGCGAGCCGCGCGTTCGCGATCAGCTATCTCGTCACGCTCGACTACGTGCGCGCCGAGGGCAAGGCCAAACCGGTCGCGCAGCGCATGAGCGCTGCGTCGTTCGCGCTCGCGCTCGTGTTCGGCGTGCCCTGGCTTTTCGTGATCGACTGGAAGCTCGCGTGCGTCACGATCGTCGCGCTGATCGTTTTGCGCTTCTTTATCGGGCGATACTTCGTGCGTCGCATCGGCGGCTATACGGGCGATTGCCTGGGATTCGCGCAGCAAGTGTTCGAAATCGCGATCTATCTCATCGGGCTCGCATGGATCTCGTCCTGATTCGACATCCAGAAGTCGCCATCGAAGCGGGCGTGTGCTATGGCCAGACCGATGTGCCCTTGCGCCACGATGTGCGCGATCTCGCCGGCGCATTGACGGCGCGCATGAAGGCGCTGGACGTTCCGGCGTGCGTGGACGGATGGCATGCGAGTCCGCTCGAGCGATGCGCGTCGCTGGCGCGTGTCCTTTCAGCCGATGCGCATATCGATGCGCGTCTCATGGAGATGCACTTCGGCGCGTGGGAAGGCCGCGCGTGGGACACGATCGATCGCGCGCTCATCGATGCCTGGGCCGCCGATGTCGAACATGCGTGTCCGCACGGCGGTGAGAGTCTCGCGCAGTTCGCGCAACGCGTTATCGCATGGTTCGACGCGGCGTGTGTCGATAAGAACGCCGTGCATGCCGTCGCTCATGCGGGCGTCGTGCGTGTGCTTGCGGCGCATCTTCTCGGCATCGCGCGTGAGAGCGCGCTGCAATGGCCGCTCGATTTCGGCGGGCTCGCGTGGTTCAGGCGCGTGCGCGGGCAGTGGCTGCTTGTGCGGTGGAATGCTTAGGCTTTCGGCGCTACCCTGGTTATTTCACACGCCGCCCGCGCACGGTTTCCAGATCGCGGCAAAGCTCGGCCGCACCGAGCACGAGGCGCGGCGTCGGCCGGTTGATGAGATCGCCGTCGATCCCGAAGAGATTGCCGCGCGCAACCGCCGTCAACGATGTCCAGCGCTTCCATCGTTCGAGCGCCGGCAACGGGCGATCCGGCTGCGTCGCGCCGGGCGTCGCGGTGACGATCGCTTCGGGATTCGCCGCGAGCACGGCTTCGCTCGATATCGTCGGCACGCGCGGTTTTTCCGCCGCGAATACGTTCACGCCGCCGCACAGCCCGATCACTTCGTCGAAGACGTTGTCGCGATTGAGCGTCATCAGCGGATCGTCCCAGACCTGATAGAACACGCTCACGGTCGGCCGCGCCGCATAACGCGCGCGCAGTTGCGCGATGTCGCGCGTGAACGCATCCGCGCTCGCGTGTGCTTGCGCTGACGTGCCGAGCAGCGCGCCGAGCTTGTCGATGCTCGCGGCGATATCGTCGAGATGTTTCGGTTCGCTGAAGTAGACCGGAATGCCGAGCGCCGTCAGTCGATCCATCTGACGCGCCGCGTTCCCATGCCGCCACACGACGATCAGATCGGGATGCAACGCGACGATGCGTTCGAGGTCGAGCGCCTTGTTGTCGCCGACACGCGGGATAGCCTGCGCTTCCTTCGGATAGTCGCTATACGTCACAGCGCCGACGATGCGCGCGCCGCCGCCCGCCGCGAACAGCAGTTCGGTCACGTGCGGCGCGAGACTGACGACGCGTTGCGCGGGCTTCGCGAGCGTGACCGATGCGCCGCTGTCATCGGTCACGGTGATCGCGTGCGCTTGCGCAGCAGCGACGCCGATCAGCAAGGCGATTGCACCGCGCAGCATCACGCGCAAGTCTCCTGCAATGCGAGCGACAGGCGCGCCCAGTCGCCTTCCGCATCCGGCAAGCCGATGCGCAGGCTCGGCGTCATGCCGGGCATATCGAAGAGGCGCGTCCAGATGCCCCGCAACGCCAGCGCGTGTTGAATCTCACGCGCTTCGGGCATCGGTGTCCACGCGAAGAGCGGCGTCGCGCGCACGTCGAAGCCGTGGCTCGCGATCAACGCGGCGAGGCGCGCGCCGTCGCGATTCAGGCGTTCGCGCGTCGCGCGCTGCCAGTCGGTATCGGCGAACGCGGCCATGACCGCGTGCCGCGCCGGGCCGCTGACGGTCCACGCGCCGAGCGCGTCGCGCAATGCATCGACGATCGAAGGCGCGGCCAGCACGAAGCCCGCGCGGATGCCCGCGAGGCCGAAGAACTTGCCGACCGAGCGCAACACGATCAGCCCTTCGCGCGCGGTTTCGCTTGCCAGCGACGAGGCGGGATCGACATCGGCGAATGCTTCATCGACGATCAGCGTGCCGCCGCGCGATGCGAGCTGCGCGTGCCAATGCAAAAGCGTGTCGCGCGGAATGTGTTGCGCCGTCGGGTTGTTCGGATTGGCGATGATCACGTGATCGACCGTATCGGGCAAGTCGCGCTCGGTGATGTCGAGCGTCGCGATTGCGTGCCCTGCGCGCGCGAACGCCGGCGCGTATTCGCCGTAGGTCAGTGGCGCGACGCCCGCCGTCGCGCGGCGCAACAGCGCAGGCAGCGCGCGGATCGCCGCCTGCGAACCGGCGGCCGGCAACGCGAAAGGCGCGCCGTAATAGCGCGCGGCGCGCTCCGCGAGGCCATCGTCGTCTTCGGGCAGGCGTCGCCATGCCTCGGGGGGCACGGGCGGCACCGGAAAGCCGCGCGGATTGATGCCCGTCGATAGATCGAGCCAGTCATCGAAAGGAATCGCGTAACGGCGCGCCGCTTCGCGCAGATTGCCGCCATGCCGGATGGGATGCGCCATGTCAGCTACCCGTGGTGACGCCGAGGGCGGCGAAGACCAGCAGCGCCACGAGCCACATGAGCATCGCGCGTTCGACGAGTCGCAACGCCGCGACCACATGCCTCGGGTTCGCCGCGTGACCGGCACCGAGCGTCGGCCGCGATTCGAGCACGCCGTGATACACCGCCGGCCCGCCGATCAGCACGTTCAAACTGCCCGCGCCCGCGGCCATCACAGGGCCGGCGTTCGGGCTGTCCCACGAGCGCGCCTGCGTGCGCCAGCAATGCCACGCCATGTGCGTATCGCCGCCAAGCGCGTAGGTCGCCGCCGTGAGACGCGCGGGAATGAAGTTGAGCACGTCGTCGAAACGCGCGGCCGCCCAGCCGAAGCGCAGATAGCGCGGCGTGCGATAGCCCCACATCGCGTCGAGCGTGTTGGCGAGGCGGAACATCAGCGCGCCCGGGCCGCCCGCGACCGCGAACCAGAAGATCGCGCCGAAGATCGCGTCGTTGCCGTTTTCCAGCGCGGATTCGACGGCCGCGCGCGAGAGCGCGTTTTCGTCGGCGTGCGACGTGTCGCGCGACACGATGCGCGAGGTCAGCGTGCGCGCGTGGTCGATATCGCCGAAGCTCAATGCGCGCGCAATCGGCGCGATGTGTTCGCGCAGACTCTTCGCGCCGAGCGCGAACCAGAGCAGCAACACATGCACGAGGCACGCATAGGCGAACGGGAGCACGCTGACGAGGAACCACGCGATACCCACCGGCGGCGCGACCAGCACGAACCACGCGAGGATGCCCGCCGGCCGCGCGCGAAAGCCGGTGTTCATGCGCGCTTCGAGCTTCTTTGCGAGCGTGCCGAAGCCGACGAGCGGATGCCGCGCGCGCGGCTCGCCGACGATGCGATCGACGATCACGCCGAGCACCGCCAGCAGGGCCATCGCGTAGGCGGAGAGAAGGAGCATCGCGCTTATCCTTTGAGCGAGAGCGGCAGGCCCGCGACCATCAGCGTCGCGCGCGCGCTCGCGGCGGCGACGCGCTGATTCAGACGGCCGAGTTCATCGACGTAAAGACGCGTGACCGAGCCGAGCGGCACCACACCCAGCCCGATTTCATTGCTCACGACGATGACCTTGCCGCGCACGCCGGTAAGCGCCGCGTCGAATTGCGCGAAGGCCTCGCGCGCGCTGGCGGGCAGGACGGCGATTGCTTCGCCCGCGTTCGTCGGCGTGAAGAGCAGATTCGCGAGCCACAGCGTCAGGCAGTCGATCAGCACGCAATGCCCGGGGCGATCGGCTTCGCGAAGTGCGCCCGCGAGATCGAGCGGCGCTTCGACCAGCGACCAGTGCGCCGGCCTGCGCTCGCGATGATGCCGCACGCGCTCGGCGAACTCCGCATCGCCCACGCGGGCGGTCGCGATATACGTGACGGGCAGCCCGCTTTCGGCGGCAAGACGTTCCGCGCGGGCGCTCTTGCCGGAGCGCGCGCCGCCGAGGATGAAAGTGAGATCGGGGGTCATCGCGATATTGTACTGACGGGCTAAGATAGCGAGTTGCTCTTCATGGGAATCCCCCGATGCCATTCACGCCACGCGGCACGTTGATGATCCAGGGCACGACGTCCGATGCCGGCAAGAGCACGCTCGTCGCGGGCCTGTGCCGTCTCGCGCGGCGCGGCGGCGTGCGTGTCGCGCCGTTCAAGCCGCAGAACATGGCGCTCAACAGCGCGGTGACCATCGACGGCGGCGAGATCGGCCGCGCGCAGGCGCTGCAGGCGATCGCGGCGGGCGTGCCGGCGCGCATCGACTTCAATCCGGTGCTGCTCAAACCGACGAGCGATCGCGGCGCGCAGGTCATCATCCACGGTCACGCGCACGCGAACCTGGATGCGCGCGCGTATCACGACTACAAGCGCATCGCGTTCGATGCCGTGCTCGCATCCTATGCGCGCCTGCAGGATCAATTCGATGCGGTGATCGTCGAAGGCGCGGGCAGTCCCGCCGAAATCAATCTGCGCGAGGGCGATATCGCCAACATGGGTTTTGCGGAACGCGTCGATTGCCCGGTCGTGCTCGTCGCCGATATCGATCGCGGCGGCGTGTTCGCGCATCTCGTCGGAACGCTGGCGTGTCTGTCGGAAAGCGAGCGGGCGCGCGTGCGCGGGTTCGTCATCAACCGCTTTCGCGGGGATATCGGCTTGCTGGAACCAGGGCTCGACTGGCTCGAAGCGCAAACCGGCAAGCCGGTGTTCGGCGTGCTGCCGTATCTGCACGGCCTGACGCTCGACGCCGAAGACATGCTGCCGAGCCAGCCGCACGTGCGCCGCGATGCACCTGCGTTGAAGGTGATCGTGCCCGCGCTGCCGCGCATCAGCAATCACACGGATTTCGATGCGCTGCGTGCGCACGCCCAGGTCGATTTCAGCTACGTGCGCGCGGGCATCGCGCCGCCTCCCGCCGATCTCATCGTGCTGCCCGGCTCGAAGAGCGTGCAACGCGATCTCGCGTGGCTGCGCGAGAACGGCTGGGACCGCGCGATCGAACGGCATCTGCGTTATGGCGGCAAGGTGCTCGGCATTTGCGGCGGCATGCAGATGCTCGGGCGCACGATCGACGATCCGGATGGCGTCGAAGGCGCGGCGGGTTGCGTGAACGGGCTCGGGTTGCTCGATCTCGTCACCGTGCTCACGCGGCAAAAGCAACTGGAGAACGTCGCTGGCCGGCTGACGATCGGCGACACGCAAGCGAGCGTGCGCGGCTACGAGATCCACATGGGCCGCACGCATGGCGCGGCGCTCGCGCGGCCGTTCGTCGCGCTGGATGCGGGGCGCGTCGACGGCGCCGTTTCGGACGATGGTCAGATCGCCGCGACCTATCTGCACGGCCTATTCGACACACCCGAAGCCTGCGCCGCGCTGCTCGCATGGGCGGGCGTGAAGGGCGCCGAGCCGCTCGATTACCCGGCGCTGCGCGAGGTGTCGCTCGATCGTCTCGCGGATTCGTTCGCGCAATCGCTCGATCTCGACGCCCTGCAGGCCGCCTTCGCTCAATAAAGAATCATCTGCGTGCAACGGAACATCGCGATGAGCTTGCCGTCGCCGTTCGTTACCGTCGCGTCCCATACCTGCGTGCTGCGTCCGAGATGCACGGCCGTGGCCTTCGCGACGATCTTTCCTTCGCGCGCCGTCGAAACGTGGTTGCTCTTCAGTTCGAGCGTCGTGAAGTTCTGCGCCTTCTCCGGCAGATGCGCGATGCATGCGTAGCCGCAGCACGTATCCGCCAGGCCGACGACGGTCGCGGCGTGCAGAAAGCCGTTGGGCGCGAGCAGTTCCGGACGGATCGTGAGTTCGCCGCTCAGTTCGCCCTGATCGAGCGAAATCAGTTGCACGCCGAGCAGGTCGGGCAGGCGGCCTTTCTGGCGGTGGCGCAGGAAATCGAGCGTGACATCGGGGCGGAGCTGGGTCATGGGCGGTCGGAGTCGGAAAGGAGGACGAATGCCGGGATTGGCGGCGAATGCGGCACGGCCGTTCGGCCAGCGTGCCGGATGCAGCACTTTTGCCGATAATATCAACGCTCGAATCATGCACCTGTTCTTGTAAAGCGAAATCGTGCGCGCCCGCGCGGCCAAGCGCCCGCGCGCTCAACAAAAAATCCGGGACACTTCATGACCGTGATCGTGGTGGCAAATCCGAAGGGCGGCGTGGGCAAAAGCACGCTCGCAACCAATCTGGCCGGGTATTTCGCGGCAGAAGGCGAGTGGGTCGCGCTCGCCGATCTCGACAAGCAGCGCTCATCGCACGCGTGGCTCTCGTTGCGCGTCGACACGCTGCCGAAGATCGAGGAATGGGTCATCGACATCGATACGCCCGCGAAGCCGCCCAAAGGTCTGGAGAAAGCCGTCGTCGATACCCCCGCCGGCGTGCACGGCAATCGCCTCGCGCTCGCGCTGGAACTGGCGGACAAGGTGATCGTGCCGCTGCAGCCGTCGATGTTCGACATTCTCGCGACGCAGGACTTTCTCGCGAAACTCGCGAAGGAAAAGGCGGTGCGCAAGGGATCGATCGAAGTCGGCGTGGTCGGCATGCGCGTGGATGCGCGCACGCGCTCGGCGGACCAGCTGCATCGCTTCGTCGAGGGGCTCGACCTGCCGGTGCTCGGCTTTCTGCGCGATACGCAGAACTACGTCCAGCTCGCGGCGCACGGTCTCACCATCTGGGACGTGGCGAAGAGCCGCGTCGAGAAGGATCTGGAGCAGTGGGCGCCGATCATCGAATGGGTGTGTAAAAAATAAAAAAGCCGGCGTCCCGCAGGAACGCCGGCTTGTGCCAGGAAGCGGCGATTACGTCCAGTTCTGCGTCGGCACGTGATCGCGGCTTCCCTTGATGCGGTTGTCGTCGTCGACGAACACGAGATTCGGCTTCCAGCCCGCCTTGATCTCTTCCTCATCGACCTGCGCGAACGCCGCGATGATCACGAGATCGCCCAGTTGCGCGCGCCGGGCGGCCGAACCGTTCAGCGAGATCATGCCGCTGCCGCGCTCGCCCTTGATGGCGTAAGTCGTGAGGCGCTCGCCGTTGTTCACGTTCCAGATGTCGATCTGCTCGTTCTCCATCAGGTTCGCGGCTTCGAGCAGGTCTTCGTCGATCGCGCACGAGCCTTCGTAGTGCAATTCGCAGTGCGTGACCGTCGCGCGGTGAATCTTCGATTTGAGCAGGGTGCGTTGCATGATGCTTCCTTCAGATTTCCAGATTGTCGATGAGTCGCGTGGTGCCCAGTTTCGCGGCCGCGAGCACGACGAGCGGCGCATCCGCGTCCGCCTCGCCCGGCGGCAGCAGGTTGGAGCGCTTGCGCACGCTGATGTAATCGGGCTTCCAGCCGCGACCGGCGAGCGCGTTCATCGCATCGCGCTCGAGCGCGGCGATATCGCGATTGCCCGACAGCACCGCTTCGCGCACGCGCTGTAGCTCTTCGGCGAGCTTGGGCGCTTCGGCCCGCTCATCCGCCGACAGGAACCGGTTGCGCGACGACAGCGCGAGGCCGTCCGCGTCGCGCACGGTCTCGGCCGCGACGATTTCTGTCGGCAACGCGAACTGGTTGCACATGGCGCGCACGATCATCAACTGCTGATAGTCCTTCTTGCCGAACACCGCGACGCGCGGCTGCACGCACGACATCAGCTTCATCACGACCGTGCACACGCCCGTGAAGAAGCCGGGGCGGAATTCGCCTTCGAGAATGTCGCCGAGATTGTGCGGCGGATGCACGCGATACTCCTGCGGCTCCGGATACATGTCCCGCTCGGTCGGCGCGAACAGCACGTAGACGTTTTCTTTCTGCAGCTTTTCGATGTCGTCCTGCAGCGTGCGCGGATACTTGTCGAAATCTTCGTTCGGGCCGAATTGCAGGCGGTTCACAAAAATGCTCGCGACGACCGGATCGCCATGCTGGCGCGCGAGGCGCATCAGCGAGAGATGGCCTTCGTGAAGGTTGCCCATCGTCGGGACGAAGGCGGTTCGGTTCTGGCCGCGCAACTGGTCGCGCAGTTCATGGATGGAGCTGATGACTTTCATCGAGCGGGTGTCTCCTGGCGGGCGGCTTGGATCAGCGTCGCACCGAGGCTAGGGAAAGGAAAAGCGAATTCTAGGCGGGCGAGTACGCGAGTCTCACGTAGATCGGCGCGTAAGGCTCGGCCTGCGTGATTTCGATCAGCGATTCGCGCGACAGCTCCAGCATCGCGATGAAATTCACGACGACCACCGGCACGCCGCGCGTGGTGTCGAAAAGCTCCGTGAACTCCATGAAACGCGCGGTCTGAAGCCGCCTCAGGATCACGCTCATATGCTCGCGCACCGAAAGCTCCTCGCGCGAGATCTTGTGATGCTGAACCAGCTTCGCGCGCTTGATGACGTCGGCCCACGCGGCGCGCAGGTCGTTCATGTCGACGTCGGGGAAGCGCTGCTCGGCGGATTGCTCGATATAGATGTCCGCGCGCAGGAAGTCGCGGCCGAGCTGCGGCAGCTGGTCGATCTTCTGCGCGGCGAGTTTCATCTGCTCGTATTCCAGCAGGCGCCGCACGAGCTCGGCGCGCGGGTCTTCGGCTTCCTCGCCGGTGTCGGCTTTCTTGACCGGCAGCAGCATGCGCGACTTGATTTCGATCAGCATCGCGGCCATCAGCAGATACTCCGACGCGAGCTCCAGATTCGATTCGCGGATCTGGTCGACGTAGCCGAGGTATTGCGCGGTGACATCCGCCATCGGGATGTCGAGCACGTTGAAGTTCTGCTTGCGGATGAGATAGAGCAGCAGGTCGAGCGGGCCTTCGAACGCTTCGAGAAAGATCTCTAGCGCATCGGGCGGAATGTAGAGGTCGGTGGGCAGCTTCCAGAGCGGCTCGCCGTACAGATGCGCGATCGCAACGCCGTCGATGGTGTCGGGCGTCGAATCGGTCGCGGGCGTGGCGAGCGCCACCGTCCGGTCTTCCCGTGCGTCGTCGCGCTTGCCCTCATGCGGCGAATGCGCGGACGATTGCGGCTCGTGGCCGGCTGCGCTCACGTTCAGAAGTTCTGGTAGTAGACGTAGGGCGTCTGGTTCACGCGGGATTTCTGTTGCGTGCTGCGCTCGTCGAGGTCGATCGGCTGCTTGTCCCACAGAAGTGCGCGGCCGCGGCGCTGTTCTTCTTCCAGCGACGGCTTTTGCTCTTTCAACTGATTGATGAACTGGGTGATATCCGACTGATACATGATCCGGCTTCCGTTGGGGTCGAGGCGCAGGCCTCTTTGACGATGTCGGCGAACGCGCCAGCGCGCGTTTCGCCTGTGAATTTGCCTTTGGGCGGAATTTTACCGCAAGCGTGCGGCGGCAACGCATATCGGCGAGCGCGTGTTTCGTGTCTCGAAAGGCGCACGTGCGTGCCGGTTTTGCGGAACCCGGCCGGCACAGAGCCGTCCAACGGCGCACGTCTGGCGCGAGGCGGGCCGCTTTGCGGTGGCGGCGCATGCCGATGTGGTGAAATAGCGCCTGCGCCCGCTTGCGCGTCGGCTGCACGTTTATACCAATCCCATTCATCCCGATGCCGGAGGTCACGTTTGGCGGGGCGTTCGTTTGATCCGCTGCGCGCGTTGCGCGCGAAGTCGCCAGGCGCGGGACGCTTGCCGGCCTTGATGGTCGCGTTCATCGCGTTCGGCCTCGCCACGCCTGCATTCGCCAAGTACGACGTCGACGTCGACGCGCCGCGCAGCGTGAAGAAGCTGCTCAAGGACAATCTCGACATCGCGCGCTTCGCGAGG
The DNA here is from genome assembly GCA_001544655.2 of Caballeronia turbans. Classification (GTDB taxonomy): domain Bacteria; phylum Pseudomonadota; class Gammaproteobacteria; order Burkholderiales; family Burkholderiaceae; genus Caballeronia; species Caballeronia turbans. The sequence continues at coordinate 70,187 of FCOD02000011.1, forward strand.
CGCGACGACGTGAGCGACGACCAGTTCCAGTTCCTCGTCACCGCCACGCCCAAGGACGTGCGCGATCTCGTCGCGACCGAAGGCTATTTCACGCCGGTCGTGCGCACGGATGTCACGACCGTCGACGACAAACGCAGCGTCAAGGTGAGCGTCGACCCCGGCCCGCGGACCCAGATCGCCTCGGTGCAGCTGCATTTCACCGGCGCGGTGACGACCGAGGACCACGCGCGGGAGAACGCGGCGCGTTTCGCCTTTTCGGTCAACGAAGGCGATCCGTTCACGCAAAGCGGCTGGAACGATGCGAAGAACGCCGCGCTTAGGGCGCTGCAGTCGAAGCGCTATCTCGGCGCGAAGATCGTGCGCTCGCAGGCGCGCATCAATCCGCGCGCGCATCTCGCCGATCTCTCCGTGACCTTCGACAGCGGTCCGACCTTCACGCTCGGCAAGCTCGATGTGAGCGGGCCGAAGCGCTATCCCGCGTGGATCATCGATCACGTGAATCCGATTCAGGAAGGCGAGGTGTACGACGTCGCGCGCGTAAACGAGTTGCAGCGGCAGATCCAGAACACGCCGTACTACGCGAGCGTGGCGATCGACGTGGACAACGACGTCAGCAAGCCGGTCGAAACGCCGCTGCACGTGAAGGTGAGCGAGTACCCGTACAACAGCATCCGCTACGGCGTGGGCTACGCGACGGACACGGGTTTTCACATCCAGGGCGCGTACAGCTATCTCGACACGTTCGGGAAGGCGTATCCGTTCACGATCTCCGGCCGGCTCGACCAGACGCAGCAGTACGGCCGCGTGCAACTGGCGATGCCGCCCGATTCGCACGGCTGGGTGAACGCCGTATTCGGCTCCTACACGATCACCGACGTATCGAGCACGGAGATCTACAGCGCGCGCGTCGGCGTGCAGCGTTCGCGCTCGCGTCAGAACATCGACACGACGTATTCGCTGACTTTCTACGACGACCGCCTGACGCAAAACGAGCCGAATCCGTCGACGGCGCGCGCGCTCGTGCCCGCGTGGAGCTGGGTGCGCCGCGACGTCGACGATCCGCTGTTCCCGCGCCGCGGCAATATCATCCGGGCGGAGGCGGGCTTCGCCGTCAAGGGCGTGATGGCCGATCAGACGTTCGCGCGCCTCTACACCAACGCGCTGCAGTATGTGCCGCTCGGCAAGAACGATCTGCTCGTGTTCCGCGCGGAGTTCGGCGGCGTGTTCACGAGCGGGCCGTCGAGCGGCGTGCCCGCGTCGCTGCTGTTTCGCGCGGGTGGCGCGAACTCGGTGCGCGGATACAGCTATCTGAGTATCGGCAACAACGTCGCGGGCTCGATCCTGCCGACCAAGTACATGGTGACGGGCAGCAGCGAATATCAACACTGGTTCACGCACGACTGGGGCGGCGCGGTGTTCTTCGACATCGGCACCGCGACCGACACCTGGGGCGAGCGCGTGTTCCAGCCCGGCGCGGGCATCGGCGCGCGCTGGCGCAGCCCGGTCGGCCCGGTGAACGTCGACCTGGCGTATGGGTTCAAGAACAAGAGCATCAAGCCGTATCTGACGCTCGGCATCGCCTTCTGATGCGCGCGAGAACGATGAAGGGAAGTGAATCGGCATGACGGACCCGACGAAACAAGCGGACGCTGAAGCGTCGCCCCCCGGCAACGAAGGCGGCGGCGACGGCGGCGCGAAGACGACGCCGCCGCGCAAAAGCGGCTGGCGCCGTCTCGCGCGCTGGATCGGCGCGCTCGTGCTCGTCGTCGTGCTGATCGCCGCGCTCGCCGTCGGCGGCGTGTTCTACGTGCTGACGACCGAGCGCGGCACCCGCTACGCGTGGGACGCCGCCACCTCGCTGCTCAAAGGACAACTGAGCGGCAAGCTCGACGGCGGCGCGATCGCGACCGGCCTGCAACTGCGCGACGTGCACTGGAAAGACGGCAAGGGCACGGACATCGCGGTCGACAGCGTGTCGGGCCGCTGGGCGCTCACCCGCGAGCCGCTGCGCTTCACGATCGGGTATCTGCACATCGGGACGGTCGATGCCCGCATCGCGCCGTCGAACGAGCCGAGCAAGAAGACGGAACTGCCGAACGATCTGCGCATTCCGATTCAACTGGCGATCGACGATCTCTCCGTCGAGAAGCTGCGCCTGCATCAGGGCACGACGACCACCGAATTCTCGCGGCTGCTTTTCAACGGCCGCAGCGACGGGCAGCATCACCAGGCGACGGTTCAGCGCCTCGATACGCCGTTCGGCGCGGTGACGGCGGCGCTGAAGCTGGATGGCGGCGCGCGCCCGTTCCCGCTCTCCGGCGACGCGGGCTATGCCGGCAAGGTCAACAACGAGGCGGTGAATGTGAGCGCGCGGCTGTCCGGCTCGCTCGAAGACCTGATCGCGGACGTCGATGCGAGCGGCATGAAGCTCGTCGGGCGCGCGCATGTCGAAGCGTTGCCCTTCGCCGACGTGCCGCTCAAGTCCGCGCTCGTCACCTTCGATCACGTGAATCCGCAGGCATTCAGCCCGAGCGCGCCCGAGGCCGATCTGGCCGTGCGCGCCGAAGTGAAGCCGGCCGAAGGCGCGGACCCGAAGGCGTTCGTCGTGAGCGGGCCGGTGTCGATCGTCAACGCGAAGCCCGGTTCCATCGACAAGAAGCTGCTGCCGCTTATCGACGCGCGCGCGAACGTGCGGCTCGACGCCGCCGAGCAAAGCATCACCGATCTCAACGTGCGGCTCGTGAAGAACGCAACCGTGACGGGCGGCGGCGCGCTCGCGGGCGGCAAGGGCAAGTTCGATCTGAAAGTCGCGAAGCTCGATCTGAACGCGATCGAGCCGACGCTGCGCCCGACGGATTTCGCCGGGCCGATCGGCATCGTGCTCGCGGGCGACACGCAGACGATCACCGCCGATCTCAACGACCCGAAAGCGGCGATCCGCGCGCAAGCCAAGGTGAAGCTCGATCCGAAGCAAACCTCGCTCGACGACGTGAAGCTCGCGGTCGGCAAGGGTCGGGTCGAACTGAACGGCGCGCTCAGGAAGGACGCCAGTTCGAGCTACGACCTGAAGGCAAGAATCGTCGACTTCAACCCGCTGTTATTGCAACAGCAGTTGATCGCGCAGAAGCCCGCGCCGGCGAAGAAAGGCGCGCCGAAGAAGCCCGCCGCGCCGGCGCGCGTGATCGAAGCACGCGTGAACGGCACGCTGGCCGCATCGGGGCAACTCGCGCCCACGCTCACGACCAAGGCGACGTTCAAGCTGAACGACAGCATGTACGACAATCTGCCGATGACAGGCGAGGGCACCGTGCAGGTCGCGGGCACGCGTCTTCTGCCGAGCAGGGCGTCGCTGTCGGTGGCGGGCAACAACGTCGATCTGAACGGCAGCTTCGGCGCGCCCGGCGACCGCCTGCGCTTCAAGGTGGATGCGCCCGCGCTGGAGCGGCTCGGCTTCGGCATCGCGGGCACGGCGAAGGCGGACGGCGATGTGACCGGCTCGATCGCGCATCCGAACATTGCGGCGAACTATCAGGCCGATGGCGTCGTTTTCGGCGCGAACCGCGTCGGCCATGCGGAAGGCCGAGCGGATATCCGCGACGGCGCGAACGGCGCGCTCGTCTTCACGCTGAAGGCGCGCGACGCGAGCACGGAGGGCGTCGAAGTCGCGAACCTCGACGCGAACCTGAACGGCACGCGCGCGCATCACACGTTCGACGTCACCGCGACGGGCAAGGTGCGCGGCCAGCCGGTGAATCTCGCGCTCGGCGCGGCGGGCAAGTTCACCGATGCGCCCGACGGCCCGCACTGGGACGGCGCGATCACGAAGCTGTCGAACAAGGGCACGCCGTCGCTGAATCTCGAATCGCCGCTGACGGTGAGTTATGGCCCGAAGCGCCTCGTGCTCGGCGCAACGCGGCTGGTCGCGGAAGGCGCGGTGCTGAACCTGAAGTCGTTTGCAATGGAAAACGGCCGTCTGCAATCGGCGGGCACGCTCACGAACCTGTCCGTGCCGCACCTGCTCGACGTGCGCCAGGAACTGACGGGCGCGGAGCCGCCGATCCGCACCGACCTCGTCTTCGACGGCGACTGGAACTTCTCGCTCGGCGCGACCGCGACGGGCTACGCGCAGGTCAAGCGCCGTGGCGGCGACGTGACGATCGACGGCACGCGCGGTCTCTCCGCGCTCGGCATCACGGATATCGTGGCGCGCGCGGACTTCACCGGCGGCAATCGCCTGAACGCGTCGCTGCATGCGCAGGCGAGCCGTATCGGCGTGATCGAGGCGAACGTGCACACGCCGCTCGTCAATCGCGACGGCATGCTCACCCTCGACGACAACGCGCCGCTCACCGGCGCTATCGACGCGAACATTCCCGAACTGCGCACGACGGGCGGGCTGCTCGGCGCGAGCTATCTGCTGGGCGGGAAGATCGCGCTCAAGCTCGTGATCGCGGGGATCGTCGCGAAGCCGAATCTGTCGGGCTCGCTCACCGGCGACAACCTGTCCGCGACGGTCGTCGATCAGGGCGTGCAGCTCAAGGACGGCATCATTCGGATCGCGTTGTCGGAGAATCTCGTCGATTTGCAGAAGGTCGAGTTCCACGGCGCGAGCGGCACGTTGCGCGCGACCGGAAAGGTGCGGCTCGACCAGCAGCAACCCGATCTGACCGCAAGCATCATCGCCGACAAGCTGGAACTGTTCGCGTCGCCGGACCGCGAGCTGATGCTGTCGGGCAGCGCCTCCATCGCGAACGCGGGGCTGCAGGGCGGCATGGCGATCGACGGCAAGTTCACCGTCGATCACGCGCTCATCGACCTGCCGGAATCCTCGGCACCCTCACTCGGCGACGATGTCGTGATCGAGCGCCCCGATGGCACGATCAAGGGCGGCAATCAGCCGATCACGGCGGCGACGGAGAAACCGGTCGGGCCGTTCACGCCGCGCGCGAATATCGCCATCAATCTCGGCGATCGCTTCCGTTTCAAGGGCGCGGGCGCGGATCTCGGCCTTGCGGGCACCATCACGGCGATGAGCGCGCCGAACATGCCGCTGCGCGCCGTCGGCAACGTGCGCGTGACGCCGGGTTCCACGTATACGGCGTTCGGGCGCAAGCTCAATATCGAGAACGGCTTCTTCACGTTCAACGGGCCGGTCGCGAATCCGGGTCTGAATATTCTTGCGATGCGGCGCAATCAGGAGGTCGAGGCGGGCGTTCAGGTGACAGGCACGGTGCAGGCGCCGGTCGCGAAGCTGATTTCCGAGCCGAACGTGCCCGACAACGAAAAGCTGTCGTGGCTGCTGTTCGGGCATGGTACGGATCAGGGCAACAACGTCGGCCAGCAGAGCGCCATGACGAGCGCGCTTGCGTTGCTCGGCAGCACGAGCGGCAAGCGCATCGCGCAGACGTTCGGGCTCGACGAGTTCACGATCGGATCGAGCGAGGTCGGGCTGACCGATCCGCAGGTCGTGATGGTCTCGAAGGCCATCAACGAGCGGCTCGTGATCGGCTATGAGCAGGGACTGCAATCGGCGAGCAATGCGGTGAAGGCTACGTTGAACCTGTCGCGCTTCTGGGCCGTGACGGCGTATGGCGGGACGTACCAGGGCGTCGATCTGTCCTATACGCGGCGGTTCAATTCGTGGACGCGCTTGTGGGCGTCGTCTTCGTCGGCAGCGCGGGCGTCGGCGGCGGATTCCGCGTCCGCGCCGGAACCGGACTGACATCCCGCGCTCCTCGACGAAAAAAGGGCACGCGATTCGCGTGCCCTTTCTGTTTCTCAAATTGCGCTTTCGCCGCGTCTTACTTCACCCGCATGCCCGGCTTCGCGCCGCTGTGCGGCTCGAGAATGTAGAGCCCGGGCTCGGCCTTCTCGTCGGTCGCCGACGCCGCGAGCACCATCCCCTCCGACAGCCCGAACTTCATTTTGCGAGGCGCGAGGTTCACGACCATCACGGTGAGCTTGCCGATCAGATCCTGCGGCTGATACGCCGACTTGATGCCCGAGAACACGTTGCGTGTCTTGTCCTCGCCGACGTCGAGCGTAAGTTGCAGCAGCTTGTCGGAGCCTTCGACCGTCTTGCAATCGACGATCTTCGCAATGCGCAGATCGACCTTCGCGAAGTCGTCGATGGAGATGACGCCTGGTTCGTCCTGCGTTTTCGCGACGGTCTTGGCGGCAGGCGCGGCCGTTTCAGCGGCCGGCGCGAGCGATTCGCGATTCGCGGCCAGCAAAGCCTCGATCTGTTTCGGATCGACGCGCGTCGTCAGATGCTTGTACGCGTTGATCGCATTGGCCGATGACAGCGGCTTCGCGGCATCGGCCCAGACGAGCGGCGCGATGCCGAGGAACGCCTCGACCGATTCCACCAGCTTCGGCAGCACCGGCTTCAACGCGAGCGACAGCAGGCGGAACGCTTCGAGGCTCACACTGCACGTCTCGTGCAGCGCGACGGCGTTCGCCGGGTCTTTCGCCTGTTCCCACGGCTTGGCGGAATCGACGTAGGCGTTGACGGCATCGGCGAGCTCCATCGTCGTGCGCAACGCGCGGCCGTACTCGCGCGATTCGTAGAAGCCGGCGATCTGCGCAATCGCCCCGCGCAATTGCGCGACGAGCGGATGATGCATCGCGCTGTCCTGCACGCGGCCGTCGAAGCGCTTGATGAGGAACCCCGCCGCGCGGCTCGCGATGTTCACGTATTTGCCGACGAGATCGCTGTTCACGCGCGCCTGGAAGTCTTCGAGGTTCAGGTCGATGTCTTCCATCGTGCTGTTGAGTTTCGCCGCGAAGTAGTAGCGCAGCCACTCGGGATTCAGGCCCGTGTCGATCACGCTCTGCGCGGTGATGAAGGTGCCGCGCGACTTCGACATCTTCGCGCCATCGACGGTCAGAAAGCCGTGCGCGAACACGTTGGTCGGCGTGCGATGACCGGAGAACTCCAGCATCGCCGGCCAGAACAGCGTGTGGAAATACAGAATGTCCTTGCCGATGAAGTGGTACTGCTCGGCCTTCGCGCCCGGCTTCACCCACTCGTCGAAATTCACGCCGATGCGATCCGCGAGATTCTTGAAACTCGCGTAATAGCCGACCGGCGCGTCGACCCAGACATAGAAGTATTTGCCCGGCGCGCCCGGAATCTCGAAGCCGAAGTAGGGCGAGTCGCGCGAGATGTCCCAGTCGGCGAGCTTGGCTTCGCCCTTGTCGCCGAGCCACTCGCGCATCTTGTTGGTGGCTTCGGGCTGCGCGAGGCCGCTCACCCAGCCGCGCAGGAATTCCTCGCAGCGCGGATCGGAGAGCTTGAAGAAGTAATGCGTCGAGGTCTTGCGGATGGGCGTCGCGCCCGACACGACCGAATACGGGTTGATGAGTTCGGTCGGCTGATAGGTCGAGCCGCAGACTTCGCAGTTGTCGCCGTATTGATCCTTTGCGCCGCACTTCGGGCACTGGCCCTTGATGAAGCGGTCCGGCAGGAACATTTCCTTGACCGGATCGTAGGCCTGCTCGATGTCGCGTGCCTCGATCAGGCCCGCTTGCTGAAGCGAGCCGTAGATCGTGTTGCAGAGGGCGCGATTCTCCTCGGCATCGGTCGAATAATAGTTATCGAACGAAATGCCGAAGCTGTCGAAGTCACGTTTGTGCTCTTTCCACACGCGCTCGATGAGTTGTTTCGGCGTGATGCCTTCCTTTTCGGCGCGCAGCATGATCGGCGTGCCGTGGGTGTCGTCCGCGCCGACGTAGTAGACCTCATGGCCATGCATTCGCAGCGTCCGAACCCAGATATCCGTCTGAATGTACTCGACCATGTGGCCGATATGAATCTGACCGTTCGCGTAAGGCAACGCGGACGTGACGAGGATCTGGCGGCGGCCGCTTTCGATGGCGGAGGCGGCAGGCGCGGCGGTGGCAGTGGCTGAAATCGGTGCTGACATAAAGGCGCGGCCCGTGTCGAGTGCTTGGGGTTGGGGAAAAAGCGGATTTTGATTTTAGCAGGGCGGGGGGAGGGGACGCGCGGGGCAGCGTTGGAAGGCGGGATTGGAGGCTTGCTGACTACGGCGGCTCAACGTCCACATGCCGCGGGTCGACCGTCTGCTCGACCCGCGTCATTCGTCGAAGCTCGAAGCGATGGAAGCCGCGTTTCTTTCATTGGGCAAGCGGCTGAACATCTCGTTGGCGATCGCGATTCGCGCGCCCAAAAAAAACCGGGGTCCAATCGGGCCCCGGAGCAACAACGACAAGAGGAGAATGGCAGGTGATGGCCTCGCCATCCACCCACCGTAGAGAAAGACAGCGGCACTGCGTCCAAGTTTCAAATTTTTTTCAGACGACTGAACTCCGCGGACTCCAGCTTTCCGCCGCCGCGTTCACGGCGACGCATTCTCCTTTTAAATCAATTGCTTTATTGCACCTGACCCGGCTGCGCCGTGGCACGCAGATAGATTTCCACGCGGCGATTCTGCGCGCGGCCGGCTTCCGTCGAATTGTCCGCGATCGGCTGGTTCTGGCCCATGCCCGACGCCGAGAGACGTTGCGCCGGCACGCCGTGCGTCGCGATGTACGACGCCACGCTCTGCGCGCGGTTCTGCGACAGCGTCTGGTTGTAAGCCGCCTGGCCGGTGTTGTCCGTATGGCCGATGACGTTTGCGATCAGCTCCGGATGCTGCTGCATCGTCTGCGTGACGGAATTCAGCACCGGATCGAACGACGGCTTGATTGCATAGCTGTTCGTATCGAACGAAATCGAATTGGGGATGTTCACCTTGAGCGAGCCGTCCTGCTGCTCGGTCACTTGCGTGCCCGTGCCCTTCGAGTCGCCCGAAATCTTGTTCTTGATCGACTGCCAGTTGTAGCCGGTGATGCCGCCCACCGCCGCGCCCGTGGCCGCGCCGATCGCCGCGCCCTTGCCGCCGCCGAAAATGGCGCCGATGCCCGCGCCGGTTGCGGCCCCCACGCCCGTGCCGACCGCCGTGTTGGTGCCTTGCTGCGAAGCGCAGCCGGCGACGAGTGCCCCGGCCACGGCGAACACGGACAGACGAGTGAAGAATTTGGTGTTCATCTTAATCTCCTTGAATCGACAAGCGTTTCGGCGCGAGAAGCGCCGACAGTGCGAAAGGGTCTTCGGACCAGCCTCCGGATGAGCCTCTACAATAATGAGAAGAGGCATCCGGCTGCCCGATGCGATGCGTCCCCGGAAAGATTTGCAGCGGGATAGTGCAGTGCCCGCGCGTCACGCGCAACGGTGCTAACAAATACTTTCAATTTCTTCAGTTTGTTGTTGCGCGCCGCAGGCCGCTAGCAACAATCGTTCCATGGAGTTTCGATGAGCATTGACCGCGCGAAGATCGACACCGCACTCGCCACACTGACCGATCCCAACACCAACCGCAAGTTCGTCGATACGAAGAGCATTCGCAACGTGTCCGTCGACGGGGCGAACGTCGCGGTGAGCGTCGTGCTCGGCTATCCGGCGAGAACGCAGTTCGCCCTCATCCGCGAGCAGGTGCAGAGCGTGTTGCGTCAGGTGCCCGGCGTCGCGAACGTGACCGTGGACGTGTCGTCGCAGGTCGTCGCCCACGCGGTGCAGCGCGGCGTGAAGCTGCTGCCGAACGTCAAGAACATCATCGCGGTGGCATCGGGCAAGGGCGGCGTCGGCAAGAGCACGACGGCCGCGAATCTCGCGCTCGCGCTCGCCGCGGAGGGCGCGTCGGTCGGCATGCTCGACGCGGACATCTACGGCCCCTCGCTGCCGATGATGCTCGGCATCACCGGCCGGCCCGAATCGCCCGACAACCAGACGATGAACCCGCTCGAAGGTCACGGCATCCAGGCGAATTCGATCGGCTTCCTGATCGAGCAGGACAATCCGATGGTGTGGCGCGGCCCGATGGTGACCTCGGCGCTCGAGCAGTTGCTGCGTCAGACCAACTGGAAGGATCTCGACTACCTCGTCGTCGACATGCCGCCGGGCACGGGCGACATCCAGCTCACGCTGTCGCAGAAGGTGCCGGTGACGGGCGCGGTGATCGTGACGACGCCGCAGGACATCGCGCTGCTCGATGCGAAGAAGGGCTTGAAAATGTTCGAGAAGGTCGGCATTCCGATTCTCGGCATCGTCGAGAACATGAGCACGCACATCTGCTCGCATTGCGGTCACGAAGAGCACATCTTCGGCGCGGGCGGCGGCGAGCGCATGGCGAAGGAATACGGCGTCGAGATTCTCGGCCAGTTGCCGCTCGATATCTCCATTCGCGAGCGCACCGACGCCGGCCAGCCGAGCGTCGTGTCGCAGCCGGAAAGCCGTATCGCCGAGACGTATCGCGCGATCGCGCGTCGCGTGGCGATTTCGATCGCCGAGCGTCAGCGCGACATGACTTCGAAGTTCCCGAGCATCGTCGTGCAGAACACCTGATTTCGAGCATTCGATCGAATCTGCGCGAGCCTTGTGCAATGCGGCTCGCGGTATCATGTCGCCTTCGATGCGCGGCAGCGTGGACGCACGGGGCGTCGGCGGGCCGCCGAGAGGATCGCATGGGACACAGGTTCGACGGGAGGGCGCTTCACGCCTTGATCGCGATGACCGCTTGCAGCGTCATGCTGAGCGGTTGCGGCCTCATCTTCCAAAATCACGAAAAACGCGCAGACGCGGTGCTGCAACCGACGCCCGGCAACGCGACGCGCGGCACCGTCACGCTGATCGAGCGCTCGGACGGTGTGCAGGTGTCCTACAACCTGACCGACATGCCGCCGAACAGCGATCACGCGCTGACCGTTCACGAGCGCGGCGACTGCATCGCCGTCAACGAGCAGGATGCAAGCCCGGTGTTCGCGCTGCCGTCGGAGCGCAGACGGGCGTCGTCGCGTGTCGAAGGCGAACTCGGCAATATCCACGCGGACGCGACCGGCGCTGCGACGGGCTTCATCGTCGCGACCGACGTGTCGCTCGACGGCGTGCGCTCGGTCATTTCGCGCGCGATCATGCTGCATCGCGAAGCGGTGGACCCTTACGCGAGCGCGCCGCACAACGTGGGGCCTGCGCTCGCTTGCGGCGTAATTCGCCGCTGACATAGCGCCCGTTCGCACCGCACCCGCCGCTGCCGCCCGATCGCGTAAAATACGCGCTTTCGTCTGGCCCGCGCGGCGAGCATCGCCGCCGGAGGCCTTGCCCGTTTCACCGCAGGCGGCGGTCGCGAGACCCGAGCCGTTCACCGTTGAGTAGCGTCCCTATGAGCATCAAATCCGACAAGTGGATTCGCCGCATGGCCGAAGAGCACCGAATGATCGAGCCGTTCGTGCGCGATCAGGTGCGCGTGAGCGAGGACGGCCGCAAGATCGTGAGCTACGGCACGTCCAGCTACGGCTACGACATCCGCGTCGCCGACGAATTCAAGATCTTCACGAACATCAATTCCACGATCGTCGATCCGAAGAACTTCGACGAGAAATCGTTCGTCGACTTCAAGGGCGATGTCTGCATCATTCCGCCGAATTCCTTCGCGCTCGCACGCACGGTCGAATATTTCCGCATTCCGCGCTCGTGCCTGACCGTGTGCCTCGGCAAATCGACGTATGCGCGCTGCGGGATCATCGTCAACGTGACGCCGTTCGAGCCGGAATGGGAAGGGTACGTGACGCTCGAATTCTCGAATACGACACCTTTGCCTGCCAAAATCTACGCAAACGAGGGCGTCGCCCAAGTCCTGTTCTTCGAAAGCGATGAAATGTGCGAGACATCGTACGCGGATCGCGGCGGGAAGTATCAAGGGCAGCACGGCGTGACGCTGCCGAAAACCTGATCATCGCCGCGCTTTAAGAAACGCATACGGCAAACGCTTGTCGAAGGACCGCTGGCTTCGAGATAAGACTCGGGCAGCGGTCGTTCCATTTGGAGAATCGCCTCATGAAGTTCCGCTTTCCCGTCGTCATCATCGACGAAGACTTTCGCTCCGAGAACATTTCGGGTTCCGGCATCCGGGCGCTCGCCGAGGCGATCGAGAAAGAAGGCGCCGAAGTCCTCGGCCTGACGAGCTACGGCGACCTCGCCGCGTTCGCGCAGCAGTCGAGCCGCGCGTCGTGCTTCATCTTGTCGATCGACGACGACGAGCTGCTGCCCTACGCGGACAACGTCGTCGTGGAGGGCGACACGCCCGAGCTGGCATCGGCCATCGTCGCGCTGCGCGCGTTCATCAACGCCGTGCGCCGCCGCAACGCCGATATCCCCATCTTCCTGTACGGCGAAACGCGCACCTCGCGCCACTTGCCCAACGACATCCTGCGCGAGCTGCACGGCTTCATCCACATGTTCGAGGACACGCCCGAATTCGTCGCGCGACACGTGATCCGCGAGGCGAAGGTGTATCTCGATTCGCTCGCGCCGCCGTTCTTCAAGGAACTGGTGCAGTACGCGGAGGAGGGCTCGTATTCGTGGCACTGTCCCGGACACTCGGGCGGCGTTGCGTTCCTGAAGAATCCGCTCGGGCAGATGTTTCACCAGTTCTTCGGCGAGAACATGCTGCGCGCGGACGTGTGCAATGCCGTCGACGAACTCGGCCAGCTGCTCGATCACACCGGTCCGGTCGCGGCGTCCGAGCGTAACGCGGCGCGCATCTTCAGCGCGGATCATCTCTTTTTCGTGACCAATGGCACGTCGACGTCGAACAAGATCGTGTGGCACGCGACCGTCGCGCCGGGCGATATCGTCCTGGTCGACCGCAACTGCCACAAGTCGATCCTGCACGCGATCACGATGACCGGCGCGATCCCGGTGTTCCTCACGCCGACGCGCAACCATTTCGGCATCATCGGGCCGATTCCGCGCGACGAATTCAAGCCGGAAAACATTCGCAGGAAGATCGAGGCGAATCCGTTCGCCCGCGAGGCGCTCGCGAAGAACCCGAAGATCAAGCCGCGCATTCTGACGATCACCCAGAGCACGTATGACGGCGTGATCTACAACGTCGAGATGATCAAGGATCTGCTCGGCGACATGCTCGACACGCTGCACTTCGACGAAGCCTGGCTGCCGCACGCCGAGTTCCACTCGTTCTATCAGGACATGCACGCGATCGGCGCGGGCCGTCCGCGCACGGGCGCACTCGTGTTCGCGACGCACTCGACGCACAAGCTGCTCGCCGGCATTTCGCAGGCGTCGCAGATTCTCGTGCAGGACAGCGAGAACAGCACGTTCGACCGCCATCGTTTCAACGAGGCGTATCTGATGCACACGTCGACCTCGCCGCAATACGCGATCATCGCGTCATGCGATGTCGCCGCCGCGATGATGGAGGCGCCGGGCGGCACGGCGCTCGTCGAGGAATCGATTGCCGAAGCGCTCGATTTTCGCCGCGCGATGCGCAAGGTCGATGCCGAATACGGCGAGGACTGGTTCTTCAAGGTCTGGGGTCCGGATGCGCTGGCGGAAGAGGGTATCGGCGATCGCGAGGACTGGATGCTGAAGCCAAACGACCGCTGGCACGGCTTCGGCGCGCTCGCCGAAAACTTCAACATGCTCGACCCGATCAAGGCGACGATCATCACGCCGGGACTCGACGTGGACGGCGAGTTCGGCGAGAGCGGCATCCCGGCCGCGATCGTGACGAAATATCTGGCGGAGCACGGCATCATCGTGGAAAAGACGGGGCTTTACTCGTTCTTCATCATGTTCACGATCGGCATCACGAAGGGCCGCTGGAACTCGATGGTCACCGAGCTTCAGCAGTTCAAGGACGACTACGACAACAATCAGCCGCTGTGGCGCGTGCTGCCGGAGTTCGTCGCGCAGCATCCGTCGTATGAGCGCATCGGCCTGCGCGATCTGTGCGGGCAGATTCACAGCGTCTATCGCGCGAACAATATCGCGCGTCTGACGACGGAGATGTATCTGTCGAGCATGGAACCGGCGATGAAACCGTCAGAAGCGTTTGCGAAGCTCGCGCACCGTGAGATCGACCGCGTGCCGATCGACGAACTCGAAGGCCGCGTCACGTCGATCCTGCTCACGCCGTATCCGCCGGGCATCCCCTTGCTGATTCCGGGCGAGCGCTTCAATCGCACGATCGTCGATTATCTGCGTTTCGCGCGCGAGTTCAACGAGCGGTTCCCGGGATTCCACACGGATATTCACGGGCTCGTCGGCGAGATGATCAACGGGCGTATCGAGTATTTCGTCGATTGCGTGCGCGATTGATGTTTCGCTGACCCGTTGCAAAAACAAACGGCCCGTTCAGAACGGGCCGTTTGTCGTTTCAGGAACGCCGATCGTTCAGATCAGGCCTTCCGCTTTCATCGCCGCTTGCACGCCCGCACGCGCGCCCACACGTTCCTGATAGGCGACCAGCGCGGGCCACTTGCCGAGGTCGAGATCGATGTGCTTTGCCCAGCCGAGCACGGTGAAGAGGTACGCATCGCCGATGCTGAATTCGTTGCCGAGCAGGAATTGCTTGTCGTCGACTTGCTGCGCCACGTAGGCGAGACGGCGCTCGAGATTGGCCATCGCCGCTGCTTTCCAGTCGCTGCTCGCGGCCGGATTGAAGAACGGCGAGAAGTTCTTGTGCAGTTCCGTGCCGATAAACGTCAGCCAGCTTTGCAGGCGATAACGCGCCATGCCGTCGTTGAGCGGCGCGAGATGCTTCGCCGGGACCTGGTCGGCGATGTACTGCATGATCGCGGGGCCTTCGGTGAGCAGCTCGCCGCTGTCGAGCAGGAGCGCGGGCACGTAGCCCTTCGCATTGATCTTGCTGAAATCCGCGCCGCTCGCGGTGAGTTTGGTCTTGAGATCGACGGCTTCGATTTCATAAGGCAGCCCCGATTCTTCAAGCGCGATGTGCGATGCGAGGGAACAGGCGCCTGCTTTGTAGAACAGTTTCAAAACAATTTCTCCAGGATGAGTCGGCACGATTATGAATGAACTCGTTTCGGCGTGGCTGAATGGTTTGTGAAATTGTCTGTGTCGTGGGTGGAGATAAAGGCTTGCAAGAAATCGGACTCTTCGTGCATTTGTTTTGGATTGCGAAGTATAGGATCGGTTTGTTTTCGATCGATTTTGAGGGGACGTATGGGTACAAGGCCTTCGTTCGCCGGCGCCTGTCTGCTTTCTCCGCAGTGCGAGTCAGTGTCGCGGAAGTCGGAAAGGAATCATCGTCGTGAAAGGACACGGCTGGTCCAATGCGCGAGGACATGTCACTCTGTGGGACGGAAGTTTCTGCTCGGATGCATGTCACTTGCTTCGCGACCCTGACAACGGCCTCTTTGTTCCGGAGACGGCGTCGCTATGGGTGCTGCATTAAATTTTGCGAGGACCGCTGGTCCCACGCTCCTCGCCTTGAGCCAACTTGCGAGTGCGACCTCAGTCAGCCAGGAACGACGCGAACGCCTCCGCAAGCGCTTATCTGGAGGCGGGCGATTTGCCGATCGGGGCCTACGACGCCATCGACCGCCTGGCGACCGAGCACGCGAACCGTAAGTACGGCGGTTCGATCGAATCGGAGTTCGGCACGAAGAAATGCATCGGTTTCTTCGAAAGCGATGCACTGCACGATCTGGCCTCGAAGGTGACCCGCTCGAAGTCGCGAGCCCGTTAATCGATCACGAACTTTCCCTGCAACGTCGGGCCGGCAGCCGGCGGCATCGCGAACTCGGCATCGTCGGCCATATCGTGCAGCGCGATCTCGATGCTCTCGCACATCGCGTTCAGCGCGAGGTCGTTCTCTTCGAGTCCGAACGGATCTTCGATCTGCGCGGCGATCGCTTCCAGCGCCATGAACGCATACGCGACGAGCAGCGCGAACAACGGCGTGAGCACACCCGCGCCATCGACCAGCCCGAACGGCAGCATCACACAGAAGAGATAGATCGTGCGATGAATCATCACCGAGTAGGAAAACGGCAGCGGCGTGCTCGCAATGCGCTCGCATCCGCCGATCACATCGGAAAGCGCGTTCAGATTGTGCTGAATCGCGAGCATCGCATAGCCGTCGAGCGCGCCTTCGCGCCGGCGTTCCGCGACCCACTCGCCGAGCAAGAGCAGAATCATCGCGGGCCGGTATTTCGCCGCCGCGACGCGCGCGTGCAGTTCGGATGGCAATCGCGGAGAAAGATCGGCGAGCGCATCGGTGCCGCGCAACTGATGTCGAAGCGCATGCGCCAGTGCTCCGAGCGCCGCGAGGAAGCGATGCGACTGACCGCGCTCGGGAGGCGCCGGCAGCGACAGCACTTGCTGCGCCAGCGCGCGCGACGTATTGAGCAACGTTCCCCACAGCTTCCGGCCTTCCCACCAGCGCTCGTAACTCGCGCTATTGCGAAACCCGAGAAACACGGCGAGCGCGATGCCCACGAGCGCGAACGGCGGCGTGCCGAGCCCGATCGGATAGTAGCGCATGTGGTCGTGCATGAAGATCGCCGCCACCGAAAGCGCGAAGATCAGCCCGAGGCGCGGCAGCAGTTGCGGCAGGACAGAGCCGCGCCACACGAACAGCAGTCGAAACCAGTTGAGCGCGGGGCGGATGATCATGACGGAGCGTTTCGATAAGCGCGAGTGCGTGACATCCGATTATCTCGGAAATGCCGGGCGCCGAGCAGGGACGTGACGCCGCGTCCGGAAATAAAAAGGCCGTCCTTGCGAACGGCCCTCGATGTCACGAGGCAAAGGTGACGACTGGCAATGCGATCAAAGCGCCGCGCGCGCCGCCTTCGCCGCCGCGCGCACCTGATCCGGCGCGGTGCCGCCTGGGTGATTGCGGCTCGCGACCGATCCCTCGAGCGTCAGATACTCGAACACGTCCTCACCGATCAGATGTGCGACGTTCGGCAGTTCGCGACGCATTTCTTCGAGCGACAGGTCGGCGATATCGCACTCGCGATCCACGCAAATGCGCACGGCATGCGCGACCGCTTCGTGCGCGTCACGGAAGGGCAGGCCGCGCTTCACGAGGTAATCCGCGAGATCGGTGGCGGTCGAGAAGCCTTGCAGTGCCGCCGCGCGCATCGCTTGCGGCTTCACGGTGATGCCGGCCGCCATTTCCGCGAAGATGCGCAGCGTGTCCGCGACCGTATCGACGGTATCGAACAGCGGTTCCTTGTCTTCCTGATTGTCCTTGTTGTACGCGAGCGGCTGGCCTTTCATCAGCGTGAGCAGCGCCATGAGATGGCCGTTCACGCGGCCGGTCTTGCCGCGCGCGAGCTCGGGCACGTCGGGGTTCTTCTTCTGCGGCATGATCGACGAACCCGTGCAGAAGCGGTCCGCCAGATCGATGAAGCCGACGCGCGGGCTCATCCACAGCACGAGTTCTTCGGAGAAGCGCGACACGTGCGTCATGACGAGCGCGGCCGCCGCGGTGAATTCGATCGCGAAATCGCGGTCGGACACGGCATCGAGCGAATTCGTGCAGATGCCGTCGAAGCCGAGCGTCTTCGCGACCGCGTGACGATCGATCGGATAGCTCGTGCCGGCCAGCGCCGCCGCGCCCAGCGGCAGACGGTTCACGCGACGGCGCAGATCGCGCATGCGCTCGGCATCGCGCGAAAACATCTCGACGTAGGCGAGAAGGTGATGACCGAACGTCACCGGCTGCGCCACTTGCAGATGCGTGAAGCCCGGCATGATGGTGTCGGAATGCTTCTCGGCCATGTCGATGAGCGCGAGACGCAAATCCTTGAGCAAGTCGTCGATACGGTCGATTTCGCCGCGCAGCCACAGCCGGATATCCGTTGCGACCTGATCGTTGCGCGAGCGGCCGGTGTGCAGGCGCTTGCCGGCATCGCCGATCAGGGCCGTCAGCCGCGCTTCGATGTTCAGATGCACGTCTTCCAGATCCAGCTTCCACTCGAACTCGCCGCGCTCGATTTCGCCCTTGATCTGCGTCATGCCGCGCTCGATGGCGGCAAGATCCTCGGCGCCGATGATCTTCTGCGCCGCGAGCATCGACGCGTGCGCGAGCGAGCCCTGAATGTCGACGAGCGCAAGTCGATTGTCGAAGAACACCGACGACGTATAGCGCTTGACGAGCTCCGACATCGGCTCGGAGAAGCGAGCCGACCAGGCTTCGCCTTTTTTGTGGAGTTGGGACGTCATGGTGATTTTCTCAGCGGAGGGTTTGGCTTCGATTCGGCTTCAAGAGGTCGAAAATTTTAACATTCGGGACTATTCGGACCCGACGAGAATCACCAGCTTCAGATCCTCCCGGTGAGCCGGCTTGAACGTGATCTGATTGAACACGACAGGCCCGCGCGACGGGTGATTGAACGCGCGCTCGCCACCTTCGCGCTCGAACACGTCCTGCGACGCCCAGAAGCGCGCGAAGGCGTCGCTCGCGGCGCTCAGACTGTCGATGAGCGCGCGGGTCGGCGCATCGTTCAGATGGCGGATCGAATCGGCGCGGAATTCGGCGGCGAGGCGTCGCGCGCGCGTCTCCCAATCGACGATCAGCGCGCGCGCCGCCGGCGACGTGAACGTGTAGGTCAGAAGATTGCGGTCATGGTCGCCGTCCAGCCAGCCGACGAACAGCGCCGACGCATGCTCGTTCCAGCGCAGCGCGTTCCACTGGCGGTCGAGCACATAGGCCGGTGCGCCGATCAGCGCGACCGTCTGCAGCAGCGCGGCGGGCGCGTCCTGGCTGGCGGGATCGGGCTCGGCGGGGTCGCGCTGGGCGGCGAGCTCGAACAGATACGCGCGTTCGGCGCGCGACAACTGCAGCGCGACGGCGATACGCGCAAGTGCATCGGCGGAAGCGGACACCGGACGGCCCTGCTCGATCCAGGTGTACCAGGTCGGGCTCACGCCGCACAATTGCGCGACTTCCTCCCGGCGCAGGCCGGGCGTGCGGCGGCGCGGACCGCCCGCGAGGCCGACTGCCTGCGGCGACAGCCTTTCGCGATGCGCGCGGATAAATTCCCCGAGCGCATGCGCGGGCGTTTCGGCGAGGGGTTCGTTTTTGTCGGTGAGGTTCATTCAAACGTCGACAGGTGGTTTATATACCAGGATACATTCACAACTTGTACTGGTACAAAGCGGGCTCTATTGTAGCGGCAGACCTTCCCCACATCGAACCGGAGAACGCGATGAAACACCACGATCAGGTCGCCGACGCATTCGGCAGCACGGCCGCCGCCTATCTCACGAGCGCCGTCCACGCGAGCGGTGCCGATCTGCAGAGCCTTGCCGCGACTTTCGCGGCCACGTGCGGCAACGCGGTCGTGCTCGACATGGGCTGCGGCGCGGGTCACGCGAGCTTCGCGATCGCGCCGCATGTACGCGAGATCGTCGCGTACGACATCGCGCCGCAGATGCTCGCGACGGTCGAGGCCGCCGCGAAGGAACGCGGTCTGACGACGATCCGGACACAGCAAGGCGCCGCTGAAACGCTGCCGTTCGCCGACGGCACGTTCAACTGGGCCGTGAGCCGCATGAGCGCGCACCACTGGCGGGACGTGCCGGCCGCGTTGAAGGAAGCGCATCGCGTGCTGAAGCCGGGCGGGCGGCTCAGGTTCATCGATATCGCGGGCATCGACGATCCGCTTTACGACACGCACATCCAGGCGATCGAACTCCTGCGCGATGCGTCGCACATCCGCGACTATCGCGCCGACGAATGGATCGCCATGCTCGACGCCGCCGGTTTCGACGCGCAGGTGACGGAGCGCTGGCGCATTCCGCTGGAGTTCGAGTCGTGGGTGACGCGCATGCGCACGCCGGCCGAGCGCGTGACGGCAATCAGATCGATGTGGAAAAGTGCGCCCGATGAAGTGCGCCAGTATTTCGGCGTGAAGGACGATTGCTCGTTCGAGCTGGACGCGATGATGATCGAGGCGAAACGAAGGGATTGAGAAAAACGGCGTCGCGCGGCACCGCACGACGCCGTCCTCAATCAACCCGTATTGCGCAAACCCGCGGCGATCCCGTTGATCGTCAGGTGAATCCCGCGACGCAGGCGCACGTTCTGATCGCCCGCGCGGTGGCGCTTAAGCAGCTCGACCTGCAAGTGGTTGAGCGGATCGAGATACGGGAAGCGGTTCTTGATCGAGCGCGCGAGCAGCGGGTTGTCGGAGAGTCGCTCGCCTTTGCCGGTGATTTCCGCGAGCACGTTCGACGTGCGCTCATGCTCCGCGACGATCTTGTCGAACACGGTCTTGCGCAGCTTTCTGTCGGTGACGAGCTGCGCATAGCGCGACGCAACCGCGAGATCCGTCTTCGCGAGCACCATGTCCATGTTCGACAGCAGGTTCTTGAAGAACGGCCACGTCTTGTGCATCTTGCGAAGCGTGGCGAGGCGCTTCGCGCGTTCGTCGTCGGAGCCGGACTTATCGAGATACGCCGTCACCGCGCTGCCGAAGCCGTACCAGCCCGTCAGCAGCAAACGGCACTGACCCCATGAAAAGCCCCACGGAATCGCGCGCAGATCCTCGATCTTGCGCTGCTTCGGATCCTGCAGCTTGCGCGACGCCGGCCGGCTGCCGATGTTCAGCTCCGCGATTTCCGAGATCGGCGTCGAGAGGAAGAAGTAGTCGGTGAAGCCGGGCGTCTCGTAGACGAGCGCGCGGTACGCGGCCATCGCCGAATCGGAGAGCGTTTGCATCGTCGCTTCGAATTGCGGCAACTGCGCGGGCGCGTTCTCGTGCGGCAGCAGCGATGCTTCGAGCGTCGCGGCGACGACCGTCTCCAGATTGCGCCGCCCGATTTCCGCGTTGGCGAACTTGCTCGCGATCACTTCGCCTTGCTCGGTCAGGCGGATTTGTCCGTCGACGGTGCCGGGCGGCTGCGACAGGATCGCCTGATAGGTCGGGCCGCCGCCGCGCCCGACCGTGCCGCCGCGGCCGTGGAACAGACGCAGGGTCGTGCCGCGTTCCTTGAAGAGCGTGACCAGCGCCAGTTCCGCGCGATACAGCTCCCAGTTCGACGTGAGGAAGCCGCCGTCCTTGTTGCTGTCGGAATACCCGAGCATCACTTCCTGCTCGTTGCCCTGATTCTCGATCAGCTTGTCGATGCCCGGCAGCGCGAAGAACTCGCCCATGATGACCGGCGCATTGCGCAAGTCCGCGATGGTCTCGAAGAGCGGAATCACCATCAGGCCGTCGCGCGGGGAGTCGTCCTTGGCGCCGAGGCAGCCTCGCAGCACGCCGGTTTCCTTCTGCAGCAGCATCACTTCCAGCAGGTCGCTGACGGTCTCGGTGTGCGAGATGATGTAGTTGCGCACCGCGCGCGCGCCGAACTTCTGGCGCGTCTCGCGCGCGGTTTCGAGCACGCCGAGTTCGCTCTTCGCGAGATCGGAATATTCGGCGTAAGGCAGACGCAGCGGACGCGGCTGCGCCAGTTCCTTCAGCAGCACCTCGCGCTTCTGCTCCTCGGGGAGCGATGCGTAATCGGCGGCGACGCCCGCGCGCGCGAGCAACTCCGCGACGACCGCCTCGTGGATATCCGAGCTCTGCCGCAAGTCGATGCTCGCGAGATGAAAGCCGAACACTTCCGCGGCGCGCGCGAGCGGCGACAGGCGCAGGATCGACATCGACGCGCCGTGATGCTCCGCGAGCGAGTCGACCAGCACGTGCAGGTCGCGCACGAATTCGGAGGCGTCGGCGTAGGGCTTCGCGCGAATCTGCGGCGCGCCCGGACCCGCGCTGCGCACCGCGACGACGCCTTCGCCGAGCCGCACGCGAGCGCTCGCCGCAAGCCGCGTATAGATGCCGATGAGCGCGCGCCGATACGGCTCGTCCGTGCGATGCGGCGACTGATCCGGTGAGGCATCGGCGAGCGCCTTCAACGCATCGCTCGAACCGGCGAGCAGGTTCGACACGGACAATTCCGCGCCGAGCTTGTGCGTCTCTTCCAGATAGTGTTCGAAGATCACGATCGCCTGACGCGTGATCGCGGTTTCGAGCGTCTCGCCGGTGACGAACGGATTGCCGTCGCGGTCGCCGCCGATCCAGCTTCCCATCTGGAAGAACGGCGGCAGGCGCACGGGCAGGCCGTGCTCGGCGAGTGCGCCTTCGATATCGGCATAGAGCGCGGGAATCTCCGCGAGGAAGGTCGCGCGATAGTAGGACAGCGCGTTGTCGATTTCATCGGTGACGGAGAGCCGCGCGTCGCGCAACATGCGCGTCTGCCACAGCGAGGTCACCCGCGCGCGCAGCACGGCTTCGTTCTGGGCGCGCTCGCGCGCCGTCAGTTCCTGATCGCGCTCCGCGAGCAGTCGCGCGATGTCATGTTGCGCATCGAGAATGCTCTTGCGCGAGACCTCGGTCGGGTGCGCGGTGAGGACCGGCACGATCAGCGCATCGCCGAAGAACTTCTCCAGCAGCTTGCGCGTCGCGCTGATGTTCTTGTGCTCGCGCATGCGCTCGATTGCATAGGCGATCGTGCCCGGCTGCGGGACCGAGCCGGCGAGCGCGTGAATGCGGCGGCGGCGGTTGTGATGCCGGTCTTCCGCGATGTTCGCGAGATGCGAGAAATAGCTGAACGCGCGTACGACGGACACCGTCTGCTCCGGCGACAACGCGCGCAGCTTCTTCTCCAGCGTCTGTGCGGCTTCGCTGTCGTCTTCGCGGCGAAACTTCACGGCCGTCTGACGAATGGCTTCCACCACGTCGAACACGGCGTCGCCTTCCTGCTCGCGCAGCACTTCACCGAGCAGGCGGCCGAGGAAGCGGATGTCCTCGAAGAGCGGGCGGTCCTTGTCGTCGCGCGTGCGGCTCGCGGATTTCGGAGCGGCTGCGCCGTTGGCGCGCGGCGCCTTCGCCCTGGTCGCAACGCGTTTGGCCGCGGCCTTGACGCCTGGCCTCGGTTTCGGCGCGATAGCCGCTTTCGATGCCTTCACGGCCGTGGCGGCCTTCGTGACGATGGGCGACGACGCCGAACGGGGCGCGTCGGAGGAGGAAGACTTGGGCAATGCGGCGTTGCGGCGCGCCGGGCGAGCCGATCCAGAAGACGTCACGTTGGGTTCCTCTCAGAAGCTGCGAAGCCAGGGCACATCGACGCGATACGGCAACCCGGACGGGCGCTGCATCGGGCAGGAAACCGCAGGCCGTGCGAACGGCCGTGCGTCAAACCGGCGACAGCATGCCGCGGCGTTCTGCGGGCGCCCGGGCGTTCATCGCGCGAAGCGGCCTGCGCCGTCGTTCACCCGGATGCAAACGCGCCACGGGCGCCCCGAAAGGCGCATCGGACAAGGCTCTCGCGCGCTGCCCGTGTGTCAGTGGACCTTGGCGTGCGTGCTACCATTGTTCGCTAATGTGTATTCATCCATCCCGTCATTCGATCGAGCATCAATGAATTCCGAGACGCATTCAACGACACCGCCCGCGAGCATCACCATCGCTTCGCGGGAAAGCCGGCTTGCGATGTGGCAGGCCGAGCATGTGCGGTGTGCGCTGCACAAATTATATCCATCTTGTGACATAAAAATCCTCGGAATGACGACGCGCGGCGATCAGATTCTGGATCGCACGTTGTCGAAGGTCGGCGGCAAAGGTCTCTTCGTGAAAGAGCTCGAAGCCGCGCTCGCCGATGGCCGCGCCGATCTCGCCGTGCATTCGCTGAAAGACGTGCCGATGGCATTGCCAGAAGGCTTCGTGCTCGGCGCCATTCTGGAGCGTGAAGATCCGCGCGATGCGTTCGTGTCGCCGCACTATGAATCGCTGGAAGCGTTGCCTGCTGGAAGCATCGTCGGCACGTCGAGCCTGCGCCGCGAAGCGATGATCCGCGCGCGCTTTCCCGAACTCGAAGTCCGTCCGCTGCGCGGCAATCTCGACACGCGTCTTTCCAAGCTCGATCGCGGCGAATATGCGGCGATCATTCTCGCGGCCGCGGGGCTGAAGCGGCTCGCGCTCGAAGCGCGCATCCGCGCGCTGCTCGATCCGTCGGAGAGCTTGCCTGCGGCGGGGCAGGGCGCGCTCGGCATCGAGATTCGCGCGGATCGCGCCGATCTCGCCGCGTGGCTCGCGCCTTTGCACGACGAACATACCGCCCTCGCGGTCGAGGCGGAACGCGCGGTGTCGCGTGCGCTCGGCGGCAGTTGCGAAGTGCCGCTCGCGGCGCATGCCGTGTGGCGCGAAGGCTCGCTGCATCTGTGCGGCGCCGTGTCGACGACCGATGGCAAGCGCGTGTTGCGCGCGGAAGAAACCGTGCGTTCGCCCGATCTCGCGGGCGCGCTCGCGCTCGGCAAGCGCGTGTCGTCGGATCTCGAAGCGCAAGGCGCGATGGACATCGTCAACGCGCTCACGACGATGAGCCGTGCCGATGCCCCCAACACCGCGCCTTCGGGGCCCAAGTCCTGATGGCGAGCGAGCGCCGCGCCACCGTCATTGTTACGCGTCCGGGCGGACAGTCGTCCGCGTTGCTCGCGCTGCTCGCGAGCGCCGGCTTCGAGACGCTGGAATTTCCGCTCATCGATATCGCGCCCGTCGCTGACGATGCGCCGCTGCGCGCCGCGCTCGACGAGCTCTTTCTGCCGCCGGGTCTGGCGGATATGCCCGCGCGTTACGCGCTCGTGGTGTTCGTGTCGCCCAATGCGATCGATCATGCGTTCACCCGGCTCGGCGCGCCGTGGCCCGCGGATCTGCCGGTCGCGGTGGTGGGTCCGGGATCGGTCGCGGCGCTCGCGCGGCAGGGCGTGCATGCGCCCGCGCATCGCGTGATCAGTCCGTCGACGGAAGAAGCGGATCCGCGTTTCGACTCGGAAGCGCTCTACACCGCGATCGAAGCGCATTTCGGCACGAACGGTCTCGAAGGCAGGCGCGTGCTGATCGTGCGCGGCGACGGCGGCCGCGAATGGCTCGCCGAGCGGCTGACCGAGGCGGGCGCGCGGGTCGAGAAAGCCGCAGCGTATCGCCGCGTGCTGCCCGAGCCGTCGATGCAGAAGTGGGAGCGCATCCACGAACTGCTCGCGGGAAAACCGCACGCATGGCTGCTGACGAGTTCCGAAGGCGTGCGCAATCTCAACGAACTCGCGCACGAACATCTCACCGCCGACGAAATCGTGCTGCTCAAACGCACGCCGGTCGTCTGCCCTCATCCGCGTATCGCCGAAGCTGCGCGGGGAGCGGGTTTTGATAGGATTACGGTGTCCGGCGCGGGCGACGAACGCATCGCACATTCGCTGGAAGCGCTGTTCCCGCTCGACACCGCCGAAAGAGCCGCGCAGGCGGCGCCACAACGCAACTCACGCGATCCGGAGGCCCACGCATACGCGAGCGCTGCAGCGAGCGCATCGAGCTCGAAGCATTCCTCATCCGCGCCGACGGACGCCCATCCGGCCAACGCGCCGGCCCACCAAACGGCTCAATCACGCATGACTGATTCGAACGATTCCAAGAAAGCCTCACCTCAGCCGAACGTGACACCGCCCTTGCCGCCGAACACGCCTTTCACGCCTTTCGAGCAGCAGAAGCGTCGCGGCGGCGCGGGCATCGTGTTGTTGTGGTTCGTCGTCGTCATTCTGGCGGTGGCGGCGGGCGCGGGCGCGTTCGTCCTGAACCGCAAGTTCGACCGCGCCGACGCGCAACTGTCGCAGCGCCTCGCCCAGTCCGACGACCAGAACGCCGATCTGCGCGCGAAAGCCGATCAGGCCACGAGCGCGACCACCGCGCTCAACACGCAGATCATCCAGTTGCAAGGCAAGCTCAACGATGCGGAAGCGCATAGCCAGGCGCTGCAGCAGCAGTATCAGGATCTCGCCAGCAACCGCGACGACTGGACCGTCGCCGAAGTCGAGCAGATCCTGTCGAGCGCGAGCCAGCAACTGCAATTGACCGGCAACGTGCAACTCGCGCTCTTCGCGCTGCAAAGCGCCGACACGCGCCTTGCCGCGACCACCGGCCCGCAGGTCGTCGCGATCCGTAAAGCGATCGCGCAGGACATCGACAAGCTGAAGGCCACGCCCACCACCGACCTCACCGGCCTCGCGATCAAGCTCGACACGGCGATCGACCAGATCGACCAGTTGCCGCTGTCGGGCGAAGCGCCGATCGCCCGCGCCCGCGCGCAGACGGCCGAACCGGCCAACAGCGCGTCGATCGCCGCGGCGACCGGCGAGCCGCGCTGGAAGGTGCTGTGGCATCAGATCACGAACGGCATCGGCCAGCAGTTGTCGAGCCTCGTGTCGGTGCGCCGCATCGACAATGCCGACGCGATGCTCACGTCGCCCGATCAGGGCTACTTCGTGCGCGAGAACGTGAAGCTGCGTCTCTTGTCCGCGCGTCTGTCGCTCCTGTCGCGCAGCGAGCCGACGCTCAAGTCGGATCTGCATGCCGCCGATGCTGCGCTCGCGCGCTACTTCGATGCATCGTCGAAGAAAGTGCAGGCCGTGCGCGATCTCGTGAAGCAGGTCGATCAGGCGTCGCTCGCCGTCGCCGTGCCGAACCTGAACGCCAGCCTCGCCGCCGTCCATCAGTTCAAGCGAGGCGGATGATGACGATTCGTGGACTCATCTGGCTCGCCCTGCTGTTCGCCGTCGCGGTGATCGTCGCGACGGTCGGCGGCTTCAACGGCGGGCAGATCCTGCTCGTGATGCCGCCGTATCGGATCGACATGTCGCTCAACCTGTTCGCGGTGGCGCTCGTCGTGCTGTTCATCGTGCTCTACGCGATCATCCGTGCGGTGCGCGGCGTGTGGAAGATGCCGTCGCGCGTCGCCGCGTATCGCGCGCGCAGCAAGCTCGCGAAGGCGAATGCGTCGCTGCGCGATGCGATCGGGCACTTGTACGCCGGGCGCTTTTCGAAGGCCGAGAAGGCCGCGCGCGATGCGCTTTCCGTCGATGAAAACAAGGGCGCGGCCGGGCTCATCGGTGCAAACGCGGCGCACCGCCTGCACGAATACGCGCGCCGCGACGAATGGCTCGCGCAGGTCTCCGGCACGGATTGGCAGGACGCGCGCCTCATGGCGACCGCCGACATGCGCGCCGATGGCCGCGACGCCGACGGCGCGCTCGTCGCGCTCACCGAAATGCAGGCGCAGGGCGGACGGCGTATTCACGCGCAGCAGATTGCGCTGCGCGCGCAGCAGCAGTTGAAGAACTGGGGCGAAGTGCTGAAGCTCGTGCGTACGCTGGAAAAACGCGAGGCGCTGCATCCGGCGGTCGCGGTGCGGCTGCGTCAGGTGGCGGCGGAAAACCTGCTGCGCGACCGGCGGCACAATCCCGACGCGCTGCTCGAACTGTGGCAATCGCTTTCGGTGACCGAGCGCCAGTCGCCGCGTCTCGCCGATCTCGCCGCGGAGCTGCTGATCGCGCTGGATCGTCGCGCGGAGGCGAAGAAGATCGTCGAGGATGCGCTCGCGCACAACTGGGACGCGCGGCTCTTGCGGCGTTATCCGGATTGCATCGTTGGCGGCGACGCGTTCCCTTTGATCCAGCGCGCCGAAGCGTGGCAGAAGGAGCGCACCGAAGACGCCGACCTGCTCTTCACGCTCGGACGGCTGTGCCTGCATCAGCAGTTGTGGGGCAAGGCGCAGGCGTTCCTCGAATCGGCACTGAAACTCGCCGACAACGAACCGCTCAAGATCCGCACGCATCGCGCGCTCGCCCGCTTGCATGAGCAGCTCGGCGACACCGAAAAGGCGGCGGAGCATTACCGCGCGAGCGCGCTGGCGATGAACGTCGTCTGATATCGCGCTGTCTGCAGGTATTTAAGGAAGAAGCCGCATGAGCGAGGCGCCCATGCGGCTATTTTTTTAACGCCGCTATTTCCACGGTTTTTGCGTTGTCTGTACGCCAGCGCACGGGCGCCACGCGGACAAGCTGCTGTAGTTTCGTTTTACGAAAATGAAAGATGGCGCCGCGCGTTTCAGACGCTGCTGCCCGTCGACACATGGGAGGCGGCGTGAAACGAGGGCTTCGTACGTTTATCGGGCTTACGCTCGCCGTTTTTCTGTCCTGGCCCGATACCTCGCATTATTTTGCGCAGGGGGTCATCACGACAGCACCGTGGACCGGGACCTGGTCGGCCTCGCCTGACGTCACGGGCGATCCCGGCTTCAACAATCAGACGATTCGCCAGATCGTGCACACGAGTATCGGCGGCACGGCGGCGCGCCTGACGTTCTCCAATGTCTTCGGCGCGAAGCCGGTCACGCTCGGCGACGTGCATATCGCGCGCCGTGAGAGCGGAGCCCGGACGATCGCCGGCACGGATCGCGCCGCGACTTTCAACGGCCAGCCCTACGTCACGATTCCCGCGGGCGGCACGGTTCAGACCGACGCCATCCCATTTCAGGTGCCCGCACTCGCCGATATCGCCGTGAGCTTTCACATTCCGTCGCAAACGCCGCCGGGATCGACCGGCCACATCGAGGGCTTGCAGGACAACTACATCGCGCCGGGCGACGTCAGCGCGGACCCGGCGTTCGCGGGCGGCGTCGTGAACGCGGCGGGCGAGCAGTCGTATTACTTCCTCACCAATGTCGATGTAATGAACGCCGCGGCGACGGGCGCGGTGGTCACGTTCGGTGCCTCGATCACGGACGGCTTGTCATCGACGCCCAACACGAACCGGCGCTGGCCGAACCGGCTCGCCGAGCGGCTGAGTCGCGCGGGCATGACGGTCGGCGTGCTGAATCAGGGCATCAGCGGAAACGACTTTTTCACGGACGGCTCAGGCCAGTCCGGACTCAAGCGCTTCAGCCGCGACGTGCTCGGGCAACCCAACGTGAAGTGGGTGATCGTTTCCGACGACGCGGTGAACAATCTCATCAGCGGCAATCCGCCGAGCGCGCAGCAGATCATCGGCGCCTATCAGCAGCTCGTGCAGCAGACGAGTGCTGCGAGAGTGGGACTGATCTGCTCGACGCTCACGCCCTTTGAAGGCCTGGACGCATGGACGCCGGAGATCGAGAACACGCGCCAGACGGTGAATGCGTATCTGCGCGACAAAAAGAGCGGCTGCGACGCCGTGCTCGATCAGGCCGCAGCGCTGGGCCGCCCGGCGGGCGCGGACACCTCTTCCGCGTTCACGCGCACCTACAACAGCGGTGACGACCTGCATCCGAACGATGCCGGGATGCAGGCGATCGCCAATGCCGTCGATCTGGCCTGGTTCGCCGCGCTGCCGCCGATCAACGCGCCCACCGCGTGCGGCGTTCTTGCGTCGGGCGAAGGTCTCGGCGCGGGCGGATCGCTTACAGCGTGCAGCGGCAGCGTGCAACTGAACTTGCAGAGCGACGGTTACCTCGTCGCCGTCAGGAATGGCGCGACGATCTGGTCATCGCGCGTGAGCGGCACGCCGGGTGTCGAGGTGCGCATGCAGCCGGACGGCAATCTGGCGATGTACGACAGCAATGGCGCGATGGTCTGGCAGACGCACACCTCGGGCAATCCGGGCGCCTATGCGACTATCCTGCCGAACGGATATCTCGTGATCTTTTCGGCGCGCGGCACGGCGCTGTGGTCGAGCGAGGGATGAGAAAGGGCGCGGGCCGCGCGCAATGTGCGGCCCGAAGCGCGGTCAGTACGTGGGAACCGACGGATCGACCTGACGCGACCATGCGTCGATGCCGCCGTACAGGTTGAAAGTCTGCGTGAAGCCGCGCGATTCCAGGAACATCGCGACCTGCGCGCTGCGCGCGCCGTGATGGCAGATGCAGACGATCTGCGCTTCGTCATCGAGCTCTTCGCTGCGCGCAGGGATGTCGCGCATCGGAATCGCCACGATGTTGTCCATCTTCGCCGTCTGGATTTCCCACGGCTCGCGCACGTCGAGCAGAACGGGGGCGGGGCGTGAGGCATCCGCGAGCCACGCGGCGAGTTCGGGTGCGGTGAGGTTTTGCATTGAGATCCTGGCAAGACGCGCGACGCCGGCCACAACCGGCACCGCGCTTTCGGCTTAGAACTTGAAGTGCGACGGATGCACCGCGTTCTTCAGCGGCGCGACAAGCGTTTCGAACACGTCCGACACGCGGAACTGCTTTTCATCCACGCGCGTGATGATCTGCGCCTTCATGACCGGCGCCGCGCCGACGAACGCCGCGATGCGCCCGCCGATCTTCAGTTGCTCGAGGAATTCCTGCGGCATGACGGGCAGCCCGCCCGACACGCAGATCACGTCGTAAGGCGCGCCCCGATCCCAGCCGAGTGCGCCGTCGCCGGTGATCACTTCCACGTTCGTCACGCCGTTCGCAGCGAGGTTCTGCTTCGCGAAATCGGCGAGTTCGGGCGAGATCTCGACTGTCGTCACGTTGCGGCCGCGATGCGCGAGCAGCGCCGCCATGTAGCC
This sequence comes from Caballeronia turbans, assembly GCA_001544655.2. Classification (GTDB taxonomy): domain Bacteria; phylum Pseudomonadota; class Gammaproteobacteria; order Burkholderiales; family Burkholderiaceae; genus Caballeronia; species Caballeronia turbans. The sequence continues at coordinate 100,370 of FCOD02000011.1, forward strand.
CGAGCCGGCGCCGATTTCCAGCACGGTTTCGCCCTTGTGGACTGCCAGTTCCTGCAGGACGCGCGCTTCGACCTTCGGCGAGAGCATGCGCTCGCCGCCCGGCAGCGGAATTTCGAGGTCCGCGAAAGCGATGTTGCGGTACGCGGCGGGAACGAAGTTCTCGCGCTTGACGATCGCGAGCAGGTTCAGCACGTCCTGGTCCAGCACTTCCCACGGACGAATCTGTTGCTCGATCATGTTGAAACGCGCTTGCTCGATGTTCATGTTCTGTGTGCGTGATGGCGACCGGAGCGGGCTGCATCGCGGCCGGATGCGGGGCTAGAAAACTACGCGATTGTAGCAAATGGACGGTTTTTCCCGCCTGTTTCGCGCGCGGCGGCGCCGCGCGCTTGCGGCTAGTGCGGCAGGCGGATATCGAACTTGAAGGTGATGAGCCGCGCGATCAGGATGAACGCCGTCGAAATCAGCACGTTGTAGATCGTGTCGACATCGAGCCGCTCGAGCCCGAGATAGATCCAGCAGCCGGCGAAGGCGCACACCGCGTAGGGGCGCGAGTCGCGCAGGATCAGCGGAATCTCGTTGCAGAGCACGTCGCGAAGGACGCCGCCGAACACGCCGGTGACGACGCCCATCATCGTGGCGGTGAAGGCGGGCATCTGCGCATCGAGCGCGATCGAGGTGCCGGACACGCTGAAAAGCCCGAGCCCGATCGCATCGGTGATGAGCAGCGCACGCTGGTCGAAGAGCCGCGATGTGACGCGCAGGAAGATGGGCGCGAAAATCGCCATCGCGAAGATGAGGAGCACGTAGTCCTGATGCTCCACCCAGTAGAACGGTCGACGCGAAAGCAGCACGTCGCGCACCGTGCCGCCGCCGAACGCGGTGACGAGCGCGACGAGAAACGCGCCGACTGCGTCGAGCCGGCGCTTGCGCGCTTCGATGAGCCCGGAGAACGCGTACGCGAAAATCGCGAGCGCCTCCATGACGGTGATGGCGAGGGTGAGTCTAGGATGCACTGTCCGGCCCCGGATCGCGGTTCTTGCCGAGGCTCTTGTCCTGCGGATGATCGTGATGACGCGGCGCGCGGCCCGGCTGCAGAAGCACGAGCACCGCGCCCGCGCCGCCGTCGTGCGGCCGCGCCTGACAGAAGGCGATCACTTCCGACTTCTGCACGAGCCACGCGCGCACCTTGCCCTTCAGCACCGGCTCCTTGCCGATGGAGCCGAGTCCCTTGCCGTGAATCACCCGCAGACACCGCAGCCCGCGCTTGACCGATTCGCGGATGAACTCCGCGAGCGCCTCGCGCGCTTCTTCTCGGCGCATGCCATGCAGATCGAGCTGCGCCTGCACGATCCATGCGCCGCGCCTGAGCTTCCTCACGACTTCCTGGCTGATGCCGGGCCGCAGGAAGGACAGCGTTTCGTCGATGTCGAGCAGGCTTTCGGGATCGTATTCGTCGGAGAGTGCTTCCTGCAGCACGGCTTCTTCGTCGCGGCGGCTTTGCAGCGCGACGGGCGGAGGCGGCAGTCGCGTGACGGTCGTGCGCGGCGGCGTCCTGAGCGGTTCGACTTCGCCGATCGCGCGGCGAAATTCGTCCGCATCGGCGACGGCTTCGCGTTCGGCGCGCGCCGCCGCGACGCGCTGGACTTCGCGCTTCTCGGCATCGGCTTTCAGCGCGCGCTTGAGCGTCGACAGACCCGATAGTCCGTCGCGTTTCACGGCGGCGGCGACGTCGCGCGCATCGACCGGCCTGGTTTCAGCGGACGTGGCGGGGCGCGGCGCTTCCTTGCGCCGGACTTTCGGTTCGTTCGGGTGAGGGAGATTCTTCGGCATCGTTCAGCCAGCGGAAATCGACAGGAATCAGGCTCGACGCGATGCGCGCCGCGTGAATCACCGCATGCCGCGCGTCGAATCGAAAACGGGCCGGCGGCTTGAACCGTGGCCCGTTGTCGTTGCATGCCGGCGCGACTCGGCATCATGGGGCGCGCCGGAAGCGGGCGAATTCCATTCTAACGGCTCGCCGCGCCTTGCCGCGCCTGATCGGCGTCCGATCAGCGATCCGCTTCGTGGCTCATCGAATGCGGCGTCGGCGTTTCGTCGATGGTCTCGAGGTAACGCTGCGCATCGAGGGCGGCCATGCAGCCCGTGCCCGCGCTCGTGATCGCCTGGCGATAGACGTGATCCTGCACGTCGCCCGCCGCGAACACGCCGGGGATGCTCGTCGCGGTGGCGTCGCCGGTGGTGCCGCCCTTCGTGATGATGTAGCCGTTCGTCATCTCGAGCTGGTTGACGAAGAGATCGGTATTCGGCTTGTGGCCGATCGCGACGAACACGCCTTGCAGCGCGATGTCCGTGGTCTTGCCGCTCTGCGTATCCTTGACGCGCAGGCCCGTGACGCCGGAAGCATCGCCGGTGACTTCGTCGAGCACGTGGTTCCACTTGATATCGACGATGCCTTCCTTTTCCTTCGCGAGCAGCCGGTCGATGAGGATAGGCTCGGCGCGGAACTTGTCGCGGCGATGCACGACCGTCACCTTCTTCGCAATGCCCGCGAGATAGATCGCTTCCTCGACGGCCGTATTGCCGCCGCCGATCACTGCGACTTCGCCGTTGCGATAGAAGAAGCCGTCGCAGGTCGCGCAAGCCGACACGCCCTTGCCCATGAACGCTTCTTCCGACGGCACGCCGAGATATTGCGCCGACGCGCCCGTCGCGATGATGAGCGAATCGCAGGTGTACTCGCCGGAATCGCCGATCAGACGGAAGGGGCGCTCGTTGAGCTTCGCGGTGTGGATGTGATCGAACACGATCTCGGTGTTGAAGCGGCGCGCATGCTCTTCGAAACGCTGCATCAACTCCGGGCCCTGCACACCCGACGGGTCCGCCGGCCAGTTCTCGACATCCGTGGTGGTCATCAGCTGGCCGCCTTGCGCAAGGCCTGTGACGAGCAGCGGCGACAGGTTCGCGCGCGCGGCGTACACGGCGGCGGAGTAGCCGGCGGGGCCGGAACCGAGAATCAGCACTTTGGCGTGTTTGGGCGAAGACATGATGATGGTCCGTTTTTGATGGTCAGCTCGGAGGTGCGCGCGGGCATGTCACGCCGATCGCCTGCAATGCAGCAATATCGACGCGGCTCGTGGCCGCAGAACGCGCCGCGACGCACCCGATGTACCGAATTTAGGTGCAAAAAGGGGATTATAAAGGCCGCTGGAAAAGCCTTCCGAGTGAACCTTTCAATCGGTTTGATAGGCGCGGCGGGCAGAAACGGCCGCATGACGTGCGCGTGACGAGTGTTACAGGTTGCAAGAAGGCGCCCGTTTTGCGCCTTTCACCGCAATGCAGCGTTTACAATAGGCCACCGTTCCAGGCGGCCCTTGCGCCAAGGCGCGAGCCGCAAGCAAGCGACACACAGCGACACCGAATCAATGGCCAAAGCTACCTATTCCGCGAGCCCGCAGGCGTTGCCGCACCGCATGTCACGGCTCTTCACCGAAATTCGCTGGATCCTCCAGGTCGCGCTCGGACTGTTCCTCGTGATGGCGCTCCTTTCGTACAGCCGCAAGGATCCGAGCTGGACTCACGCGGTGAGCGTCGATCACATCGGGAACTGGGCGGGGCGCGTCGGCGCCTACACGTCCGATATCCTGCTGCTCGTCTTCGGGCTGTCTTCCTACTGGCTGGTCGTGCTGCTCGCGCGGCGCATCGTCGCGAATTACAGGCGCATCACGCAGCCGCCCGTTGTCGATGAAGACGCGCCGCGCGACCGCACCTGGCTTGCGGAAGCGTTCGCATTCGTGCTCGTGCTCATCGCGAGCGACGGCATCGAGGCCCTGCGTATGTGGTCGCTCAAGGTGCAGTTGCCGCGCGCACCGGGCGGCGTGGTCGGCGATCTCGTCGCGCGGCATGTTTCGCATGCGCTCGGCTTCACGGGCGCGACACTGTTCCTTCTGATCGCGCTCGCGATCGGCTTGTCGCTCTATTTCCGTTTCTCGTGGCTGTCCGTATGCGAGAAGCTCGGCGACGGCATTCTCAACGCGATCACCGGCGCGCAACTGCGCCGCGAGGCTGGACGCGACCGCAAGCTCGGCGAAGCGGCCGCGTCGAAGCGCGAAGGCAAGGTCGTGCGCTCGCGAGAGAAGAGCGAGGATCACGAACCCGTGGTGATCGTGCCCGCCGCGCCCACGCCCGCGCGCTCCGAACGCGCCGAGAAGGAAAAGCAGGTGCCGCTCTTCAAGGACCTGCCGGGCGATTCCACATTGCCGCCGCTCGCCTTGCTCGATCCGCCGCCCAAGACGCAGGAAACCATCGCCGCCGATACGCTCGAATACACGTCGCGGCTCATCGAAAAGAAGCTGAAGGACTTCGGCGTCGAGGTGAGTGTGATTGCCGCGTATCCGGGGCCGGTCGTCACGCGCTATGAAATCGAGCCGGCGACGGGCGTGAAGGGCAGCCAGATCGTCGGTCTCGCGAAGGATCTGGCGCGCTCGCTGTCGCTCGTGTCGATTCGCGTCGTCGAGACGATCCCGGGCAAGAACTACATGGCCCTCGAACTGCCGAACCAGCGCCGTCAGACGGTCAAGCTCTCCGAGATTCTCGGCTCCGAGGTCTATGCGAACGGCGCGTCGCCGCTGACGATGGGTCTCGGCAAGGACATCGGCGGCAATCCGGTCTGCGCCGATCTCGCGAAGATGCCGCACTTGCTCGTCGCCGGCACGACGGGCTCGGGCAAGTCGGTCGGCATCAACGCGATGATCCTCTCGCTGCTCTACAAGGCGAGCGCGGATCAGGTGCGCCTGATTCTCATCGATCCGAAGATGCTCGAGATGAGCGTCTACGAAGGCATTCCTCATTTGCTGTGTCCGGTCGTAACCGACATGCGGCAGGCGGGCCACGCGCTCAACTGGGCGGTCGCGGAGATGGAGCGCCGCTACAAGCTGATGAGCAAGATGGGCGTGCGCAATCTCGCGAGCTTCAACACGAAGATCGACGAAGCGAAGAAGCGCGACGAAAAGATTCCGAATCCGTTCAGCCTCACACCCGACGAGCCCGAGCCGCTCACGCGCCTGCCGAACATCGTCGTCGTGATCGACGAACTCGCCGACCTGATGATGGTCGTCGGCAAGAAGGTCGAAGAGCTGATCGCGCGCATCGCGCAGAAAGCGCGCGCGGCGGGCATCCACCTGATCCTCGCGACGCAGCGTCCGTCGGTGGACGTGATCACCGGCCTCATCAAGGCGAACGTGCCGACGCGCATGGCGTTCCAGGTGTCGTCGAAAATCGATTCACGCACGATTCTCGATCAGCAAGGCGCCGAGTCGCTGCTCGGCATGGGCGACATGCTCTATCTGCCGCCGGGCTCGGGCTTGCCGGTGCGCGTGCATGGCGCATTCGTGTCGGACGAGGAAGTGCATCGCGTGGTCGACAAGTTGAAGGAGCACGGCGAGCCGAACTATATCGAGGGCATTCTCGAAGGCGGGCTCGCGGGCGATGGCGACGAAGGCTCGGCGGGCGCGGGCGGAACCGGCGGTGCCGATGGCGAGTCGGACCCTTTGTACGATCAGGCGGTCGAGGTCGTCATCAAGAACCGGCGCGCGTCGATCTCGCTCGTGCAGCGGCATTTGCGCATCGGCTACAACCGCGCGGCGCGTCTGCTCGAACAGATGGAGAACTCGGGACTCGTGTCGGCGATGTCGTCGAACGGCAACCGCGAAATCCTGACGCCGGCCCGCGACGCGGAGTGACGTGCGCGTCCAATTGGAGAACATAACGATGAAACAATTTACGGGGAATTCGCTCGCCAGGGCGTTCGGTGCGGCGATGTTTTCGGCGTCGATGCTCTTCGCATCGCACGCATTCGCGAGCGGCACGGAGCAGCTGAAGGCATTCGTGTCGCAAGTCCGCGCGGCGCGCGGCGACTTCACGCAGCAGGAAATCAAGGCGCCCGGCAAGACCAACAATGGCGCGACCTCGAACGCGATGCCGACCAAGGGCGCGACCTCCAGCGGAACCTTCATGTTCGCGCGGCCGGGCAAGTTCATCTGGTCGTATCAGAAGCCGTACTCGCAGATCCTCCAGGCCGACGGCGACAAGCTCTACGTCTACGACAAGGACCTGAACCAGGTCACCGTGCGCACGCTCGGCGGCGCGCTCGGCGCGAGTCCGGCGGCGATCCTCTTCGGCAGCAACGATCTGGAAAAGAACTTCAACCTGCGCGATGCCGGAGAGAAGGGCGGCATCGACTGGCTGGAGCTCACGCCGAAGGCGAAGGACACGCAATTCGAGACGGTCGGCATCGGCTTCAAGGACGGCAATCTGCAGGCGATGGAACTGCACGACGTGTTCGGCAACGTCACGCTGCTCACGTTCTCGAACATCCAGAAGAATCCGCCGATCAAGAGCGATACCTTCAAGTTCACCGTGCCGAAGGGCGCGGACGTGATCAACGGCTGATCCAGAAAGGGCGCGACGAACGCGCTCTTTTTCATTCGATGGCCGCGTGCGCCGCGGCCATGTCCTCGAGAAATGCTTCCACGATCTCGCGCTTCGCGCCCCGCGCGCCGCTGAGGCGTTCCGCGCGCGTGACCATCTGGAACGCGACGCGATAGCGCATCGCGTGCGGATTCAGCGGCGCGAGGACGCCGTCTTTCACATACGGCGCGGCGAAATGCTCGGGCAGATAACCGAGATGCCGGCCCGATAGCACGAGCATCGCGACGGCCTCCATGTTGTCCGCGACCGCGCCGATATTGCGCGGCGTGAGCTCGCCGGCTTCGGGCAGCGGATAGCTGCGCCATGCCCAGTCGTGCTCGAATGCCTGCGCAAGGCCGACGCCGCCCGCCTGCGCGAACAGCGGATGCCCGCGTCCGCAGTATGCAAGCTGATCCTCCGCGAAGATCTCGGTGTACTCGAGCGACGGCACGCGATGCCAGAAGTAGCCGATCGCCACCTGGATACGCTCGGCCAGCAGCATCTCCTCCAGCTCGCCCGGCGAGCGCACCAGCACCGCGAAGCGCACGGATTCGTCGCGCTGCCGGAACCGCGCGATCGCCTGACTGACGCGCGCATTTGCGCTGACGGGCGTGTTGCCGATCATGCCGAGCGTGAGCGTACCGACGAGCTTCTTGCCGACGTTGCGCGCGGTCGAATCGAACGTGTCGATGGCGGCGAGCAGCGTCCGGCACGCCTCGACGAACCGTTCGCCGCGCGAGGTCAGCGCGAAGCCGCCGCGCCCGCGCTCGCAGAGCCGGTAGCCGAGCCGCGTTTCGAGCGTCGCGAGCTGCGTGCTGATGGTCGATTGCCCGACGTTGAGCGTCGCCTGCGCCGACGAGACGCCGCCCGCATCGGCGATGGCGAGGAACACGCGGATGAGGCGCAGATCGAGATCGGAAAGGTGAGTGAACATGGGCGCCGCCGGATACATCGATAATTATCGATGTTAAGTTAATTTCGGCGCCATTTTATCTTCACCGAAAAGCGGCTATTAATCGTCGTAAGACAACGGGAACCCATCTCACGCCATGAATACATCATCGCTTTTCGCGCCCGCCGAACACTTCGATTCGCACTTCATCGAACAGCGCGCCGAGCGCCCGCAGCCGCTGTCGGGCAACCAGATGCCGCGCTGCGGCGGCATCACGACAATGATGCGCCTGCCGCACGTCCAGTCGGCAGAAGGGCTGGATGCGTGTTTCGTCGGCGTGCCGTTCGATCTCGGCACGTCGAACCGCACCGGCGCGCGCTTCGGTCCACGCCAGGTGCGCAGCGAATCGGTGCTGCTGCGCCCATACAACATGGCGACGCGCGCAGCACCTTTCGATTCGCTACGCGTCGCGGATATCGGCGATGTCGCGATCAATCCGTACAACCTGCTCGATTCGATCGGCCGCATCGAGCGCGCTTACCGCGAGATCCTGAAACACGACTGCAAGCCGCTCACGCTGGGCGGCGATCACACCATCGCGCTGCCGATCCTGCGCGCGATCCATGCGAAGCACGGCAAGGTCGGGCTGATTCATATCGACGCCCACGCGGACGTCAACGACACGATGTTCGGCGAGAAGATCGCGCACGGCACGCCGTTCAGGCGCGCGGTGGAAGAGGGCTTGCTCGATTGCTCGCGCGTCGTGCAGATCGGCCTGCGCGGCACCGGTTACGAAGCCGGCGATTTCGACTGGTGCCGCGACCAGGGTTTCCGCGTCGTGCAGACGGAAGAGTGCTGGAACAAATCGCTCGCGCCGCTGATGGACGAAGTGCGCGCGCAAATGGGCGATGGCCCCGTCTACATCACGTTCGATATCGACGGCATCGATCCCGCATTTGCGCCCGGCACCGGCACGCCGGAAATCGCAGGGTTGACGGTGCCGCAGGCGCTCGAGATCGTGCGCGGCGCGCGGGGGCTGAATATCGTCGGCGCGGATCTGGTGGAGGTTGCGCCACCCTATGACCCGTTCGGGACGACGGCGCTGCTGGGCGCGAACCTCGCGTTCGAGTTGCTGTGCGTGCTGCCGGGCGTCGAGTATCGCGCGGCGAGATAAGACGCGGATCGCGCGGCGAGACGCGCGCTTCAGTGCCGCAGCGGCCGAGGTACGCGAGTCGATGTGAAAAAGCCGCCAGAAACAGGCGGCTTTTTCGTATGGCGTCACGCGTAAGCGCGGCGTCGCCCCGACACGAGCAGCAGATAGCACACCGCGCCGAGCGCGAGCGCGGGCAGCGTCGCGCCGAGATTCGGCAGCCATTGATTGATCGCGTGATACGCCGCGATCCCGATGCCCCACGCGATGAACGCGCTCACATGCCAGCCGCCGGAAAAACCGTAGCGTCCTTCGACGGACCCGAGCGCGGCGGCGTCGATGCGGCGCTTGCGCACGATGAAGTGATCGGCCAGCACGACGCCGAAGAGCGGCGCGAACACCGAGCCGATCAGCAACAGGAAGTTCTGATACTTGCCCATCGCGACGACGAGCGCGACGAGCGTGCACAGCGCGCCGAACGCGCATGAGAGCATCGGCACGCTGGCGCGCGCCCAGAACGTGCCCGTCGATACGGCCGCGGAGTGGATATCGGCGAAGGCGTTGTCGATTTCGTCGATCAGAATGAGGAAGAGCGCGATGCCGCCGCCGGCCTGCGCGAACGCGGTCGTGAGAAGCGCATCGCCGCCGCCCGCCGCGAGTCCGTAGATCGCGCCGAGCGCATAGAACCACAGATTCGCGATGCCGTAGCCGAGCAGCGTGCCGCGGAACGCGCCGCCGGCGCTTTTGCCGAAGCGCGTGTAATCGGCGATGAGCGGCAACCACGAGAGCGGCATCGCGACGACGAGGTCGATGCCCGCGCCGAACGCCAGCTCGCCCGTGCCGGGGCGCGACAGCAGCGCGGCGAGATCGTGCTGCGCGAGCAGATTCCACGTGAGCCAGCCCGCGCCGCCGAGCAGCAGCCAGATGCCCCAGGTTCGCAGGAAACGCCGCACGAACGAAAGCGGCCCGCTGACCGCGAGCAGCGTCGCGAGTGCGCCGAAGATGAGCGTCCAGACGAGCGGCATCGAAAGGTGGAAGGATTGCTTCGCGAGCGCATCGGCGGAATCGCGCATCACGATGATCTCGAACGAGCCCCAGCCGACGAGCTGCACCGCGTTGAGCACCGCCGGCACCGACGCGCCGCGCACGCCGAGCGTCGGGCGCAGCGACGACATCGCCGCGAGCCCCGTATCCGTGCCGACGACACCCGCCAGCGCGAGCAGCACGACGCCGATCACCGTGCCGATGACGATCGCCGTCAGCGCGTGCGGCAACGACAATCCCGGCACGAGCAGCGCACCCGCCTGCGCGACCAGCAGCCCGATGCCGAGCGAGAACCACAGCGCGAAGGCATCGCCCGTGCCGAAGGCGCGCCGTTCCGGCGGAACCGGCGTGAGCGGCGCGTAGGTCGAGGTTTCGCCGTGCGCCGCGGCGTTCGTGGTGTGCTCTTGCCCCATCGGATTGCGTCCTTGTCGTGTCGTAGCGTGGTTTCCGGGCGCGCGGCCCGCTTCGTGCGAGTCCGCCGCTGTCAGGCTGTCATAATGACCCGATTCCGCGACCGCGCCGCGCCTTCCCTGAAGGGCGAGATTATCGCCGCGATCCACCCAACTGCGTCAATCCGCATCGCACAGCACATGTTCGAAGAAAACCGTGGCAACGTTCCGCTCGCGGAGCGCCTGCGCCCCCGCACCATCGACGACGTGATCGGCCAGAAACATCTGCTCGGTCCAAACAAGCCGCTGCGCGTCGCGTTCGAATCGGGTGAGGCGCATTCGATGATTCTCTGGGGCCCGCCCGGCGTCGGCAAGACCACGCTCGCGCGCCTCATGGCCGATGCGTTCCACGCGCAGTTCATCTCGCTCTCGGCGGTGCTCTCGGGCGTGAAGGACATCCGCGAGGCGGTGGAGACGGCGCAGATCCATCGCGCGAACGGGCACCAGACGCTCGTGTTCGTCGACGAAGTGCATCGCTTCAACAAGAGTCAGCAGGATGCGTTCTTGCCGCACGTGGAGTCGGGCCTGTTCGTGTTCGTCGGCGCGACGACCGAGAATCCTTCGTTCGAGGTGAACAGCGCGCTCTTGTCGCGGGCGGCGGTCTACGTGCTGAAAAGTCTCGACGCCGATGAACTGAAAGAGCTGCTCGAACGCGCGACGAAGGAACTCGGCGGACTGACGTTCACCGACGAAGCCCGCGACGCGCTGATCGGCTCCGCCGACGGCGACGGCCGCAAGCTGCTGAACAATCTGGAGATCGTCGCGCGCGCGGCGGCGCAGCAAAAGCAGACCGACATCGACGGTGCGCTCCTCGGCAGCGCGCTCGCCGAGAATCTGCGGCGCTTCGACAAGGGCGGCGACGCGTTTTACGACCAGATCAGCGCGCTGCACAAATCCGTGCGCGGCAGCAATCCGGACGCCGCGCTCTACTGGTTCTGCCGCATGCTCGACGGCGGCGCTGACCCGCGTTATATGGCGCGGCGCATCGTGCGCATGGCGTGGGAGGACATCGGTCTGGCCGATCCGCGCGCCGCGCGCATCGCGCTCGATGCGGCCGAGACGTACGAGCGGCTCGGAACGCCGGAAGGTGAACTGGCGCTCGCACAGGCGCTCATCTATCTGGCGGTCGCGCCCAAGTCGAACGCGGGCTACAACGCGTACAACGAGGCGCGGCGCTTCGTCGGCAAGGATCAGTCGCGCGGCGTGCCGGTGCATCTGCGAAACGCGCCGACCAAGCTGATGAAGGAGCTTGGCTACGGACACGAGTACCGCTACGCGCACGACGAGCCCGACGCCTACGCGGCGGGCGAAACGTATCTGCCCGACGGCATGCGCGACCCGTACTGGTATCAGCCGACGCCGCGCGGACTCGAAGGCAAGATCGGTGAAAAGCTCGCGCGTCTTGCGGAACTCGACGAAGCCTGGCGGCGCGAACATCGCGACGAAAAGAAGCGATGAAATCCACGGCGTTCGTTTCGCGCGCGGGCAAACTGCGTTTCGCCGGGCGGACGGCCGATCGCCCCCGGCGCGCAATGACCGTGCGCTAAAATCGGTCTTTCCGATTACTTAACAAAGCTGCCCCGCCATGCTCGACATACAAACCCTCCGCAAAGACCTGGACGGCGTCGCGAAGCGCCTCGCCGATCGAGGCTATACGCTCGACGTCGCCGCTTTCGCCGCGCTCGAAGCCGAGCGCCGCGAGATCCAGACCCGCACCGAAGAACTGCAGGCGCGCCGCAACAGCCTGTCGAAACAGATCGGCGCGATGAAGGGCCGCGGCGAGGACACGTCTGCGGTGATGGCGGAAGTGGGCGGCATCGGCGACACGATGAAGGAATCGGCGGCGAAGCTGGAGGATATCCAGAAGCGTCTGTCGGACCTGATGCTGACCGTGCCGAACCTGCCGCACGAGAGCGTGCCGGTCGGCAACGACGAGACGCAGAACGTCGAAGTGCGGCGCTGGGGCGCGCCGCGTTCGTTCGACTTCGAGATCAAGGATCACGTCGATGTCGGCGCGCCGCTCGGCCTCGATTTCGAAACGGGCGCGAAGCTTTCGGGCGCGCGCTTCACGTTGCTGCGCGGGCCGATTGCGCGGCTGCATCGCGCGCTCGCGCAGTTCATGATCGATACCCACACGGAGCAGCACGGCTATACCGAGGCGTACACGCCGTATATCGTGAATCCGGAGATTCTCTACGGTACGGGCCAATTGCCCAAGTTCGCCGACGACATGTTCCGAGTCGAGAAGGGCGGCGACGAGAACACGGTCACGCAGTATTTGATCTCGACGTCCGAGATCTCGCTGACCAACACGGTGCGCGACAGCATCCTCGAAGCCAGTGCGCTGCCGGTGAAGCTCACCGCGCATTCGCCGTGCTTCCGTTCCGAAGCGGGCTCATACGGGCGCGACACGCGCGGCCTGATTCGCCAGCATCAGTTCGACAAGGTCGAGATGGTGCAGGTCGTGTCTCCGCAGCATTCTTATGCCGCGCTCGACGAGATGGTCGGGCAAGCGGAGACGATCCTCCAGAAGCTGGAACTGCCGTATCGCGTGATTACGCTCTGCACGGGCGATATGGGTTTCTCGGCCGCGAAGACGTTCGATCTCGAAGTGTGGCTGCCTGCACAGAACACGTATCGGGAGATTTCGAGCTGCTCGAATACGGAGGCGTTCCAGGCGCGTCGCATGCAGGCGCGCTTTCGCAATGCGCAGGGCAAGCCCGAGTTCGTGCATACGCTGAACGGTTCGGGGCTGGCGGTCGGACGCACGCTCGTCGCGGTGCTCGAGAACTTCCAGAACGCGGACGGTTCGGTGACGATTCCGGCGGTCTTGCGTCCGTACATGCGCGGTGTGGAAAGAATCGAAGTTTCCGCATCGGCGTGACGTTTATTTTCAAAAAGGCTCTTGGAAAGCACGAAAGAGTTCGATATACTTTCGTTCTTCGTTGAGCAACGACCCGCTCAGCGAGGGCCGATCGAAGTAAAACGCGGTTGGTAGACGGAGAGGTGGCAGAGTGGTCGAATGTACCTGACTCGAAATCAGGCGTACGGTTTTCCCGTACCGTGGGTTCGAATCCCACCCTCTCCGCCAAGACACAAAAACCCCGCAAGTCGCAAGACTGCGGGGTTTTGATTTTGGACTGCCGCTTCCGCGAAGAAGCGCCGCTCCGGTTGACGGAACGGCTTGCTCGGTTCACCTCAAGTCGTACATCGCGCGATATCGAACCGCAGCTCCGGCTCGGGCACTCCGCCATCGTCACTGGACGACTGCTGCACCTTCACGATCGATCCATAAGCCGAAGGCGTCAGCGTCACCAGCCACGCATTGGAGCCGACCAGCAACTCCGTCGTGCCTTGATCGAGCCGCGTTTGCGCGGACGGAATCATGCGTTGCAAGCAATTCGATATATCCGAGGCAGGCCGCGCCGACGAAACGTGTATCACGGGCTTCGACGCGCGCAGTTCGGGACCGCTCGTCGAACTGCAGGCGGCGAGGGCGGCGATGCCCGACGACAGAACGGAAATCAGCGCAAATCGAGACAGGTTCATAACGCTCCGACAGGTTCGAAATCGGGCCACTAAAACACAAACGCGCTTTCATCACAAGGCCGAGCGACGATCGCGGCGCATCGCAAAACGCGCGCTCGAAGCCCACAGATGCAGTGCCCATGGGGCTTTCCAAGCAGCGGCCCTACGCGGGAGTGCTATCATCGGGCCCATTGTCCTCGCGCGCCGCCCGCCTCGAACACCGGTTAAAACATGCGCGCGAGGCGGCACGAACCCATCGCATTGCTCAATGGCCATCACGCTCAAGACACCCGCCGACATCGAAAAGTTGCGCATCTCCGGCCGCATGGCCGCCGAAGTCCTCGCGATGATCGCCGAACACGTCCGCCCGGGCGTCACCACCGACGAACTCGACGCCATCTGCAATCGCTTCATCGTCGACGAATTGAAGGCCATTCCTGCCAACGTCGGCTATATGGGCTTTCCCAAGACGGTCTGCACCTCGGTGAATCACGTCGTGTGCCACGGCATTCCCGGGCCGAAAGAACTGAAAGACGGCGACATCATCAACATCGATGTCGCGATCATCAAGGATGGCTACTACGGCGACACGAGCCGCATGTACTACGCCGGCACCCCGAGCGCCGAAGCACGCCGTCTCACGGAAACGACCTACGAAGCGATGGTTGCCGGCATGCGCGAAGTGCGCCCGGGCGCGACGCTCGGCGATGTCGGCTTCGCGATTCAGAGCGTCGCGCATCGCGAGGGCTTTTCCGTGGTGCGCGAGTATTGCGGCCACGGCATCGGCCGGGTGTATCACGAGGACCCGCAGGTGCTGCATTACGGCCAGCGCGGCGCGGGCATGCGCCTGAAGCCGGGACTCGTCTTCACCATCGAACCGATGATCAACGCCGGCCGCGCCGCCACGCAGCAGTCGCGCGACGGCTGGACCGTGACGACCAAAGATCGCTCGCTTTCCGCGCAATGGGAGCACATGGTCGCCGTCACCGACGACGGCTTCGAACTGCTTACGCCGTGGCCGGACGGCACGGGAAGCTATGCGACGCCATGAGCGCGGTCGCCTTATCGTGTGCGCTGTAAAGCACTTTCCAGGATTTAGGAATTGACGGGGTCGCCCGTTCGGTTGAAGCTATGTCCATGGCACGAGCGCCGCACCGGCCGACAGAGCCGTTAGCGCATCAGCCAGAGAGCCAGAGAGAAATAGCCCGCATGAGTCCCTCATTGACCGTCAGCCGCATCGGTGCGCACCAAGGATCGGTTTTGCGCGAGCTTCGCACGGCATCGCTGCGTGAAGCGCCGTATGCATTCGGCGAAACGCTGGAAGACGCGCTGCTCGTCGACCCGTCGTTGTTCGACGATACCGCGGCGCTGCATGCGAATTCGCCCCGACTCGCGACGTTTCTGCTCTACACCGAAGGTCATCCCTGCGGTCTCGTGCACGCGTACATCGAAGAGGCGCCGAGCGCGCGCGCGTTCGTGAACGCGCTGTGGGTGGCGCCGGCTGTGCGGCATCTGCGCGGCGGCGAGTTGCTCGTGAACGTCGCGTCGCAGTGGCTCGTCGGACAGGGCGTCGCCGAGGTGCATGCGTGGATCTCCGAGGAGAATCGCACCGCGGTGCGCTTCTATGAGCGTCTCGGTTTTGGCCCCACCGGCGATCGTCGCGCAATGCCGTCTCACGAAGAAGAAGCCGAGTCGCTCTTCGTGCGCCACATGCACCCCGAAGAGCACGCCTAACTCCCGTTAGTTCTCGCTCTGTCATCGCTTCTCGCGTGCCCGCGTGGCACACACTTCTCGTTTTCGATAGCTGAAATCGGTCCTAAAAATTATGGCCGTGTGCGACAACGCCTGTAAAATACGCAAAATTTTTGGCCGTTCCTATGTCGCTCAACAAAACGCCCTTCTTCGAACTGCGCAGCGGCTCCGTCGACACGCTTCTCTTCGTCGTCAAGACTTCCGACCTCGATGCCCTGCGTAACGAACTCACGCGGCGCTTCGAAGCAACTCCCGAATTCTTCGCAGGCGATGTCGTCGCAATCGACGTGCGTCGTCTCGCTGATTCCGCGAAGGGCGGCGAAGGCGAGCGCGTGTCGCTCGCCGCGCTCGAGACGCTGCTGAAGAGCGTGCGCATGCGTCCGATCGGCATCGTCGCGCTTCCCGCGCAGACGTGGGCGATTCAATGGGCGAACGAAGGCGGCCTGCCGATTCTCGAAGCGCGCGACCGGCGCGGCGCGCCGAAGCCTTCGGTCGACGAGGCGAAGCCGAACACCGAAGCCGCTGCGGTGATCGAGGCGGCCGTCGCGAAGGAGCCGGCGCCCGCGTCGCTGCCCGCACCCGCGACCATCATCGACCGGCCGCTGCGCTCGGGCCAGCAGGTCTACGCGAAGGGCGATCTCATCGTGCTCGGACTCGTGTCGTACGGGGCCGAAGTGATCGCCGAAGGCAATATCCATATCTATGCGCCGTTGCGCGGCCGCGCGCTCGCGGGCGTGCACGGCAATCTCGAGGCGCGGATCTTCTGCACCTGTCTCGAGCCGGAACTCATCTCCATCGCGGGCATCTATCGGACGACTGAAAACCCGCTGCCGGCCGACGTGCTCAGCAAGGCCGTACAAATCTGGCTGAACGAAGAAAAACTCATGATCGAACCGCTGCGACTGACCTGACGGGTTGGATCGACTCGCGCGCCCGATGCCCCGGCGCGCGCCCGAAAGCAACGCGAGCGGACCTATTGACGAACACAAGGTACTTGTATGGCAAAAATCATTGTGGTGACTTCGGGGAAGGGCGGCGTCGGCAAGACGACCACCAGCGCGAGCTTCGCATCGGCGCTCGCATTGCGCGGCCACAAGACGGCCGTGATCGACTTCGACGTCGGTCTGCGCAATCTCGACCTCATCATGGGTTGCGAACGCCGCGTGGTGTACGACCTGATCAACGTCATTCAGGGCGAAGCCAATCTGCATCAGGCGCTCATCAAGGACAAGAAGTGCGAGAACCTCTACATCCTGCCGGCGTCGCAGACGCGCGACAAGGATGCGCTCACGCTCGAGGGCGTCGAGAAGGTCATCAACGAACTGATCAAGATGGATTTCGAGTACATCGTCTGCGATTCGCCGGCGGGCATCGAATCCGGCGCGCTGATGGCGATGCACTTCGCCGATGAAGCGCTCATCGTGACGAATCCCGAAGTGTCTTCCGTGCGCGACTCGGACCGCATTCTCGGCATCCTGTCGTCGAAGACCAAGCGCGCGATCGAAGGAAAGGAGCCCGTCAAGGAGCATCTGCTCATCACGCGTTACAACCCGAAGCGTGTCAGCGAGGGCGAAATGCTGTCGCTCTCCGACATTCAGGAAATCCTGCGCATCGAGCTGATCGGCGTGATTCCGGAATCGGAAGCGGTGCTGCATGCGTCGAACCAGGGCTTGCCGGCCGTGCATCTCGATGGCACGGATGTCGCCGAATCGTACAAGGACGTGGTGTCGCGCTTCCTCGGGGAAGAAACGGCGCTGCGCTTCACGGATTATCACAAGCCTGGTCTGCTGCAACGCATCTTCGGCACCAAGTAAGGGGACGCAATGTCGATTCTTTCGTTTTTGCTGGGCGAGAAAAGAAAGTCCGCTTCGGTCGCGAAGGAACGCTTGCAGTTGATCATTGCGCACGAGCGCGCGGGTGGCAAAGCCGCCGCCGATTATCTGCCGGCGTTGCAACGAGAACTCGTTGCGGTGATTTCGAAGTACGTGAAGATTTCCGATGACGATATTCGAGTGAGCCTCGAGCGTCAGGACGACCTCGAAGTGCTGGAAGTGAAGATCGAGATTCCGCAGGCGTAACGCGTAGCGCTTGCGCGCGCGGCATCGCGTCGGCTCAGGCCGCGCGAGCATCGCGGAAAGGAGCAAAGCCAGGATCCGACGATCCTGGCTTTTGTTTTTGCGCGCTATCGTTTGCGCGCGCGATTCGTTCGACCAGTGCGCGCCTTTCATCAATATTCGGTTGCACATTGGGTGTCGTTGTAATGCTCGCTTTGTCCTCCTTCTGACGTTCCCGCGCATTGAGTGCGTATCGGCGGCGCGCTGCGTCGCCGGTTGCATCGATCCGCGCCATGTGGCGCTCAATGTCTCGAACGAAGAAGAGGTACGTCATGAAAACATCCCTCCGCACGCTGCTCGCCCGAACCGCGCTGGTCGTCGCCGGCGCGATCACCGTAACGGCTGCGTCTGCCGCCGAAGTCGTGATCGTTGCGCCGAGTGCGCCGCCCGCGCCGCGCTACGAGGCCGCGCCGCCAGCGCGTGCGGGATATGTGTGGGATCGCGGTCACTGGAACTGGGAGCATGGCCGCTACGTGTGGGTCGGCGGTCATTGGGAAGCCGAGCGTGTCGGTCATCGATGGGTACCGGGCGAATGGGTCGGACACGGCGCGCGGTATCGCTGGGTGCCGGCGCACTGGGCGTGATGGGAGGACGCAGATGAAGCGGCTCCTGCTCGTCCTCATGGCTGTCGTGCTCGCCGATGCGCTCGCGGGCTGCATCGTCGTGCCGGCGCATCCTTACGCGTATCGGCCGGCGCACGTCTACGTGTATTGACGGCCTATTTCAGCGGCGCTTCGTCCTTCGTTCCGGCGGGCGCCGCTTCGCCGCCCTCGGGCAGTTCCGGCGACGGCGCGAGCTTTTCCAGCGGCGTCATGTATCTCGCCGACAGCGCTTCGTAGAGCGGCGGCGCGAAGAGGCGCGACATGCGGCTCGAGATCAGCGCCGCCGCCATCAGCGAGATCACGAGCGCGTGGCCGTCGATCATCTCCATCACGATGACGAACGCGGTGATCGGCGACTGCGTGACGGCGGCGAGATAGCCGACCATTGCGAGCGCGATCAGCATGGGCAAGGACATCTGCGGGAAGAGCACGTGCAGGACGTTGCCGAAACCCGCGCCGATCGACAGCGACGGCGCGAAGATCCCGCCCGGAATGCCGGGCAGGTACGAACCGATCATCGAGATCATTTTGAGGAGCGGATAGAGCATCGACAGATGCTCGCGCCCTTCGAGCAGGCCGCGCGCCTCGGCGTATCCGCTGCCGAAGGTCGTGCCGCCGGCCAGCAATCCGACGACGGCAATGATGAAGCCGCAGAGCGCCGCGAACGCGACCGGCCGCGACGCATGGAGGTGTCTCAGCGACGCGGGAATCCATTTGCTCGTGTTGAGCAGCAGCCAGCAGAAGACGCCGCCCGCAATACCGGTGACGATGCCCGTCACGACGACCGCCACAGCGAAGAACCTCGGGAACTGCGCGCCGGCCCGGATCGTGCCGAAGTACGTGTAATTGCCGCTCACTCCGAGCGCGATGACACCCGCGATGATGATGCCCGTAATGAGCACGCCGCTTGTGCGAACTTCGAAGCTGCGCGTGAGCTCCTCGATCGCGAACACGATGCCGGCGAGCGGCGTGTTGAATGCCGCCGACAGGCCGGCCGCCGCGCCCGCGAGCACGAGTTGCCGTTCGATCAGCGAATTTGAGCGCGGGTAGAAGCGCCGCATGTTGAACATCAGCGCCGCGCCGATCTGCACAGTCGGACCTTCGCGGCCGATGGTCAGTCCGCCGAGTATCGCGACGAGCGAGACGCCGATCTTGGCGACGAGAATGCGCAAGGTGAGCAGTCGCCCGCCCGCCGCCGATGTCGGGCTGTCCAGCACGGCGATGACCTGCGGAATGCCGCTGCCTTCGGATCCACGGAAGAATCGCCGCGTGACGAAGACGCAGAGCGCCGCGGCGGCGGGCGTGATCACGAGCGGCAGCCAGGCATGCTCACTGCGGATAGCGGAAAAGACGCTGAAGCCCCAGTCGATCAGCCGGGCGTAGTAGACGGCGACGAGCCCGACCAGGATCGCACCGAGCCAGAAGATGCCGTAACGGCGCCACAGGCTGCGTGTGCGTCGCATGGTGACGGCCGAGAAGGAACGCAGCACGCGGATCATGCGATGGCCGTCGGCGAAGCGGTGGATGCGCAGGGTACTGCGGAGGCCAGAAAAAAGAACAGGCGCGAGGCTTTCGCCGGGCGCCCAAGAAACGCTCCCGCCATAAGCAGGAGCGGAGAGGAGAGAAGAGCCGTCAGGTCAGCCCGGAAAGCGAGCCGCACGAACAGCATTAAGTGCTCAGAGCAAGCGCGCAGTGGAAAGTTCACTCGACTTGAAATTTATTTGTAGGTCCGGTGTGCGACGCCGGCACTCGGTATCAGGCGGTGAGGACTTCGAAAGCAAGCACCGCGAGGAGCGCGCCCACATTCGCGATGACCGCTTCGAAGAGCATGCCTCGCCACGTCGCCGGACGAAACTTCACCGCGAGCAGCAGTGCCGCGATTAGTGCGATTGCAATTATCGCGACGAGGTGGGAACTCTGCAGATGAATGCGCATGTCGGCCTCCGGTTCTGGTCTCGCGGCATTGTTTTCCGCGACCTGTTTTTGTCGAAGTTGCTCGAGTATAGGCAGCGGCATATTGACTGGAAAGCGGACAAAAAAGTCATTTTGCCGCCAGCTTGCCGACTGCCATCGAGTGTTACTTTGAAATACGCGTTGATTCAGGGAATTTTCTTTTCAGCCTAGGTACAAACCCCGTATGTGCGCCGCGCCATTCCCGGCGGCGCCGAAACCGCAAGTCCGTGGAGCATTCGCCAGATGACTTCCCCGACGACACGTTCTCTCGAAGTCGATTTCTTTCGAGGAATCGTGCTGCTCATTATCGCGGTGGACCATATAACGGGAAGCGTGCTTTCGCGCTTTACGCTGCATCAATATGCATTCTGCGATTCCGCAGAAGTTTTCGTGTTTCTTGGGGGTTATGCGTCGGCGGCGGCTTATACGGCGCTTGCGACTCGCCGTAGCGATTCAGCCGCGCGCCGACGCTTTTTCAAACGCAGTTGGGAAATCTATCGCGCGTACCTGTTCACGGCGTTTCTGATGCTGATCGGCGGCGCGCTCCTGATGGCGCTGAAGGTCGATACGCCGATGGTCCAGTACACCGAGTGGCCGAACTTCCTCGTGAGACCGTTCGGCCTGACCGTCGATATCGCTCTGCTGCGTCAGCAGCCTTATCTTTCCGCGGTGCTGCCGATGTACTCGGTTTTCGCGCTCGCCGTCCCGGTCATCGTTCCGCTCGCGCAGAAAAAGCCGGTCATCGCGATGTTCGGCAGTCTGCTCGTGTGGCTCGCGGCCATGCCGCTCTTGCGCTTTTTGCCGGGTACCTACGGCGAAGCGTGGTCGTTCAACCCGTTCGCCTGGCAACTGATGTTCATGACCGGCATCCTGTCGCGCGTCCAGCCAATCAGCGACGCATTTCATGCCGGCCGTGCCGCGCGCTGGCTGACCGCAGGCGCGATTGCCCTCGCGCTGACGTTCGCGTTTTTCAAGCTCTTCCTCGAAACCCAGGCGCCGCCGGGATACATGAAGCAGAACCTCGCGACGCTGCGCATCGTGAGCTTTGCGGCGATCGCGTGGATCGTCGCGCGCGGGGTGTATTCGGGATGGGTCGGCAGACTCGCGCGCAAGTTGCCCGGCATCGTGACGATCGGCCAGCAGGGGCTCGTGTGCTTCATCGCGGGAACGTGCGTATCGCTCGTGCTGGATTCGGCACTGCGCGCAATGGGCGTGCTCGGGCTCGGGCGCTACCCGTCGCACTGGATTCTGGGGCTCATCGCAGATGGCATCGCCATCGCGAGTCTGCTCGTGCTTGCGCGCTTCTGGGCCGACCGCAAGGCGGCGAAGGCAGCGCGCGCGAACGGCGTCGAACGGCCGGCGCCGCGCATTCCGGTAATCAAGGGCAGGCCGGTGCCTGCCCATGTCACGAACCAGCGCGATCGCTAGGCGCGCCGGTTGCCCACTCTCATTCGAGCGTGATGTTGCGCGTCTCACGCATGCACAGCACCGCGATGAGGCTCACCGCCGCGGCGGCCGACACATAGCCGCCCACCCACGTCAGCCCGCCGCGATTGGCGAGCAGTTGCGCGATATACGGCGCGACCGACGCACCCAGAATCCCGCCCAGGTTGTACGCGACGCCGGCGCCCGTGTAGCGCACGTTCGTCGGAAAAAGCTCGGGCAGGAGGGCGCCCATCGGCGCGAAGGTGACGCCCATCAGGAACAGCTCGATCGTGAGGAAGAGCGCGACCTGGATCGTATCGCCGCTGCCGAGGAGCGGGGCCATCGCGAAGCCGGACAGAATCGCGAGCAGGCAGCCGACAATCAGCACAGGCTTGCGTCCGAAGCGGTCACTCGCGATTGCGGAAATCGGCGTGGCGATCGCCATGAACAGCACGGCGAAGCACAGGAGTCCCAGAAACGTCTCGCGCGCGAAATGCAGCTTGGCGACGCCGTAGGACAGCGAGAACACCGTCGAGATGTAAAAGAGCGTGTAGCAGACGACCATCGCGAACGCGCCGAGCAGCGTCGGCACGAGATGGCTCGACAGCAGCGTCGCGACGGGCACCTTCACGCGCTCCTCGCGCTCGACAGCCGCGCGGAACGCCGGCGTCTCCGCGATCTTCAGGCGCACGTAGAGGCCGAGCGCGACCAGCACGGCGCTCACGATGAACGGCACGCGCCAGCCCCAACTGCGGAACTGCTCATCGGAGAGCGACAGCGCGAGACCGAAGAAGAGGCCGTTCGACGCGAGGAAGCCGATCGACGGTCCGAGCTGCGGAAACATGCCGAAGAGACCGCGCTTGCCTTTTGGCGCGTATTCAGTCGCGAGCAGCGCGGCGCCGCCCCATTCGCCGCCGAGGCCGATGCCCTGCCCGAAGCGCAGGACGCACAGCAGGATCGGCGCGAGGCTGCCGATCGAATCGTAGCCGGGGACGAAGCCGATGAGTGTCGTCGAGACGCCCATCACGAGCAGCGAAGCGACGAGCGTGGATTTGCGGCCGATGCGGTCGCCGAAGTGACCGAACAGGAACGAGCCGATCGGTCGCGCGAAAAACGCGATGCCGAACGTGACGAATGCGGAGAGCGCCTGCGCGGCGGGCGAGTCGTGCGGAAAGAACACCGGTCCGATGACGAGCGCGGCGGCGGTCGCATAGACATAGAAGTCGTAGAACTCGATCGCGGTGCCGATGAAGCTCGCGAAGATAACGCGAGAAGCGCTTTGGGAACCGTCGCCGGGCTTTGCGGCGGAAAGCGAGGGTGAGGCCATGTTGTCTCCGTTGTCGTGTTGCCGTGGTGCGAAGCATTGTCGCGCGCATCGCCGGGTGAGAGCGATCGGAATGACGAGCGATGTCGTCGCGCGACGCGAGTCAGCTTTTTGTAGGGATTGCGATGCGATGGCAGGAAAGCCAGCTTTGACGGCGCGCACGAGTAACGCGCAATGTCGCGGCGCAGTCGGGCTGCGCTCAGGCGCTTCGCGCGGCGCGCGGGATGGGCGCGAGGCGAAGGCCGCCGGAACCGGTCCGGCAGGGGTGCCGAAAATTATAACGAGCGTGCGGGGTGCGCGCTGATCAATCGATGGTCGTCGCCTGCGGCGAGTGCGAGGTTTGCAACTGGAACTGGCCGTTGTCGTTGAACATCCAGCCTTCGAAAAGCTCCAGCTGATCTTTTCCGTTCAAAAGACGCGCGGGCGGTGCGGGCAGCGGCGACGCGCGGCGCAGCGAGGCGAGCGCGGTGGCTTCGGCTTCGTCGTCGCCATTGGTGCGATACACCGACGATTCGACGAGCCGCCCGCCGCGGTCCACCGTGAACGACACGAGCACGAACGAGCGCAGCATCGCCTGCGGCGCGCCTTTCAGAACGAGCGACGGATTACGCTCGAAGATGCGCTGGGCGATGCGTGCCTTGTATTCGTCGAGCGTCAGGACGGGCACGGCCGGCGCGGCGGCGCGCGCGGCGACGACGCTCGGCGGCGGCGTGATCATGCAGGCGCTCATCGCAAACGCGCCGATGAGCGCAATGGCGATAGAGCAGGAACGTGACGCGGACATCGCAGGTAAAGACGAACTGGCGTTACTTATATGGTAGTCGCTGCAAAGGCCGTAAGTGGAACAAATGCGTGCGGTAGCGCGCGCTCGGGCGCGCGACTTGCTGCCGATGATTTCATTCGACGACACTCGAGGAGGGCGCCATGAACAGCGAAACGAATAGTCCGGACGACGGCAAGGCCGCCGAGCACAGCGACAACGAGAAAAGCAAGCTGCCGGAGCGCGACGATGAAAACCGCAAGCAAGGCCCGAACGACAGGCCGGGCAAGCAGACGGGCGAGGGCGAGGCGCCGGTCGGCTGAGACGCGCAGCGCGTGTACGGCATCGGCGAGGCGGTGCTATCGTAGATAGGGGATATCCCCGCTAACGGGAGGATGCCATGTCACGCAAGAACCATCCGGCACCGTCGGGCGCGCCCGCGCGGCAGCAGCAACCGGCCACGGCCGCACATTCGAAGAGTGAATCGAAACGTGCCGCGCCCAAGCCGGATGCGGCCAAGGCGGAGCCGGTTCCACACGTTCGTCCGCCGGTCAGGTCCGACGACAATTGATGCGCGTCGTTGACGGTCTCATCGTCAGTCTGTGTAGGGTTTGACGAGCTCGGCGCAGCGCACCGGCGCGGTGGAACGGGTCGTTCCCGTCTCTGCCGCGCGCGTTTCCACGCAGCGATAGAGGCTATTGTTTTTCTGAAGCACGTACGTTTCTTCAAAGAGCCCGGAGTTGCGCGCGGCCACGCTCGTCACTGCGACGATTCCATACCCGTTCTGGATCAGGTCGAAGAGCGTTGCCTCGGTCGCGCGCCATTGCGCGTTCGGTTGGGGCTGGGCATGCGCCGGCAGGCTTGCGGCGACGACGCAGCCGAAGAGGATCGGCATGATGCGGCCTGGCTTCATGGGGGTTCTCCGCGTTGTTATCGACGAGGCGGTTAGATGGCGTGCGGGCCATTGTGTTCACATCGATTTTTTGCCAAGCGCGTGATTGGGCTTGCTGGAAGAGCAAAAAAAGGCCTCGCTTGCTGCGAGGCCCAAGTCCAGCTTACCCATTGAGGGCCCCCTTCGACCGAGATGGGGAGACTCGGGAAGGAGGAAGGGCGAAGATACGTGGCGCGCGGCGCGTGGGCTACGCGTATCGTCTGAATTTCAACGCAACGCGGTGGCGGCTTCCTGCTAACCATAAGGATGTCGAAACGAACGAATGCAGCGAGGTACTTGCGCTTTCACTACAGCGCTGCGAGGGGGAACCGCGTTGCAGCCATAGAAATTGGCACCGACGGCCGTCCGATAACTCAATCTGATTTCCCCGAGTACCTCCAGAAACAACAAAGCCCCGTAAGCGTTTGAACTTACGAGGCTTTCTTTCGTTTTTGGCGGAGGCGGTGAGATTCGAACTCACGGAAGGATCGCTCCTTCGCCGGTTTTCAAGACCGGTGCCTTAAACCGCTCGGCCACACCTCCAGCAAGGCGCGTATTGTAGCGCAAGTCATCGTCGTGGAGAAACGCTCATCCTTCGAGCGATTTCGTCGCCTTGAGCGCGGGGAAAGGCGCATCCAGACCATCGCGACGACGATCGTGCCGATTCCGCTGATCAGCACCGCGGGCACCGCACCGAACAATCCCGCCGTCATCCCCGATTCGAACTCTCCGAGCTGATTCGACGTTCCGATGAACAGCGAATTGATCGCGCCGACGCGCCCGCGCATTTCATCGGGCGTCTGCAACTGCACGAGCGACATGCGCACGACGACGCTGATTACATCCGATGCCCCCAGCGCCGCGAGCGCGACGAGCGACACATAGATGTTGCGCGACAGCCCGAACACGATGGTCGCGATGCCGAACGCGATCACGCCGCCGAACAGCGCATTGCCCGCGCGCTGTCGCAACGGAAAATGCGCGAGCCAGATCGATCCGGCGAGCGCGCCGACCGCGGGCGCGGCGCGCAGAATACCGAGTCCCCACGGCCCGGTGTGCAGGATGTCATGCGCGTACACCGGCAGCAGTGCGGTCGCGCCGCCGAGCAGCACCGCGAAGAGATCGAGCGACAGCGCGCCCAGAATCACCGGCTTGCCGCGAATGAAGCCGATGCCGGAAAAGAGCGCCTCCAGCGACAACGGCGCGCGCATGCGCACCGCTTCGTCGATTTTGATCGCGCCCACCGCGCACGCCGCGACGAGAAACGCGACCGTCACCGCGCCGTACACGGTCAGCGCGCCCAGCCCATAGAGCACGCCGCCCATCGCGGGGCCGAGGATCTGCGCGGTCTGGTTCGCGGAGGTCGACCACGCGCTCGCATGCTGCAACTGATTGCGCGCGACGAGATTCGGCAAGAGCGCGGCCATCGACGGCGATTCGAACGCGCGCGCCGCGCCGGTGATCGCAGCGATTGCGTAGATCGGCGCGACATCGTGCCAGCCGTGCCATGCGCCGAGACACAGCACGAGCGCGGCGATGCCCTCGATCGATTGGCACACGTACGCGATCGTGCGCCTGTCGTAACGATCCGCGACGTGCCCGACGACGAGCGTCAGTACGAACATCGGCAGGAATTGCGCAAGGCCGACGAGACCGAGCGCATAAGCGCTATGCGTGATCGAATAGACCTGCCATCCGATCGCGACCGACATCATCTGAAACGCGACCGACGACATCACCCGCGCGGTCCAGAAGAGCGCGAACGGACGATGCCGCATTACCGAGTCCTGCGCCATCGTCGGCGCGCTCAATTTTGCGGATCCTTCAAGAACAGCTCCTGCAGATCGTTGAGAAAGCGCTGGCCGAGCTCGGTTGGCGCAATGCGCTCGATGTCGCGCGTGATGAGCCCGCGCCGCTCCGCTTCGACGAGCGCCGGCTCGATCGCGGACAGCGCCAGGCCCGTGCGCTCGACGAACGCATGCACCGGAAAGCCCTCGACGAGGCGCAGCGTATTCAGCATGAATTCGAACGGCAGATCGCGCGGGCCGACGTCGCGTTCTTCCTGAATGGCGGTTTCGCCGGGCGAAAGCGCTTGATCCATATACGTCGCCGGATGCTTGAAGCGCGCCTGACGCAGGATCTTCGACGGAAACGACAGCTTCGTATGCGCGCCCGCGCCGATGCCGAGATAGTCCCCGAAGCGCCAGTAATTCAGGTTGTGCCTGCTCTGGCGATGCGGCTTCGCATACGCCGACACTTCGTAGCGCGCGTAACCGGCTTCACGCGTGCGCTCGTGTATCCAGTCCTGCATGTCGGCGGAGGCGTCGTCGTCGGGCAGGGCGGGCGGGTATTTGGCGAAGAGCGTGTTCGGCTCCATCGTCAGGTGATACAGCGACAGATGCGGCGGCGCGAAGGAAATGGCCGTGTCGATGTCATGCCTGCATTCGTCGAGCGATTGCTGCGGCAGCGCGAACATCAGATCGAGATTGAAGTTGTCGAAGTGCTTCGCGGCGATCTCGACGGCTTTGCGCGCCTGCATCGCGTCGTGGATGCGGCCGAGCGCCTTAAGATGCGCTTCGTTGAAGCTCTGGATGCCGATCGACAGACGATTCACGCCGCTCGCACGGAACGACGCGAATTTCGCGGCTTCGAACGTGCCGGGATTGGCTTCGAGCGTGATCTCGGCGTCGGCATCGACGGGCAGCAGCGCGCGCGCGTCGGAGAGCAGCCGGTCGAGACCTTTGGCCGACAACAGCGACGGCGTGCCGCCACCGATGAAGATCGTATGCACCTGCCGTCCCCACACGAGCGGCAACGCGCTTTCGAGATCGGCGCGCAAGGCGTCGAGATAACGTTCCTCGGGGAACGTGCCGTCCTTCCATTCATGCGAGTTGAAGTCGCAATAGGGGCACTTGCGCACGCACCACGGGAAATGCACGTACAGCGAGAGCGGCGGCAACGACGTCAGCCGAACGCTTCCCGGCGACGTGAAAGCCTGCACCACGTTGATTGTCTTCGGTCCGGCGCTCACGCAAGTTCCTTCAGTCGTTGCAGCAGGTCGCGCAGCGCGAGCGCGCGATGGCTCAGCGCGTTCTTGCGCGCCGGATCGAGCTCGGCGGCGCTCGCGTCGAGCGTCGGCAAAAAGAAGTGCGGATCGTAGCCGAAGCCGTTTGCACCGCGCGGGACGTCGATCACTTCGCCATGCCAGCGGCCTTCCGCGATGAGCGGCTCGGGATCGTCCGCGTGACGCACGAGCACGAGCACGCAGAAGTAGTACGCGCGGCGATCGGCTTGCCCGGCGAGATCGGCGACGAGGCGCGCGTTGTTTGCCGCATCGCTCTTCGCGCCGCCGCTCATCGACGCATAGCGCGCCGAATACACTCCCGGCGCGCCGTTCAGCGCGCGCACGCACAAGCCGGAATCGTCGGCGAGCGCGGGCAGGCCGGTGAGCTTCGATGCGTGCCGCGCCTTCGCGAGCGCATTCTCGACAAAGGTCACGTGCGGCTCGGGCGCTTCGGGCACGCCGAGTTCGCCTTGCGCGATCAGTTCGATGCCCGCCGCATCCAGCAGCGATGCGAGTTCGCGCAGCTTGCCCGCATTGTTCGACGCGAGCACTACGCGGCCGAGACCCTGTGCGTCAGACACCTTGAATCCCCAACGCTTCCTTCTGCTTCAGGATCAGCGCGCGGATGCCACTGTCGGCGAGCGCGATCAGTTCATTCATCTCCTCACGCGTGAAGGGCGCGCCCTCCGCCGTGCCCTGCACTTCGACGAAACCGCCCGCGCCCGTCATCACGACGTTCATGTCGGTGTCGCACTGGGAGTCTTCTTCGTAGTCGAGATCGAGCACGGGCGAGCCTTCGAAGATGCCGACCGAAATCGCCGCGACGAAGTCCTTGACCGGCGTCTTCGTGATCTTGCCCGCCGCGAGAAGTTTGCCGACTGCGTCGTGCGCGGCGACGAACGCGCCCGTGATGCTCGCCGTGCGCGTGCCGCCATCGGCCTGGATCACGTCGCAATCGATATGCAGCGTGCGTGCGCCGAGCGCGTTCAGGTCGAACACCGAGCGCAGCGCGCGCCCGATCAGGCGCTGGATTTCCTGCGTGCGGCCCGTCTGCTTGCCGCGCGCGGCTTCGCGGTCGCTGCGCGTGTGCGTCGCGCGCGGCAGCATGCCGTATTCGGCGGTCAGCCAGCCTTGCTCGCGGCCGCGCAGAAACTCGGGCACGCGCTCGGCGACGCTCGCGGTGCAGATCACCTTGGTATCGCCGAATTCGACGAGCACCGAGCCTTCCGCGTGCCTCGTGTAATTGCGCGTGATGCGCACGTCGCGCAACTGGTTCCCGCGGCGGCCGCTCGGACGCGGGGGAGAAGGCTTGAGCAGGGGAGAGTCGGTCATGGGTATCGAAAGAAGAGAGTGGAACCAGCGAACCCAGCGATTTTATCGTTATTCACTTGCCGGCGTTGCGCGCGCGTCACGGCGCTGGACGTGCCGTCCGGGCGGGCTTCGCATCAAAAATGGGATAATGCGGATTCCTCGCCCGGCGGCCAGACGCGTGCCAATCCCAAAGCACTTCGAGCGCGCCGGGCGCTCGTATCAGACAGGCCTTCGCAACGAAGGCTCTCAATCGCGAGACGTACCATGATCTACAGCATGACAGGCTATGCCAGCGCGACACGCGAAGTCGTCGCGGATGGCGCGGGACCCAATGGCGCAGGCGGTTCGGGCGTCGGTGTATCGGTGGAATTGCGCACGGTGAATTCGCGCTTTCTCGACCTGAACTTCCGCATGCCCGAAGACGTGCGCGCAACCGAACCGCAACTGCGCGAAATGCTGATGACGAAGCTCTCGCGCGGCAAGGTCGATATCCGCATCAACCTGAATCGTGTCGAGCAGACCGCGAATGCGGGCGCGCTGAATCGCGAGGCGCTCACGCAGCTCGCCACGCTCGAGCGTGCCGTGCTCGACGTCTTTCACGACGCCGAGCGCATGCGCACCGGCGAAATCCTGCGCTGGCCCGGCGTGCTCGCGGAAAGCGCGGTGTCGCAGGACACGCTGCGCGAAGCGGTGCTCGCGTGCGGCAAGCAGGCAATTGCCGATCTCATCGAAGTTCGCGCGCGTGAAGGCGCGGCCCTCGGTAAGGTGCTCATCGACAACGTGACGGAGATGGAAGCGATCGTCGCGCGCATCACGCCGCTCGTGCCGGAACTCATCGCGAAGCATCAGCAGAAGATCGTCGAGCGCCTGCAGGACGCGCTCGGTATCGCGACCACCGAAGGCGGCGCAACGGTCGCGACGAGCGTGCCGCGCGAGGAAATCGCCGAACGCATCCGCCAGGAAGTGACCATGTACGGCATCCGCATCGACATCGCGGAAGAGTTGCAGCGTCTCACGGCGCACCTTGCCGAGACGCGCCACGTGCTGCAAAAGGGCGGCAAGGTCGGCAAGCGGCTCGACTTCATGATGCAGGAGCTGAACCGCGAAGCGAACACGCTCGGCTCGAAGGCGGCCGCGAAGGAACTCGCGGATGCATCGATGACGCTCAAGCTGCTCATCGAGCAGATGCGCGAGCAAGTACAGAATCTGGAGTAACGCAACATCATGCCGAACACCGCACACCGCTCGCACAGCCACTACACAGGCATCTATCCCGGCAATCTGTTCATGGTCGTCGCGCCCTCGGGCGCGGGCAAATCCACGCTCGTGAACGCGCTGCTCGCCGAGGATCCGGACATCCTCTTGTCGGTTTCGTACACGACGCGCGAAGCGCGTTCGAAGGAAACCAACGGCGTGCAATATCACTTCGTGTCCGTCGACGAATTCATGGAGCGGCGGGAAAAGGGTGAGTTTCTCGAAAGCGCCGAGGTGCATGGCAACTACTACGCCACGTCGAAGCTGTGGATCGCGGAGCAGATGAAGCAGGGCCATGACGTGCTGCTGGAGATCGACTGGCAGGGCGCGCAGCAGGTGAAGAAGCAGTTCCGCAACGCGGTGGAAATTTTCATCCTGCCGCCGTCGCTCGAAGCGCTCGAAGACCGCCTCAAGAAACGCGGCCAGGATTCCGAGAAAGTGATCGTGCGACGCCTGCTCGCGGCCGGTAGCGAGATGGCGCATGCCTCGGAAGCGGAGTATGTCGTCATCAACGAGAACTTCGATCGCGCGCTGACCGAACTACGCTGTCTCGTTGCCGCGACGCGCCTGCGCTTCACGTCGCAATACGCGCGCAATACACAGCTTTTCGTGGACCTCGGCATCCACTCCACGCCGCAAGCATGACGCGCCTGCAGTGGCCGGGTCGTTCGGTCACATAAGGTAGAATAAAACCCATATTGAGAAGGAAACAAACATGGCCCGCATCACCGTCGAAGACTGCCTGAAACAAATCCCGAATCGCTTCGAGCTCGCGCTTGCGGCAACGTATCGCGCGCGCCAGCTCGCGCAGGGCCACACGCCGAAAATCGAGAGCCGCGACAAGCCGACCGTCGTCGCGCTGCGCGAGATCGCCGCGGGCCAGGTTGGTATCGAAATGTTGAAGAAGGTGCCCGTCTAAGGGCCGCCTTTCCGCACGGTTTCATTTTTTGCAACCGACAACCCAGCGCGCCACATCACCACGGAGGGGAAGATGAGTCAGACACCGTTGCCCATCTCCGCCGCCGTGGACCCCGACCTCGAAATCGATCAGGATTCCCTGCTCGATGCGGACAAGCCGCATGCGGCGCGCAAGTACATCGACGCGGTCCTCGAACAGTCCTTCCGCCATCTGTTCGGCCCGACCGCCACGCCGGAGCAGCCGCGCAAGCACGACGTCGTTTCCATCGCGAAACTGACGAACGCGCTAGCGAGCTACATCACCCCGGAAGAGATCAAGGAAGTCAAGGCGGCTTTCCACTTCAGCGACGAAGCGCACCTCGGGCAGTATCGCCAGAGCGGTGAGCCGTACATCACGCATCCGGTCGCGGTCGCGGAAATCTGCGCGGGCTGGAAGCTCGACGCGCAATCGATCATGGCGGCCTTGCTGCACGACGTGATCGAAGACCAGGGTGTGACCAAGACCGAGATCGCGGAGCGCTTCGGCGCGAAGGTCGCGGAACTGGTCGACGGCTTGTCCAAGCTGGACAAGATGGAATTTCGCAATCGCGAGGAAGCGCAGGCGGAGAACTTCCGCAAGATGCTGCTCGCGATGGCGCGCGACGTGCGCGTCATTCTGGTCAAGCTCGCTGACCGGCTACACAACATGCGCACGCTCGGCGCGGTCCCGCCGGAGAAGCGCCGGCGTGTGGCGCGCGAGACGCTGGATATCTACGCGCCGATAGCCCACCGGCTCGGCCTGAACAACACGTATCGCGAGCTGCAGGATCTGTCCTTCGCGAACTTCAATCCGAACCGGTACGCGACGCTCGAAAAAGCGGTGAAGGCCGCGCGCGGGAATCGGCGCGAAGTGGTCGGCAAGATTCTCGAGACGGTGCAGCGCACCATCGCGGATGCCAAGATCAACGCGGAAGTCACCGGCCGCGAGAAAACGATCTACAGCATCTACAAGAAGATGCGCGACAAGCAGTTGTCGTTTTCACAGGTGCTCGATGTATACGGTTTTCGCGTCGTGGTCGAAAGCGCGCTGGAATGCTATACGTGCATCGGCGCGCTGCATGCGCTCTACAAGCCCGTGCCGGGCAAGTTCAAGGATTACATCGCCATTCCGAAGGTGAACGGCTATCAGTCCCTGCATACCACGCTGGTCGGTCCTTTCGGCGCGCCGATCGAGTTCCAGATCCGCACGCGCAAGATGCACGAGATCGCCGAGGCGGGCGTCGCGGCGCACTGGCTCTACAAGAACGGCGGCGCGGATCTGAACGACGTCCAGAAGCGCGCGCATCAATGGCTCAAATCGCTGCTCGATATCCAGAGCGAAGCGGGCGATTCGAGCGAATTCCTCGAGCACGTCAAGATCGACCTGTTCCCGGACGCGGTCTATGTATTCACGCCGAAGTCGAAGATCATGCCGCTGCCACGCGGCGCGACCGCGCTCGACTTCGCGTATTCGATCCACAGCGACCTCGGCAACCAGTGCGTCGCGGTGAAGATCAACAACGAGCTCCTGCCGCTGCGCACGGAGCTGAAGAGCGGTGACATCGTCGAAGTGATCACCGCGCCGTATTCGAAGCCCAATCCCGCGTGGCTCGGCTTCGTGCGCACCGGCAAGGCGCGCTCGGCGATCCGTCACTATCTGAAGACGATGCGCCTGAACGAGTCCGTCCAGTTGGGCGAGCGGCTCGTCGATCAGAGTCTCAAGGGCTACGGTCTTGCGCTCTCGGACGTCACGCCGGAAGTGTGGGAAAGGCTCGTGCAGTGGACCGGCAACAAGACGCGGCAGGAAATCTTCGCCGATATCGGTCTCGGCCGGCGCGTGGCGGCGGTCATGGCGAAGCGCATCGAAGTGTTGATGAACGGCATCGCCGATGACGACGAGCATCCTCATCGCGAGCATCACAACACCAATACCGCGCCGCCGGTGGTCATCACGGGCACGGAGGGCATGTCGGTGCAGTTGTCGCCGTGCTGCCGCCCGATTCCCGGCGATGACATCATGGGTTACATCGGCATCGGGCTCGGCATGGCGATTCACACGACGGAATGCCGCGTCGCGCAACGGATTCACCGGCGCGATCCGGGCCGCTGGATCGATGTCGCGTGGGCGCCGCAGCCCGGACGTCTGTTCGATGTCGCCGTAAAGGTACTCGTGAAGAACACGAAGGGCGTCTTCGCGCGCGTGGCGGCGGATATCACGTCGGCCGACGCGAACATCGTGCATATCGCCATGGACGAAGACGTGTCGCAGGAAGCGAAACTCTTGCGCTTCGTGATCCAGGTGAGCGACCGCGTGCATCTGGCGAACGTCATGCGCCGCGTACGCACCAATCCGGACGTCATGCGCATTGCGCGCGAGCGCCCGAGCGACGAACCGCATCACCGCAATCAGGACGGCGGCATGCGCATCGACCGCGAGCGCGCCGATTACTGACGCGGCGCGGGTATGCGGCGTGCATGCCTGTCGTCGACTGACGAACAGGAGAGAGCGCCGCAATGAACACTTCCGATCTCGAAGGCGCCACGCTCGACTATTGGGTCGCGCGCGGACTGCACGAATTCATCCGAGAAATTCATTTCACCGACAGCGGAGAGACGCTTTCCATACGCGGCAACGACCGCGGCAAACCGTGGGACGGACGTTTCCTGCCGTCGACGTCGTGGGACGCGGCGGCCGTCGTTCTGGAGCGCGCCTGCAAACTCGAGATGCACGATCACGGGCGCGGCGAGGTGATCTGCACCGTGAGCTTCGGCAAGGACGGCAAGCCTGTGGAAGGGCGGGGCGCGTCGTTGCGCATCGCGCTGCTGCGCGCCTTTGTCCGGCACGCATTCGGCGATACCGTCGACGATGAGTTCCTGCGCCGTTCGCAGACTTTGCTCGGCACGCGGGTGGAGCCGATCGGGGAATCGAGCGCGGTGGCGTCGGTGGAGGATGTGCCGAGGCCTGAGTTGCATATCGGCGATATCGGCTCTGTACCGCGGCAATAGACGACTTCCTAGCTTCGCGGCAAACAAAAAGGGCCTTCCGTATGGAAGGCCCTTCGAAAGATGGCGCGGCTGGCAGGATTCGAACCCACGACCCCTTGGTTCGTAGCCAAGTACTCTATCCAACTGAGCTACAGCCGCACGCAAAACGGTACTGCTTAAACTGCACTGCGCTTCTGGTTAAGCGCTTGATCTTTTCATCGAGCGGCGCGACCGCCGAACGTGAAAAGATCAGAATAGGTGGCGCGGCTGGCAGGATTCGAACCCACGACCCCTTGGTTCGTAGCCAAGTACTCTATCCAACTGAGCTACAGCCGCACGCAGAAGCGGAATTATAGCCAAGCCTGTTCCGAAATGGAAGGGGTTTTGGCCAATCTATCGAATTATCTATCAGCGTGCTTTCTACGAAAGGGGCTTCCGGCGTGGTAAGTTGCTGAGTGGAAAGCCAAGTCCCTTACCAAATTCGACATCATCCGGCATCGAGCAGCATCATGAACAAGGCATTTGTGAAAGAGTCGGATGACACCGACGACGACCTCGAACTCGGCCATCCGGACGTTCCGGCGGGCACGAAGAACTACATCACGCCGGCGGGACACAAGCGGCTGCGTGACGAACTCCTGCAGCTTCTGGATACGGAGCGCCCGGAAGTGGTCAAGCTCGTCTCCTGGGCCGCTTCCAACGGGGATCGCTCGGAGAACGGCGACTACATCTACGGCAAGCGGCGGCTGCGCGAGATCGATCGCCGCATCCGCTTTCTGACGAAGCGCCTGGATCTGGCGGAAGTCGTGGACAGCAGCAAGCAGGAGAACGTGGATCAGGTGTTCTTCGGCGCGACGGTCGACTACGCGGGCGAAGACGGCGATGTGAAGACGGTGACGATCGTCGGCGTGGACGAGGTGAATCTGGAGGTCGGCTATGTGAGCTGGATCTCGCCGGTCGCGCGGGCGCTGTTGAAGGCGAAGATCGGCGACACGGTCGCGCTGCATACGCCGGCGGGCGTGCAGCAGATCGACATTCTGGATGTGCGGTATCCGCATTGATCTGAAGTCGGCGTACAGACAAAAAAAGCCGCTCCGAAGAGCGGCTTTTCTACAGCAGGACTGCCTGTGAAGCTTAGAAGCGGTGACGCATGCCAACCGTAGCCGAAACCTGGTTGCCGTTCGACGACATGCCCACGCCGTTGATCACAGCACCGATCGGCAGGCCGTCCTGGTCGGTCATGTGCTGGTATTCGCCTTGCAGGTACACGTCGGTACGCTTCGACAGCGCGTACGCCGTTTGCAGGCTGACCTGGTGGAACTTCGGCTTCTCGCCGTCGATACGGCTGTCGGTGTAGGTGTAAGCACCCGCGATCGACAGAGCCGGCGTCAGGTTGTAGCGGCCGTTGACTTCGTAGTTGGTGAAGCGAACGTGGCCGTCGGTCAAGTTGATCGAGCCAGCGCCTTGCGAGCCGACGTTGGTGATCGACGAAGCGTTGTCCAGCATCGTCTGCGTGAACACGAAGCCGACCGTTGCCGGGCCGAACGCGTAGTTCAGGCCACCGCCGAAGATGCGCTGACGGCCAGCGACGAACGGCGTGTTGTCGGTCGTGATCGCGCCGCCGACGTTGTTGGTCGGCGAGCCGACGTTGTTCAACTGCATGTACGCGGCCGCAACGTTCAACGGACCGTAGTTGTACGACGCGCCGACGCTGTATGCACGGTTATCCGCAAAGCCGCCTGCTTCGTTCGAGAAGCCGTACATCGCGCCCAGCTTGAAGCCGGCGTAGTTCGCGCTCGTGTACTTGACCGAGTTGTTGACGCGGAACGTGTTGTCGAGGTTGTCGTTGTCGAACGGGTGGGCGAACTGCGTGCCGCCGTATTGCGTGCCCGTCAGAGCCAGAGGTCCGAGGAAGTCAACGACCGAGTCATATTGACGGCCCAGGGTCACCGCGCCGAACTGGTTGCTCGACAGACCGACGAATGCCTGACGGCCGAACTCGCGACCACCTTGGCCATTCGTGCCGTTCATGATGTTGAAGCCGTTCTCCAACGTGAAGATCGCCTTCAGGCCGCCGCCGAGGTCTTCGGAACCACGCAGGCCCCAACGGCTACCGTTCACGGAACCGCTCGTCGCCTTCCAGTTGCTGTGGCCTTGCTGGTTGTTCGTGTAGGTGATGCCCGCATCGATCAGGCCATACAGCGTGACGCTGCTTTGCGCGTGGGCGGCGGTAGCAAAAACGCCCGTCAGGGCAGCGACCATAAGAGTCTTTTTCATCTTTGTAACTCCGAGAGCAGATTGGGCCGGGGACCCAGGCTTTGAGGAAACCTCGCTCCGGCGCGCTGCGAGAGGCGCGGGCGGATGAGCAATGCATCGAGATGCGATACAT
Source organism: Caballeronia turbans (assembly GCA_001544655.2). Taxonomy (GTDB): domain Bacteria; phylum Pseudomonadota; class Gammaproteobacteria; order Burkholderiales; family Burkholderiaceae; genus Caballeronia; species Caballeronia turbans. The sequence goes on from FCOD02000011.1 coordinate 136,701, forward strand.
TTGTTTCCGGACCAGACGAAGTGTAAAGACGGCGTTACAGGCGGGGCCTTCCAATTTCCACAATAAACCATTGTTGATGCGGCAATGATCGCCGCGGCGTATATTTTTCTTTATATACAATGATTTATCGGCGAATAAAGTCGTACGGGCGAAGGTGTCAACCAAACGACGTTGCGCTTGCGCGACATGATTCGTGACAATAAATAACGGAAAATTTCTAAAACGGGATTGTTGAGATATTTGAAACAGAAGTTTGCGAGTTTTGCGGGTAATTAATGCGGGCCGCATCGCTATACTGTCGTTTCTGCTTTCCGAAGCAGACTTTTTCGTTGACGGAAAAGATCTCCAAACTTTGTCAGCGCGACTTCCCGGTCGCGCTTTTTTTTGCTCGATCGAGTCGGGCGTCGTCGTTCGTGAGAAGGTCGCTGTGAGGCGGCGTCGCCCGGTCCTTCACCACGGGGTGCGTTGCATCCATGGGCGACGAGAGGAGGTCCTGCCAGTGATCGCCCTGCCGGGCGGGATTTTAATCAAGCGACGAACGGATCTCAGCCGCCTCTGTGATCGAGGGCGCGGCAAGCGATCTCAACCATTGCGCGAATCGACCCAGTTAAATATTGTTGGTCGCCTCCGTTACATTCAACCGGTGAGTCAGTTTCATGTTGCTTAACGCTGGAGGATCGGGCAAGACGAGCAAACATTTACGAATCGAATAATCCTGTTTGATTGCATTTGGCGAGTCCATGTACGGTGAAATATTGTCCGAGAAACTGGGAGTGCGGATATTGCTCGACAATCCTTTTAAAGGATCTTGTTTCGAGTACGACGTGATATCTACTGAGGAGCGGATGATTTAGTTTATGCCGAAGCTGCGCTGAAAATTATTCAGTTCTAATAGCCGGATTTTCGTTCTGCCGAGCCTAAAACCCGCGAGCGGCGAACACTACTCGCGACAGCCGTCCGGCGCGGCGCCAAGCCCGGCACCGGTGCGCCCGAGTGTCCAGCCGCGATGCCTGAACTTGCAGCGCCGATCGGATCAATCCACCTTGCTCGTAAAAGATCCGATTTTGTTAATCAGCAAATGCCTTTACGGGTTATCCGCTATTGCGAGAAAAATAAATCAGCGCGTGCTTAATAATAAAAGACTGAAAGACCGCAGTTTTATAGAGCTCCTTCGCTTCAAATCATCGCATCGCGGCAAGTAAGCCGCGAAGCAGCTTCCCTGAGCCAAGCCCGCCAACCTGTGCTGCGTTAGAATGGGCAATCCCGCCAACGCTCCAGGCCAGAGCCGCCACCGTCGTCCACGATGCATCCCGAACTGCCCACGAGTCTTGCCTTTCCCTCCGAGCCCATCGTCTTTGTCGATCTTGAAACGACCGGCGCAACGTTCGGCGTGGACCGCATCACTGAAATCGGCATCGTGGAAGTGTGGCCATTGGGCGTTTCGCAATGGACATCGCTGGTCAATCCGCAAAGGCCGATTCCCGCGTTCGTGCAGCAGTTGACCGGAATCACCGACGCGATGGTGCGCGATGCCCCGACGTTCGAACAACTCGCATCCGGTCTGCTAGAGCGGTTGAATGGCCGGCTCTTCGTCGCGCATAACGCGCACTTTGACCACGGCTTCCTCAAGGGCGAATTCAGGCGCATGGGGCTTCGCTTCGCACCCGACGTGCTCTGCACGGTGCAGCTTTCCCGCGCGGTCTATCCGGCGCAAAGCCGTCACGGACTCGATGCGCTCATCGAGCGTCACGCGCTCGTGCCTTCGGCGCGGCACCGAGCGCTCGCCGACGCCGATCTGCTCTGGCAATTCTGGCAACATCTGCATCGCGCGATCGCGCCGGATGCCATGCGCGCGCACCTCGAACGCGTGACGCGCCGGTTCCAGCTCGCGGCGCATATCGACGAAGACACGATCGAGCAGATCGCCGCGGGTTGTGGCGTCTACATGTTCTATGGCGACGACGACACGCCGCTCTATGCCGGCAGAAGCGTGCGATTGCGGCAGCGCGTGCGCTCGCATCTCGTCGGGCCGCGGCGCTCGGCAAAAGATCTGCGGCTGGCGGCGCTCGTGCGCCGCCTCGAGTGGAGGGCGACGGGCGGCGAAATCGGCGCGCTGCTGGCCGAGGCGCAATGGATCGCAAACGCGCGTCCGGCGCATAATCGCGCGCTGAAATCGCGTCCGGGCGATGTTCGCGGCGCGTCGTGGCCTTACACGGGCGCGATCGCCATCGAAGAACGCGACGAAGCGTCGGGGCAACCCGCATGGCATGTCATCGACAACTGGTGCTATCTCGGCACCATCGACGCGCTCGGCCAGGCTGGCGCACTGCACGCGAGCGTCGATTCGCCCGCATTCGAGCTGTCGACCTATCGCATCTTGAGCGAGCGTCTCGCGCGCGGGCTCGTCGTGACGCCGCTCGCCTGCGCAACGCTCGCGTCCACAGTCTGACGCGCGATCACCCGACCGCGCCCACGCCGCCCGACGCGCATACGTGCGAAAGCGCGCGCATGAGCGGGGCGTTCATCGACGAGTTGTAGCGCGTCAAATGCTTCCATCGCGCGACGCTCTCGGCGAGTCGCACCGGGCAGTCCTCCGCATGACGAATCGGCTCGACATGCGCAAGCGCCGACATGAGCGATTGCGTGAGCCGATCCAGCTTCGGTCGCGTCTCGTTGACGAGATCGGGCGGCGACGCTTCCGGCGCCGCCTTCAGCGCGCGCCAGTTGGCGAAGAGTGCGTTCTGTACATCCTTGCTGGCTTCGATCTGATCGCGGAAAAACTGCCGCGCGAATTCAGGATCGACTTGCGCGGCCGACGCCTTTTCCTCGACGTGTTTGAGCAACGCCTCTTCACGCGGCGCGTCAGTGATCGGCTCGTGATGGGCCCACTTCCAGCGCGCGACCGGTTCCGCGAGCGCGAGCCGTTGCGAGACGAGCGCGATGACGTTGGTGAAGGGTGTGTCGTCGCCGTCCGCGTGAACGGACGCGGGCGCGGCGAGTGCGAGCACGCAGGTAACTGCGGCAAAGGCGAGGAGGGATGAATTCGATCGGCGGCGCATCGGTATGCGGGCAAAGGCGCGGGCAAAAGCGCGGGCAAAAGCGCCAGAATAGCGCAGCGCCTTCGCATCGGAATGAGCGCAGCCTACTGACGGGAAAGGATTCGACGAGTCGCAACGCACGACGCGCCTGAATGCGGTCATGAACGAGGGGCGCGAGGCGTCCTGGCTTCAGCCACGTCCGGACCGGATGGTCCGAGTGCGCCGCGCGCAGCGGGCGTCGTTCTCACGACGACGGCGTGATCAGCCTGTTCGCCTATTTCGACTGCGCCGATTTGCGCTGTTCGTCGAAGAACGCGCGCACGTGTTCGGGCAATTCGGTCGCGAGAAACTCGACGCCAACCGGCTCCGGATCCGGACAATGCACCGTGTCGGGCGTCGGGATTTTGGTCGGTTTTGCGTCCATGTTTTCTCTCCTCGGTGACTACGACATTTGCAACAACCTGGTCGATGCGGTTTTTGCGCCGCCGCATGCGACATGAAAACGGGTCTCTCTATAAATGCGTTATCGGATCGCAGCCGCTTCGGCTTGAGCCGGTTAAGCAGATTCATTGTTTGCGCATGACCGTTCGTTAGAACGGGTCAAAGCGGTAATTCTTTGCCTTCCTTCTGCCGAATCCGACGCAAAAGATACAGCTTTCCCTATTGGTCATGACCGCCTCGCAGGCCACGTCCAGCATGGCTCGGCGTGGAGCAGCCAACCGTGTACTTAAACTCTAGCTTTTCCTCTATGGATATAACGATACCGGGAAACCAGCGTTGACGCTCGATGGTGCGGGGCGGAAAATGGCTTGTTGTTGTACGAAAGCGCACATATAGGGCAAATCAGGTGCTCAGAGCGGCAGCTTGTGAAATCGATGAAGCCGATTTCGGTTCCTGTCGCAATACTGTGTACGAACTCTGCGGCTGTTGCAAAAGCGGGAAAACACGTCGCTGAATCGCGGAGCAAATCGCAAACACGAAGCACAAAAGCAAAAACCCGCGATCACTTGCGTGACCGCGGGTTTCTGACATTGCTAAATCTTGATGGTGCCGGAAAGAGGAATCGAACCCCCGACCTTCGCATTACGAATGCGCTGCTCTACCGTCTGAGCTATTCCGGCATCAGAGAAACAAGATTATAGCGACCACATTCTCGATTTGGCAATACCCTGAATCAATTTTTGTTTTCGAGATGGTAGCGGGTCACGCGATCCACCTCGCTCTTCGAGCCGAGGAACACGGCCACGCGTTGATGCAGGCTCGTGGGAACGATATCGAGGATGCGTTCCTCGCCATTGGTCGCGGCGCCGCCGGCCTGCTCGACGATGAACGACATGGGGTTCGCTTCGTACATGAGGCGCAGCTTGCCGGGTTTCGACGGATCGCGCTTGTCGGCGGGATACATGAAGATGCCGCCCCGATTCAGGATACGGTGCACGTCCGCGACCATCGATGCAATCCAGCGCATGTTGAAGTCTTCTTTGCGCGCGCCGTCCTTGCCGGCATTCAGTTCGTCGACATAACGCTGCACCGGCTCGTACCAGTGCCGGCTGTTCGACGCGTTGATGGCGTATTCACGCGTCTCGACCGGGATCGTCATGTCGCGCTGGGTGAGCACCCACGAACCGAGTTCGCGATCGAGCGTGAAGCAGTTCACGCCGTGGCCGGTCGTCAGCACGAGCACCGTCTGCGGGCCGTACACCGCATAACCCGCCGCGACCTGCTGCGATCCCGGCTGCATGAACGCCTGCTCGGTCGGCTCGACGCCGTCCGGGCAACGCAGCACCGAGAAAATCGTGCCGATCGATACATTGACATCGATGTTCGACGAGCCATCGAGCGGATCGAACGTCAGCAGATAATTGCCCTTCGGATAGCGATTCGGAATCGGGAAGATTTTTTCCATTTCTTCCGATGCCATCGCGGCAAGGTTGCCGCCCCATTCATTGGCTTCGAGCAGGATTTCGTTCGAGAGCACGTCGAGATTCTTCTGCACTTCGCCCTGAACGTTCTCGCTGCCGGCCGAGCCGAGCGCCTCGCCCAGCGCGCCCTTGCTCACGTGATAACTGATCTGCTTGCACGCGCGCGCGACGACTTCGATCAAGAGACGCAGGTCGGCCGGCAGGTTCTGGTGTTCACGCTGCTGTTCGATGAGGTATTTCGATAGCGTGGTGCGGCTGGAGATGGAGGACATGCTTGGGCTCCGTGAGCGTTAGACGAATATTCACGATTCTAACCGCTCGCCCCGGCCACTCCATGTGACAGCGACGGCCGCGCGAAAACTTCGCGCGGCCGTCGCTACACAGCGAAAGGCTACGATGACACGGCGCTCAAGCCGCGAGCGCCTTCTCGACCACCTCGCGCACGTCGCGCGATTTCGCCTTCGACGCGACTTCGCTCAACGCCGCGTGCATCTTCTCGCGCAACTGCGGCGTAAAGCGTCGCCACAGTTCGAGTCCGCGTGCGAGACGAGCCGCGACCTGCGGATTGAGCGCGTCGAGCGCGATCACCTGCTCTGCCCAGAACGCGTAGCCGGAACCGTCGGCGGCGTGGAACTGCGCCGGGTTGCCGCTGCAGAAGCTGAAAATCAGCGAGCGTGCGCGATTCGGGTTCTTGATGTTGAACGCCTGATGCTGCATCAGCTTGCGCACGATCTCGATCACCTTGCGATCCGGGCCGCCGCGCTGCGTCGCCTGAAGCGCGAACCACTTGTCGATGACGAGCGCCTCGTTCTCGAAACGTCGATAGAAGTCCGCAAGCGCCGCGTCCGCGACGCTCGGGTCCGCGCCCTTCGTCGCGCTGGCGAGCAGCAGCGCGGAGAGCGCCGCCGAGCGGTCCGTCATGTTGTTGGCGGCATCGTATTGCGCCTGCGCGAGCTTGACGGCTTCGCGCGGATCGTCGAGCTGGCTCAGATAGGCGAGCGAGAGATTCTTCAGCCCGCGCTTGCCGGCATCCTCGGGCAGCGGGCGATATTCGCCCGGTGTGCGATTCGCTTCATACGTCGCGAGCCACTTGTCGCGCAATTGCGACGCGAGACGGCGGCTCATGAAGACGCGCGCCGCGTGCACGGCGGCCGGATCCGACACGGCCATCTGCTCGGCGAGATAGCTTTCCGACGGCAACATCAACGCGAGTTCGCGGAAGGCGGGCGTGAGCGTGGTGTCCTCGAGGACGCGGGCGAATGCCGCGATCACCTGATCGTCGATGGCAAGCTGCTCGCCCTTGGCCGCGCGCCCGGCAAGCGCGAGCAGCTCGCGCGTGGCGAGACGCTGGCCGGCTTCCCAGCGGTTGAACGGATCGCTGTCGTGCGCGAGCAGGAACGCGAGCTCGTCGTTCGTATAGTCGTATTCGACGATCACCGGCGCCGAGAAATTGCGCAGAAGCGACGGCAGCGGCTTCTCGTTCACGTCGACGAAAGTAAAGGTCTGCTCGCGCTCCGTGAATTCGAGCACGCGCGTCGTGCCGTTCGGCTCTTTCTCGCCTTCGAGACGCAGCGGCAAATCCGCGCCGTTCTGCCCGATCAGACCGACCGAGAACGGAATGAGCAGCGGACCTTTCTGCGTGGCGCGCGCCGCTTCGGATGCGTCGCCGTAACCTTGCGTGAGCGTCAGCGTGTAGCGCTTGTTCGCCGCGTCGTGGTTCGCGCGGACCGACACGCGGGGCGTGCCCGCCTGGCTGTACCAGCGCTCGAACTGCGCAAGATCGCGATGGTTCGCGTCGGCGAGCGCCTGACGGAAGTCGTCGCAGGTCACGGCCTGGCCGTCGAACCGCTGGAAATAAAGATCCATGCCGCGCCGGAAACCGTCGCGGCCGAAGAGCGTCTGGTACATCCGCACGACTTCCGAGCCTTTCTCGTAGACGGTCATCGTGTAGAAGTTGTTGATTTCGACGTAGCTTTCCGGGCGCACCGGATGCGCCATCGGGCCGGCGTCCTCGGCGAACTGCATCTGACGCAGCACGCGCACGTCCTCGATCCGCTTGGTCGCACGCGCCGCGGCGCTCGCCGCGCCTTCGGCATCGCCTGCGGCCATGTCGGCCGAGAATTCCTGATCGCGGAACACCGTGAGGCCTTCCTTCAGGCTGAGCTGGAACCAGTCGCGACAGGTCACGCGATTGCCCGTCCAGTTATGGAAGTACTCGTGACCGACCACCGCCTCGATATTCGAGAAGTCCGTGTCCGTCGCGGTTTCGGGATTCGCGAGCACATACTTCGTATTGAAGATGTTGAGACCCTTGTTCTCCATCGCGCCCATGTTGAAGTCGCTCACCGCGACGATCATGAAGCGGTCCAGATCCAGCTCCAGCCCGAAGCGCTTTTCGTCCCAGCGGATCGAGTTGATGAGCGAGTCCATCGCGTGGCGGGTTTTGTCGAGGTCTTGCGGCTCGACCCAGACCTGCAGCAGCTTTTCCTTTCCCGATCCGGACCGGATGCGCTCCTCGATGCACACGAGCTTGCCCGCGACGAGCGCGAACAGGTAGCTCGGCTTCTTGAACGGGTCTTCCCATTTGGCAAAGTGGCGGCCATCGGGCAGATCGCCTTCCTCGATCAGATTGCCGTTCGACAGCAGCACCGGATAAGCAGTCTTGTCGGCGCGCAGCGTGACGACGTAGGTGGCCATCACGTCGGGGCGATCGAGGAAGTAGGTGATGCGGCGAAAGCCTTCTGCTTCGCACTGCGTGAAGAAGTTGCCGCTGGAAACATAAAGCCCGGAGAGCGTCGTGTTCTCCGCCGGATTGCAAATGCTCTCGATGCTGAGCTCGAACGCATCCGCTGGAATATTGCCGATGGACAGTCCGTTTTCGTGGACACGGACATCCGCGTTCGCGACGCCGTCGATCGCCGCGCTCACGAATTCGAGCTGTTCGCCCATCAATTCGAGCCGCGACGCGTCGCCATGGGCGTCGGGGTTGCGGCGCAGTTTCATCGTATTCTTGACGACCGTGCGTGCCGGCACGAGATCGAACTCGAGCGCGACGGAGTCGATCAGGAAGGCGGGCGGCGTGTAGTCCTGGCGGCGAATCACAGCGGATGCGGTCGTGGTAGACATGGCAAGATCTTCATGTTTGGATTGAACGGCGGGGGCGTCGGGCGTGTGTGCTTTCGAGCACCAACGCGTGCGCGCCTGGTCGAATCATTGTACAAGCCGTCCGGAGATCGCGAATCGGGCGGCGCAGCGCGTCGTGGACCCCACAAAACAGGACGCCGCCGTGCAAGCCGCGGCGGTGCTATCTATAACTGGGAAGGGTGCCGAACGAAGTGAGGATGACCATGAATGTTCCGATCAGGACGCTCGCCAGATGGGCGGCGCTGATATTGATGGCGATGTGGCTCACGGGCTGCACGACCTACGTCCAGACGCAGGTCACCGCATTCTCCGACTGGAGCGGCAGCGACTCGGCGCGCACGTATGCGTTCGCGCGCAAGGGCGAGCAGCAAAACAGCATCGAGCAGACGACCTACGAGACGCTCGTCGCGAGCGAGCTCTCGAAATACAACTTCCGGCAAGTGCCGGAGGCGAGCGCGAACTATCAGGTCGCGCTCGCCTATTCGGTTCGCGGCGACATGATGACCGTGCGCCAGCCGGTCTACTACGATCCGTGGCCGATGTACGGCCCCTGGGGCGGTCCGTTCGGGGGCGGACCGTGGGGTCCGTGGGGGCCGTACGGACCATGGGGCCCGGCGGGTTACGTCGACCAGAGCTATCCGATCTACATCCACGCGCTGCAAATCCGCATGAACGATCGCAAGACCGGTCGCGAGACCTACAAGGTGACGGCGGTCAACTCGACCGGCGACCCTTCGCTCTATCAGGCGATGCCCTACCTCGTGCGCAGCGCGCTCGCGAATTTCCCGCTCGGCAACGGCACGGTTCGCACGGTGACGCTGCCGGTCGACCAGCATGGCGGCATCTCCAACGAAACGGCGGCAGCCGGCTCGAACGAACGCAGCGCGGCGCCCGCGCCCGCAACCAAGGCCGTCGATTGATCGAGAGGCGAATGCGACGGCCACGCGCCGTCGCAACGTCGAAGATCGCATCGGAAAATATTGCCGCGACGTGTGGCGACTAGGTGCTGCTCACGATGTCAGCGAAAGTTTCAGAATCGCCCGTCAGCCTTGACCAAACAGGGAATCATCGCCTCGATGCTGGGCCGCAATATATGCAGCTTCGGCGAATTAGCGATATATTTCCGGGATGACAAAATCGTGTCCGCCCGATCCTAAAACCGTTCCCGAGCCCACCACATGGGACGCGCGGCTCGCACGCCGCCTCGTCACGCCGCTCGTCGGCACGCCGGTAACGCCCAATCACCTGACCACGCTGCGCCTCGTTATCGGTCTGGCCGGGGCGTACTATTTGTCGCTCGGCCAGTTCTGGATGTGCACGCTAGGCGCGCTCCTGATCGCACTGTCGAATCTCGTCGATCACACCGACGGCGAACTCGCGCGCATCAGCGGACAGTCCAGCAAGATCGGCCACTTCTATGACCTCGCGTGCGACGCGCTCGTGACCGTGTTGCTGTTTCTCGGCATCGGGTTTTATGTCGCCGTGCACCATCCGTCGATGATCGTGCCCGCGCAATGGCTCGGCGGCATTGCGGGCGTGGCGGTCGCGCTGATCTTTTTTCTGCGCATGCGTGTCGAGTCGATGGTCGGCAAGTCCGGCACGAAGCAGGCGTCGATGGGCGGATTCGAAACGGAAGACGTGTTGTATCTGCTGCCGGTCGTGACCATCCTGAATGGCATGACGCCGTTTCTGGTCGCGTCGGCGATCGGCGCGCCGCTCTTCGCCATTTATGTGGCGGTGGACTATCAGCGCGTGACCGCGCAGTTGAAACGCCGTGCGCAGGCCACCCACGCAAAAGACGACAAAGATTTTCAGGCGGTGAGATGAGCGATACGGCAACTCCGGACAGCACGCTGACGCAACCGGCGCATGGGGCTGCGGCGACCCGCCCGTCGAAGCGCGACATCGATTCGACCATGAACGCGCGGCTCGCCGCGCTGCAAACGCCGAAGCTGCGCGACGAATACGGCCAGCAAGGCTCGTTTCTCTACATCGAAGATTTTTTGCCGCGCGACTACACGGAGCGGCTGATTGCCGCCGTGCATGACGTGATGCCGTCCGTGAACCGCAACTATCTGCCGGGTCACAAGGCGGGCGGAAGCGTGAGCCGCCATACGCTCGACAAGCTCGCGCCGTTCATCGCGGATTTGTATCGTTCGGAAGCGCTCATCAAGTGGCTGGAGACGATCACCGGCGACAAGCTGCAACTTTCGCCGGAAGACGATCCGCACGCCTACGCGCTGTACTTCTACACACGTCCGGGCGACCACATCGGCTGGCATTACGACACGTCGTATTACGACGGCCGGCGCTACACGCTCCTGCTCGGCGTGATCGACGATTCGTCCTGCAAGCTCGACTACGAACTGCACACGAAGACGCCCGGGGTTCCGGATCAGCCGGGCTCGGTGCAGTATCCGCCCGGCGCGTTCGTGTTCTTCGATGGCGACAAGCTGCGCCATCGCGTCACGCCGCTCGGCGAGAACGAGATGCGCGTGTCGCTCACGTTCGAGTACGTGACGAATCCGACCATGCGCCCGTTCCAGCGCTTCATCTCGAACATGAAGGACTCGATCGCGTATTTCGGGTTCAGGCAGGTCTTTCGCCGCAAGGGCGGCACGAACGGACAGGCATGAGCCGCGCCGGCACATTCCTGCTGTCGGTCGGCGTGGTGCTGTTCATCGCGCTGCTCGGCTGGCAAGGCTTCGGCTCCGTTGCATCGACGCTTGCCGCGGCGGGCTGGGGGCTGGTCGCGGTCGCGGCCTTTCACTTCGTGCCGCTCGTCATCGATGCCGTCGCGATCAGCGTGCTCTTCGCCGACCGTCAGCGCGACGTGTCACTGCTCGACGCCTTGCTCGCGCGCTGGGCCGGCGAATCGGTAAACAGCCTGATGCCCGCAGGCCAGATCGGCGGGCCGATGCTGATGGTCCGCTATCTCGCGCAGCGCGGCATGCGCGCGCGAGACGCGGCCGCGGTCATCACCGTCAGCACGACGATGCAGACCGTCGCGCAACTGATCTTCGCGCTGATCGGCGTCGTCCTGCTGACGGGTTATGCGGCGGGCGGCTCGTCGTCGACCGTGACGATCGCGGTGGTGTCGGTGATCGGCGTGATCGGCCTCATGATCTTCGGTTTCTATCTCGCGCAGCGGCGCGGTCTCTTCGGCCGCGCGATGCGCTTCGCGTCGGGCATCGCCGCGAAATTCTCGGCCAAACGCGACTGGTCGTCGCTCGTGACGCGCGCCGAAGCCGTCGATGCCGCCGTGCACGAGATGTATCGCGAGCGCGGCAAGGTGGCGTCGAGCTTCGGGTTGAGTTTCATCGGCTGGATCGTCGGCACGGGCGAAGTGTGGCTCGCGCTGCATCTGCTCGGCCATCCGGTCGGCTGGACGGAAGCCCTGCTGCTGGAAAGTCTCGGCCAGGCGATCCGCGGCGCGGCCTTCGCGATTCCCGGCTCGCTCGGCGTGCAGGAAGGCGGCTATCTGCTGCTCGCGCGTCTGGTCGGCCTGCCGCCCGAGGCGGCGCTCGCGCTGTCGCTCGCCAAGCGCGCGCGCGAACTGCTGCTCGGCGTGCCGGGCATCGTCTATCTGCATTTCGTTGAAAAAGGCTGGCAGCGCCGCCGTCTCGCGCGCGTGCCGGATATCGACTGACCCACCCACGAAGGGAACCAAGCATGCGCGCAATTATTCTTGCGGCCGGGATGGGCTTGCGCCTCGTTCAGCCCGAAGGCCAGCAAAAGCCAAAATGTCTGCTCCGTTTTGGCGATGCATCGCTGCTCGAACGTCATCTGCACTTTTTGAAAGCCGCCGGCGTCGATGAAGTCGTCTTCGTGACCGGCTTCAAGAGCGAGCAGATCGAAGCGGAGCTCGCATCCATCGACTGGAAGCCGAAGACCGAGATCGTCGTCAACGAGGAATTCACGCTCGGCAGCGTGCTATCCGTGCATACCGCGCGCGACGCGATGACGCGCGGCGGCGATGTCCTGCTGATGGACGCCGACGTGCTCTACGACGAACGCATCTTCGATCCGCTCGTCGCGGGCGGCGCGGTGAATCGCCTGCTGATCGATCGCGACTTCGAAGCCGGCGACGAACCGGTGAAGCTGTGCGTCGAGAATGGCGTGCCGGTCGAACTGCGCAAGCAGGTCGCGGCGGGTCTGAAGTACGACACCATCGGCGAATCGGTGGGCTTCTTCCGCTTCGACGAGAAAGCGGCCACGCGCCTCGCCGAAATCTGCGCCGATTATGTGGCGACGGGCCGTGCGAAGATGCCGCACGAAGAAGCGGTGCGCGACCTGTTGCTGGAAAAGTCCCACGTGTTCGATATCGCCGACGTGACCGGCGCACCGTGGATCGAAATCGATTTTCAGAACGACGTGAAGCGCGCGGCCGATGAAGTGCTGCCGCAGTTGAACGCGCTGCGTCAGTTTGCAGGAGCCTCTCAACAATGAACGCACCCGGAAACATTCCCGTCGGCTATTCGCGCACCATGCGCCTGCGCGAGATGCTGCAAAGCAATCGCCTCGAATTTTTGATGGAGGCGCACAACGGCATTTCGGCGCGCATCGCGAAGGAAGCCGGCTTCAAGGCGATCTGGGGCTCGGGCCTGTCGATCTCCGCGCAGTTCGGCGTGCGCGACAACAACGAAGCGAGCTGGACGCAGGTCGTCGACAACCTCGAATTCATGGCCGACGCCAGCGATCTGCCGATCCTGCTCGACGGGGACACCGGCTACGGCAACTTCAACAACGTGCGCCGTCTCGTGAGGAAGCTGGAGCAGCGCGGCATCGCGGGCGTGTGCATCGAGGACAAGCAGTTTCCGAAGACCAACAGCTTCATCAACGGCGAAGCGCAGCCGCTCGCCGACATCGACGAGTTCTGCGGCAAGATCAAGGCCGGCAAGGATTCGCAGAGCGATCCGAACTTTTCGATCGTCGCGCGCGTGGAAGCGCTGATCGCCGGCTGGGGGATGGAAGAAGCGCTCAAGCGCGCCGAGGCGTATCGCCTGGCGGGCGCGGACGCGATCCTGATCCACAGCAAGCTGTCGAAGCCCGACGAGATTCTGACCTTCGCGCGCGAGTGGGCGGGCCGCGGTCCGCTCGTCATCGTGCCGACGAAGTACTACAGCACGCCGACCGACGCGTTCCGTCAGGCCGGTATCAGCTGCGTGATCTGGGCGAACCATCTGATCCGCGGCGCCGTATCCGCGATGCAGGCGATCGCGAAGGAAATCCACGACAGCGAGACGCTCGTGAACGTGGAAGACCGCATCGCGTCGGTGAACGAGATCTTCCGTCTGCAGGACGCCGACGAGTATTCGGCTGCCGAAAACATCTACCTGAGCGCGGCCAACGAAAAGCGCAGCGCGATCGTGCTCGCGGCGAGCCGGGGCGCGGGCCTCGAGGCGCTGACCGAAGCGCGTCCGAAGGTGATGCTGCCAGTCGCCGGCAAGCCGCTTCTGCGGCATCTCGTCGAGGCGTTCAAGAAGGAAAGCATCAACGACATCACCGTGGTCGGCGGTTATCGGGCCGATGCGATCGAGAAGGGCGGCATCCGTCTCGTCGTCAACGAGCGCCATGACACCACGGGCGAGCTCGCATCGCTCGCGTGCGCCGTCGGGCACATGAACGGCGACACCGTGATCTCCTACGGCGACCTGCTGTTTCGCAGCTACATCCTGCGCGACCTGACCGAATCGGACAGCGATTTCTGCGTGGTCGTCGATTCGTCGCAGGCGCCGGAGGCGGGCGCCGCCGCGACCGATTTTGCGTACTGCTCGACCGCCGACGACCGCGCGCTGTTCGGCCAGAAAGTGTGGCTCGACGGCGTGGTCGGCGCGGGGCAGGCGCTCACGGACGGCCGCGCGCCGCAAGGCCGCTGGATGGGCCTCATCAAGGTGCGCGCCGGCGCGCGCGAACGCCTGCTCGCGACGCTCGGCACGCTGCAACAGCGCCCGGATTTCGACAAACTCGACATGGCCGCGCTGCTCAACGCGCTGATCGCCGCGGGGCAGAAGATCGAAGTGCAATACGTGCACGGCCACTGGCGCGGCGTCAACGACCTCGACGATTTCCGTCGCGCGGGCGATTTCGCCCACGGGCAGAGCCCCATCGGCTCGGAAGGAACGGAGAACGCCCGTGATTGAGGCCGCCCAGTTCGTCGAGGCCGCGCGCGAGCGCGGTTTCGACTGGTACGCGGGCGTGCCTTGCTCGTTTCTCACGCCCTTCATCAATTACGTGTTGCAGGACGAATCGCTGCACTATGTGTCGGCGGCGAACGAGGGCGATGCGGTCGCGCTGATCGCGGGGGTCGAACTGGGCGCAAGTCGCAAGCGCAGAGGCATCGCGATGATGCAGAACTCCGGCCTCGGCAATGCGGTGAGCCCGCTGACGTCGCTGACATGGACGTTCCGTCTGCCGCAATTGCTGATCGTCACATGGCGCGGCCAGCCGGGCGTTCATGACGAGCCGCAGCACGCGCTGATGGGCCCGATCACCCCGCAGATGCTCGAGACGATGGAGATTCCGTGGGAGCTGTTCCCGACGGAAGCCGACCAGATCGGCCCGGCGCTCGATCGCGCGACGCAGTACATGGACAGCACCGGCCGCCCGTATGCGCTCGTCATGCAGAAGGGCAGCGTCGCGCCTTTCGAATTGAAGAACACGGGTTTGTCGGGCGTGCGCGTCAACGCGCATCCCGCAACGGTGGAGCGCTTCGAAGGCGAGCGCGTGACGCGCCACGAGGCATTGCGCCAGGTCATCGCCAACACGCCCAAGGATTCGACGGTCGTGCTCGCATCGACCGGCTTCTGCGGCCGCGAGCTCTACGCGATCGACGACCGCGAGAACCAGCTCTATCTCGTCGGCTCGATGGGCTGTGTCACGCCGATGGCGCTCGGCCTTGCGCTCTCGCGTCCCGACCTGCGCGTCGTCGCGCTCGACGGCGACGGCGCGGCGCTCATGCGCATGGGCGTCTTCGCGACGCTCGGCGCGTACGGTCCGTCGAATCTGGTTCACCTGCTGCTCGATAATGGCGCGCACGAATCGACGGGCGGCCAGGCGACGGTTTCGCGCGCAGTCGATTTTGCATCGATCGCGTCGGCGTGCGGCTACGCGCTCGCGCTCGACGGTGACGATATCGGCGTGATCGATCGTCTTTTCGATGCGAAAGATGTGAACGGCGCGCGTTTCGCGCGTCTGTCGATCAGGACGGGCACGCCGGGCGATTTGCCGCGCCCGAAGATCACGCCCGAGGACGTGCGTGCGCGCTTGCAACAACACATTGGAGGCCGTTGATGCTGCTGCTCAATCCCGGTCCTGTCACGCTGAGCGAACGCGTGCGCAAGAGCCTGCTGCAAACCGACTTGTGCCATCGCGAGCCGGAGTTTTTCGACTTGCAGGATGAGGCGCGCAAGCGTCTCGTCGCCGCTTACGAACTCGATCCGTCCGTCTGGAGCGCCGTGCTGATGACGGGTTCGGGCACCGCCGCGGTCGAAAGCATGATCGCCGGTCTCGTGCCGGAAGGCGGGCGCTTGCTCGTCGTCGAAAACGGCGTGTATGGCGATCGCATCGCGCAGATCGCAAAGCAATACGGCATCGAGTACGAGGTCGCCAAATACGAGTGGATGCAGGCGCCGGATATCGACGCGATCATCGCGCTGCTCGACAGCAAGCCGTTCACGAACGTCGCGATCATCCATCACGAAACGACCACCGGCCGCCTGAACGCGATCGATCAGTTGTCCCGCGCGTGCAAGGAGCGCGGCCTCGGCCTGCTGCTCGACGCGGTGAGCAGCTTCGGCGCCGAAGCGATCGACTTCGACGGCGGCGGCATCGCCGCGATCGCCGCGACCGCGAACAAGTGCCTGCACGGCGTGCCGGGCGCGGCGTTCGTCATCGCGCGCCGCGATGCGCTGGCGAAGTCGGCGAGCCGCAACTACTACCTCGGCATCGCGCGTCTCGCAAAGTTGCAGGACGAGCGCAATACGCCGTTCACGCCGTCGGTGCATGCGTATTACGCGCTCGTCGAAGCGTTGCGCGAGTTCGAAGAGGAAGGCGGCTGGCGCGCGCGTCACGCGCGGTATGCAAAGCTCGCGGAGCAGGTCCGCTCGGGACTGGCTGCGCTCGGCATCGACAGCGCGTTGTCGCCCGAGGAGTCGTCGGTCGTGCTGCGGGCGTACCGGCTGCCTGCGGGCGTCACGTACGACAAGCTGCACGATGCGCTCAAGGCGAAAGGCTTCGTGATCTATGCGGGGCAGGGCGGGTTGTCGAAGGAACTGTTCCGCATTTCGACGATGGGCGCGGTCGATGCCAACGACATGGACCGGCTGATCTCGTCGTTCGTCGAGTTGCTGCGCTGAGTCGCGAGCCGCTCACTGCTTGCAAAAAATCGCCGTAATGAAGGGCGCGACGTGGTGCACATCCGCGTCGCTGCCCGCGGCGCGCACCTGCTGTTCGACCTCTTTATCGCCGCCCCACACGACCGCGCCGTAAGCGGAATCGGCGATCGGCTCGCCCTTGCCGGGCCTGAAGATCGGGTCGTCCTTCTGGTAGGCGACGACCACATAGACCTTGAAGCCATAAGCCGTCAGCGTCGCGCCTTTCACGGGCTTGAACGCGTTGACGGAGTTCGGCTCCACGCGCATCGGCCTGGTTTCCAGCAGTCCGTCTCGCTGCAACGGCGCGACGAAATCATGCGCGGTCGATTTGCAGTCGAGTTGCGCATCGATCGGCTTCGCATGCGCGAGCGCACCGAGCGACGCGAGCGTCACGGTCAGCGCGATTCGGGAGGTTCGGGCGACGTGCTTCATGTTGACACGATGTTCAGGACAGCTTGCACTTTAACGAGATTGCAATAAATCTGCACGAAACATCGAGCGAATCGTCGTGGCGCGTGGTCGATCCAACGAAAAAAGCGGCCCGCAGGCCGCTCATCGGATGAAGCGTCGAGGGCGCGTCAGGCCGCCAGCTCCAGCTTCGCCGTGTTGCGCGTGTCGCGCGAATGCACGCGCTTGCCGGCTGCGTAGGTTTCGAACACCGCGCGATCGTCGCCGAGCAGCGCGAACGCGAACAGCAGTTCTTCCAGCGATTCCGTGCGTGAGGTGCGGCGCGCGAGCAGCGGCGTCGCGTTCGGATCGAGCACGACGAAGTCCGCTTCGCTGCCGGGGCGAAGCGTGCCGATCCTGTCGTCGAGTTCGAGCACTTGTGCGGCGCCCGTCGTGGCGAGCCAGAACATGCGCGTCGCGGTCAGATGATGGCCGGTCAGGCGCGCGACCTTGTGCGCTTCGTTCATCGTCTGCAGCATGGAGAACGACGTGCCGCCGCCCACGTCCGTCGCGAGCGCCACGGGCATGTTCGACGCGCCCGCCTTCTCGAAGTCGAACAGGCCGCTGCCGAGGAACAGATTCGATGTCGGGCAGTGCGATGCCACCGCGCCCGTTTCCGCCATGCGCTCGCGATCGCGGTCATCGAGATAAATGCAGTGGCCGTACACCGCCCGGCGACGCAAGAGTCCGTAGTGATCGTAAATGTCGAGATAGCTGCGATGCCCCGGAAAGAGGCTCTCGACCCATTTGATCTCATCCGTGTTTTCCGCGACGTGGCTCTGGATGAACACGTCCTGATGCTGCTGCGCGAGCGCGCCGCACGCTTCGAGTTGCGCTTGCGTCGATGTCGGCGCGAAACGCGGCGTCAGCGCGTAATGCTGACGGCCGCGGCCATGCCAGCGCGCGATGAGTTCCGCGCTGTCGTCGTAGCCGGATTGCGCCGTGTCGCGCAGAAACTCGGGGCAGTTGCGATCCATCAGCACCTTGCCCGCGACCATGCGCAGATTGCGCGCCTCGCTTTCGGTGAAGAACGCATCGGCGGATTGCTTGTGCACCGTGCAGTAGACGAGCGCCGTCGTCGTGCCGCAGGCGAGCAGTTCGTCGATGAAAAAGCTCGCCGTTTCACGCGCGACCGCCGGATTCTCGAAGCCGCGCTCCGTCGGAAACGTGTACGTGTTGAGCCACGGCAGCAGCCCCGGCGCGGGCGACGCGATCATGTCCGTCTGCGGATAGTGAATGTGCGAGTCGATGAAACCCGGCGCGATCAGCTTGTCGCGCATGGTGTGGACGGTCGCGTCGGGGCTGAGCCGCTCGCGCAGCGACGCATACGCGCCTGCCGCGACCACTTTGCCGTCCTCGACGATCAGAAGGCCATCGGCCTCGTAGACCGCGCCGTCAGCGGCATGCGCGGGATCTTCCCGAAAGGTCAGCAACTGGGCGCGGTAGGCGGTTTGAGTCATGATGCAACGTCTCCGTTTCTGGGTTTAAAGCTGTGAAAGCAGCACTAGAGAAAAGGCAGCGATGATCCACATCGCCGGCTTGATTTCCTTCGCGCGCCCCGTGGCCGACTTCAGCACGACGAACGCGAGAAAGCCGTACGCGACGCCATCGGTGATCGAGTAGGTCAGCGGGATCAGGATCATCGCGAGGAACGCGGGAATGGCTTCATCGAAGCGATGCCATTCGATCTGCGTGATCGCTTCCATCATGAACACGCCGACGAGCACGAGCGCGGGCGCGGTCGCGATCGCCGGAACGAGCGACAGGAGCGGCGAGAGAAACAGGAAGGGCAAAAAGCACAGGCCCGCGACGACGGCGACGAGGCCCGTGCGCCCGCCCGCAGAAATGCCTGCCGCCGATTCGATATACGCGTTCGCCGGGCTCGTGCCGAGCGGCGCGGAAACGAGCGCGGCGAAGGAATCGACCATCATCGACTGGCGGATGTTGCGCGGATTGCCGTCCGAGTCGTAAAGCTTGCCTGCTTCGGATATCGCCATGAACGTGGAGAGCGCGTCGAAGAACGACGTGAACAGCATCACGAAGATGAACGGCCAGTAGACGACCTTCAGCGAGCCGACGAGATCGAGCTGGCCGATCGCGGAAAAATCCGGCGCGGCGAACAGCCCGTTCCAGTTGACGAGCGTCTTCGTGGCGATCGCGGCGGGCCAGTATGCGGTGCCGTCGCCCCAGAAGCGGCCGATCGGAATCGAGATGACGGTCGTGAACACGATGCCGAGCATCAGCGCGCCGGTGACCTTGCGGGCGACGAGAATCGTCGTGACCGCGAGACCGATCAGGAACGTGATGACGACGGGATTCAGCGACGCCGAATGCACGATTGTCACCGGGTCGCCGACGACGAACTTCGCGTTCACGAGGCCGATGAGGCTGATGAACAGACCGATGCCGCACGACACCGCGTGCCGCAGATTCGCGGGAATCGCATCGACGACGAGCTTGCGCGCGTTGAACACCGCGAGCACCGCGAAGATCACGCCGGACCAGAACACGCAGCCGAGCGCGGTTTGCCACGGCATTTTGCCGCCGTGAACCATGACGAACGCGAAGAGCGCGTTCATGCCCATGCCGGGCGCGACGAGCACCGGATTGCGCGCGTAGAGGCCCATCGCGCAACTGCCGAGAAAGCTGACGATGACGGTCGCCGTCAGCGCGGCCGGAAACGGCACGCCCGCCGCCGACAAAATGCCCGGATTGACGACGATGATGTACATCGCCGTGAGGAACGTCGTGATGCCCGCGACGATTTCCGTCTTCGTGCGCGAGCCCGCGGCGCGAATGCCGAAGAAGCGCTCGAGCGCGGTCGCGTCGCGTTGTGGAGTTGTTGCTGTGGTTTCCATGCTTGTTCTTTACTGCTTCCAGTGCTGATCCAGGCGCGCGACCATTGCGTCGCGTTCTTCTTCGGTGACGAACGAGGCTTCCAGGCTGTTCTTCAACAGCGTGTAGACCTCGTGATCGGTGAGCTTCAGCGCGTCGACGATCGCGAAGTAATTCGCGTTGACGTAGCCACCGAAGTACGCGGGATCGTCGGAGTTGATCATCACCGCGACGCCTTGGTCCAGCAGGTCTTTCAGCGTGTGCTTCGTCATGTCGTCGAACACGCAGAGCTTGATGTTCGAGAGCGGGCACACGGTCAGTGCGATGCGCGCATCCGCGAGACGCGCGACGAGCGCCGCGTCCTCGATGCTGCGCACGCCGTGATCGACGCGATCCACCTTCAGCAGATCGAGCGCTTCATAGACATACGAGGGCGGCCCTTCCTCGCCCGCATGCGCGACGAGCTTCAGGCCGCGCTCACGCGCCTTCGCGAACACGCGCTCGAACTTCGAGGGCGGATGCCCGCGCTCCGACGAATCCAGCCCGACACCGATCAGCCGATGCGCGTACTTGTCGAACAGCGGCAATGCGCTTTCATAGGTCGCGAGCGCGTCCTCTTCAGAAAGATGGCGCAGGAAACAGAGAATCAGCTTGCTCGAAAGACCGCGCTTCTCACCTTCGGCGAGTGCGGCCTCGATGCCCGCGACGGCCGTTTCGATCGATACGCCGCGTTCCGTGTGCGTCTGCGGATCGAAGAAGATTTCCGCGTGCGCGACGTGGTCCGCGAGCGCGCGCTCGACATACGCCATCGTCATGTCGTAGAAATCATGCTCGGTGAGCAGCACGCTCGCGCCCGCGTAGTAGATGTCGAGGAACGATTGCAGGTCGGTGAACGCGTAGGCGGCGCGCAGCGCCTCGATCGAGTCGTACGCGAGCTTCACGTTGTTGCGCTTCGCGAGCGCGAAAATGAGCTCGGGTTCGAGCGACCCTTCGATATGGATATGCAGCTCGGCTTTCGGCGCGCGTGCAATCTTGTCGGCGAGTGTGGGATTCATGTGGGCTTTGTTGTGATGGGGCTACGGTTGTGCCTGTGGGTCAGGCGGTCTGTTGCGACGACGCGTGGCTCGAAGCGTTGGCTTCGACCGCCTGCAGCAGTTGGGCTGCCGCTGCAACGGCGATCACTTCGGGCGCCTTGTCGACGATGCCGTCGATGCCGATCGGACACACCATCCTCGCGATGCGCGCGGGGTCGATCCCGCGCGCCGCGAGCCGATGCTCGAACTGCTTCTTCTTCGCAAACGAGCCGATCATGCCGAAGAACGCGAAGTCGCCGCGTCTGAGAATGCACTCCGCCAGCGCGAGATCCACCGTGTGGTTGTGCGTCATCACGATGAAGTACGCGTTGGGCGGCGCATTGTCGACGGCTTCATCGGGCGCGCCGTTCGGCTCGATCGTTACGTTTTCCGGCACGGACTGCGGCGCGGCGAACTGGCCGAAGCCGGCGGCGTCCCGCTCGTCGACCCAGGTGACGTGACAGGGCAGCGTCGCGAGCACGCGCACGAGCGCCGCGCCAACGTGTCCCGCGCCGAACAGCACGACCTGGAAATCGCGCGGCGCGATGGTTTCGGTCAGGAGCGCGCCGCTCTCGTCGAAACCGGCGCCGTCCCACAAGAGGCAGTCGGCGTCGGTCGCGCCCGGTTCGGGGTCGGAGAGCATGACGGCATCGGGCATCGGCGCGAACGAGACGCTGCGCACGGTCGACAAACCCTGCGCGGTGCGCTTCGCAAGCGTCGTCACCCAGTTCAGATCGGATACGTCGAGCCGCTCGAACGCCAGCACGACCGCGCCGCCGCAGCACTGGCCGAGGCTCGGGCCCAGAGCGAAACGCTCCAGCCGCCTCATGCGCGGGCTGCGCATGCCGTCCTTCAGCACTTGCCGTGCGGTCTCGATGGCCTTCCATTCCAGATGGCCGCCGCCGATCGTGTAGCGCGCGTCCTCGCGCGTGACGATCATCTTCGTGCCCGGCTCGCGCGGCGCGGAGCCTTCGACACGCGCGACCGTCACGAGCACGACGGCGTCGCCGTGCGCGAGCAGGTGTTGCAGGTCGTTCAGCCAAACTTGCATCGGTGAGCTCCAGAAATGTCGGTTTGCGTCGTTGCAGGCGTTAGTTTACCGGGGCCGCTTCCTCCGCCTCGACAGAGAGCGCGTCAAGAATTGCCTCCGGCGTCGCCGGCGCGCGCAGTTTGGGCGCATCGGTTGAATCGGGGGAAACCGATGCGATCGCCGCGCGTATCGCGAGCAGCACCGAAAACGACAGCAGGAGCGGCGGCTCGCCGACGGCTTTCGAACGGAAAATCGTCGGCTCCGCGTTGTCATTTCGATAGAGCGCGACGTTGAAGATCGCGGGCGCGTCGCTGACGGCCGGGATCTTGTAGGTCGACGGCGCATGCGTCATCAGGCGTCCGTCGCGGTTCCACCACAGTTCTTCGGTCGTGAGCCAGCCCATGCCCTGGATGAAGCCGCCTTCCACCTGGCCGATATCGATCGCCGGATTGATCGAGCGTCCCGCGTCATGCAGCAGATCGGCGCGCAGGAGCTTCCACTCGCCGGTGAGCGTATCGACGACGACTTCCGACACCGCCGCGCCGTACGCGAAGTAATAGAACGGATGGCCTTGCAGCGTCTTCGCGTCCCAGTGCACTTTCGGCGTGGCATAGAAGCCGTCCGACCACAGTTGCACGCGCGCGAGATACGCGGCCGCGACGAGCTGATCGAACGGCATCTGCCCGCCGTTCACGTCCACGACGCCGCCGTGAAAGCGTACGTCGGCTGCATTGCCGCCGAGCTGCTTGACGACGAGCTCGGCGAGACGCGCGCGGATCGTGAGTGCCGCGGCTTCGGCGGCCTTGCCGTTCAGATCGCTGCCCGTCGATGCCGCCGTCGCCGATGTATTCGCGACCTTCGATGTGTCGGTCGCCGTGACGCGCACGCGCTGCAAGCCGACGCCGAACACGCTCGCGACGACCTGCGCGACCTTCGTGTTGAGGCCTTGTCCCATTTCGGTGCCGCCGTGATTGACGAGCACGGAGCCGTCCTTGTAGACGTGCACGAGCGCGCCCGCCTGGTTCAGGAACGGCACGTTGAACGAAATGCCGAACTTGACGGGCGTGAACGCGATGCCGCGCCTGAGCACGCCGTTTTTCGCGTTGAACGCGGCGACTTCGGTGCGGCGCTTCTGATACTCGCTCGACGCGACGAGTTCGTCGGTCAATGCCGCGATCACGTTGTCCGCGACCGGCTGACCGTAAGGCGTCACGTTGCGATCGCCGATGCCGTAATAGTTCGCGCGCCGCACGTCGAGCGGATCGCGTTTCAGCCGATGCGCGATCTCGTCTAGCATGACTTCCATCACGAGCGCGCCTTGCGGGCCGCCGAAGCCGCGAAACGCGGTGTTCGACTGCGTGTTGGTCTTGCAGCACAGCGCGCGGATCTCGACATCGCCCAGAAAGTACGCGTTGTCGAAGTGGCATACGGCGCGCGTGGCGACCGCACCGGACAGATCCGCCGAATAGCCGGCCCGCAACGCGATCTCGACGCGCACGCCGGCGATGCGCCCGTCGTCATCGAAGCCGCATTCGTATTCGTAGACCGCGTCGTGACGTTTGCCGGTGATCATGAAGTCGTCGTCGCGATCGGCGCGCAGCTTCACGGGACGCTTCAGCCAATGCGCCGCGAGCGACGCCACGCACGCGAACAGCGCCGATTGGGATTCCTTGCCGCCGAAGCCGCCGCCCATGCGCCGGCATTCGCACAGCACGGCGTGTGTCGGCCAGTCGAGCATGTGCGCGACGACCTGCTGCATCTCGCTCGGATGCTGCGTCGAGCTATGGACGAGCATGCCGTCCTGCTCTTTCGGAATCGCGTAGGCGACCTGTCCTTCGAGATAGAACTGCTCCTGCCCGCCGACTTCGAACTCGCCCGCGAGCCGATGTTTCGCCGATGCGATGCGCCCGGCCGCGTCGCCGCGACGCAAGTGCAGCGGCGGCAGGACGAACTGGTTGCGCGCCTTCGCTTCGCGCGGCGTCAGCACGGCTTCGAGCGGCTCGTAACGAACGACATCCTCGCTTTTCGCGAGCGCGGCGGCGCGGCGCGCCAGATCGTGACTCTCGGCGATGACCGCGAATACCGGCTGGCCGAGGTACTGCACGACATCGGCGGCGAGAATGGGATCGTCGTGCAGCACCGGGCCGCAATTGTTCTCGCCGGGAATGTCCGCGGCCGTGAGCACCGCGACGACGCCGGGCGCGGCGCGCACCGCGTCCAGATCCAGCGACACGATGCGCGCATGTGCGTGCCGCGACAGGCCGAGCGCCGCGTGCAGCGTGCCGCGCAACTCGGGGATGTCGTCGGTGTACACCGCTTCGCCGCTCACGTGCAGCGCCGCCGATTCGTGCGGCAGCGACGCGCCGGCGGCGTCGATATCCATCGGTTCGGTCAGTCGGTTCATGACGTTTCCTCCCCATGCGCGGCGTACGCGAAGGCATTCACTTCGGCGGGCGCGAGCGGCGCGTCCGGTCGCGTTTCCAGATAGAAGCGCCACAGTACGTTGCGCGCCACTTTCGCGCGATAGGCGCTCGACGCGCGCATGTCGGTGAGCGGCTGGAAATCGGCGTCGAGCGCGGTCATCGCGGCGCGTGCCGACGCTTCGTTCCACTCGCGCCCGATGAGCGCCGCCTCGGCCTGCGCCGCGCGTCTGGGCGTCGCCGCCATGCCGCCGAACGCGATGCGCGCATCCGTCACGCGATGGCTGTCGTCGAGCCAGATCGCGAACGCCGCGCACACCGCCGAAATGTCCTGGTCGTAACGCTTCGATACCTTGTACGTCCGAAAGCGCAACGCCGCGACCGGGCGCGGTACGCGAATCGCCGCGACGAATTCGCCGGCATCGAGCGCGGTCTTCTGATAGCCGAGATAGAACGCGTCGAGGCGCACCGTGCGGGTCTTGTCGGCCTTCTGCAGCACGAGTTGCGCATTCAGCGCGATGAGCGCCGGCATCGAATCGCCGATCGGCGAACCGTTCGCCACATTGCCGCCGAGTGTGCCCGCGTTGCGGATCGGCCGCGACGCGAACCGCGTCCACAGCTCGGCAAGCCCGGGATAGTCGGCGGCGAGCGCGGCATACGCGTCTTCGAGCGAGGCCGCCGCGCCGATCGTCAGCGTGTGCGCGTCGCGCTCGATCGTCTTCAGCTCGTCGACGTTGCCGATGTAGAGCAGTTCGCCGAGATCGCGGAACTGCTTCGTGACCCACAGGCCGACATCGGTGCTCCCCGCGAGCAGTCGCGCGTTCGGATGCGCGGCGCGCAACCGGGCGAATTCGGCGCGCGTGACGGGCGCGTGGAAGGTGTGCTGACCGGATGCATCGGACGCGCGATATTCGAACGTCTGCGTGCGCTTCAGTGCGATCAACTGTTGCGTGAGGGCGGCGGCATCGAAGGGCGGACGCGGATACTCGAACATGCGCTGCGCGGCATCGACGATCGGCCGATATCCCGTGCAGCGGCACAGATTGCCCGAGAGCGCGGCGGCGATTTCGTCGCGCGACGGCGGGCCTGCATCGCGCGGATGACGGTGATAGAGCGCCCACAGCGACATCACGAAGCCCGGCGTGCAAAAGCCGCATTGCGAGCCGTGACAGTCGATGAGCGCCTGCTGCACCGGATGCAGCGTGCCATCCGCGCCACGCAGATCGTCGACGGTGAAGAGGGCGCGGGAATCGAGCGTCGGCAGAAACTGGATGCACGCGTTGACGGCTTTGAGCGCGAGTGCCCCGCAAGCGTCGAGCTCGCCGATCACGACGGTGCATGCGCCGCAATCGCCTTCCGCGCAGCCTTCCTTCGTGCCGGTGCAAAGCGCGTCCTCGCGCAGATGCTGAAGCACCGTGCGCGTGGCGGGCGCGCCGCCGATTTCGCGCACGGCGCCGCGTTGAAGGAAGCGGATGGTTTGCGTTGTCATGACTCAGGAAGACATTGCGGACCGGGCGCGCGTTACGCGGTTTCCGTTCGCTTCATGGGTTGGCGTGAGAAAACGCTCAGGCTGCCTTTGAACGAATCGGACTGCGCGCACGTAGATCGCCATCCAGACGCGACCTTAACACCCCAATATCCCAAAAATATTGTCGGGCACGTATCAAGATTATGCGGATGCGCTGAT
This sequence comes from Caballeronia turbans, assembly GCA_001544655.2. GTDB lineage: Bacteria > Pseudomonadota > Gammaproteobacteria > Burkholderiales > Burkholderiaceae > Caballeronia > Caballeronia turbans. Next base: position 162,672 of record FCOD02000011.1, read on the forward strand.
GCGGGAAAGGAGGAAGCGCGTAGTGCGCAGTGAAGCGGAGAAAACGGGCGGCGCGCGAATGTCGCCGCCCGGAACAAATTACCGGACCGTCGTGCGCAACTTGCGCTTCAAACGCACGCTCGCCGCGACCAGCACGAAAATCAGCACAAACGCGATGAGCGACCATTGCGGCAGAGACAGACCGAGAATCGGCGGATACGGCGTTTCGCACAGACCCGCGACCTTGAATACCTGCGGGAGCCAGCTTGCGGGCGGCAGACCGTCGACGATCGGCTGAAGCGCATCGAAACCGCAACTGAAGCCGGGATGTGATTGCACATAGACGTGGCGCGCGGCGGTGGCGGCGCCGCCGAGCGCCGAAATCGCGACGAGCGTTTCGAGCAGCGCAATGCCGCGCCAGTTACGGAAGGCCGCACCGAGAAACGCGAAAATCGCGACCAGCACGAAAAAATAGCGCTGGATGATGCACAGCGGGCAAGGATCTTCGCCATGGAAGAATTGCAGATACAGCGCGCCGCCGACGAGCCCGAGACTGACGAAACCGAGCAACACGAGCAGGCGGCGCTCGCGGCGCATCACCCGGTCGTCCTGATGCATCGTGAAGTGATTCAAAGAGTTGTTCATTATTTCTCAACGATTCGAGAAGGAAGCACCTGAGTTGCGCGGGGATCGCGGTGAATTCTAGCGCGAACGCCCGATGCGCAAAATCAGCCGCGATGTTCGGCCGCGATGTTCGGTCGCGATGGTCAGCTGTTTTTCAGGCGCTCAGCGGGTCGTCTCCAGCACCGCTTCGACGGCGCGCCCGATCGACAGCAGCGTGTCATCGGCGTTCGGCGCGCCTGCGAGCATCAGGCCGACGGGCGCCTCGCCGCGCGGATGGCAGGGCAGCGACAGCGCGCACGCATCGAGGAAGTTGAAGGCCGTCGGGTTGCGGAGAATCAGCGCATTGGTGCGCGTGAAGGCGTCGTCGTCCGTTTCCAGATCGGCGATGCGCGGCGGCAGCACCGGCACGGTCGGGCAGATGATCGCGTCGAAGCGCTGCCAGAGCGTCGTGCGGGCTTCTTCGATCATCGCGGCGCGCGCCTCGCACAAGTCGATGTAGTCCGCCGCGCTGGCCGCTTCGGCGCGCTTCAGACGCGCGAGCACGCGCGGGTCGTAATCGTTGCCGCGCTCAGCCATCAGCTTCCGATGCCACGCGTACGCCTCGATCGCCACGAGCGGATAGCGATTGATGTCAGGCAGCCGATCGAGGGGCGCGAAACGCACGTCTTCCACGAGCGCGCCCGCCGCGGCGAGGTGATTGACTGCGGCGGCGACCGCACTCGCGACGGGCGACTCGACGCCATCGGTCACGTAATTCGTGAGCACGCCGAGGCGCACGCCGTCGAGTGGGCGCGTGGCGGGCACACCGGGGTCGCGCCCGGCGAGAATGCGGTCGACGAGCGCGCAGCACGCGACCGAGACGCCGATGGGCCCGAACGAATCGAGCGTTTTCGAAAGCGGCACGCCGCCTTGCTTCGGAATGCGGCTCGCGGTCGGCTTGAAGCCGGTGAGGCCGCACAGCGCGGCGGGAATGCGGATGGAGCCGCCCGTGTCGGTGCCCAGCGCGACGGCGGCCATGCCGTCCGCGACCGACGCCGCCGCACCCGACGACGAGCCGCCCGCGATGCGCGCGTCGCCCGGCACGTCCGCATGCCACGGCGAGCGCGGCGTGCCGTAGTGCGGGTTCAGCCCGAGGCCGGAGAATGCGAACTCGCTCATGTTGGTGCGCCCGACGATCACCGCGCCCGCGCGGCGCAGGCGCGCGACGGCGATGGCGTCGGCCTTCGCGGGAGCGGCATCCTGCAACGCTTTCGAGCCGGCTCGCGTCACTTCGCCTTCGATATCGAAGAGATCCTTGATCGATACCGGAATGCCCGCGAGCGGCGAGAGCACGGTGCCGGCGCGGCGCAGCGCATCGTGGGCATCGGCGGCGGCGCGGGCGTGTTCGGCATCGACATGGAGGAATACGGTCGAGCCCTGTCCGGCAGGATCGGCGATGCGCTCGAGCGCCGCCTCGACGAGCGCGCGGCTCGTCGTGCGGCCGCGCTTCAGATCGGCGGCGAGTTGGGCGAGCGGGGCGAACTGCGGCGAAGTGGTCGGCATGGCGTCGGGCAGTGGCGTTGCCTGATGCGAGAAGGCCGGGCGCGCCCGGCGTTTCGCATCGGCAGTGAATGAAGGGGCGCCGTTCGCAAAGCCGGGGCGCCCGAGGTGGCTGTCATTCTAAGCCACCGCCGCCGATCGAACACCGCTCAGATCGTGCGCGAGAAGCGCCGCAGGCTCGCTTGTCCCAGATAGCGGTCGAATATCGAGGCGATATTGCGCACCAGCATGCGTCCGGCGGGCAGCACGCGGATCGCGTCGCGAGAGAGGTCGATGAGGCCGTCGTCGGCCATCGGCGCGAGGCGCGCGAGTTCGCTGGCGAAAGCGGCCGGGAACTCGATGCCGTGCGCGCTCGCGACATCGTCGAAACGCAGCTCGCCGCCGCACATGAGACGCATGATGATGTCGCGGCGGAGTTCGTCATCGGCGCAAAGACGCACGCCGCGCGCGATGGCGAGATCGCCCGCGTCGATCGCCGCGGCGTAGTCGGCGAGTTCGCGCGCGTTTTGCGCGTAGACATCGCCGATCTTGCCGATCGACGACGCGCCGATGCCGATCAGATCGCAATCCGCCCGCGTGCTGTAGCCCTGGAAGTTGCGCTGCAGCGTGCCGGCTTCGAACGCGCGCGCGAGCTCGTCGCCCGGCAGCGCGAAGTGATCCATGCCGATGTACACGTAGCCCGCTTCGCCCATGCGCGCGATCACGCGCTCGAGAATCGCGAGCCGCACGGCAGGCGAGGGCAGCGCGCTTTCGTCGATTTGCCGCTGCATCTTGAAGAGCGACGGCATGTGCGCATAGCCGAACACGGACACGCGATCCGGTTTCAGATCGATGATCGCGTCGAGCGTGCGCGAAAAGCTCTCGACGCTCTGATGCGGCAGGCCATAAATCAGGTCGACGCTCACGGACTTGAAGCCGTTCTTGCGCGCGGCGTCGAGCACCGTTTCGGTCATTTCGCGCGGCTGGATGCGATTGACGGCGCGCTGCACGCGTTCGTCGAAGTCCTGCACGCCGAGGCTCAGCCGATTGAAACCGAGCTCGCGCAGCAACGCGATCGTCGCCTCCGACGCCTCGCGCGGATCGACTTCGATCGAATATTCGGCGCGCTCGTCGGCGACGAGATTGAAATGCTCGCGCGTGGCGGACATCAGTTCGGCCATCTCGTCGTGCGAGAGGAAGGTCGGCGTGCCGCCGCCCCAGTGAAGCTGCGTGACCGGACGCGAAGTCTCGAAGAGCGCGGCCTGCAAGGCCAGTTCGCGCTTCATCCGGTCGAGATAGGGGCGTGCGTGCGCGCGATTTTTCGTCGCGACCTTGTTGCAGCCGCAGTAGAAGCAGACGGTGTCGCAGAACGGGATGTGGAAGTAGAGCGAGAGATCGGCGTTCGCTTTCGCCTTGCTCGCAGCTTCGCGATAATGCGCGGGGTCGAACGTGTCGGTGAACTGGACGGCGGTCGGGTAGGACGTGTAGCGCGGGCCGTGCGCGTCGTAGCGCGTGAGCAGATCGGGACGAAAGAGCGGGGCGGCGGCAGTCATGGCGAACCTCGGGGAATCTTCCGAGTGTAGTCGGGCGGTGAACGCGGCATTTGCGCGATAAGGTCGCAGCCTGATAGCAGCGATTTGACGAAGCGCAAAGATGAGGCGTGGGACAATATCGTTTCTTTTTATGCGGTTGAGTGTCGCCATGCCGATCGATTCTTCGTCTCATGCCTGCCGCGAAGGTTGCGGCGCCTGCTGCATCGCGCCGTCCATCTCGAGTCCGATTCCAGGAATGCCGGAAGGCAAGCGCGCGGGCGAGCGTTGCGTCCAACTGGGCGACGATCTGCGCTGCAGGATTTTCGGCGATCCGCGCAGGCCGGCGTGCTGCGGCGGTTTGCAGCCGTCCGTGGAGATGTGCGGAGAGACGCGCGAATATGCGCTGACGTGGATCGAACGACTGGAAACGCAGACGCGGCCGACGCAACTGTCTCGATGATCGGCAGTCCAATTCGCGAATCGCCCCACACGGCGCAGACTTGAAAAAAAGCTTTGGAGGATCACGCATGACGGAACCCGTCGCGCCGCTGCGGCGCCGGTTCGTGCTGGCAGGACTGGTGTCTTTGTCCGCACTCGCATTCACTTCGACGGCGCAATCCGCGTCGAACTCGATATTCCCCTTCATTCCGGACCACTACACATTTTCGACGCAGCAGGTTCAGCAAGCCGTCGCGCGCAAATTCCCGCTGCAACGCACGGCGTCGCAAATATTCGATGTCGTCCTGAGCAATCCGGTCGTTGGCATGGCGCCGGATCGGAATCGCGTGACGGTGCGCGTCGACGCGCGTCTGTCCACGCCGTTCATGCCGAATCCCGTGATCGGCGCGTTCACGCTCTCGACGCAACTCGCTTACGACGCGCCGAGCCGTTCAGTCATTCTCGTCTCGCCATCCGTTGACGATGCGCAGTTTAGTGGTGACGCCGGGCAGTACAACCAGCAGATTGCGTCGGTCGGCGCGCAACTCGCCGCGCAATTGCTCGATCGTTATCCGATCCACACCTTCAAACCCGAGGAACTCCAGTTCGCCGGCGTGTCCTACGAACCCGGTACAATCACAGTCCTTACAAACGGCATACGTGTGCAGATCGTTGAGAAGTGAGTCGAAATCTCTGCGCAATGTGCTCCGCAAGCAACGGCGATAACGGCGAACAAGGGCTGAACGGATGGACTGGATATTGATGGTGAAGGCGCTCATTCTGGGCGTCGTGGAGGGCTTGACCGAATTCCTGCCGGTTTCGAGCACGGGGCACCTGATCGTGGCGGGCAGTTTGCTGAATTTCACCGACGCGCAATCGAAAACCTTCGATGTCGTCATCCAGTTCGGCGCCATTCTCGCGATCTGCTGGGAATATCGCGGGAAGATCGGTTCCGTGGTCACGGGTCTGCCCGTACGCGCCGATGCGCGGCGATTCACGCTGAACCTGATCATCGCGACCATTCCGGCCATCGTGCTCGGTCTTCTTTTCGAGAAGGGCATCAAGTCGGTTCTGTTCTCGCCGGTGCCGGTGTCGGTGGCGCTGATCGTCGGCGGCATCGTGATCTTGTGGGCCGAGTCGCGCCAGCGCGAACGCGCCGTCACGCCGCGCGTGCAATCCGTCGATGATCTCTCTTACACGGATGCCTTCAAGGTCGGTCTCGCGCAGTGCTTCGCGCTGATTCCGGGCACCTCGCGTTCCGGCGCGACGATCATCGGCGGGATGCTGTTCGGACTCGAACGACGCGTCGCCACCGAGTTTTCGTTCTTCCTCGCCATTCCGATCATCTTCGGCGCGACGCTCTACGAAATGGCGAAGTACTGGCGCACGCTGACCGTGAACGATTTCGGGCTCTTCGCGGTCGGGCTCGTCGCGGCCTTCATCAGCGCCTTCGTCTGCGTGCGGTGGCTGCTGCGCTACGTCGCCTCGCACGATTTCACGGCGTTCGCGTGGTATCGCATCGGCTTCGGCTTGCTGATTCTGATCGTCGGATACAGCGGGGGCTTGAGCTGGGCCGACTGACGCGCGTCTCGCCGCGCAGGATGCAAAGCGCCACGGCTTGCCGTGGCGTTGTCTTTTTTTGCCCGGGCGCGTTTCAGCAGCGGCGGAACATCAGGTCCCAGACCCCGTGTCCGAGCCGCAGTCCGCGTCGCTCGAACTTGGTGACCGGACGGAAATCGGGGCGCGGCGCGTAGCCGTCCGCGGTATTTTCCAGTGCCGGCTCGGCGGACAGCACTTCGAGCATCTGCTCGGCATAGTTCTGCCAGTCGGTCGCAAGATGGATGTAGCCGCCCGGTTTCATGCGCGACACGAGCAGCGCGACGAACTTCGGCTGGATCAGGCGGCGCTTGTGATGACGCGCCTTGTGCCACGGATCGGGGAAGTAGATGTGCACGCCGTCGAGACTGTCGGGCGCGATCATGTGTTCGAGCACTTCAACCGCGTCGTGCTGAAGGATCCGGATATTGCCGAGCCCTTGCTCGCCGATCAGCTTCAGGAGTGCGCCGACGCCCGGCTCATGCACTTCCACGCCGATGAAGTCATCGCCGGGACGCGCGGCCGCGATCTCCGCCGTGGTGGCGCCCATGCCGAAGCCGATCTCCAGCACGCGCGGCGCCTGTCGGCCGAAGAGCGCATCCCAATCGCCGGGCTGAGGCGCGTAGGGCACGACATAGCGCGGACCGAGATCGTCGATTGCGCGCTGCTGGCCCGGCGATACACGGCCCGCGCGCGTGACGAAGCTGCGGATGCGGCGATGGCGCAGCGTGACGTCTTCGCCGCTGCTGACCTCGGGCGGGTGATTGCCGTTGGCGTCGGCGGCGTCCTTGGGATCGTGGTTCATGAGGCGATGCTGGAAACGGATGCGGGAAACTAAAAAGCCGCCCAAACGTGACTTGGGGCGGCTTTCGCTGGAATTCTGGAGCGGGCGATGGGAATCGAACCCACGTCAGTAGCTTGGGAAGCTACGGTAATAGCCATTATACGACGCCCGCATGAACTGGCTATTGTAAGCGCAACACGCCCCGAGGCGCAATTGCGCCGGGCGTTCAGATCCCGAACAGCGTCATCGAGACGGCGACGCGCGTCACGACCATCAGCAGCACCTGCACGATCACGAAGAGCAGGATCGGCGAGAGATCGATGCCGCCGAGCCGCGGCAGAATGCGCCGCAACGGATCGAGGAACGGCGCGGTGATCTGGTAGAGCAGCGGCATCGCGGGCGACTGCGGATTGAGCCATGACAGCAGCGCCATCAGGATCGTCACCCAGATGACCAGGTTCAGCGCCCACTTGACGACGGTCAGCAGCGCGACGAGCAGAAGGATCGGCGCCATGAGCGTCGGATCGACGCCTGCGAGCACGACCATCAGCGTGACATAGACAGCCGACGCGATGAATGCCGCGACGATGCTCGCCCAGTCGATCTTCCCGCCGGGCAGGATCTTGCGCAGCGGCAGGACGATCCAGTTGGTCGCCTGCATGACGGCGTTCGAGACCGGGTTGTAGGGCGGCATGCGCACGACCTGTATCCATGCGCGCAGCAAAAGCGCCGCGCCGAACAGGGTGAAAAGCGTGTTAAGCAGAAAACGGGCGATATCGCCGAACATCTCGGGTCCTCTAGGATGCGTGCGCAGTGTCGCGACTTGCGCCGGGTCGTATTGACGAAGAGTGAAGGAATGCGGAGGTGCTAGCGGGCGAAGATCCGGCCGGTGGTGGTCTCGGAGGAGCGCTCGGCCATGCGGCGCGAATCGTGAATGCTGACCTTGATCATTGTTCGTTCTCTGGACTTGAGTATCGTGCCGAAGCCAGCGCATCGCGCGCGATCCACGCGATCGCGCCCGTTCCCTTCGATGAAGCGTCGCGATTGACTGAATGCGGCGACTCGGATTCCCCGCCCAGCAGGCGTGCCTGATGGGGGACGGACGTCACCTTAACATGGCTTTAAGGCCGCTTGGGGACGTTGTCGCACGTGGCGCGAGCGATTCTCCGGACAATGGCGTGAAAGGCAAGTGAAAGTGGTTCGCGAGGGCGCTCGCGCCACGCAACGTCATCATCGGAAAACCCTAGTGTTGCCAATCCGAGACGATCTCGAAAACGCGTATTTCACGCAAAACTGGCAGGATATAAATACAAAGCAAACAGTGGCGGGCTTATTTTGTGGTCGAAGTACTGGCGAGCGGAATTGGAAAGGCCGGTTTCCGGATTCAAGGGTATCTTTCCTGCTGTACGTGGTTAGACGCACATTCGACGTCATTCTAGGTTTCTTTGCGAACATCGAGGAACGAACCGGCGCTCAATACTAACGAGAACAAGGATTCAGCGGGAGACGGCATGCGGCCGAAGCCGCCCGTTCTCCCTTAAGGGTTTCATTCGCTACGTTCGGAGGTCGCCATGAGCATTTTCTCTTACCGAAAGCATCTGCGCTTCTTGAGCCAAGCCCAGCGGCGCCGCTGGTGGGACCAGAAGAAGCGCCTTACGCCACGGGTGGTCATCGGCGCGGCGTATGTGCCGCCCAACGTCACGCGTGAGTTCGCTTACGTGAAAGTAGGCTGAAGCGAACCGTTTAAAAATCTCGCGGAGTACATGAAAAGCCCCGCCGGACGCGCTGTCTGGCGGGGCTTTTCGCTTCATTTGTAAATAGACGTTACGCATATTTTGCGATTTTCAGCGGGGCGTCTCGTGCATCGCTCGCCAACGACCGCCGAACGGCGAATTCGAACACTTTCGCCGGCGACGTCGGGCTTTCACGTCCGCGCCGGCGTTAAGGAACTTGCAATTTGCAACAAATGGCCCCTGCGACCGACCGTTTTTTTCGATAAATTTGGTTCATACCGTCGCTCGTGAGCCGTGGATACCGGCCACACGCGAAGCGGCGAGGAGAACGAAAGTGAAAAAGCTCGGTGGTTTGTTGGTTGCTGGTGCGCTCGGCGTCGGTTTTGTCGGTGCTGCGCAGGCGCATGTCTCAGTTGGCGTGGGCATCGGGGTGCCAGCCTATCCGGTCTACGCTGCGCCGCCCGCACCCGTCTATGTAGCTCCGCCGCAGCCCGTGTACGTCGCGCCGCCGCCACCGGTCGTCTATGGGCCGCCGCCTGCCGTGGTCGTAGGCGGTTACGGCGGATATGGCGGATATGGCGGATACCGCTACTACGGCCGTCCGTACTATCGGCATCATGGCTACTACCGTCATGGTCCGGGCTGGCGTTACTGATCGGTCCGGCGGGCAAATCAAGAAGGCGATGCAAGCGTGCGTCGCCTTCTTCGTTTCAGGGCTTTTGAATTCTGCGATGGAACTGGGAGAATGGTGATCCCCTTCAACTCGCACGCCCACGCCGATGTCCTCTCTTCCCGCCCCGACTTTCGATGACGTCGCCGATGCCGCCCGGCGCATCGAAGGCGTCGCCCATCGCACGCCCGTCCTGACTTCCCGCACTGCCGATGCCATCGCGGGCGCGTCGCTCTTTTTCAAGTGCGAGAACTTCCAGCGCATGGGCGCGTTCAAGTTCCGCGGCGCCTACAACGCGCTCTCCCATTTCGACGACCGGCAGCGCGCCGCGGGCGTGATCACGTACTCGTCCGGCAATCATGCGCAGGCGATCGCGCTGTCCGCGAAGCTCGCAGGCATCCGCGCAACGATCGTGATGCCGGAGGACGCGCCCGCCGCGAAGATGGAGGCGACGCGCGGCTACGGCGGCGAAGTGATCACCTACGACCGCTACACGCAAAACCGTGAGGAAATCGGCCGCAAGCTGGCCGATGAGCGCGGCATGACGCTGATCCCGCCTTACGATCATCCGCATGTCATCGCCGGGCAGGGCACGTCGGCGAAGGAACTGATCGAGGAAACCGGGCCGCTCGATTATCTGTTCGTGTGCCTGGGCGGCGGCGGGCTGATCGGCGGATGCGCGCTCGCGGCGGCGGCGCTGTCGCCGGACTGCAAGGTGATCGGCGTCGAGCCGGAAGCGGGCAACGACGCGCAGCAGTCGCTCGCGCGCGGCGAGATCGTGCATATCGAGGTGCCGCGCACGATCGCCGATGGCGCCGCGTCCACGCATGTCGGTGAATACAACTTCCCGATCATCCAGCGTCACGTCGACCGGATCGTCACCGTGAGCGACGCGCAGTTGATCGAGACGCTGCGCTTCTTTGCGCAGCGCATGAAGATGGTCGTCGAGCCGACCGGCTGTCTCGCGGCCGCGGCCGTTCTGCAGAAGGTCGTGCCGGTCGAAGGCAAGCGGGTCGGCGTGATCGTGTCGGGCGGCAACGTCGATCTCGCGAAGCTGGCTCAGTTCGTCGCGTGATGATGGTGCTTCGTCATGACGTCGCGTTGACGATCAGATCGCGGTAGCCGTTGACGATCACGCTGTACGCGAAGTACGCGAAGAGCAGGGCGGACATCACGTGGCACGCGCGCAGGAGCTGGGTTCCGGCGCGCTTTCTGCCGTGGCTCGCGAGCGTGCAGATAAAGATCGTCCAGCCGAGTCCGCCGCAGAAAAAGCCGATCAGAAACACGGACGCGGAGACGGGGCTCGTCGCGCCGGACTTGGCGATGAGCGCGCCGCCGACCGCCGCGAACCACAGGATTGCACTCGGCGACGACACCGCGAGCAGGCATCCGCGCAAGAAGCTTTTCCAGTGGCCGGGACGGGGCACGGTGAGATCCGCTTCGCCTTCGACGGGCGGCGCGGATGCCGGATTGAGCGCTTCCCGCGCCATCTTCCACGTGAGGAAGAGCAGCACGATCGCACCGCCGATCCACACGACCCAGCGCACCGCGGAAAACTGCAGCAGCGCCGACATGCCCGCGAGCGCGAGCATCGCATAGACCAGATCGCCGAAGCATGTCCCGAGGCCGAGCACGAGCCCCGGTTTGAAGCCATGCGACAGCGCAAGCGAAATGATCGCGACATTGGCGATCCCGATATCCAGACACAGCGACAGCGACAGAAAGAAACCGTCCGACAGCAACGACCACGAATGCATATTGTTATTAATGGTTGTGAAGCTCGAAACTCACGTCGAGACGGCCGGTCGGCACGTTCATCGTGTTGCGCGTCGGCGGATTGCGGAACGCGGCGAGCGCGTCGCGTTGCCGTTGCGTGCCGATGCCGAGCGTATCGAGCACGTGGACGACGACAGCATTGAGCACCGACGTGTTGCCGTCCTCGACCTTCACCGCGATGCCGATCGGACCTCGTTCGCGGCGCACGCCGATTGCATAGCTTGCATCCGCGCCCGTCTTGCCGACGAGCGTGCCGCCGAACGCCTGCATCAACAGCGTGCAGAAACGCCCTTCGCCGGCAACGAGCTCCGGATGCGACGTCATCGCGCGATGGATGCGCGCAAGCGGCGAGCCGTCCGGCGCGGCGGCGATTTTCATATAGAGCCGCGCGAGACGTTCGAGCGGGAAGGCGGGCGTCGGCAGATTGCAGCCGTCGATGGCCCATTGCACAGCGTCGTCGGTGAGATCGACCGCGCGCGCGACCGTGCGCTTCACGTGCGTCTGGAGCGGATGATCGGGCAGGTGATAATCGCCGGGCGGCGCGTTCATCGCCCGCGCGCCGGCGAGCATGCCGGCGTGCTTGCCGGAGCAGTTGCTGCAGGCGGGAGTCGGCGTGAAGTCGCGCCTGATCCAGTCCTTGTACACCGCCTCCGAGATCGGAGGATGGCCGCCGCAGCGCAGATCGCTTTCGCTCGCGTTCGACCGGGCGAGCATCGCGAGCGCGCGCTCGATATGACGCGGCTCGCTGCTATGCGATGCGCACATCAGCGCGAGGTCTTCGTCGGTGAAGCCGAAGCGCTCGAGCGCGCCCGTTTCGATCACCGCGAGCGCCTGCGCGGGCTTCGCAGCCGAGCGCGGCAGCGTCACGCGATGCGGATCGCCGAAGGAATGCACGAGGCGTCCGTTTGCATCGACGACGGCGACGTGCGCCGCGTGCGTGTTCTCGACGACATCGCCTCGATAGAGCGTGGCTGCGATCATGATTTATCCAGTCCGATTTCAGTCCACAGCGCATCGACGCGGCGCTTCACCGCTTCGTCCATGACGATCGGGCGGCCCCATTCGCGACTCGTCTCGCCGGGCCATTTGTTGGTCGCATCGAGCCCCATCTTCGAGCCGAGGCCCGCGACCGGCGACGCGAAGTCGAGATAGTCGATCGGCGTGTTGTCGACCATGACGGTGTCGCGCGTCGGATCGACCCGCGTCGTGATGGCCCAGATGACTTCCTTCCAGTCGCGCACGTTCACGTCTTCATCCACCACGACGATGAACTTTGTGTACATGAACTGACGCAGGAAGCTCCACACACCGAACATCACGCGCTTCGCGTGGCCGGGGTAGCTCTTCTTCATCTGCACGATCGCCATGCGATAGCTGCAACCTTCGGGCGGCAGATAAAAATCGGTGATCTCGGTGAACTGCTTCTGCAGGAGCGGCACGAACACTTCGTTCAGCGCGACGCCGAGCACCGCGGGCTCGTCGGGCGGCTTGCCGGTGTAAGTGGAATGGAACAGCGCGTCGCGGCGCATCGTGATTTTCTCGACGGTAAAGACCGGAAACCACTCCTGTTCGTTGTAGTAGCCGGTGTGATCGCCGTACGGCCCTTCGAGAGCGTGCTCGTATTTCGCGGCGGCAGAAGCCGATGGACGCGGCGGCGCGCCTTCGGGTGCGGGCGGCGGCGTGCCGTCTTGCGGATAGATGAAGCCTTCCAGCACGATCTCGGCGCGCGCCGGCACCTGAAGCGTATCGACGCCCGGCGTGAGGCATTTCGCGAGCTCCGTGCGCGAGCCGCGCAGAAGGCCCGCGAACTGATATTCGGACAACGAATCGGGCACGGGCGTCACGGCGCCGAGGATCGTCGCGGGATCGGCACCGAGCACGACCGCCACCGGATACGGCTTGCCGGGATTCGCGAGCGCGAACTCGCGAAAGTCGAGCGCGCCGCCGCGATGCGCGAGCCAGCGCATGATGAGCTTGTTGCGCCCGATGAGCTGCTGCCGATAGATGCCGAGATTCTGGCGCGGCTTGTTCGGCCCGCGCGTGACGGTGAGACCCCAGGTGAGCAGCGGGCCGGCGTCGCCGGGCCAGCACGTCTGGATCGGCAGTCGATTGAGATCGACGTCCTTTCCTTCCCACACCACTTCCTGGCAAGGCGGCGCGCTGACCGACTTCGGCGCCATGTCCCACACGGCTTTCGCGAGCGAGAGCAGTTTGCCCGCGTCTTTCAGGCCCTTCGGCGGCTCGGGTTCCTTGAGCGCGGACAGCAGCCTGCCGACATCGCGCAACGAACTGAGCGCGGCGACGTCGCTGCCGAGGCTGACATCGGCGCCGCCTTGCGCCTCCGTCTCGATGCCCATGCCGAGTGCGACGCGCCGGGTCGTGCCGAACAGGTTGGCGAGCACGGGAATCGTGTGGCCGGTGGGCGCTTCGAAGAGCAGCGCAGGGCCGCCCGCGCGCAACACGCGATCCGAGACTTCGGTGATTTCGAGAACGGGGGAAACGGGCTGCCGAATGCGGCGCAGTTCACCGAGCGCCTCGAGGCGGGCAATGAAGTCGCGCAGATCTTTGTATTTCATCGATGGTCGAAAGTGGACTCGAAGGCGCCGGAGCATGAAGCTCGACGGACGGGGCGGCTGCGCGCCAAGCGATTGTCGATTTTACCTGCGTGCGCGTCCGTGCGTTGGGGGACATTCAGCGAATTCCGCCGGGAATCGCCCGTGAGACGTGCTTTTCGAGTGCTGAACACTGTTCAATATAACTGTAAGTAATTGAAACACAAGTCTATAGCATTGACGGATAATTAAACCCTGCTAGAATCGCTTGGCATCCATTGCAGGTTTTGAAACTTTTTACCTTCGCCTCAGGTCTGTTCTGACGCAACGTGCGTCGCCTGCGCCGTTCCTGCCCGGCGACTCACGGTGGTTGGTTGTCCTGGCCGGCGTTTTTCGCGCCGGTCTTTCGCGTGGAAGGTCATTGCGCATGAGGGCATGCAGTTCGTGCCGCGCAGCCCGGCAGTCTTTTGCCGGATCGGCTTTCCAGACGGCGCATGCCGTATCCCCGATGCCGCTTGTGCTTGCCGAGAGCAAGCGGTGTCTGATTTGCGCTCCGAATACGCGCTTTATTCGTATTCATCTGCGCAAATCATGCAACATTGGGAGTATCGATGAACACTTCGGTTTGGTGGGGTTCCGACACCCGCGCCGCGCAGATCGTGCGCGTGGCGCTGCGTCGCGGACGCCGTTTGAGTCACCATGTCTTCGCGATGGTCGGTTGTGCCGCCGTCGTCAGCGCGCTTGCATTGTGGTTGCTGCCTTCCTGGCGCACGAACTTTGCCGCAAAGATCATGCCTTTCGTGTCGGCTGCCGTTCAGGCAGGGCCGGCACGCCTGCTCGCGGGCCAGCCGTTGCCGCCGTTCTCGGCGGTGCATCGCGCGCCTGGCGGTTCCACGCTGCCCGTAGACGTCGCTGCTAACGCGGCTCCATCGGACGATCTCAAGGCGCCTGCGACGGGGCCGTCGCTCGGTGCCGCCGCCGGCGACGACGCGAGCACGCGTCAGCTCACCGGGGGCATCAGCCTCGCCGTATCGCCCAACGGGCTCGACCCGCGCACGATGCCGTCCGCCGGCATGCTCGCGAGCATGATTCCGACGCAACGCGTGGTCGCCGATGCACGCGACGACCGGGTGCTCGTGTCGACGCGCGAGCAGAAGCTCGTGTCGAACTTCATCGCGCGACGCTATCGCGTGGCGGAAGAGCCGGTCGCCGAGCTCGTGCGCGCCGCGTTCGATACCGGACGCGAAGTCGGCCTCGACCCGCTCCTGCTGCTCTCGGTCATGGCGATCGAATCGGGCTTCAACCCGTATGCGGAAAGCGGCGTCGGCGCGCAGGGCCTGATGCAGGTGATGTCGAAGGTTCATTCCGACAAGTTCGAATACTTCGGCGGCTCGCACGCGGCGCTCGATCCGCTCGCGAACATCAAGGTCGGCGCGCTCGTGCTGAAGGATTGCATCGCGCGCGGCGGCTCCGTGGCCGGTGGCCTGCGCTATTACGTGGGCTCGACGACGCAGGATGACGGCGGCTACGGCGCGAAGGTGCTGGCCGAGCGTACGCGTCTGCGCGATGTCGCGCGCGGCCGCAACGTGCCGATCAACGCACCGCAGGCGCCGGTTCAGGCTGCGCCGAAGCAGGTTCTGGCCTCGACCGCGACCGAGAAGCGCGTTCACGTGACGATCGATGCGGCGAAGAAGGCAGCGGCGCAGGACGACGGCGATGGAGAAACGAAGCACGTCGCGTCGGCGGAGTTCGGCGCTTGAAGGTTTGGTCGGACACAAAGAAAAAGGGCACCTTTGCGGTGCCCTTTTTTCGTTCTTGCGACGTCTTTTTATCGGCGGAATAGCGTGCCTAGCCGCTCGACGGCTTCCTCCAGCTTCGAATACGCCGTCGCATACGACAGACGGATATAGCGCTCCGGCGCATGAAACCCGAAATCCGCGCCCGGCACGAGCACGACGCCCGCGTCGTGGAGCATCGAGTGCGTGAGTGCGTCGCTGTTGCCCGCAGCGGGGTGATGAACCGTCGTCGTGTCGGCATAAACGTAAAACGCGCCGTCGGGCACCACGGGCACGCCGAAGCCGAGCGAACGCAGCGCCGGCACGATGTAGTCGCGTCGACGCTTGAATTCGAGGCGGCGCGCTTCGTAAATCGCGATCGTCTGCGGCTCGAAACACGCGAGCGCCGCGTGCTGCGCGAGTGCCGACGCGCAGATGAACAGGTTCTGCGACAGCTTTTCGACCGCGCTCACCATCGAGCGCGGCACGACGAGCCAGCCGAGCCGCCAGCCGGTCATGTTGAAGTACTTGGAAAAGCTGTTCACGGTGACGACGTCGTCACCGAAGGAGAGGGCGGACACGGGCTTCGCGTCGTAGCTCAAACCCTGATAGATCTCGTCGACGATCGTGAAGCCCCCGCGTGCGCGCACCGTGTCGACGATGCGCCGGAGTTCATCGGGCTCGATCGACGTGCCCGTCGGATTCGACGGCGACGCGAGGAGCACGCCGCGTGTGGCCGGTCCCCAGTTTTCCTCGACATGTTCCGCCGTCAACTGAAAGCGCTCGGCTGGACCGCTCGCGATGAGCACCGGTTTGCCATCGGCCGCCGACACGAAGTGCCGGTTGCACGGGTAGCATGGATCGGGCATCAGCACTTCGTCGCCGTTATCGACAAGCGCCATGCACGCGAGCAGCAGCGCCGCCGACGCGCCCGCCGTTACCACGATGCGCTCCGGATCGACCGTCAGGCCGAACGTATCGCGATAATGCCGCGCGATCGCCTCGCGCAGCAGCGTGATGCCGAGCGCGTTGGTGTACTGCGTGACGCCGCGCTTCAACGCATCGGCGGCGGCGTGGATCACGGGCTCGGGCGCGGTGAAGTCGGGCTCGCCGATGCTCATGTGGATGACGTCGCGGCCCGCGCGTTCGAGCGCCTGAGCCTCTTTCATCAGCTCCATCACATAGAACGGCTCGATTGCATCGACGCGCGACGCCAGCCGCACGAGAGGTTCCGCACCCTGGCCCATTTATGCTCCGCGTCCGCGCGCCTGCGCCTCGGTCGGGCGCATGACGACGGCGAGCTTGTCGAGCACGCCGTTCACGTATTTGTAGCCGTCCGAGCCGCCGAAAGTCTTCGTCAGCTCGACCGCCTCGTTGATGACGACGCGATACGGCACGTCGATGTGATGCTTGAACTCGAACGCGGCCACGAGCAGCACCGCGCGCTCGACCGGCGACAACTGCTCGATCGGGCGGTCGAGGCACGGCTGCAACTGCTCGGACAGCGCGGCGGATTCCTTGATCACGCCGTGCAGGATCGCATCGAGATGCGCCTGATCGGCCTTGTCGAAGCCTTGCGCGTTGCGCAGTTGCGCGTCGATTTCGCCGGCGGGCGCGCCCGACAGCAACCATTGATAAAGCCCTTGCGTCGCGAGTTCGCGCGAACGGCGTCGTGCGCTCTTCATGCGCGGTCCTCGTCTTCTTCGTCTTCGTCTTCGTCATCGCCGTCGAGCTGCTCGAGCGCGACGGACAGATTCGCCATTTCGACCGCCACGCGCGCGGCGTCGCGGCCCTTTTCGGTCATGCGGGCAACGGCCTGCTCGTCGTTTTCGGTCGTCAGCACGGCGTTCGCGACCGGAATGCCGAAATCGAGCGCGATACGCGAGATGCCCGAGCCGCTCTCGTTCGACACGAGCTCGAAGTGATACGTCTCGCCGCGCACGACGGCGCCGAGCGCAATCAGTGCGTCGAACTGGCCGGATTCCGCGAGCTTCTGCAGCGCGAGCGGAATTTCGAGCGCGCCCGGCACGGTGACGAGCAGCACGTCCTGGCCGATCACGCCGAGGCGCTCCAGCTCTTCGATGCAGGCGTCGGCGAGGCCGTTGCACACCGGTTCGTTGAAGCGCGACTGCACGATGCCGATGCGCAAGCCGTCACCGTCGAGGTTCGGCTGATATTGTCCGATTTCCATGAATGAGGTCTTCCCTTGGAATTGTGTGGAATAGGGTTGTGCGGGCCGGCGGTCTCAGGCCGAGCGCAACTGGGTGATGGCGGTTTCCGTCGGCGCGGCGGTGGCGGGGCAGCCGGGCATCGGCACGAAGCCCGTCACTTCTAGCCCGTAGCCCGACATGCTGCCGAGCTTGCGCGGCGTCGCGAGCACTTCCATTTTGCCGACGCCGATATCGCGCAGAATCTGCGCGCCGATGCCGTAGGTCTTGAAGTCGATCGGGCGGCGCTTCAGCTCGGCCGCCTTGTCCTTCTGGTCGAAGGCGCGGAACACGTCGACGAGATGCTCCTTCGTGTCGCCGCAATTGAGCATGACGATCGCGCCGAGATCGCGCGCGGCGATTTCCTTCATCGCGGCGTCGATGGTCCACGAGTGCGTCGACGAATCGATTTCGAGCAGATCGAGCACCGAGAGCGGCTCGTGCACGCGCACCGGCGTGTCGCGGTCGGGATGCGGTGTGCCGCGCACGAGCGCGATATGGGGCGAGTGCGTCGGCTCGTCGCGATACAGCACCGCGCGGAACGGGCCGTGCGCGGTCTGCATCGTGCGCTCGCAGACTTTCTCGATGATCGACTCGGTGCGGCTGCGGTAGTGGATCAGATCGGCGATCGTGCCGATCTTGATGCCGTGCTGCTCGCCGAATTGAATGAGGTCCGGAAGGCGCGCCATCTCGCCGTCGTCCTTGATGATCTCGCAGATCACCGCGGCGGGCGTGAGGCCCGCGAGCGCGGTCAGATCGCAGCCCGCTTCGGTGTGGCCCGCTCGCACGAGCACGCCGCCCGGCTGCGCCATGATCGGGAACACGTGGCCCGGCTGAACGATATGCTCGGCGCGCGCGTCGTGGGCGACCGCCGTGGCGATCGTCTTTGCACGGTCCGAGGCGGAAATGCCGGTCGTCACGCCCTCGGCGGCTTCGATGCTGACCGTGAAAGCCGTGCCGTACTGCGTGCCGTTTCGATGCGTCATGAGCGGCAGGTTCAGTTGCCTGCAGCGCTCCTGCGTGAGCGTGAGACAGATGAGCCCGCGGCCGTGCTTCGCCATGAAGTTGATGGCTTCGGGCGTCACGAATTCGGCGGCGACGACCAGATCGCCTTCATTTTCGCGGTCTTCTTCGTCGACGAGGATCACCATCCGGCCGGCTTTCAGTTCAGCGATGATCTCAGGAGTGGAGGCGAGCGACATGATGACGTCCCGTGCGGGGTCCGGTTTGGGGAAAGCGCGTATTTTACGCCACGGACGATGGACAGTCGGTGAAATCGGCGGGCAGACGGGCGGGAGGCCTTCGTGGCCAACGAGTGGCCCCGGCGCCGCGCAAAAGAGGCTCAGATTAGCGCGCGCTCATCATCCGTTCGACATATCGCGCGATCAGATCGATTTCCAGATTGACCTTCGCGTCTCTGGAAAGCGCCTTGAGCGTCGTGACTTCAACGGTATGCGGAATCAGGTTGATGGAGAATTCGCAGCCGTCGGCACGGTCGCTCACGGAGTTCACGGTAAGACTCACGCCGTTCACCGTCACCGAGCCTTTGTAAGCCAGGTACTTGCCGATGTCCTTCGGCGCGACGATGCGCAGTTCATGCGATTCGCCGACGGGTTCGAACTTCGACACGACGCCCAGTCCATCGACGTGCCCGGAAACGAGATGCCCGCCGAGCCGGTCGTGGGCGCGCAACGCCTTCTCCAGATTCACTTCGACGCCCGCTGCGCCGAGCCCGACCGTCTTGTTGAGGCTTTCGCGCGACACTTCGACATCGAACGCATTGGACGACTTCTGGATCACCGTCATGCACGCGCCCTGGATCGCGATGCTATCGCCGAGTTCGACATCGGCGAGATCGAGATCGCCCGCGGCGACCGTCAGGCGAACGCCCGCTTCGGGTTCCGAACCGAGCGGCGTGACCTTTTCGATGCGGCCCACCGCCGCGACAATTCCTGTAAACATCGGCTTCGTTCCTTGAAATCGGTGTGCAATCAGCGCGCGACGTTCGCCTCGGCGAAGCGCGCAAGTATGCGCAAATCGTCCCCGAGCCGGTCGATGCGATGAAATTTCAGATGGGGCCGCGCGTCGAGCGTATCGGGCGGCGCGAAGTCGAACATGCCCGGCGCGCTGCCAAGCAGGCTCGGCGCGAGATAAATCAGCAGTTCGTCGACGCAGCCCTCGCGCAACAGCGAGCCGTTCAGTTTGTGACCCGCTTCCACGTGCAGCTCGTTGATGCCACGATCGGCGAGCGCGGTGAGCATCGCGGGCAAATCGACCTTGCCGTGCTCGTTGGACAGCTCGATCAGATCCGCGCCTTTCTCACGCAGCGCGTCGATGCGGGCGGGATCGGCGTCGGCGGCATGGAAGATCCACGGCGGCGCGCCCTCGAGAATGCGCGCTTCGTTCGGCACGTCGAGACGGCTGTCGATCAGCACGCGTTGTGGCTGGCGCGGCGTGTCGACCGCGCGCACGGTCAGTTGCGGATCGTCCTCCCGTACCGTGCCGATGCCCGTCAGGATCGCGCAGGCGCGGGCGCGCCACGCATGGCCGTCGGCGCGTGCGTCCTCGCCGGTGATCCACTGGCTTTCGCCGGTCGGCAGTCCGGTGCGGCCGTCGAGGGTGGCCGCGACCTTCATGCGCACCCACGGACGGCGGCGCGTCATGCGCGACACGAAGCCGATGTTCATCTCGTGCGCCTCGTTCGCGAGCAGCCCGCAGCGAACGTCGATGCCCGCATCGCGCAGCATCGTGAGTCCGCGCCCGGACACCGACGGGTTCGGGTCCTCCATCGCCGCGATCACTTTCTCGACGCGCGCGTCGATGAGCGCGTGCGCGCACGGCGGCGTTCGCCCGAAATGGCTGCACGGTTCGAGCGACACATACGCCGTCGCGCCGCGCGGATCCTTGCCGCGCGAACGCGCGTCTTTCAGCGCCTGCACTTCGGCGTGATCCTGGCCGGCCGGCTGCGTGTAGCCCATGCCGATCACTTCGCCGTTCTTGACGAGCACGCAGCCCACGCGCGGATTCGGCGTGGTCGTGTACATGCCCTTCGAGGCGAGCGCGAGCGCGCGCTCCATATACGTGAAGTCGGTTTGCGAGAACATCGGCGCGGCCCGCGAGCGTCAGGCTGCGAGCGACGCGAACGCGCCGCGCGCGGCGTCGATCGTCGCGTCGATCACGGCGTCGTCGTGCGCGCTCGACACGAAGCCCGCTTCGAACGCCGACGGCGCGAAGTACACGCCCGCATCGAGCATCGCGTGGAAGAACGCGTTGAAGCGGCGGGTGTCGCCCTGCTGGATCTGCGCGAAGCTGCCCGGCACGCGATCCATGAAATACAGGCCGAACATGCCGCCGATCGAATCCGCGGAGAAGGGCACTTTCGCCTCGCGGGCGGCGGCGCTGAGGCCGTCGACGAGCTTGCGCGTCTGCCTGGCGAGATCGTCGTAGAAACCGCGGCGCTGGATCAGTTGCAGCGTCTTGAGGCCCGCGGCCACGGCGATCGGATTGCCCGAAAGCGTGCCTGCCTGATAGACGCCGCCCAAGGGCGCGAGATGCGCCATGATGTCCCGGCGTCCGCCGAACGCAGCCGCCGGCATGCCGCCGCCGATGACCTTGCCGAGGCACGTGAGGTCCGGCTTGATGCCGTAGACCTCCTGCGCGCCGCCGAGCGCGACGCGAAAGCCGCACATCACTTCGTCGAAAATCAGCACCGCACCGTACTCGCTGCAGCGCTCGCGCAACGCGTTGAGGAATTCGGGCGTCGCGCGCACGAGATTCATGTTGCCCGCGACCGGCTCGACGATCACCGACGCGATCTCCGACCCGAATGCCTTGAACGCCTCGTCGAGTTGCTCGACGTTGTTGTACTCGAGCACGGTCGTGTGCTTGGCGATATCGGCGGGCACGCCTGCGGACGTCGGATTGCCGAACGTCAGGAGGCCCGAACCGGCCTTGACGAGCAGGCTGTCCGCGTGGCCGTGATAGCAGCCCTCGAACTTGATGATGCGGCTGCGGTTCGTGAAGCCGCGCGCGAGGCGCAGCGCGCTCATCGTCGCTTCGGTGCCGGAGGACACCATGCGCACCTGTTCGATGGACGGTACGAGCTTGCAGATTTCCTCGGCGATCTCGATTTCGGCTTCGGTTGGGGCGCCGAAGGAAAAGCCGTCCGCGAGCACGCGCTGCACGGCGTCGAGCACCTCGGGATGAACGTGGCCGAGAATCATCGGGCCCCACGAACCGATGTAGTCGATATAGCGCTTGCCGTCCGCATCCCAGAAATACGCGCCTTGCGCGCGCTCGATGAAGCGCGGCGTGCCGCCGACCGAGCGGAACGCACGCACCGGCGAGTTCACGCCGCCGGGAATGGTTCGCTGGGCGCGTTCGAAGAGAACTTGATTCTTGGACATGGACGAGGGCCTGCGCTGAAAATGGAAGCGGGAGTCGCGAAGGGCCGACCGGGCTCGAGCGGCGACGAGCGCGGCGTGCAAGACGCGCGGTCCGACGCGAAGAAACGATGCTGAAATTGTACCGGAGTCGTTGCGAACGGGCGGTGTCGCGCCTATGGCGAGCGCGATCGCCTCGCGGGTTTGCGCGCGGCGTGGCCGCCCGCCTCGCCGGGCGTCGCTGGGGCGGCAGGCGCGGGAGGCCGCGGGCGCCTTCCGGTTCGCTCGGCCCAGAGCTTTTCCAGCGCGCCCTCGGCCATCGGCTTGATGAGCGTGCCGGACATCTGTGCGTCCCACGTCTGCACCGAGAACGGATGCGCCCGCAATTCGTCGCGCGTGACGACGACGTCCGCGTGCGCATCGACGAGCCAGTCGTACACGAAATCGATGCACAGCCGATAGCCGCGCTTTGCTCCGGCGTCGGGCACTTCGTACGGCGCGCGCGTCACCCAGCCCGACGCGAACACGCCCTTCGGTTCCTGCGACACGCGATGAACGAACACCCGGTCGCCCGGCAAGAGCCCGCGCGCGGTGCCGCAGCCCCATGCATCGGCGACGGCATCGCCGGCGGCCACGCGCCGCGCGATGTCGGGCAACTCGGGCCACGGCCACTTCCTGGGGCTCCAGATCAGAAGAAAGGCGGTCATCGGATGGATGCAAAGAGAAAGAAGCAAGCGACGAGCTTATCGCAACGCGGCGATCGGGGCCGGATCACGGCGGGGCGTCGCGTACAATGGCCGATCGCTTGCGCGGCACGAAGCCGCGTCGCATCCACGCATTCCCGTCCTGCGAACTCCATGCCCGACACCATCCGTCGCCGTCCAGATGGCCGGCTGATCCTGTTGCTCGGCGCGCTCGCCGCGTGCGGCCCGCTGTCGATCGACATGTATCTGCCGAGCCTGCCTTCGCTCGCCGCCTCGTTCGGCACAAGCCCGGCCGCCGCGCAAAGCACGCTCACGAGCTTCATGTTCGGCTTCTCGTTCGGCATGCTGCTCTATGGCCCGATGTCCGACGCCTACGGCCGCCGGCCCGTCCTGCTCGGCGGCATCGCGTTGTATGCGCTCGCGAGCATCGGCTGCGCGGCGGCATGGTCCATCGATGCGCTCGTCCTCGTGCGCTTTCTGCAAGCGCTCGGCGCGGGTGCGGCATCGGTGCTCGCGCGCGCCATCGCCCGCGATGCGCACGAACCGGGCGACGCCGCCCGTGTGCTGTCGATGCTTTCCATCGTCACGTCGATCGGCCCGTTGCTCGCGCCGCTGATCGGCGGGCAATTACTGCTGCTCGGCGGCTGGCGTGTCGTGTTCGTCGCGCTCACGCTCTTCGGCCTGACATGCGCGGTGACCGCCTTCCTGCGCGTGCCCGAGACCTGGCCGAAGGAGAAGCGCGCGAGCGCGGCGGTCGGCAAGTCGTTCGCCGCGTATGGCCACTTGCTGACCGATCCCGTCACCTGGGGCCACATGATGTGCGGCGGCATGGCGTTCGCGTCGATGTTCGCGTACATCACCGCGACGCCGTTCGTCTATATCGATTACTTTCACGTGAAGCCGCAGTACTACGGGCTGCTGTTCGGGCTGAACATCGTCGGCATCATCGCGGGCAATGTGCTCAACACCCGATTCGTCGGCCGCGTCGGCGCGATGAAGATGATCTCGGCCGCGTCGTTCGTGAGCGTCGCGGCCGCGCTCGCGGTCGCGCTCGTGTCGCTGACGGGCTGGGGCGGCCTGTGGTCGATCGTCGCGACGCTGTTCTTCGTCGTCGGTGTGGTCGGCTTGCTGTCGGCCAACTGCACGACCGAGCTGATGCACCGCTATCCGCGCAATGCGGGCGCGGCCGCCGCCGTCTTCGGCGCGATGCAGCTTGCGCTCGGCGCCCTCGCGAGCCTCGCGGTCGGGCTTTTTCACGATGTATCGCCGCACGGCATGGGCATCGTGATCGGCGTATGCGGCGTGTTGACGTTCGCTGGACGCACCCTGGTGTTGCGCTCGCATGCGGTGCCCGTGAAAGTATGAGCGCCGCGCGGCTTTACGGACGCGCAAAAGAAAAACCTCGCGCGAAGGCGAGGTCGGAAGGTGATGCTCATCGGGTCCTTGAGGGGTACGTCTGGGTCAAAGATGTGTTCCGCGTCGAAGGCCGTTTTATGCGAGATCGGTCAGATCCTTGGGTCAAAAGGTGAAAGACCGGTTCATGTGGGACTGCGGCATGGGTCGATAGGCAATGTCCTTGCGTCGATGATCGGGTAAGCCAGGGTCAAAGGTGTTCCGATCGGGTTGCTTCGGTCAGTGAATATTCCCTGTTTGCCGGGCCCGCGCTCCACAACGCTGGCTTTACTCGCTTGCCGGTTTTGTCGACGAAACCGGCTTTCGTGCTGCAACAAGGAATGCTTGTCACTATACGTGTCCGAAACGGAGCGACGTATCGAAGGAATTCGAATCGGCAAATCCGCGGCGTTGCGCGCGCGAAATGGACCGTTTCGCGAAGAAGCACGCAATTGTCAGCCGAGCGGCCCGATCGTCGATGCGAGAAAGGTGAACGCGGCCGCTTCCGCCTGCGCGATCGCTTCCGGCTCGACGCCCGCGCCGTGGCCGCCTTCGCCGGTTTCCTGATACCAGACGTTCGCATGACCTTGCGCTTGCATCTTCGCCGCCATCTTGCGCGCGTGGCCGGGATGCACGCGATCGTCGCTCGTCGATGACGTGAAAAGCGCCGGCGGATAGGCAACATCCGCCTTCACGTTCTGATAGGGCGAGTACGCCATCAGATGACGCAGATCGCCGGCGTCGTCGGGGTCGCCGTATTCGTCGATCCACGATGCGCCTTGCAGCAGCAAGTGAAAGCGCGCCATGTCGAGCAGCGGCACTTCCGACAGCACCGCGCCGAACAGCTCGGGCCGCTGGACCATGCAGACACCTGTGAGCAGGCCGCCGTTGCTGCCGCCGCGGATCGCCAGTTGCCCGGGCGCGGTGACACCCGTTTTGACGAGCGCCTCGGCCACCGCGTTGAAATCGTCGAAGGAAACCTGACGGTTCTCGCGCAATGCCGCCTGATGCCAGGCCGGACCGAATTCGCCGCCGCCGCGGATGTTCGCGACCGCGTAAAGCCCGCCGCGCTCGAGCCACGCTATGCCGGTCGTCGCGTCGTAGCCGGGATCGAGCGCGACTTCGAAGCCGCCATAGCCATAGAGCAGACAAGGGCGCGCGTCCGTGCAGGTTTCGACCTCACGTCCGATCAGCCAGTAGGGAATGCGCTCGCCGTCTGGCGCGATCGCGTGGCGGCGCACGGCCGAGAGTCCCGTCGCATCGAATTGCGCGGGAAGACGCGCGAGCAATTGCCACGGCGCGTCGCTCGCGAGATCCGCGTGATATAGCGACGGCGGCATCAGAAAGTGCTCGACGTGGATGAGCACGGTGTCGTCGCGCTCGCTGTCGATCGAATCGACCCAGGACTGGCTCGCTTGCGGCAGCGCGAAGTCGCGCGCTTGCCACTCGCCTTCGAGCATCGCGCTCGGGCGCAGCAGCGTGACGCGCGGCGCGCCGTCGTCCATCTGCGAGACGATCAGCCAGTGCTTCGTGAAATCGATTCCCGCGAGGACGAGGCGCTCGGACGGCGTGAAGAGCGCGGTGAACTGGCGCGAGCCTGCGAGAAACGCCTCACGCCGGATGACGGTCAGCGTGCCGGGCGCGTGGCGCCGACCGCCCACGTTCCAGAACTTGCGCGGCGTCACGAAGAGCCAGCCGTTCCAGTGCTCGATTTCCGCGTGCGCCGGCAGGTCGAATTGACGCCATTCGTTCGACGTCTCGTCGAGCCAGTAATTGAGCGTGTCGTAGAACGTCACCGCGCGCGATGCCAGATGCAGTTTTTCGATCGGGTCGTAGTCCACGCCCGCCGACACGTCGCGCCGGTTGCCTTCGAAGACGACGGGCGCATCCGCGAGCGGCGTGCCGCGCTTCCAGCGCCGGGCCTCGCGCGGAAAGCCCGAGGTCGTCAGCGCGGGGCGCGGGTTCGTCCTGCTGTCGTCCCAGCCGACGTAGACCCTGTCGCGATCGATCCACGAGATATCGTGCTTGCCGACATCGGGCAGTACGAAGCCATCCGCGACAAAGCTTTTCGACGCGATATCGAACTCGCGCACGATGCACGCGTCCGAGCCGCCCGGCGACAGACTCACGAGCGCCCGATCGTAATCGGGGTAGAGCATGTCGAAGTCGGCGAGTGACCAGCGGGTGTCGTCGTCGTGGGTGTTGAGATCGAGCGCGTCGACGTCGAGAATCGTTTCCCAGACTGGCGTGCCCGCGAGCCATGCGCTCCACGGCGTGCGGCGCACGACGCCAAGCGGATGCGCGTCGTCCTGCCAGGTGTTGTAGGCCCAGTCGCCATAGCGCGAGCACGACACGATGCGGTCCTGCGACGTGTACGCTTTTTCGAGCCGCGCGGCGAGCGCGCGCGCTTCGGGCGTGTTGCCGAAAGCGCCTTCGGTGCGGCGGTTCTGGTTATCGACCCAGGCTTGCACGGCGGGGTCGTCGAGCGCTTCGAGGCCGATGAAAGGATCGGGACCGTCAGACGGGGTCCAGGCGAGTTCGGGATGCGAGGTGAGAAGAGTCATGCGGCGCAGGCGGATCCAGATGCAAAACGCCGATTGTGCC
The DNA here is from genome assembly GCA_001544655.2 of Caballeronia turbans. Classification (GTDB taxonomy): domain Bacteria; phylum Pseudomonadota; class Gammaproteobacteria; order Burkholderiales; family Burkholderiaceae; genus Caballeronia; species Caballeronia turbans. The sequence continues at coordinate 188,938 of FCOD02000011.1, forward strand.
TTGTATCGGCCGCACCATGAAAAACGCCACGGCAAGCCGTGGCGTCGGAGGTCGATGGAACAGCGGGCTCAGGCCAGCCGTTCTTCCGTCTTCGGATCGAACAACACGGCCTTCGACACATCGAACAGCAGCGTCATGTTCGACATCGGCTGCGGATTCGACGCCGGATGCACGCGCGACACGATGCGCTTGCCGTTCACCTGCGCGAACACGAGCGTGTCCGGGCCGGTCGGCTCGATCACGTCGACGCGCACGTCGACCGGCTGCAGGCTCGAATCGGAAACGTCGTGCGCGCTGCGCGAATCGGTGATGCGCTCGGGGCGCAGGCCGAGAATCACGTCCTGGCCGACCTTGCCGCGCAGGCGGCCCGCGTCGAACGGCAAATTCAGCACTTTCTGCGCGATACCGGTGTCGAGCTGCAAACCGACGCCCGAGCCCGATTCGACGAGCTTGCCGGCGATGAAGTTCATCGGCGGCGCGCCGATGAAGCCGGCCACGAACAGGTTGGAAGGCGAATCGTAGATTTCCTGCGGCGCGCCGAACTGCTGCACGATGCCGTCCTTCATCACCGCGATGCGGTCGCCGAGCGTCATTGCTTCGATCTGATCGTGCGTTACGTAGACGATCGTCGTGCCGAGGCGCTGATGCAGCAGCTTGATTTCGGAGCGCATCTCGATGCGCAGCTTCGCGTCGAGGTTCGAGAGCGGCTCGTCGAACAGGAACATCACGGGATCGCGTGCGAGCGCACGGCCCATCGCGACGCGCTGACGCTGGCCGCCCGACAACTGCCCCGGCTTGCGATCGAGCAAATGACCGATCTGCAGCGTCTCCGATACGCGATCGACGATCTTCTTCTGTTCGTCCTTCGGCACCTTGCGGATGTTCAGGCCGAACGAGATGTTGTCGCGCACGCTCATCGAAGGGTAGAGCGCATAGGACTGGAACACCATCGCGATATCGCGATCCTTCGGCGAGAGGTTATTGACCGTCTTGCCGTCGATCATGATGTCGCCGCGGGTCACGGTCTCGAGACCGGCGATCATGTTGAGCAAGGTCGATTTGCCGCAGCCCGAGCCGCCGACGAGGATCAGGAACTGACCGTCCTCGATGTCGATGTTGACGCCCTTGAGAACCGGCACCCCGTTCGGGTAGGTCTTGTACACGTCACGGATGGAAAGGCTTGCCATGTGAATCCTCTATCTTTCGAAACTGCTCGAATTAACCCTTTACCGCGCCGGCCGTCAGCCCGCGCACGAAATAACGTCCGGCGATCATGTAGACGAGAATCGTCGGCAATGCGGCGATGATCGCGCCCGCCATGTCGACGTTGTATTCCTTCACGCCCGTCGACGTGTTCACCAGGTTGTTCAGCGCGACCGTGATCGGCATGGAATCCACGCCCGAAAACACGATACCGAACAGGAAGTCGTTCCAGATCTGCGTGAATTGCCAGATGAGGCACACCATGAAGATCGGCAGCGACACCGGCAGAAGGATCTTCGTGAAGATCGTGAAGAAGCCCGCGCCGTCGATGCGCGCCGCCTTCACGAGCTCGGACGGAATGCTCACGTAGAAGTTGCGGAAGAACATCGTCGTGAACGCGATGCCGTAGATCACGTGGACGAGCACGAGGCCGGTCGTCGTGTTCGACAGGCCGAGAAAACCTTGCAGGCGCGCCATCGGAAGCAGGATTGCCTGGAAGGGGATGAAGCAGCCGACGAGCAGCATCGTGAACAGGCCGTCCGCGCCGCGAAAGCGCCAGTGCGTGAGCACATAGCCATTGAACGCACCGATGAACGACGAAATCAGCACGGCCGGAATCACCATGCGCACGGAGTTCATGAAGAACGGCTCCATGCCCTCGCAGCGCACGCCGGTACACGCTTCCTGCCATGCCTTGACCCACGGCGCGAAGGTGAAGTGCGTGGGCGGCGTGAGCAGGTTGCCCGTGCGAAGCTGGTCGAGATCCTTGAAGGATGTCGACAGCATCACGTAGATCGGGAACAGGAAGTAGAGCGCGAACAGTATGAGCACCGCGTAGATGACGGCGCGGCTCAAAGTCATCTTAGGCTGCATTGCGAGTGCTCCTCGATTCGAGATACATGAGCGGCACGAGCACCGCGACGACCGTGGCGAGCATCATCATCGACGATGCGGCGCCCACGCCGAGCTGACCGCGGTTGAACGAGAACGTGTACATGAAGATCGCCGGCAGCGACGATGACGTGCCCGGTCCCCCGGCCGTCAACGCGACGACGAGGTCGAAGGTCTTGATCGTGATGTGGCAAAGAATCAGCAGCACGGAGAAGAACACCGGCCGCATGCTCGGAATCACGATCTTGCGGTAGATGGTCGGCAAACCCGCGCCGTCCATCTGCGCGGCCTTGAAGATTTCGCTGTCGACGCCGCGCAGGCCGGCGAGGAACAGCGCCATCACGAAGCCTGTCGATTGCCAGACGGCCGCGATCACGACGCAAAAAATCGCCTTGTCCGGGTCGCCCAGCCAGTTGAACGAGAAGCTCGTCCAGCCCCAGTCATGGAACACTTTCTCCAGACCCAGGCCGGGGTTGAGAATCCACTGCCACGCGGTGCCCGTCACGATGAAGGAGAGCGCCATCGGGTACAGGAAGATGGCGCGCAATGCGCCTTCGTTGCGGATCTTCTGGTCGAGAAGGATGGCCAGGAAAAGGCCGAGGAACACGCAAATGCCGATGAACGGAATGCCGAACCAGCCGAGATTGGCGGCGGAAGTCCACCAGACGTCGTTGGCGAAGAGCTGTCGATAACGGTCCAGGCCCGCGTAATCGTAGCGCGGCATGAGCCGCGATTCGGAGAGTGACAGATACCCGGTGATGGCGATGAAGCCGTAGACGAAAATGAGCGCGATCACGACGCTGGGAGCGAGCACCAGCTTCGGAATCAGGCGATCGGCGAGCGCCGCCGTCGGTGAGACGCGACGGGGCGGGTTTTGCGGCTTCTTGTCCGCGGTGATGGAGGCAGTCACGACTCGACTCCTGGAAGATGCGCCGGCGCTTTCGTGCGTTTAGGTGCACTGACTTGCGCTTCTGTGGCGAATGCCTGCTGGCGCTGAAAGATGCGACGTTACAGATGCAGTCCTGCGTTTTGCGCCGCCCGGCGCATGCATGGGCACACGCCGGGCCGAAAACGCCTTTACTTCGTCTTGGCGGCGTTCGCGAGTGCGGCGACCGCGCTCTTCGAATCCTGTGACGAATTCATGAACTTCGTCACGACGTCGGTCATGGCGCCCGCGACGGCGTCGCCCTGAGCCATGCCGTGCGCGAGCGACGGAACATAGCCGCCCGATTTGATCGCCGTCTGTTCATCAGAGTAGGACTTCTTCGCGCAGTCGTCGAACTTGTCCATCGGCACGCCGAGACGCACCGGGATCGACCCCTTGTTCAGGCTGAACTGCTCCTGGAACTCCGGCGTCATGATGGTCTTCGCGAGCGCGAGCTGGCCCGGCGTCGCGGCCTTCTGGCCCTTCTGCTGGAAGAACACGAACGAGTCGACGTTGAACGTGTAGGCCTTTTCCGTGCCCGGCACCGGCGCGCAAATGTAGTCCGCGCCCGCCTTCTTGTTCGCGCCGGCGAATTCGCCCTTCGCCCAGTCGCCCATGAACTGCATGCCGGCCTTGCCGTTGATGACCATCGCGGTCGCGAGGTTCCAGTCGCGGCCCGTGCGGCCGCTGTCGAAGTAGCCCTGGATCTTGCGGACCGTGTCGAACACCTGAACCATCTTGTCCGAGGTCAGCGTCTTCTGGTCGAGATCGACGATCGCCTTCTTGTAGAAGTCCGCGCCCTGCGACAGCACGACGTCTTCCCACAGCGTCAGGTCCTGCCACGGCTGGCCGCCCATCGCGATCGGCATGATGCCCGCGGCCTTCATCTTGTCGGCGACCTGGAAGAACTCGTTCCAGTTGGTCGGCACCTTGCCGCCCGCCTTGTCCAGCGCAGCCTTGTTGATGTACAGCCAGTTCACGCGGTGCACGGAGAAAGGCGCTGCGACGTAGTGGCCGTCCGCGTGGATGATCTTGTCGATTTCGGGCGGCAGGTTCTTCTTCCAGTCACCCGCGACGGAGTCGATCGGCACGAGCACGCCTTGCTCGGCCCATTCCTGGATCAGCGGGCCCTTGATCTGCGCCGCCGACGGCGCGTTACCCGAGATCACCTGTGTCTTCAGTGCGGTCATCGCCGCCGCGCCCGCGCCGCCCGCGACAGCGAAGTCCTTCCAGGTGTAACCCTGCTTCGTCATGTCGTCCTTCAGCACGCCGACAGCCTTGGATTCGCCGCCGGACGTCCACCAGTGCAGCACGGAAACGGCTTCGGCAGCCTGAACCGCCGACGCCGTCGCGCCGCACAGAAGACCTGCGGCGCACAGCGCGCCCATGAGCTTACGGACTTTCATTGTTTATCTCCTCCAGACACCTGAACAAGAAACGATTGGCTCCCGATGCCACCAGAAGCAATGGGGTAGAAGCGTTTGTCAAAAAAACGGTAAAGCTGGATGGCCGGAAATCGGCGATGTCGGCGGGGAAGCGGCAGCGCGAGTCACGACGAACGCAGCGTGCCGGGCCGGCAGACCGATGTACGGCCGCACGGCTCTCAAGAGATGAGTGGGTTGAATCGCAACGGCTGTCTCCTCTTTTGATTTTTGCCCCGGCCGTTCAAACCTTGCCCCGAAGGACGCACTCGACGGCGAGGCGCGAGGCCGGGCGCAGCGGAATCACGGGCACGCCTTCCGTGGAAAGCGGTGAGCCGTGGCCTCCGTTACCATGCGCACAGAACGTCCAGCCGGATAAAAGCGGTCGCCAGTTGGTTTGATTCGCGTGGCTAATTTCCGGTCAGTGACATTTCCTCTTGATTTGGATTGTAGTTAAACTACAATTCAGTGTCAAAAAAAATTTTATCGGACTACGGCGTCATTCGTGGTCTCTTGGGCGGCACGCCCGATTCGACTCACATCCAGTTCTCGAACCCGCGTTCAGACTCATGCAAAGCGACTCGAATTTCATCTTCGTACTCTTCGGCGGCACCGGCGATCTTTCGATGCGCAAGATCCTTCCCGCGCTCTTCGAGGCGCATCGCGCGGGCATGCTCAATCCGGCGGGCAAGATCGTTTCTGTCGCGCGGGAAGCGCTGGAGCAGGGCGAATACCGCGCCTGGGTCGAGAGCCACGTTAAACCGCACGTATCGACGAAAGACGGTGTCGACGACGCCGTATGGCGCAGTTTTCTCGATCGCTTCCAGTACGTCGGACTCGACCTCGGACGCGCGGAGGATTTCGTCGTGCTGCGCGACGCGCTTGCACGATTCGACGGCACGCGCGTCTTCTATCTCGCGACGAGCCCGAAGCTTTTCGTGCCGATCTGCCGCGCGCTCGCCGACGTCGGGCTGAACCAGAATGCGCGCATCGTGCTCGAGAAGCCGCTCGGCTACGACCTGAAATCGTCGAACGCCATCAACGACGCCGTCGGCGAGATCTTCCAGGAAGAGCAGATCTACCGGATCGATCACTATCTCGGCAAGGAGCCGGTGCAGAACCTGCTCGCGCTGCGCTTCGGCAACGTGCTGTTCGAGCCGCTGTGGCGCCGCGAGTGGGTCGAGAGCATCCAGATCACGATCGCGGAAGAACTGGGCGTGGAAGCGCGCGGCGACTTCTACGACAATACGGGCGCGCTGCGCGACATGGTGCAGAACCATTTGCTGCAGTTGCTCTCCATCGTGACGATGGAGCCGCCGCACTCGATGGATTCCGACTCCGTGCGCGACGAGAAATTGCGCGTGCTGCGGGCGCTGAAGCCCATCGACGAGCGCGACATCAGCCGCGTCGCGGTGCGCGGGCAATATCATGCGGGTGTCGTCCGCGGCACGTCGGTGCCGGCGTATGCGACCGAGCCGGGCGTGCGTCCCGACAGCACGACGGAAACCTTCGTCGCCTTGAAGGTGGAAATCGAGAACTGGCGCTGGGCCGGCGTGCCGTTCTTTCTGCGCACGGGCAAGCGGCTCGCGGACCGCGTCGCGGAGATCGTCGTGAACTTCCGCGCGGTGCCGCATTCGGCGCTCGGCGCGAACGCGTTGCGTGCAGGCGCGAACCGTCTCGTGATCCGGCTGCAGCCGAACGAATCCATCCGCCTGTATTGCCTGGCGAAGCAGCCCGGCGAGGGCATGAATCTCGCGAGCGTGCATCTTGATCTCGCGTTCGATCAGTTCTTCAAGGAAGGACAGATGGAGGCGTATCAGCGCCTGTTGCTTGACGTGATTCACGGCCGCCTCGCGCTCTTCGTGCGGCGCGACGAGCAGGAGGCGGCGTGGCGCTGGGTCGAGCCGATCCTGAACGCGTGGGCGTCGGCGACGAACAAGCCGAAGCCTTACGCGGCGGGCACGTGGGGGCCGGCCGCGTCGAGCGCGATGCTTGCGCAGGCCGGCACATGCTGGCTCGAAGAAGAAAACTGACGGCGTGATGCCGACGCGGCCCGAAAGAGGCGCGCGGCGAACATGGAATACAAGAGACCGCTTCGCCCGCCGTTGCGATGGTGCGGGCAGCAGGCGGATCGATAAACCAGAACAAGCAGGAGGAGCAATGATCGAGCTTCGCACTTTCGACGATCCGCGCGCCCACTCGGACGCGCTGGCGAAAGCCGTGGGCGACGCGCTGAAGGCATCCCTCGCGGCGAGGGGGGCGGCATCGGCCGATGCCACGGGACAAACCGCCCACGCCACGCTCGCGGTATCGGGCGGCACGAGCCCGAAGCCGTTCTTGCAGACGCTCTCGCGCGAGCCGCTCGACTGGGCGCACATCGACGTGACGCTCGTCGACGACCGCTGGGTGCCCGAGACCGATTCCGCGAGCAACGCGCAGCTCGTGCGCGACACGCTTTTGCAGAACGCGGGCGCGTCGGCATATTTTCTGCCGCTCGTGAATACGGCCAGGCCGCTGGAAGCGCACATCGCCGAATTGAACGCCGATCCGCGCCGCCGTCTGCCGGATGTCGCCGTGCTCGGCATGGGCGAGGACGGACATACGGCCTCGATCTTCGCCGACGCGCCCGAGTGGGATTTTGCGATCTCGACGCCGGAGCGCTTCATCTCCGTGCATCCGGGCGCGGCGCCGCACGCGCGCGTGAGCTTGTCGATGTCGGCGCTGAAGCAGATCGGACAGTTGCATCTCTTCATCGCCGGCCAGAAGAAACTCGACGTACTGAACGCGGCGCTCGCCGCCCCGCAAAAGAACGCCATCTCGACGCTGGCCCACGCTGAAGGAGTGAAGCTCGATGTCTACTGGTGTGCATAAGACCGCGACTCAGCACGCCGACGGACCGCGGCTTCTGGCTGACATCGGCGGCACGAACGCGCGCTTCGCGCTGGAGACCGCGCCTGGCGATATCGGGCAGATCCGCGTGTATCCGGGGGCCGATTACCCCGGCATCGCGGAGGTGATGCAGCAGTATCTGAAGGACACGAAGGTCGGACGCGTCAATCATGCGGCGATCGCGATCGCCAATCCCGTCGACGGCGATCACGTGAAGATGACCAATCACGACTGGAGCTTCTCGATCGAGGCGACGCGCCGTGCGCTCGGCTTCGATACGCTGCTCGTCGTGAACGACTTCACCGCGCTCGCGATGGCGCTGCCCGGCTTGACCGACGCGCAGCGCGAACAGGTGGGCGGAGGCTCGCGCCGGCAGAACAGCGTGATCGGCCTGCTCGGGCCAGGCACGGGTCTGGGCGTGTCGGGTCTGATTCCGGCGGACGACCGCTGGATCGCGCTCGGCAGCGAAGGCGGCCACGCCACGTTCTCGCCGTTCGACGAACGCGAAGACGTCGTGATGCGCTATGCGCGCCGCAAGTTTCCACACGTTTCTTTCGAACGCGTGTGCGCCGGACAAGGGCTCGAGCTGATCTACCGGGCGCTCGCCGAGCGCGACAACGTCACGGTCTCCGAAACCTTCACCGCCGCCGACGTCACCAACCGCGCCCTGCAAGGCGAAGCGCTCGCGCTCGAAGTGGTGAACTGCTTCTGCGCGATCCTCGGCACGTTCTCCGGCAACATCGCGGTGACGCTGGGTGCGCTGGGCGGCATCTATATCGGCGGGGGCATCGTCCTGAAGCTGGGTGAACTGTTCCACAAGTCGCCGTTTCGCGAGCGTTTCGAGGCGAAAGGGCGCTTTCAGCAGTATCTGTCGGGCATTCCCACGTACATCATCACGGCGGAATATCCGGCGTTTCTCGGCGTGTCCGCGATTCTCTCCGAGCAGTTGTCGAACCGTGCGAACAGCGGTTCGTCGGCGGTGTTCGAGCGCATTCGTCAGATGCGCGATGCGCTGACACCCGCCGAGCGGCGCGTTGCCGATCTCGCTCTGAACCATCCGCGCTCGATCATCAACGATCCGATCATCGACATCGCGCGCAAGGCGGACGTGAGTCAGCCGACCGTGATCCGCTTTTGCCGCTCGCTCGGTTGCCAGGGTCTGTCCGACTTCAAACTCAAACTCGCGACCGGCCTGACCGGCACGATTCCGGTGAGCCATAGCCAGGTGCATCTCGGCGACACGGCCACCGATTTCGGCGCGAAGGTGCTGGACAACACCGTATCCGCGATCCTGCAGTTGCGCGAGCATCTGAACTTCGAGAACGTCGAGCGCGCGATCGATATCCTGAACGGCGCGCGGCGCATCGAGTTCTACGGGCTCGGAAATTCGAACATCGTCGCGCAGGACGCGCACTACAAGTTCTTCCGCTTCGGCATTCCGACCATCGCCTACGGCGACCTGTACATGCAGGCGGCGTCCGCTGCGCTCCTCGGCAAGGGCGATGTGATCGTCGCGGTGTCGAAATCGGGCAGGGCACCCGAGCTTTTGCGCGTACTCGAAGTGGCGATGCAACAGGGCGCGACGGTCATCGCGATCACGTCGAGCAATACGCCGCTCGCCAAACGGGCGACGGTGGCGCTGGAGACGGATCACATCGAAATCCGCGAGTCGCAGCTTTCGATGATTTCGCGCATTCTGCACCTCGTGATCATCGACATTCTCGCGGTTGGCGTGGCGATTCGCCGGGCCGCGCCGAAGCCGGGCGCGAAGATCAGCGAGACGGTCGCCAAGGCGCGTCAATCGAGCGACGATGACGCCGCCGCTGTGCTCGACTGGCTGAGCCACGGCGCCTCGGGGATGGCGCGGGACTAGCCGCGTTCTTGCGTCTACGCAAAAGGCCGCCGATGTGAACATCGGCGGCCTTTTTTCATGCGCTTTCGCGGCGAAAAAAAAACGGTGCGATCCGCGTTGAGATCGCACCGTGCAGTGGCGTGAAACGTACTACGAAGCTAAGGCGCGTTCAGATTCGCCGCTCAGAACGAATGCTGGATGCCTGCATACACGCCGCTCTGGCTGTGGCCGGGAAGCGGGTTGTCCGTCGCGGCGGAGGAGCCATAGTTGTTGGCATTCAGGCCGTAGTTCGCGCTCTTGCTGTTTTGCACCGTGGCAACTTGCAGATCGAGCAGCGTGCGCTTGGACAGGTTGTACGATCCGCCGACGGTGTAGATAGTCGCGTTGCCCGCGCCGTTGTTACCGTTGACGTGATATACCGCGCCGATCAGCGCCGCGGCCGGCGTCATCTGCCACGTCACGCCGCCCCATTCGTGATCGAGTGCGGTCGGCTGACCCGGCAACTGGCCCGTCATGCCGGACGTGCGGATCGCCTGATAGCCGCCTTGCAGCTTGAACTGACCGAGAAACACGTTGAGCATCGCGGTGTACTCGCGCGAGAACGAGTAGGCGCCGTTGCTCGTGCCGTAGTCGCCGCCCAGCGTGCCGTTCGCGGGATTGCGGATTTCGTCGTAGAGACCGCGCACCTGGAAAAGCGGCGACGTGTACGTGATCTGCGCACCCGCCTGGCGGCCTTGGCGCGTGGTGCCGTTACCGTTCCAGTTGGTCGCATTGGAGAGCGCATACTGGCCGTAGAAGTCGAAGCCCGCGACCTTCGGCGACTGGTAAGAAATGTTGTTGCTCGACTGCGGCCAGTTGCGGCCACGCACGAGCGATGCCGACGACCAGTTCGACTGGCCGAACGGATCGAAGTCCCACACGCCGTTCGAGATGAAGAGCTCACGGCCGAGCAGTACCGTACCGAACTGGTTGTTCGCGATACCGACGGTCGCCCAGCGGTTGAAGAGACCGCCGCCGCCCGGGCCTTGACCCGTCATGGTGTTGAAGCTGCCTTCCAACTGGAACACGGCGCGGTAGCCGCCGCCCAGATCTTCGACGCCCTTCATACCCCACAGGCTCGTGCCCCAGTCGCCGCTTTCCGCCCTGAAGCGATGCGACGTGCCGGTGGCCGCGCCGTTGAGGCCGACGCCTGTCGGGACGCCATTCATATATTCGAGTCCCGCGTCCAGGCGGCCATACAGCGTCACGCTGCTTTGAGCCTGCGCCGCCGCGCTGAACGCCAACAGTGCTGCCGACGCGAGCAAAACCTTTTTCATCATCTCCTCCAAATCCCTGTCAAAAATTGAACCAATAGCTGCTGTCTGGCTCGATGCGGGCGCAACGAGCCGAACACGGTTATCGAGGAAAGACGCGCGAACGTGCGCACGGCGAAGCGTCGCGGCAGCTCCACGATCGGCGTCGCCCCTCGGTTTTTGGAGGAATTGTGAAGTAGAACTACGTTTTTCGAGCCGTCGTTTTGTAGTTTTGGTTGCTGATTTGACAAATGTCGTATGCCAGGGGAAAGGCTCCCGAGTCGACGTTCGTCATGCTGCGCACGGCGTGCCGGATTTATCGCGCGTACAAATAAAAAACGGTGCGATACCCTTTCGGGCACCGCACCGATACGCGCCTCTCGCAGCAGCGTGAAAACCTTCTAAAAAGACTCTTCGGTCAGACTCGTCGATTAGAACGAGTGCTGGATACCTGCATACACGCCCGTCTGGCTGTGGCCGGGGAACGGGTTGTCCGTCGAAGCAGCCGAGCCGTAGTTGTTGGCGTTCAGGCCGTAGTTCGCGGTCTTGCTGTTCTGCACCGTCGCGACCTGCAGATCGAGCAGGGTGCGCTTGGACAGGTTGTACGAGCCGCCGACCGTGTAGATGGTCGCGTTGCCCGCGCCGTTGTTGCCGTTCACGTGGTAGACCGCGGCGATCAGCGCTGCCGCCGGCGTCGCTTGCCACGTCACGCCGCCCCACTCGTGATCGAGCGTGGTCGGCTGGCCGGGCAACTGACCCGTCATGCCGGAGCTGCGGATTGCCTGGTAGGCGCCCTGAATCTTGAATTGGCCGAGGAACACGTTGAACATCGCCGTGTACTCGCGCGAGTAGGCGTAGACGCCGTTGCCGCCCGAGCCGCCGTCGATCGGGTTGTAGGCGCCGCCGAGCGTGCCGTTTGCCGGGTTGCGGATTTCGTCGTACATACCGCGGATCTGGAAGAGCGGCGTCGTGTAAGTGACATACGCGCCTGCTTCACGGCCTTGCGGGGTCGTGCCGTTACCGTTCCAGTTGGTCGCGTTGGAGAGCGAGTACTGACCGTAGAAGTCGAGGCCCGCGAACTTCGGCGACTGGTACGAAATGTTGTTGCTCGATTGCGGCCAGTTGCGGCCACGCACCAGCGATGCCGACGACCAGTTCGACTGGCCGAACGGATCGAAGTCCCATACGCCGTTCGCGATGAAGAGCTCACGACCCAGCAACAGCGTACCGAACTGGTTGTTGGCGATACCGACCGTCGCCCAGCGATTGAAGAGACCGCCGCCGCCCGGGCCTTGACCCGTCATGGTGTTGAAGCTGCCTTCCAACTGGAACACGGCGCGGTAGCCGCCGCCCAGATCTTCGACGCCCTTCAAACCCCACAAGCTCGTGCCCCAGTCGCCGCTTTCCGCCTTGAAGCGGTGCGAACTGCCAGTGGCAGGCGCGCCGGCCGGACCGGTCGGCACACCGTTCATATATTCGAGCCCCGCGTCCAGGCGGCCATAGAGCGTCACGCTGCTTTGAGCGTGCGCGACCGCGCTGAACGTCAGCAGTGCTGCCGACGCGAGCAAAGCTTTCTTCATCATCTCCTCCAACCCTGTCAAGAAATAGAACCCAAGTGCTGCTGTGTGGTTCGATGCGAGCGCACCCAACCGAAAATTGTTTTCAGAGGAAGGACACGCGCGGGCTGTGGTGCTAGTGGCGATTCACGCGTCGTGGGCGCGAACCTGACGCCGACCCGTCGATCGGTGCCGTTCCTCAGTTTCTTTTGGACTTTTGAAGTAAAACTACTTTTTGCGTACTTCGTTTTGGTACTTTGGTTACCAATTTAACAAAATACGTTATAACCGCCAAAGAAATTTGAAGTTCGCCGAGTGTCTGTGTCAAAAATGCAATGCCCATGTGATAGGCACACTACCCACAGCATGGGAAACGCCTGGCAAAGCCTTATGCCGTCAGGGCTTTGGCGTCATGTAAGTTTCAGAGTCAGGTTTGTCGCCTATTGACGCGCACGCGTCGCGGCGCTAGGTCGGAGAAGGGCGCGCAAGAGGTCGGTACAACTTTGGCCGGACGCAAAAAAAGCGCCGCGCGGGCTAATGCCGTTCAGTTAAGGTCTTTTCTTAGATAACGAACGGTGTACCGTTTAGGGCGGGATTTGACGACCCGGTCGC
>FCOD02000085.1 GCA_001544655.2 Caballeronia turbans
GTGAACCGGCTTCGCGGCGCCGAGCAGAATCGGCCCGATGGCGATGCCGCTGCCCGCCGCCGTCTTCAGCAGGTTGTACGAGATGTTCGCCGCGTCGATATTCGGCAGGATCAGCAGATTCGCGTCGCCTTCGAGCGTCGATTCCGGCAGCACTTCCTTGCGCAGCCGCGCATCCAGCGCGACGTCGCCGTGCATTTCGCCATCCACGTCCAGATCGGGCGCGCGCTCCTTGAGGATCGCGAGCACGTCGCGCATCTTCTGCGCGGTCGGGGCATTGCTCGTGCCGAAGTTCGAATGCGACAACAGCGCGATCTTCGGCACGATGCCGAAGCGCTTCACTTCTTCCGCCGCCAGCATCGTGATTTCAGCGAGCTGCTCGGGCGTCGGATCGACGTTCACGTGTGTATCGACCAGGAAAATCTGCCGGCCCGGCAACACCAGCGCGTTCATCGCCGCGTAGACCTTCGCGCCTTCCTTCTTACCGATCACCTGATCGATGAAGTGCAAATGGCGATGCGTGGTGCTCACCGTGCCGCAGATCATGCCGTCGGCTTCGCCCTTCTGCACGAGCATCGCGCCGATGAGCGTCGTGCGGCGGCGCATTTCGAGCTTCGCCATCTGCTGGCTGATGCCCTTGCGCGCCATCATCTTGTAATAGCTCTGCCAGAAGTCGCGGTAGCGTTCGTCGTGATCGGTATCGACGACCGTGAAGTCGGTGCCCGCCGTGAGACGCAGGCCGAACTTCTGGACGCGTTGCTCGATGACCGCCGGCCGGCCGATGAGAATCGGCTTGGCGATCTTTTCATCGACCGCGATCTGCACCGCGCGCAGCACGCGCTCTTCCTCGCCTTCCGCGAACACGATGCGCTTTTTCTCCGGCTCGACGCTGCGCGCGAGCTGGAACACGGGCTTCATCGTCGTGCCGCTGTGATAGACGAACTGCTGCAGATGCTGCTCGTAGGCGTCCATGTCCTCGATCGGACGCGTCGCCACGCCGCAATCCATCGCGGCCTTCGCCACGGCCGGCGCGATCTTTACGATGAGACGCGGATCGAAGGGCTTCGGAATCAGATATTCGGGGCCGAACGACAGATCCTGAATGCCATAAGCCGTCGCGACGATATCGCTCTGCTCCTGACGCGCCAGTTCCGCAATCGCGTTCACAGCCGCGATCTCCATTTCCTTCGTGATCACGGTCGCGCCGACGTCGAGCGCCCCGCGGAAGATGAACGGGAAGCACAGAACGTTGTTGACCTGGTTCGGATAATCCGTGCGGCCCGTCGCCAGCACCGCGTCCGGGCGCACTTCGAGCGCGAGTTCCGGCAGGATTTCCGGCGTCGGGTTGGCGAGCGCGAGAATCAGCGGCTTCGCGGCCATCTGCTTGACCATGTCCTGCTTGAGCACGCCGCCGGCCGAGAGACCGAGGAACACGTCCGCGCCTTCGATCACTTCGGCGAGCGTGCGCGCGCTGGTTTCGCGGGCGAACAGTTCCTTGTCCGGATCCATCAGTTCGGTGCGGCCCTTGTAGACCACGCCGGCCAGATCCGTCACGAAGATGTTCTCGCGCTTCATGCCGAGATCGACGAGCAGGTTCAGGCAGGCCAGCGCCGCCGCGCCAGCGCCCGAGGCCACGAGCTTCACTTCGCCGATGTCCTTGCCGACCACCTTCAGACCATTGGTGATCGCCGCCGCGACGACGATCGCGGTGCCGTGCTGGTCGTCGTGAAAGACTGGAATCTTCATGCGCTTGCGGCATTCCCGCTCGACGATGAAGCAGTCCGGCGCCTTGATGTCTTCCAGATTGATGCCGCCGAAGGTCGGTTCGAGCGCGGCGATCACATCGACGAGCTTGTGCGGATCGCT
>FCOD02000114.1 GCA_001544655.2 Caballeronia turbans
GACATGTTGCCGGGCGCGGCGGGCCACGGCTGGCGCACGCCTGCTGACATCCGCCTCGATTTGTTCGAGCACGACGATGAAATCGGCGGCATCGTCACCTTTCCCGACAAGCTGGTCGCATTCGATCAGATCCCGATCGACGAAGGATGGTCCGCGCGAATCGTCGAAGGCGTGGGAGGACACGCCCTTTATCGCGTCGATGAACGGTTGGTAGTGCGCACGCGCGAAGGCATCGAATACCGCTTCCCGCTGCCCGATCGCTGGCGGGAGCAGGCCCTTGCCGCGCATCCACAGCGGCCCCTGGCGCTATGGCTCGACCAGTTCAATGATCTGAACGGCAACGCGTGGCGCATCGAATGGCAACCCGATTCTCGGCCCTTGTTGCGTTTGGTCGAATACGCAGGCGATGCGCCGACAGGCCGCGTCGTACATGGCGGACACGGCAGCGTTCAGGGATGCGTAGGCGAGATCGAACTGCTCGATGCGCAGGGCCAGTCGCACCCGCTCGTGCGCTACGAACAGAACCGCGAAGGCGATCTCGTCGCCGTGCACGACGCGCTCGACATGCCGTATCGCTTCAAATACGGCGGCGATCACCTGATGGTGCGCCATACGGATCGTAACGGCCTGTCGTTCTATTACTCGCATCAACATCACGACGATGGTCTCT
>FCOD02000031.1 GCA_001544655.2 Caballeronia turbans
CGGCACAGCGCTACGCGCTGCCGCTGGGTTTGCAAGGGACAACATCGGTCTGCACTTGCAGTGAGATGGAGGCGTTAGTAAAGAAAGTTCGGGCAGACCCGATGGACCGGTCGGCCGCGAAGCGGGCTGGAGCCATTTGGTGCTGAACCGCTCCGCTGTGCGACGCGCGGTGACAGACCGTGCGCGAGCCAAGCCCGATTAGTCTTGTGGGGGCGACACTTAGGTAGCCCACGATCACATGGCAAGCGTGGCCAAACTGCGTGTGACCGCGGGCCTAACGAGCTGCTTTCTTTGGTTACTTTCTTTGCAGCAGCAAAGAAAGTGACTGCCGCCCCGCATAGGGGCAGTGCTAATAAACCAATACGAAAACGGGATCCGGCGAAAGCGAAAGCAAAAGCAAACGCAAAAAACCCAGGCAAACGAAAACCCGAGGACCAAACAATGCCCATAAACGTACGCATAGGCATAAACCCACTGTCGTGGATGAACGACGACCTGCCCTCGCTCGGCGGAGAGACCCCTCTGTCTACCGCACTAAGCGAAGGAAAACAGATCGGCTACGAAGGTTTTGAACTAGGCAACAAGTTCCCTCGCGAACCGCAAGCGCTCAAGACGCTGCTCGCCCAATACGATCTCGCCCTCGTATCCGGCTGGTACTCAGGCAGGCTCGCCGAGCGCACCGCCGAGGAGGAAATCGAAGCCGTAGGCCCGCACCTCGACCTGCTCGCGAAAAACGGCGCAACCGTGATGGTCTACGGCGAAGTCGCGCAGTCGATTCAGGGCGCGCCGCGTCCGCTCTACCAACGTCCGCGCTTCTTCTCCGATGCGCAGTGGAACCAGTACGCCGAGCGTCTGAACCGCTTTGCCGAATTCACACTCACGCGCGGCGTGCGCGTCGCCTATCATCATCACATGGGGGCGTATGTCGAGACGACCGCGGACGTCGATCGTCTGATGGCCCTGACGAACGATGCGGTCGGTCTCCTGTTCGACGCAGGACACATCACGTTCGCGGGCGGCGATGCCCTGAGCGTGCTGCAGAAGCACATCGCCCGCGTATGTCATGTGCATTGCAAGGACGTGCGGCCGGACATCGTGAAGCTCGCGCGCAACCGCAACTGGAGTTTTCTCGATGCGGTCATCAACGGCGCGTTCTCCGTCCCGGGCGATGGCTGCGTGGACTACCCGGGCATCATCGCGTGTCTCGCGAAACATGACTACGACGGCTGGCTCGTCGTGGAAGCGGAACAGGATCCGGTGATCGCGCCGAGCTATGCATATGCCGAGAAGGGCTATCGCACGCTGCGCGCGCTCGTCGACGGAACATACAAGGAGGCAGCATGAGCCTGCTGGTGAAAGCATCGCGCGAGGGACAAACCATCGCGCGCGTCACGCCCGATTCCGCGGGCTGGAAGCATGTCGGCTTCGCGGCGTATCGCCTGAACGCGGGCGATGTCGTGCATGTGTATGACGCGGATCGCGAAAGCTGCATCGTCGTGTTGACGGGCACCGTGAGCGTCGAGGCCGGCGACGAGCATTATCAGTCGATCGGCTCGCGCGACAGCGTGTTCGAGGACGCCGCGCCCTATGCGGTCTATGTGCCGCCGAAGCTCGCGGCGATCGTGCGTGCGGAACGCGATGCGGAAATCGGCGTCGCGAGCGCACCCGCGAAGGGCGAGTATCCGCCGCGGCTGATCGAGCCATCGCAGATGAAGCGCTCGACGCGCGGCAAAAACGCAAATACGCGCTATGTGTGCGACATTCTTCCGCAAACGGAAGCGGCCGAGTCCCTGCTCGTGGTCGAAGTGCGCACGCCGGGCGGACACGCATCGAGCTATCCGCCGCACAAGCACGATCAGGACAACGTGCCGGTCGAAAGTTCGCTCGAAGAGACGTACTATCATCGGTTGAATCCGCCGCAAGGATTTGCGTTTCAGCGCGTCTATACCGACGAGCGCGACCTCGACGAAACGATGGCCGTCGAGAATCACGATGTCGTGATGGTGCCGCGTGGATATCATCCGGTGGTCGTGCCGTATGGCTACGACAACTACTATCTGAACGTGATGGCGGGCAGCAAGCGCACGTGGCACTTCAAGAACGATCCTAAGCACGAGTGGATCGTGGAGCGGGATAGCAAGGCGTCGACCTAGCCGATGGAAAGCCAGTCGCCGATGACTTGCTCGTCCTGAGCAAGCCTCTCCCACGCCCCATCGAACTGAATCGCCCCATGCCCCATCACCGCGACGCGCGCATCGAGCATGCGCGCGATCGTCAATCGTTCTTCGATCAGCAGCATCGCCACACCGCGTTCGCGCAGCGCCGCGAGACAAGCGGCCACTTGCGCGAGCACTTGCGGCGCGAGTCCTTCGCCGGGTTCGTCGATGACGACGAGCGACGGATCGCCCGTCAACGTGCGTGCAAGCGCGAGCATTTGCTGTTCGCCGCCCGATAGCGCACCCGCTTTCACCGACGCGCGCTCCTCGAGCACGGGAAACAATCGATACGCGTCGCTCAGCGAAAAGCGCGTGCCTTTGCGTTCACCGAGCAACAGGTTTTCGCGCACGGTCAGCGACGGAAACACGTCACGCGTTTCGGGCACATAGCCGATGCCGAGCCGCGCGATGCGATGCGGCCGCAACCCGACGAGCTGAACTTCGCCATACCGCACATCGCCCGCGCATCGCACGAGTCCCATGATGGCTTTCGCGAGCGTCGAACGCCCCGACCCATTGCGGCCGACGAGCGCGACCACTTCCCCTTCCGCGATACGAAGATTCACGCCGTGCAGCGCCTGCGCCGCGCCATGCCACGCACGCAAATTTTCGATGCGCAATGTAGCGCTCATGGCGCGACTCCGCCGAGATACGCTTGCCGCACGTCACGATTCGCACGTATGGCAGCAGGCGTGCCGGTCGCAATCACGCGCCCTCGCACGAGCACCGAAATGCGATCCGCGAGACTGAACACCGCGTCCATGTCATGCTCGATCACGAGCAGCGTGCGCCCTTCCGTCGTCGCGCGGATCAAGGCGAGCGCGCGCGTCGCTTCCGCGCGATTCATGCCGGCGGTGGGTTCGTCGAGCAGGATGAGCGGCGCATCGGTCGCGAGCGCGATGCCCAGATCGAGCGCGCGTTGCTCGGCATAGGTGAGACGCGCGGCGAGTTCGCAGGCGCGTTCGGCAAGGCCGATGGCATCGAGCATCGCGTGTGCGCGCGCATCGATTTTTCGCGAAGGCAGCCATCGGTCGAGAAAGCCCGATGACGACGCGCCGAGCGCCGCGCAACGCAGATTGTCGAGCACGGACAAGCCGCCGAATACGCTCGTCGTCTGGAAGCTGCGCGCAAGCGTTCGGGCGACGCGCTGCGGCGGCTCGCCCGTGATGTCGATCCCGTTCGCGACGATGCGCCCGTCATCCGGCCGCGCACGGCCCGAGATCAGATCGAAAAGCGTGGACTTGCCCGCGCCGTTCGGTCCGATGAGCGCATGCCGTTCGCCCTGCGCGACGCGCAGATCGACGCCGCGCAACACCTGCGTCGCACCGTAGCGTCGGGTGACGCCGTGCAGTTCGAGCGCGGCGTTCATCGCGCGGCCCTCGCGCGTCGTGTGAGCCACAGACCCAGCAATGCGCACGCCAACGCGATGAGCCACGCACGCGCATCGATTCGTCCCGCATAGAGCGCTTCGACCGGAACGACCACCGCGACGCCCCAGACCATCGCGCTGAACGCCCCGAAGCACAGCGATCGCGCATCGCGCCTGACGACACCCGCGACGCCCTCCGGCGCGGCGAGCACGACCCACATGAAAAAGAGCCCGAGATACATCGGCCACGCGGCGGTCACGCTCGCCACGGCGACGCTGAAGAACGTCAGCAGCACCGCGCCGATCACCGGCCCGAAGAACGCGCCGGTCCCGCCGATCACCGTGGCGACCAGCACGCTCGTGGAGCGCGCGATGCCCACGCTTTCCGATGACACCAGCTCCACATTGATCAGCGCCAGCACGCCCGCGATGCCCGCGAAGAACGCCGACACGACGAGCACGCGAAACCGCACGCGCGCCGGTGCGAAACCGATCGCCGCCGCGCGCGCGGGATTGTCGCGCACGGCGTTGGCGAGGCGGCACATCGGCGTGCGCGAGAACGCGAACATCGCGAGCGCCGATACGACGCACCAGCACGCGATCAGCGCATAGGCCTCACGGAGCGGCCCGAAGGTCCATGCGAAGAACGACGGCCCGCTCGCCCGGTCGATCGTCACCCCGCCCTCGCCGCCGAACCATCCGGGCACGAGCCACACGCACGCGGCGACGAGCTCGCCGATGCCGAGCGTGATCATCGCGAAAGGCGTGCTCGCGCGCCGCGTCGAGATCGCGCCGAACACGACGGCGACGAGCATCGCGGCGCATCCGCCGACGACCGGCAGGAGCGGCAACGGCACGCCGTAGCGATTGAACACATGCGCGGCGGCGAATGCGCCGAGCCCCGAATATACGGCGTGGCCGAACGACAGCAGGCCGGTCTCGCCGAGCAACAAGTTGTACGAGAGCGCGAAAACGATGAGCGTCGCGGTCTGCGCGCTGTAGGCGAGCAGCCAGGATCGATCGAAGAAGAGCGGCAGCGCGAGCGCCAGCGCGAGCGCAAGAAACTTACGCATCTTGCATGCGCTCGCCGAAGAGTCCGCGCGGCCGCGCGGCCAGCATCGCGACCAGCACGAGATAGGGCAGCACGGGCGCGAGCTGCGCGACCGTCAACGCGCTCCACGCGGGCGGCAGCGTCAGGCCGAGCGATGCTGCGATGCTGCCCGCCGACACGCTCGCGCCCACGGCGAAGGTCTGCACGCAGCCGATTAGAAGCGACGCGACGAGCGCGCCGCCCAGCGATCCGAGCCCGCCGATCACGACGACGACGAACACGATCGGTCCCATTGCATCGGCCATCGCCGGTTCGATGACGGCGAGCGGCGCGCCGATCACGCCACCGAGCGCGGCAAGCGCGGTGCCGACGGCGAAGACCATCGTGAACACGCGCGGCACGTCATGGCCGAGCGTTTCGACCGTTGCGGGATGCGTGAGCGCCGCGCGTACGACGAGTCCCGTCTTCGATATGCGCAGTATCAGCCAGAGCGCGCCGAGCATCAGGACCGCGATCGTCATCATGAACACGCGGTAGCGCGCGAACGACGCGCCGTAGAGCGTGAAAAGCGGACCGTCGAGCACGGAAGGAATCGACGCGGGCAAGGGCCCGAGCCCCCATACGAGCTTGACGCCTTCGCCGATCACGATGGCCGCGCCGAACGTGAGCAGCATTTGCCCGAGCGCGCCGCGCGCATGCACGCGTCTCAACAACAATCGCTCGAACAAGGCGCCCGCGATGCCCACGACGACCGGCGCGAGCATCAACGCGGACCAGAATCCGCCATGCGCGGCGAGCGCCTGCCCGACATACGCGCCGAGCATATAGAAACTCGCGTGTGCGAAGTTGAGCACGCCGAGCATGGAGAAGATCAGCGTAAGGCCCGCCGACAACATGAAGAGCAGCAATCCCACGCTCACGCCGTTGAGCAGACTTACGCAGAACCACTGGAGCAAAACGCGACCCTCAGCCGTTGATGAGCGGCTTCAGCGCATCGACGAGCGGCGCGGGCAGCGGCACCGGCCTGCGCGTCACGCGATCCACATAGACATGCACGAAGTGTCCTTGCGCGGCGGCGGTGTCTGAGCCTTGCGTGAAGATCGCCACTTCGTAGCGCACGCTCGTGTTGCCGAGCCGCTCGACGCGCAAGCCCGCTTCGATCGGCTCAGGAAACACCACCGGCGCAAAGAAGTTGCAGCGCGTCTCGACGACGAGGCCGGTGGTCTCGCCCTCGCTGAAATCGAGCACGCCTGCGCGCAGCAGATACTCGTTGACGACCGTGTCGAAGTAGCTGTAGTAGACGACGTTGTTGATATGCCCGTAGACGTCGTTATCCGACCAGCGCGTGCTGATCGCGAGAAAGTGCGCGTAGTCCGCGCGCGTGGTCGGAACCGGCTTGCTCATTGCTTAAAGAGACTCCGTCAGCATGCGTCGATAATCGCCGGCACTCGCCTCGCGCGGATTCGTCTTGTGGCAATGATCCGCGAGCGCGCCCTTCACCACCTTGTCGAACATGCTCTCGTCGACGCCCATCTGCGAGAGACGCGTCGGCAAGCCGAGGCGCGCGGTCATGTCGTGCACGGCCTGCGCGACATCGGCGTGCTCCGCGAGATTCATCACGCGGCGCATGCGCGCGAAGCGCCGTTCCGCGACGACCGACGGCGCGCTCTCGTTGAAGCGCAGCACCGCGGGCAAAACCACCGCGTTCAGCGTGCCGTGATGCAGCGACGTGCGGCCGTTCACCGCGAGCCCGCCCAGCGGATGCGACAGCGAATGCACGCAGCCCAGGCCCTTTTGAAAGGCCATCGCGCCCTGCATGGACGCGGACATCATGTTCAGGCGCGCGTCGCGGTCCTGGCCGTCGTGCGTCGCGCGCTCGATGTTGGCCCACGCGCGTTCGAGCCCGTCGAGCGCGATGCCGTCGGCGGGCGGATTGAACGCGGGCGCGAGAAACGTTTCGATGCAATGCGCGATCGCGTCCATGCCGGTTGCGGCGGTGAGCGCCGGCGGCAGGCCGAGCGTGAGCGACGGATCGCAGATCGCGGATTTGGGCAAAAGATGCCAGGAATGGAAGCCGAGCTTGCGCCCGTCCTCGAGAATGATGATCGCGCCGCGCGCCACTTCGCTGCCCGTGCCCGACGTGGTCGGCACCGCGATCAGCGGCGCGGCGCGCTCGGTGATCCTGCCGCTACCGCCTTCGATCGTCGCGAAGGTCGTCAGTGGCGCGTCGTGCGTCGCCGCAATCGCAACGCCCTTCGCCAGATCGATCGACGAGCCGCCGCCCACCGCGATGAGGCCATCGCAATCTTCGCGCCGGTACTGCTCCGCGGCTCGCAGGACCATCGCTTCGGTCGGATTCGAAGGCGTGTCGTCGAACACCGGCAGCGCGCCGAGCTTCGCGCTTTCGATCACACGATTCGCGAGGCCCGCCGCCGCGACGCCTTTATCGGTGATGACGAGCGGACGCTTCACCCCGATGCGCGCGCATTCGCTTTCCAGCGCCTGAAGCGCGTCGTAGCCGAGGTGGATATGGGTCAGGTAGAAAATGTAGGCCATGGCGCGGGAACCGGTGAGGAATGTGCGGGCATGTTGGAGCGCTGCGACGCGCGTGTCAATCGGGGTTAGATCGACGCGGCCAACGTGCGCACGTCATCGACGAACCGTTCAACGGTCTCGCGCTTCGTGTCCCATGCGCACATCAGACGGCAGCCGCCGGATCCGATGAACTGATAGAAGCGCCAGCCCTTCGCACGCAGCGCCGTGGCAACGCGCGCCGGCAGTTCCGCGAACACCGCGTTTGATTCGGGCTTGAAGAGCAGGCTCACGCCGGGAATGTCGGCGAGGCGCTCGGCCATCAGTTGCGCCATCGCATTCGCATGACGCGCGTTGCGCAGCCACACGTCGTTGTCGAGCAGGCCGAGCCACGGCGCGGAGATGAAGCGCATCTTCGATGCGAGCTGCCCCGCCTGTTTGAGTCGATAGGCGAAATCGGCGGCGAGCGCCTTGTCGAAGAACACGACCGCCTCGCCCACCGGCAAGCCGTTCTTCGTGCCGCCGAAGCACAACACGTCGACGCCCGCGCGCCACGTGATCTCCGACGGATGCACGTTCAGCGTCGCGACCGCGTTGGCGAAACGCGCACCGTCCATGTGAACTTTCAGATGGCGGCGCTTCGCAATCGCGGCGATCGCGCGGATTTCCTCGACCGTGTACACGGTGCCGACTTCCGTCGCCTGCGTGAGCGCGACGACCTTCGGCTTCGGATAGTGGATGTCCGCGCGTTTCGTGACGAGTTCTTCGATCGCATCGGGCGTGAGCTTGCCGTTCTCGCCACGCGCGGTGAGCAGCTTCGAGCCGCCCGAGAAGAACTCGGGGCCGCCGCATTCATCGGTTTCAATATGCGCGAGCTCGTGGCAGATCACCGAGTGATACGACTGACACAACGAAGCGAGCGCGAGCGAATTCGCCGCGGTGCCGTTGAACACGAAGAAGACTTCGCAATCGGTCTGGAAGAGATCGCGGATGCGATCGCAGACTTGCGTCGTCCACGAATCGTCGCCGTAAGCGGGCTCGTGGCCGCTGGTGTTGGAATTGATCAGCGCTTGCAGCGCTTCGGGGCAGATGCCCGCGTAATTGTCGGAGGCGAAGTGCTGGATCGGGTCCGTGGGCGCTGTCATGGGATCGCTGTGATGGCCTTGTCAAAACGAGGCGCGCGAACGGGTGACGTCGCGCGGCCGCAATCCGGCCATTCTAGCGGCTCGGATCGACGCGCGCCGTGGCGCCGATCCGAGCAATGCTGGTTTGCTGTCTTACTTGGCGTCGGGCGCGCTCGCCGCGTTCGCCTGCTGCGCCTTCTTGTCCTTCTTGCTGGCCTCGTGATGGCCGATCGCGCAGCCGCCTACCGCGCCCGCCGTCCCGTGCTTGCCCGCGACGTGTCCCGCCACGCCGCCGACCGCCGCGCCTTCGATACAACCCTTCGCCTGTGCCGCGCCCGTTGCGGCGAGCATGGCGGACGTCAGTGCGATCAATACGATTTTGCGACTCATGATGCATCTCCCTCTTCTCGTTGAACGTGACGGGAGCGTTGCACGCAGTGTGCCTGACAGGCTGTAATAAAAAACGGCCCGGTCCGAAGGGACCGAGCCGTCATGCAGCGGAAGAATCGACTTAGAGCTGTTGCTGAACCCAGCCCATCACGCCCGCGAGCGCGGCCGGCAGATTGGCCGGCTCGGTGCCGCCCGCCTGCGCCATGTCCGGACGACCGCCGCCCTTGCCGCCGACTTGCTGCGCGACGAAGTTGACGAGCTCGCCCGCCTTCACCTTCTTCGACGCATCCGCCGTCACGCCCGCGATCAGGCTGACCTTGCCGCCATCTACGGATGCGAGCACGATCGCCGCGCTCTTGAGCTTGTCCTTCAGCTTGTCGACGGTTTCGCGCAGCGTCTTCACGTCCGCGCCTTCGAGTTGCGCGGCAAGCACCTGCACGCCGGATACATCGACGGCTTGCGACACGAGTTCATCGCCCTGGCTTGCCGCGAGCTTCGATTTCAGCGCGCCGAGTTCCTTTTCCAGCGACTTCACGTGCTCCTGAACCTGCGCGATACGCTGCGTGAGTTCCGAAGGCTGCGCCTTCAGCGCGCCCGCCGCCGCGTTGATGCGTTGATCCAGCTCCTGCACGTAGCGCACGGCGTTGTCGCCGGTGATCGCCTCGACGCGGCGAATGCCCGCCGCGACGCCGCCTTCCATCACGATCTTGAAGAAGCCGATATCGCCCGTGCGCCGCACGTGCGTGCCGCCGCAGAGCTCGCGCGAGAAGCCGAGATCGAGCACGCGCACGGTGTCGCCGTACTTTTCGCCGAAGAGCGCCATCGCGCCGCCCTTCACCGCGTCGTCGTAAGGCATCACGCGCACGACGCCCGGCGCGTTCGCGATGATCTCGTTGTTCACGATCTGCTCGACGCGGCGGATTTCGTCATCCGTCATCGGCGCGTTGTGCGCGAAGTCGAAGCGCGTCTTGTCCGCATCGACGAGCGAGCCTTTCTGCTGCACGTGGCCGCCGAGCACTTCGCGCAGCGCCTTGTGCATCAAATGTGTGGCCGAGTGATTGCGCGCGGTGCGGGCGCGGCGCACGGCGTCGATTTCGGCCTTCACGACATCGCCGACCTTGAGCGTGCCCTGCTCGACCGTGCCGTGATGACCGACGACATCGGCCTGCACCTTCAACGTATCCGCGACGGCGAAGCGCACGTTCGCGTTCGCGAGCACGCCCTGATCGCCGACCTGACCGCCCGACTCCGCATAGAACGGCGTGTGATCGAGCACGACGACCGCCTGCTGGCCGTCCTTCGCCTCGTTCACCGATGCGCCTTCGACATACAGCGCGAGAATCCTGGCGTCGTCGAAGATTTCCTTTTCGTAGCCGTGAAAGGTCGACTTCGCGCCCGAGTATTCGAGGCCCGCCGCGATCTTGAACTTGCCCGCCGCGCGTGCCTGGTCGCGCTGACGCGCCATCGCGTCGTCGAATGCGGGTTCGTCGACGGTCACGCCGCGCTCGCGGCACACGTCCGCGGTCAGGTCGAGCGGGAAGCCGTAGGTATCGTGCAGCTTGAACGCGAGTTCGCCATCCAGTTGCTTGACGCCCTTCTTTTCCAGCTCCGCGAGTTCGCCTTCGAGAATCGACATGCCGTGCTCGATGGTTTCGAAAAAGCGCTCTTCTTCCTGGCGCAGCACGTCGGTCACGCGCTGTTGAGCTTCTTTCAGTTCCGGATACGCCGCGCCCATTTCGGCGACGAGATCCGCCACGAGCTTGTGGAAGAACGCGCCCTTCTTGCCGAGCTTGTATCCGTGACGGATCGCGCGGCGCACGATGCGGCGCAGCACGTAGCCGCGGCCTTCGTTGCCGGGAATCACGCCATCGACGATGAGGAACGAGCACGCGCGGATGTGGTCCGCGATCACCTTAAGCGAGTTGTTTTCCAGATCCGGCGTGCCGGTTTCCCGCGCGGCGGCCTTGATGAGGTTCTGGAACAGATCGATTTCATAGTTGCTGTGCACATGCTGCAGCACGGCGGCGAGGCGTTCGAGGCCCATGCCCGTGTCGACGCACTGCTTGGGCAGCGGCGTCATGTTGCCCTGCGCGTCGCGGTTGAACTGCATGAACACGAGATTCCAGATCTCGATGAAGCGGTCACCGTCTTCTTCGGGCGATCCCGGCGGGCCGCCCCAGATTTCCGGGCCATGGTCGTAGAACACTTCGGAGCACGGACCGCACGGGCCGGTGTCGGCCATCTGCCAGAAGTTGTCGGATGCGTAACGCGCGCCCTTGTTGTCACCGATGCGGATGATGCGTTCGACCGGCACGCCGATTTCCTTCGCCCAGATGTCGAAGGCCTCGTCGTCTTCCTTGTAGACGGTCACCGTGAGCTTGTCGGCCGGCAGGTTGTAGACCTTGGTGAGCAGTTCCCAGCAATAGTGGATGGCGTCGCGCTTGAAGTAATCGCCGAACGAGAAGTTGCCGAGCATCTCGAAGAACGTGTGATGGCGCGCGGTGTAGCCGACGTTCTCCAGATCGTTGTGCTTGCCGCCCGCGCGCACGCTGCGCTGCGCGGTGGTCGCGCGCGAGTACGGACGCGATTCGCTGCCCAGAAACACGTCCTTGAACTGGACCATGCCCGAGTTGGTGAACAGCAGCGTCGGGTCGTTGCCGGGCACGAGGCTCGACGAACGCACGATCGTATGGCCCTTCGATTCGAAAAACTTCAGGAATTTCTCGCGTATTTCGGCGGCTTTCATAGCGTACGGGGCGTGTCTTCGGTTTCTTGATGGTGCCCGCGGGCGGCTCTCTGCGAGCCTTGGCCGGCGTGGCGAGGGTGATTGTCGATTATACGGGATTCGCCGCGTCCGACCGGGCGCGCGGCAGGTCCGGTATCGCGCGCGCGGCGGTTCTGTGCGACATTCGCAGTCCGGAGACAAATTTGAGCGAGCGAACCGACGAATGGGAGCCTTGAGCCATATCCGCGTGCTGGACCTGACCCGCGTGCTGGCGGGACCGTGGTGCGCGCAGACCCTCGCCGATTTCGGCGCGGACGTCATCAAGATCGAGCGGCCCGAAACCGGCGACGACACGCGCCACTGGGGGCCGCCCTACCTGAAAACGCCCGGCGGCGAGGACACGCACGAGGCCGCGTACTATCTCGCGGCGAACCGCAACAAGCGTTCGGTGACGGTGGATATCGCCACGCCGGAAGGTCAGCAGATCGTCCGCGAGCTGGCCGCGCAAAGCGATGTCGTGCTGGAGAACTACAAGGCCGGGCAACTGAAAAAGTACGGGCTCGACTACGCGTCGCTGAAGGCCGTGAAGCCGGACATCGTCTATTGCTCGGTCACGGGCTTCGGGCAGACGGGGCCGTATGCGCAGCGCGCGGGCTACGACTTCATCGTGCAGGGCATCGGCGGGTTCATGAGCATCACCGGCGAGCGCGACGGCCAGCCCGGCGGCGGCCCGCAAAAAGCCGGCGTGGCGATCGCGGACCTGATGACGGGCATGTACGCGACCATCGGCGTGCTCACCGCGCTCGCGCACCGCGACCGCACGGGCGAAGGGCAATACATCGACATGGCGCTGCTCGACGTTCAGGTCGCGATGCTCGCCAACATGAACACCAATTTCCTCGCGAGCGGCAAGCCGCCGGTCCGCTGGGGCAACGCGCATCCGAACATCGTGCCGTATCAGACCTTCCAGACGAGCGATGGCTGGATCATCGTCGCCGTGGGCAACGACGGGCAGTTCCGCAAGTTCGTCGAAGCGGGCGGCCGCGCCGAACTGGCGGACGATTCGCGTTTCGCGGCGAACCCGTCGCGCGTGCGCAACCGCGACATCCTCGTGCCGCTGCTCGCGGACATGGTGCGCAGCAAGGGCAAGCACGAATGGATCGCCGAACTCGAAGCCGCCGGCGTGCCGTGCGGTCCGATCAACGATCTCGGCGAAGTCTTCGAAGATCCGCAGGTGCTCGCGCGCAAGATGCAGATCGATTTGCCGCATCCGACGGCCGGCACGGTCAAGCTCGTCGCGAGCCCGATCAAGATGAGCGCGACGCCGCCCGAAGCGCGCACGCATCCGCCGCTATTGGGCGAGCACACGACGAGCGTGCTCGCCGACGTGCTCGGTTACGACGAGGCGAAGATCGCGCAGTTGCGGGCGTCGAAGGCAATCTGAGCGAGTGCGCGCGGGATTGTCAGGATCAACGAACGCCGGCGCCGATCAAACCGCCCGCCGCCGCGCCCGCGACGGTGCCGATCGGCCCGCCCGTGACCAGGTAGCCGAGCGCGCCGCCCGCAGCCGCGCCGACTCCGGCGTGGGCCTGCTGGCGCGACACGTTTGCGCAGGCCGCGAGGCTCGATACGAGCGCAGCGGCGGCGGCCAACTTGAGCGTCGTGATGGCGATCTTTTTCATGATGGGCTTCCTGGTGTTGTCGTTGTGATGTGTTGTGCTTGTCGCGCAGTCCCGCGCCGTACAACCAGACGCGGTCGATGCAGGCGAGCCGATCTTAAAATTGCGCACCCGCGCCCTTCAACGCGATTTACGTCCGGTTACGGTGGTTACGATGCGCGTCGCCGGGCGTAAACCATGTAACGGAACTCGCGAAACGGCGCGACTGTGCGAATCGCGCGACGAAACCGGCCGCGAGCGCTCCAACAACGTTTCCGCAGCCTGCTCCCGACGGTTGCGTAAGGTAGAATCGACCCAATATTCAAGGCCTTCGTACGTGTTCCGGGCCGAACGGCCTCGATGAACGCTTCCCGAACCGTCTCACGCGCGCGAGCGCACCCGCTGGCACTCTCTTTCGCATGAACACCGATCGCAACGACGCTCCGGCGCCATCCAATTTCATTCGCAACATCATCGAAGACGACAACCGCTCCGGCAAATGGTCGCAGCGGGTCGAGACGCGCTTTCCGCCCGAGCCGAACGGCTACCTGCATATCGGCCATGCGAAGAGCATCTGCGTGAACTTCGGCCTCGCCGCGGATTACGGCGGCGTGTGCCATCTGCGCTTCGACGATACGAACCCCGAGAAGGAAAGCGTCGAATACGTCGATTCGATCATCGACGCCGTGAAATGGCTCGGCTTCGACTGGAACAAGGACGGCGCGGAGCACAAATACTTCGCGAGCGACTACTACGACAAGCTGTACGAGTTCGCCGAGATGCTCATCAAGAAGGGCCAGGCATACGTCGAC
This sequence comes from Caballeronia turbans, assembly GCA_001544655.2. Lineage (GTDB taxonomy): Bacteria > Pseudomonadota > Gammaproteobacteria > Burkholderiales > Burkholderiaceae > Caballeronia > Caballeronia turbans. The sequence continues at coordinate 13,878 of FCOD02000031.1, forward strand.
AGTCAGACGGCCGAAGAGATGCGCGCGACGCGCGGCTCGGCCACCGAAGCGGGCATCAACTCGCCGTATCGCGACCGCACGCCCGAAGAGAACCTCGACCTCTTCCGCCGCATGAAGGCGGGCGAGTTCAAGGAAGGCGAGCACGTGCTGCGCGCCAAGATCGACATGGCCTCGCCGAATTTCAACATGCGCGATCCGGTGATCTATCGCATCCGCTTTGCGCATCACTACCGCACGGGCGACACGTGGTGCATCTACCCGATGTACGACTACGCGCACTGCGTGTCGGACGCGATCGAGAACATCACGCACTCGCTCTGCACGCTGGAATTCGAGGATCATCGCCCGCTCTACGACTGGTTCCTCGCGCAACTCGCGGACGATGGCGTCTTCCAGCGTCCGCTGCCGCAGCAAATCGAGTTTTCGCGCCTCAACCTCACGTATGCGATCACGAGCAAGCGCAAGCTGCTGCAACTCGTGCAGGACAATCACGTCGACGGCTGGGACGATCCGCGCATGCCGACCATCGTCGGTGTGCGCCGGCGCGGCTTCACGCCGGAAAGCATCCGTTTGATGGTCGAGCGCGTCGGCGTGACGAAGGTCGATTCGTGGATCGACATGAGCGTGCTCGAAGGCGCACTGCGCGACGATCTCGATGACAAAGCTCCGCGCGCGATCTGCGTGCTCGATCCTTTGAAGCTCATCATCGACAACTATCCCGAAGGGCAGAGCGAGACGTGCAGCGCGCCGGTGCATCCGCATCACCCGGATCGCGGCGTGCGCGCGTTCCCGTTTTCGCGCGAGCTGTGGATCGAACGCGAGGACTTCCAGGAAACGCCGCCGAAGGGCTACTTCCGTCTCTTCCCGGGCAACAAGGTGCGGCTGAAGTACGGCTTCGTCGTCGAATGCACGGGCGCGGACAAGGACGAGAACGGCAACGTGATCGCCGTTCATTGCAACTATTTCCCGGACAGCAAATCGGGCACGGAAGGCGCGAACAACTACAAGGTGAAGGGCACGATCCACTGGGTCAGCGCGGCGACGGCGTATGCGGCCGAAGTGCGCCTGTATGACCGCCTCTTCAAGGAGCCGCAGCCCGGCGCGGGCGGCGCGGAATTCCTCGACGCGCTCAATCCGGATTCGAAGCGCGTCGTGAACGCCTATCTCGAGCCGAGCGCGCGCGACGCGCACGCCGAAGACCGCTTCCAGTTCGAGCGGCACGGCTATTTCGTCGCGGACCGGCTGGATTCGCAGCCGGGCAAGCCGGTGTTCAACCGCATCGTGAGCCTGCGCGACAGCTGGGGCAAACCGGCCTGATATCGACAGGACCAAGGCGCCGCGCAGCCACGCGGCGCCCTCGATGAATCTTGCCGGACTCATCGCACGCCGCTTCTCACGAGGACATCATGAAGCAGCCGCACTACTTCGCGCAGCGCCGCACATGGGCGCAACGAAGCGCCGCCCTCGCCTCCTTGCTCCTGCTCGCATCCGCCGGCGCGCACGGCGCCATCGCCGCCGAACTCGCCACGGCGCAGGCCACGGTCGATCAGATGCCGCCTTCCGCGACGCTGCGCAAGATCGTGGAAAACGGCGCGATCGTGCTCGGCACCCGCGAGTCGTCCGTGCCGTTCTCCTACACGGTGAAGCAACAGCCGGTCGGCTACTCGTACGACATCGCACTCAAAGTCGTCGACGAGATCAAGAAGCGCCTCAACATGCCCAATCTCGCGGTGAAGAACGTGCAGGTCACGTCGGCGAACCGCATCTCTTATGTCGTGAACAATCAGGTCGATCTGGAATGCGGCTCGACCGCGCATGTGGCCGACCGCGACCCGCTCGTCGCTTTTTCGAACAGCTTTTTCCAGTACGGCATCCGCATGGCCGTGAAGAAGAAGTCGGGCATTCGCGACTACGCGGATCTCGCGAACAAGACAGTGGCGACCACGGCGGGTACATCGGATGAGCGCATGTTGCGGCAGATGAGCATCGACAAGAAGCTGAATCTGCGCATCATCAGCGCGCGCGATCATGCGGAAGCGTTCGCCGCGTTGAAGTCGGATCGCGCGGTGGCGTTCGTGATGGACGATCCGCTTCTCTACGGCAAGATCGCCCAGGAAGGCGCGGCGCGCAACGAGTACACGGTGACGGGCGCATCGCTCGCGAACGAGGCGTATGGCTGCATGATGAGAAAGGGCGACCCCGTGTTCAAGCGTATCGTCGATGACGTGATCGCCAACATGCAGCGCTCCGGCGAAGCCGCGAAGCTCTACGAGACCTGGTTCATGCGCCCGATTCCGCCCGATGGCATGAACCTGCAATTTCCGATGTCGCCCGAAATGAAGGCGCTCTTCGCCAATCCCAATGACCGCACAGTCGACTGACTACAGCGTCTCGTGCAGTTGCGCGAGCGACAGCGTCGTCTCGAACAGACGCGCGAGGCTGCGGCTCGCGAATTTATCGACGTCCGCCGGGCTGACCCAGCGGTAGGCGTCCATCTCGGGAATCATCGTGCCGTCGCTATAGCGCGGAAAATACGATTCGCACACGCAGTTCTCGAGCTGCACTTCGTCTTCGCTCACGCGCACCGCAAAGAGATGCAGGTCCTTGTCACGACGATAGACGAAGCGTCCGAGATCCTTCAGCCGCGCGGCGGGCAGCACGATGCCCGTCTCCTCGACGAGCTCGCGCAACGCCGCCTCGCGCGGGCTTTCGCCGGGATCGGCGGCGCCCTTGGGCACGTCCCAGTGCGTGGTTTCGGTCGCGTGGCAGAGCAGCACGTCGCCCTGCGCGTTCAGCATGACCACGCCGCACGATACGGTACGGGCGGTCATCGACGGCTCTGCCCGTTCATCACTGCTTCTTGAGTTTCCACTTGCCGTCGCTCGCCTTGCAGGCCACCGGCGTCCAGGTCTGCGTCTGCCCCTTGGCTTGCGCGATGAGCGTGACCTTGCGGCACTTGAGGCCATCGGACTCGAACGTTTCGTGCGGCGTGACCGTGCCGTTGATCGGGACCGTGTTGCCCGTGCCCTTGTTGTCCCAGTCGAGCGATTCGCCGTCCTGCTTGGTATTGAGCGCGGTCTGCGCGGCGTTGTTGAGCGCCTGCAGGTCGCGCTGCTTCATGTAGGTGATCGGCGTGTTGTTCAGGAATCCGAGATTCGCGGCGGTTGCGCCCGTGCTCAAAGCAAGGAGCGCGGCTGCCGCGAAAGTCGGGAAAGAAGCGCGAGCGAGCGCTCGATGTGTGATCGGCATTGAATGTTCCTCTTGCGGATGAGTATGCCGCCTGCAGATGCAAAGAGCGGCAACGGCGATTCATCAACTCGGCCCGTAGGGGCGGGTCGCAAGGAGGATAGCATGACGCGCGGCGTTCGGCGGCCCGGGCCACGCGGGCTTGCGTCAATTGGAAGTGGAGTTCATTTCGTCGATGCCGATGCCCTTCTGCGCGTTCCTGTCCTTCGCCGGATCGTAGCCGTCGGTGAGCGTATCGAGGAACGCGACGACGTCCCTGATCTCGGCTTCGTCGAGCGCGGGCCTGTCACCCTTCGTTCGATCGAACGGCGGCTCGGTATTGACGTTCTGCCAATAGCGCTTCGGCAGATCGTCGAACTTCTGGACGACGCCTTTCTTCGACACCGGATAGAACTTCTCCGGGTTCGTGTCGCGCTCGACGTAGAAGCGCACCACGTCTTCCAGGTTGTGATAGATGCCGTTGTGGAAGAACGTCTTGCGCGTCGCGACATTGCGCAACGACGGCGTGCGGAAGATGCCGCAATACTCGTCCTGGCCCGTCAGGTCGCGGCGCTCGGGACCGCATGCCCCGAGATCGTGGAAGTTCGGGTTTCTGTTGACCGGCAGCGCACGATTGCGCGGCACGCCGATCGCGATCAGGCCGAAGTCGCTGAACTGCGGCGGCGAGCCGTCCTTTGCGCGCTGGCTGATGTGGCACGACGCGCAGTTGCCCTTGTTCTCGTCGTTGAAGAGCCGCAGGCCGTGCATCTCGGCCTCGTTGAGCTTCGCGCGGCCCGCGAGAAACGCGTCGTACTTGCTCGTGTACGGATAAAACTTTTCAGGCGTCTGCTCGAACGCTTCGAGCGATTGCAGCACGGAGGCGAACACCTTGTCGTCGCTGTCGAATACATCGGCGCCGAACGCCTCGCGGAAGTCGTCCGCATAGGACGATGCCTTCACCGCGGCCGCGACCTTCGCCGGCGTGCTGCCCATCTCGAACGACGACAAGAGCGGCATGCGCGCCTGGTCCGAGCCATGATCGACGCGGCCGTCCCACGTGAGCCCGCCGGTCGGGCCGGCATCGACGCTCTCGTCGCCTTCATCGTCGGAATCGTGAAAATGGCGCGTGAAGGCGGGCACCGCCTGCAGATACTTGAGCGAAGGCACCGCGCGGAATCCCGGCTGATGCATGTCGTTGCCGCCGAGCTGCACGGATAGCGCGTTGGGCGGACCGAACGCATGGCTCGGGCTATGGCACGACGCGCACGCGAGCTTGCCGGAGCCGGACAGCGACGGATCGGAGAACAGCTTCTCGCCGAGCGAGGTGATCTGCTTCACATGCGCGAACACCTCCGCGCGCGATTGACCATGCGGCGCCGCCTCGGCCGCGATGCGCGTCGCGGCCTGCGTCTGCCCGCTCGCGCCGTTGTCCGCCGCATGGGAATCGCAGCCGCTCATTACCGCCGATGACGCGCCGAGCGCGAGCGCAAGAAGGACGAACGGCAAACGCATCGAAGACATGGACGTGCGGATCGGAATCGAAAGATGCCGAAGCGTATGTCGTGCGCATGTCTTTCATGTGACAAGGAAGAACTTTATTAAGCGAACATTACGCAAACGAAAGCCTGGTTACATCGCTGCGTCAATTTGCGTTGCGACACTGCCCACGCCGGCGGGCAAAGGCTTTTGACGACGACGCCCGCGTCACGCGCCGGTCTCCAAACCAAGAGAGAATCTCAATGAACAACAAACTCGTTTGCGTGGTGCCGCTCGCGGCCGCTCTCGCACTCGGCCTCTACGCATGCGGCGGCGACGATCATCAAGACAACGATATTTCTTCGGTTAAGAACGTCGTCGTGATCTACGCGGAAAACCGCAGCTTCGATAACCTCTATGGGCACTTCCCCGGCGCGAACGGCCTGCAGAACGTGACGGCGGCCAACTCCCGGCAGCTCGACCGCGACGGCAGCGTGCTCGCGACGCTGCCGTCGATCTGGACCGGCCTGACGGCGAAGGGCGTGACACCCGCGATCTCCGAAGCGATGACGGCGAACCTGCCGAACGCGCCGTTCGCGATCGACGATCCCAACGGCTTCAACACGCAGCTCAACGTCACGACGCGCGATCTGTATCACCGTTTTTACGAGAACCAGATGCAGATCGACGGCGGCAAGAACGACAAGTTCGCCGCATGGGGCGACTCGGGCGGTCTCGTGATGGGCCACTACGACACGCCGCCGGACAAGCTGCCGCTCTACAAGATCGCGCAGCAGTACACGCTCGCGGACAATTTCTTCATGAGCGCGTTCGGCGGTTCGTTCCTGAACCACCAGTGGCTCGTCTGCGCGTGCACGCCGATCTATCCGAACGCGGACACGAGCGTCGCGAAGGGATCGATTTCGGCAGTGAATGCGGACGGCGTGTCGCTCAAGACGAAGACCAATCCGCCGCCTTCCGCGCTGACCGGCTCGGCCGACGCGCAGTTCGTCAACTCGGGCACGCTCACGCCCGATTTCTATGCCGTCAACACGATGCAGCCGCCGTATCAGCCGAGCGGTAACAAGCCGGTCACCGGCGGCGATCCGAACCTCGCGGACCCGAGCCAGCCGACGACGCTGCCGCCGCAAACGCAACAGCACATCGGCGATCTGCTGAACACGGCCGGCGTGAGCTGGGCATGGTACGGCGGCTCGTGGGCGGCGGCGCTCGCCGATCGTTCGGTCATCAACGGCGCGGTCAACGTGGTGCCCGACTTCCAGACGCACCATCAGCCGTTCAACTACTTCGCCGACCTCGCACCGGGCACCGCCAATCGCGCGCAGCACTTGCTCGATGGCGGCACGAACGGTTCGGAGTTCATCAAGGCGATCGATGCGGGCACGCTGCCGCAAGTCGCGTTCTATAAGCCGCAGGGCAACCTGAACGAGCACGCGGGTTACACCGATGTCGCGCAGGGCGACCAGCACATCGCAGATCTCATTTCCCATCTGCAGAAGAGCCCCCAGTGGAAGAACATGGTCGTCGTCGTGACGTATGACGAGAACGGCGGCTTCTGGGATCACGTCGCGCCGCCGAAGGGCGACCGCTGGGGCCCGGGAACGCGTATTCCGGCGCTCATCATCTCGCCGTATGCGAAGAAGGGCTTCGTCGATCACACGCAATACGACACGACGTCGATCCTGCGCTTCATCACCAAACGCTTCGGCTTGCCGGAACTGCCGGGCCTGAAATCGCGTGACGACGCGCTCGTCGCGAACGGCGGCAAGGCGATGGGCGATCTGACCGCCGCGCTCGACTTCTCGCAGTAAGCACTGCTCGTCGGCGCTGAAACGAGACGGGCCGCGGCCCTCAAGCCGCGGCCCGTATTTTTTGTGCCGATGCTCACGCGCCCGCAAATAGCGTCGCCAGATCGTTCGTGCGCGCGCCGCTCGCCTGCGCGAGCACGCGCGCCTCCAGTTCGTCGATATGCGTTCGCATCGCCGTGAGCGCGGCAGCGAGATCGCCGTCCTCAAGGGCATCGACGAGTCTTCCGTGTTCGTCCGACGCGCAGTTCGACAATTTCGACGGATCGAAGAGCGCCTTATAGAGTTCGGTCTTCGCAACCAGCTTGGCGAGAAACGCGTGCACTTCCGGCGCACCCGCCAGTTCCGCGAGCAGCAGATGAAAGTGACCCGCGAGGCGCACGCACTCCTCCACGCTTCCCGCCTTCACCGCGCGCCGCTCGGCTTTCACGTGCGCGCGCAACGCGCGCTTCGCCTGCGCAGTCAGCGTGCCGCACAGCGCCGCGACGATGCCCGCCTCCACCACCTGCCGCGCGCGATAGACCTCGCTGATGTCGGCGGGCGTGGGTGAAGGCACGAACGCGCCGCGATTCACTTCCAGCGTGAGCTTGCCCTCGGCGCCGAGCCTTGCCAGCACCTTGCGTATCGTGCCGCGCGTGCAGTCGAACGCGGCGGCGAGCTCGCGCTCGACGAGCTGCGCGCCCGGCGCGAGCTTGCCGTGCAGGAGCGCGGATGTGATCGCCGCGTACACGCGTTCGTCGGCCGACGTTGCGCTCGCGGTTTCATTCGATGATGTGTGCTTGCGTGATGCCATGATGCCCGGTCGTGCTTGCATTGAGTCGCATTGTAGCGAGCGCCCGCGTCCGGACGCGAATCCGGCCTATCAGATCTGGCGTATTTTTGGTTGACCAAACGCTGCTAGAATGGTCAACCAAATCGAGCGACGCACGGGAGGATTCCATCGTATGAAACCATCGACCTGGATCGTCAACGCACGACCGTTCGGCGGTGCGCCGGTGGATGTGCGCGTCGACGGCACGACGATCGGCGCGATCGCGCCGCACGGCGAGCGCAAGCCCGCGCCGGGCGATATCGTCATCGACGGCGCGCTCGCGCTGCTGCTGCCCGGTTTCGTCGAAGGACATACGCATCTGGACAAGACCACGTGGGGCATGCCGTGGTATCGCAACGCGGTCGGGCCGCGCCTCGCCGACCGCATCGAGAACGAGCGGCGCTGGCGCGGCGAAAGCGGCCACGACGCCGCCAAGGCATCGCGCGCGCTGGCGCTCGCTTTCCTGCGCGCAGGCACGACGCGCTTGCGCACGCATGTCGATATCGACACCGATGCGGGCCTGCGTCATCTCGACGGCGTTTGCGCAACGCGCGCCGCGCTCGCCGATGTGCTCGACATGCAGATCGTCGCGTTTCCGCAATCGGGCATGCTGAAGCGCCCCGGCACGCGCGAGCTGCTCGACGCCGCGCTCGCGCATGGCGCGGATGTGCTCGGCGCGCTCGACCCTTCTTCGATCGACGGCGATCCGGCCGCCTCGCTGGACGCGACATTCGCGATCGCGACGAAGCACGGCAAGCCCATCGACATGCATCTGCACGAGCCCGGCGATCTCGGGGCGTTCACCTTCGACTTGCTGCTCGATCGCGTGGAAGCGCATGGTTATCAGGGGCGCGTCGTCGTGAGCCATGCGTTCTGCCTCGGCTCGCTGACCGACGCGCGGCGCGGCGCGTTGCTCGAACGCATCGCGCGCGCGAACGTCGCGCTTTTGACGACCGCGACCGCATCCGTGTGCGTTCCGCCGTTGCGCGAAGCGCGCGCGGCGGGCGTGACGCTCTTCGGCGGGAACGACGGCATTCGCGATGCGTGGACGCCCTTCGGCTCGCCCGACATGCTCGAGCGCGCGATGCTGATCGCGATGCGCTACGACCTGCGCCGCGACGACGATCTCGCCACCGCGTTCGATTGCGTCTCGATCGAAGCGGCCCGCGCGTGCGGCTTCGCGCACTACGGTCTCGCGCCGGGCATGCGCGCGGACCTCGTGCTCGTCGATGCGGAAACGATCGCGCAAGCCGTCGCGATGCGTCCGCCGCGGCGTTTCGTGATGGCGAACGGGGTGCCGATTTCGCCGGAATTCACGCGATGAACCCGCGCGCATCGAACCTTGCGTGGCTCGCGGTGATCGTCGCGATCGGCCTCAACCTGCGGCCGCTGCTCACCTCGATCAGCCCGCTGATGGGCGTGATCCTCCACGCGACGGGATTGTCGTTCCGCGGCGCGTCGATGCTGACCGGCCTGCCCGTCGTCGCGATGGGCGCATGCGCGTTCGGCGCGAGCGCGCTGTCACGTTCAGTCGGCCAGGCACGCGGCGTGGCGATCGGGCTCATCGCGATCGTCGCTGCCTGCGCGGGACGACGCTTCGCCGGCGACGCGGCCGCGCTCATCGCGAGCGCGGCGATCGCGGGCACGGGCGTCGCGGTCATTCAGGCGCTCTTGCCCGGCGTCATGAAGACGCGCTTCGCCGCGCGCCTGCCCTTCGCAATGGGCCTCTATTCCGCATCGATCATGGCGGGCGGCGGACTCGGCGCGAGCATCACGCCCGCGGTCGCGTCGCGCATGTCGTGGCAGGCGGGGCTTGCGTTCTGGGCGTTGCCCGCGCTCACTGCGCTTGCGGCATGGATGCTCCTGATGCGCGCGGACGCTTTGCCTCGCGCATCGTCGGCGCGTCACGCGAAGCCCGCGCCATCGCTCTTTGTCAATCGGCGGGCGTGGACGCTCGGAATCTTCTTCGGGCTCGTCAATGGCGGCTATACGAGCCTCGTCGCATGGATGCCCGCGTACTACCAGCAACTCGGCCGCGGCGTGACCGAGAGCGGCGCGCTACTGGCGATGCTGACGGTCTTCCAGGCGTCGTCGGCCTTGCTTCTGCCGATGGCGGCCGCCCGCTTCGGGCGCGGCCGCGACCATCGTCCGTGGCTCGCGCTCGGTCTCGCCGCGCAACTGGCGGGCTTCGGTCTGCTGCTCGTCGCGCCGCTTGCGGCGCCGCTCGCGGTCGTTGCATTGCTCGGCGGCGGGCTCGGCGGCGTGTTCGCGCTCTCGCTCGTGCTGACCCTCGATCACGCCGACGATCCCGCACTCGCCGCGCGGCTCGTCGCGTTCGTGCAGGGCGTGGGTTTCGTCATTGCGGCGATCGCGCCGGTCGTCGCGGGCGTCGTTCGCGATGTGAGCGGCGGTTTTTCGATGTCGTGGATGATGCTGGCGGCGAGCCTTCTCGCGATGATCGCGCTGAATGTCGTCTTCGGGCCGCGCAGCTATGCGCACGCGATGCGGCAACAGGACGGCGCCCTCAACGCACCGCGTGACATGCGAAGTACTCGTCGAGCAAATCGGTCATCTGCCACACCGGGCACGGACGGCGGCAGTGTCCGTCGTAGCCTGCTTCCTTGAGACGCGCGATCGGCTCTTCGGGCAGAAAGCCGCTCATGGCGATGACAAGGCGATTCGCGTCGTCATCGAGCTCGCGAAGCGCGCGGACCAGCGCGTAATTGCCGCAGCCACCGACGCGAGTATCCAGAAAAAGCACATGCGGACGCCATTCCCGCGCGATATGTTTGAGCGATGACGCGTCCACCGCGAGTTGCGCCGGAAAGCCCTTCAGTTCGAACAAGGACGCGAGCGATGCGCCGAGCATGCGCTCCGGCAGCGCGAGCAGCACGCGCCGCGACTCCGGTTGCAGGCGCGCCTGCTTGCGGTTCCATAGCGAGCATTGCGCCAGGCTGGTTTCGTATGCTCGTTTGTTCAAGTCATTCCTCTTGCGTCGATTCGGCTTGTCGCCGTCACCGTTATGGCGCACCGCGCGCCACGATGACGCATCGGCGCACCGCGGATGGGCGGAACGCTCGCTTGTACGAGATGGTTAGTTTCTCCGATGCGTTGCGGGGCGCGGGATTTGCGAAGATCGGGCACGCGCACGGGTGGAGGATGGGCAGGAAGCGGGCCAGGTGGAGGGCGGGCGCCGATTCGATTAGTGATGCTGACGTTCCGGGCGATTTGCGCGGGTGTGCGCGCGTGCGGGCTTCATGAAAACAAAAAGCCCAGTCGCAAAGACTGGGCTCGACGCAGGCATGTGGCCCGCCCTACACGACTCGAACGTGTGACCTACGGCTTAGAAGGCCGTTGCTCTATCCAGCTGAGCTAAGGGCGGAGAACCGGAGCGCGGCAATGCAGAAAAAAGCAGCCGCTGATCAGAAGAGATCGCGATTTTACCTCATTCGCCGCTTCGCTAGTCCCGAGTTCGTCACACCGGCTGCGGATGCATCGTGAACCAGCCGAGGAAGAAAACGCCCGCGATCACGCAATACACACCGAACGACGCGAGCTTGCCGTGCCCTTCGAAGTAGCGCATCAGAAAACGCACGCTGAGATACGCCGCGATGCCGGTCAGCACGCCGCCCAGCAGCGAATCGGCCAGTTGCCCCGGCGCATGAAAGAGCTTCGGCAATTCGAGCACGCCCGCCGCGAAGATGATCGGCGTGCCGAGCAGAAACGAGAATTCCGCTGCAGCCTGCGCCGTGAGGCCCGCGCCCACGCCCGCGATCATCGTCAGACCGCTGCGCGAAAAACCCGGAATCAGCGCGCCGATCTGCGCAAGGCCCACCAGAAACGCTTGCTTGAACGTGAGCTTCTCGGGTGCTCGTGTCGCGCGGCTTCTCTGCAAACGGTCGCCCAGCCACAGGAGCACGCCATTGACGATCAACGCCGCCGCGACGATCCGCAAATCGTGAAAAATTGCCTCGAGCCGCTTTTCGAGCACCAGCCCGACGATACACGTCGGAATCGTGCCGATGATGAGCGCCCACATCATGTGGCCCTCGTCGTTCTTGCGGCCGCCGAGCGACGCGAAAAAGCCGCGGATCAGCGCGATCCAGCGCGTGCGGAAATACCATAGCAGCGCGATGGCCGTGCCGAGGTGCAACGCGACCAGAAACGGCAGCAGTTGCGGCGCATGCTTGTCGATATGCATGCCGATCAGCCCGGGAACGAGCAAGGTGTGCCCGAGACTGCTGACCGGAAAGAGTTCGGTCACGCCCTGGAGCACGCTCAAGAATACGAGAAACCACAGAGTCACGCGTCGGTCCTTTTTTGAGGAGGAAGAAGGACGCGCCGTGCAGTTCCATCCCTCGCATCACGCGAAGCCGAACGAGGCAGGGGGATATTGGAACAGGAAGGAAAAGCCGATACGGCGCGCAAACGGGACCGATTATGCCGGGGGGGAAATCGAGCGCCAAGCGCAAACCGCACACAAATTGCACCGACAGTCAATCGTCGGGAAAACGAAGAATGATCGCAAGCGGACTACAGGCTATACGAAAGAAAGCGCGCGCAGGTAGCACTGCGCGGCGTTGCGGACCGCGTTACCCGTCAGGCCGTCAGCTTGTAGAGGAAGACTGCCGTGCTCGCCCCGAAGAGGCCGAACATCGCGACGCCCATTGCCATCGCCAGATCCATGGTTGCTCCTTGTCCGTCTGATTCCTAACACTGGAAGCATATAACAACATATTGCATAAGCCTTGCTTAGTCGCAACTTCCCGCAAAGGGTTTTTCCGGACGGAATTCCAAGGCAGAATCGTCGGGTCGAGCCGCGCCGGATCGCCGTGCGCGGCGCCTCGCCATTCAACGGAGCGCCTGCCATCATGTCACCGGAAATTGACGTCATCGAAATCGAGCGCGACGGCGCCGCCATCCAGCTCGCTCCGCAGGCGGGCGGGCGGCTCATGACCTGGCGCGTCGGTGGCGATGCGGTCCTGCACTGGCCCACGGGACCCAACGGACCCAATGGACCCAACGGACCCGACTGGTCCAATCCGGCCAAGATCCGCGGCGGCAATCCGCTGCTCTTCCCGTTTCTCGGGCGTCATTTCGTCGACGGCGAGATCGGCAAATGGCGCGACCCTGAAGGCGTCGTGCATGCGCTGCCGACCCACGGCTTCGCGCGCAACCTGCCCTTCTCCTGGACGCGCGATGCGGACGGGCACGGCCTGCGCATGACGCTCGTCGACAGCGACGCGACCCGCGACGGCTATCCGTTCGCATTTCGCTTCGAGGCGGCATACCGCATCGTCGACGGCAATACGCTCGAAGTCGAACTCACGACGTCGAATCCGGGCGAAGTCGCGCTGCCCTACTACGCCGGGCATCACTTCTACTTCCATCTGCCGCACGGGCAGCGCGCCGAGAGCAGCGTGGAGCTGCCGCACACCGAACGGCGCCGGCAACTCGCGGACGGCTCGATCAGCGAAGCCGAGCCCGGGCTGCCGCGCTATTCGCTCGCTGACCCGAGCATCGTCGATACGTTTCACTGCCTCACGCAACAGTCCGACGAACCCATGTTGCTCAAGCTGCCGGGCCTTAAGCGCACGATCGCCTTCGAACTGCAGCAGCCGGACTCCGTGCCGTGGTACGCGGTGACGACCTGGACCGAATCGGACACCTCGGACTTCTATTGCGTCGAGCCGTGGATCGGCCTGCCCGACGCCATTCACAATGGCCGCGGCCTGCGCTGGCTCGCGCCGGGCAAGACCGAGACGGCATCGCTCAGGCTCGCCGTCACGCACGGCGAGTAAGGCGAACGGCGCCGACGCAAGGCCGCACGCGGCGTCTTTCTGTTCGGGGAAACCCGAGACGGTAAAATCCTGCCTTTTGATTCGCCGTGCGACTGTGCTGCGCACTTCTCGCGGCGGTGCTTTACGAGGTCAGGTTTGCAAAAAAGAATTCGACGGCTCGTCTGCGCATCGCTCGTCGCAGCGTTGGCCGCGTGTGGAACGGGGCCGGTCGCGCCGGGCTTTTATCGCGTGGAGCGTGGCGACACCGTGTCGAAGATCGCGCGCGAGAATCGCACCACGGTCTCGAACATCAAGCGCTGGAACGGCCTCACGAATCCCGACGCCATCGAGGTCGGACAAGTGCTGCGCATCGCGCCGCCGGCGGGCAGCGCGGCTGCGGCGGGCTCATCGAGTGCGGGAGCGGGCGGCAGCGCGAAGAGCGATGCCGGCGCGCAGGCTTCGTCGCAGAACAAGGCGGGACCGGGCGTAACGCTCGTCTGGCCGGCGCAGGGCAGCATCATCCGCGGCTTCGACGGCAAGAACTCGAAGGGCATCGATATTGCCAACGTGGCGGGCACGCCCGTCGTGGCTGCCGCCACCGGCAGTGTCGTCTACGCGGGCAACGGCCTGCGCGGCTACGGCAACATGCTGATCGTCAAGCACGACGATGATTATCTGACTGCCTACGCCCACAATCGGGCGCTGCTGGTAAAGGAAGGCCAGACCGTGCAACAGGGCCAGCAAATTGCCGAAATGGGCGATACCGACAGCGACCGCACGATGCTGCATTTCGAAGTGCGCTACATGGGCCGCTCGACGGACCCGGCGCGCTATCTACCGCCGCGTTAAGAAGTCCGGCGGACGTTACGAGGAAGATTGATGAGATTGACGATGAGGATGAACACGGCCGCGCTCGGCGCGGCGCTGGCCTTGACCGGCGCACTCGCCGGATGCGCGCACACGGCGACGATGACCTACCTGCCTTCGGGCGACACGGGCTTCGCGATCAACTGCAGCGGCAGCGATGCGAGCACGACCTGGGCAGCCTGCTACAAGCAGGCGGGCGAAATGTGCGGGGCGTACGGTTACGACGTGGTGTCGAAGGACGCCGACACCGGCGCGACCGCGGGTGGTTCCGTCGGCGGAATTTTCGGGGCGAACATCAAGAATCGCTCGATGGTGATCCGCTGCAAACAGTGATGCCTCGGCGAGCAGTGCGACGCGCCGGCCGTCACGCGTCAGCCGCGTCGTCCTTCGGCTTCTTCGCGCCCGGCGTGCGCCAATGTCCCGACAGCGGATCGATATGCGCCGCAAACGCAACGAGCGATCCGACCGCGAGCGGTGCGACGGCAGCGAAAACCCAGAGCAGATCCATGACAGATACACTTTGAAACACGTTCGCCCGATGATACTCGTCCGGCAATTGTTCCGCTCGAAGGAACCTTCTGAAAACGTGTGACAGGTAGCATTTGCCGCAACCGGCGCATCCGGCGGCGTCGTGCACACAGTCATGACACGGCGTGTGCTTTTGATACCGGCGCCAGCCCGCGCAAGATGTCCGCGCGAACAGTCAGCGCGGGTCATCAGAAGCCCCGATGTTGGCGCTTATTGAGGCTTGACCGGATCGGTGATCATCGACGGCGGGGTCATGTCCGTCGGCACGCCCTTGTAGTCGGGCGGATCTTGCGGTTCGTGCTTCTGATGAGAACTGTCGGCGCAGGCGGCGAGGCCGAACGCGACGAGTGCAATGCAGACAACGGCGGAAACGATGCGCGGCATGAGACTCCCGAACGAGCGTCGAAAAGACAAAGGGGCTACAAGCCGTAACTTGTAACCCCTTCGTGTATCGTGGTCGGAGCGAAAGGATTCGAACCTTCGACCCTCTGATCCCAAATCAGATGCGCTACCAGGCTGCGCTACGCTCCGAGAAGCCGCAGATTGTAACGTGCCCGGCGCGCGTTCGCAACGGAAAACGCGGGCACGCATCTTTCTGCTTCGTCCGAGAGCGAACCTCATCATCCGGAGACACCCCATGAACCTCATACTCTGGCGTCACGCCGAAGCGGAAGATCAGGCGTCGAGCGATCTCGCGCGGCAACTCACGTCGCGCGGACGCAAGCAGGCGCAAGGCATCGCGAAATGGTTGAAGGCGCGCATCGACGATGACGCCGTCTTGCTCGCCAGTCCCGCGACGCGAACGATCCAGACGGCCGAGGCCTTCGGCGACCGCTATCGCGTTATCGACGCGCTCGCGCCGGGCAACGGCGCGCAGGCCGTGCTCGATGCGGCCGGCTGGCCGGAGGGCGTCGCGGAGACGGTCGTCGTGATCGGGCATCAGCCGACGCTCGGCCGCGTCGCCGCCCTCCTCATGACCGGCCACGAATCGGAATGGTCGATCAAGAAGGCCGGCATCTGGTGGTTCCAGGGCCGCACGCGCAGCGGCGACGGCCACGTCGTGCTGCGCGCGGTGGTCAATCCCGATCTGCTTTGAGCGCGGCAGCGGCGGCGCAAGCTCGCGTTCATGCGCGTGTCGTTTCATCGAAACGTCATTGCGATGCCATGCGAGCGTCACCGTGCATTACTACATTGGCGAGGACTTGAAGCCACAGCCACGTCCTGTCGAGGAACGCCAATGCAAGATTTGCCGACGCCCTTCCTGCAACTCGGAGCGTCATCGCTCTCGCTCGATTCGCGCCGCCACCTTCCGCGTCCGTCCGAAACCGTCACGGGCCGCGAGCGCCTGCAAGTGGCGTGGGCGCGTGACGAAGACGCGCTACGCGACGCGCAGCGCCTGCGCTACCGCGTGTTCTCCGAAGAAATGGGCGCGCATCTGTCCGGCCCCGCGGGCCTCGACGTCGATGCCTTCGACGCCTATTGCGATCACCTGCTCGTGCGCGATCTCGACACGCTGCAGGTCGTGGGCACGTATCGCGTGCTGCCGCCGCATCAGGCCGCGCGCATCGGCCGTCTGTACGCCGAAAGCGAGTTCGACGTGTCGCGCCTGACGCATCTGCGGCCGAAGCTCGTCGAAGTGGGCCGCTCGTGCGTGCATCCGGACTATCGCAACGGCGCGGTGATCATGTCGCTGTGGGGCGGCCTCGCCGCGTACATGATGCAAAACGGCTATGAAACGATGCTCGGCTGCGCGAGCGTCGGCATGATCGACGGCGGGCATTACGCCGCGAATCTCTATACCTCGCTGCCGGCCAATGCGCTCACGGCGCCCGAATACCGCGCCTTTGCGCACACGCCGCTGCCCGTCGAGGAACTGCGCACGGGCGCGACCGTGAGCCCGCCGCCGCTCGTGAAAGGTTATCTGCGCCTGGGCGCGAAGATCTGCGGCGCACCCGCCTGGGATCCCGACTTCAACACCGCCGACTTCCTCACCCTCTTCCGTCTCTCCGATATCAACGCGCGTTATGCGCGGCACTTCATCGGCGACATGCAGGGACGCTGAAGCCCCGAAACGAAGAGGCCCCGCTCGACGGGGCCTTCTCATTCTCATCGCGGCATCAGTCGCCCGTGTAGACCACGCGATACGGCCGGCCGATCTTCTCCCATTCCATCGCTTCCTGAACGAGGCTGTAATCGGTGAGCGGATTGTTCGTCACCCACTCGTTGGGCACATGTACTTCGAAACCGCCGCGCGCTTTCTTCACCTCGATGCCGGGCAGCCCGACATCCGTGCGGCGGCGCGACAGCAACGCCGCGAGGCGCAGGCAGAAGAGCAACGTCCACTCGATGTCGCGCGACTGCGCGAGCTTGCCGAGCTTGCCCGCATGCCCGAGGACGAGCGTGGCGAGACGCGCCTGATCGGTGCGCGAGAAGCCGGGCATGTCGGCGTTGCTCGCGATATACGCCGAATGCTTGTGATAGGCGCTATGCGCGATCGACAAGCCGATCTCGTGCAGCGCCGCCGCCCACGCGAGGAACATGCGATTTTCCTCGCGCACGTCCTCGTCGGGTTCGTCGAGCTGATCGTAGAAGCTGATCGCCAGTTCGCCGATGCGCTCGGCCTGCGCGGCATCGACGCCATAACGGCGCTTGAAGCCTTCGACCGTCACCGTGCGCATATCCTGATGCTGTGAGCGCCCGAGCAGGTCGTACAGCACGCCGAGACGCAGCGCGGCGTCGGTCGTGTCGGCGTATTCGATGCCCAGCTCCTCGAACACGCCGAGCATGATCGACAAGCCGCCCGCCAGCACCGGCACGCGATCGGCTTTCAGCGCGACGAGCTTTAGCCGGTTCACGTTCTCGGCCTTGATGAGCGCGCGCTTCAGTTTCTCCAGGCCGCCGCGCGAGATGCCGTGCGTGATGCCTTCGTCATTGAAACCGTTCGCCTCGATCAATTCCGCGAGCGCGCGCGCCGTACCCGACGAGCCGATCGCCTGATCCCAGCCGGTGCCCTTGTATTCGCTCGAAATAATCTGGATTTCGCGTTTGGCGGCGAGTTCCGCCTGACGCATCGTGTATTCGTCGACGTTGCCCGCCGGAAAAAACTGGCGGCTATGGCTCACGCAGCCGATATAGAGGCTTTCCATGTGAATCGGCGTGTAATGCGAGCCGATGATGAACTCCGTCGAGCCGCCGCCGATATCGACCACGAGCCGCTTGCCCGCGCTCGCGGGCACCGAGTGCGCCGCGCCCGCGTAGATGAGGCGCGCTTCCTCGCGCCCCGCGATCACTTCGATCGGAAAACCGAGCGCGGCTTCCGCCTCGACGAGAAAATCGTGCGCGTTCTTCGCGACCCGCAGTGTGTTAGTGGCGACGGCCCGCACGTGATCGGGATGGAAATCGCGCAGGCGTTCGCCGAAACGCTTCAGGGCCTCCCAGCCGCGCACCTGCGACGCGCGATCGAGCAGCTTGTCCTTGGACAGGCCGCCGCCGAGCCGCACGGGTTCGCGCAGCGCGTCGACCTGATAGATCTGGCTGCCCGCGGGCGTTTCCTCGACCCGTCCCACGATCAACCGGAAGCTGTTCGATCCGAGGTCGACGGCGGCAAGTAGATGGGGATGTGTGACCATCGGATATCCAGAGTCGTGAAGTGGGGAAAGGCACTGTCACAGCGGCGCTGTTGCAGCGCACGAATTCTATTCTATGCCGACGCGGCCCACGGCCCTCGCCGCTCGTTCGGAACCGCGCGTTTGCGCTAGCGACGCTATTCGCAATGTGAGTAGAATTTGTGACAATCGTTCTGTCATAAAAAACACATGATACTGTGAGAGCATCCGAGAGTTCCCTTGCCCATCTGATCGAGACACCTTCCCTCCCTCCGATGTCCATACGCTATCCGCTATTCAACCGCGAACTGGGCATATTAGGTTTCAACGAGCGCGTCCTCGCGCAAGCCGCCGACACGACCGTTCCCCTGTTGGAACGCCTGCGCTTCATCTGCATCACCAGCAGTAACCTCGACGAATTCTTCGAAGTCCGCATGGCGGGTCTGCAGGAGCAGATGCGCGACAACCCCGGCTCGCTGTCGCCGGACGGCATGTCGCTGCAGCACGTCTACGACCTCGTCTCGGAGCGCGCGCAGCGTCTCGTGCGCCAGCAATACTCGATGCTGCACGACATCGTGCTGCCCGCACTCGAAATGGAAGGCATCTATTTCCACGGCGCGGAAGACTGGACCGAGCAGCAGACCGCATGGGCGCGCGAATACTTTCACAGCGAATTGCTGCCGGTGCTCACACCGATCGGGCTCGATCCCGCGCACCCGTTCCCGCGCGTGCTGAACAAGAGCCTGAACTTCGTCGTCGAGCTGGAGGGCACCGACGCCTTCGGCCGGCAGGCGATGATGGGCATCGTCCAGGCGCCGCGCGCGTTGCCGCGCCTCGTGCGCATGCCCGAAGCGCTGTCGGGGTATCCGCATGGTTTCGTGCTGCTGAGTTCGTTCATGCAGCACTTCGTGAACGACCTGTTCCCGCATCTCGTCGTGCGCAGCTGCAATCAGTTTCGCATTACGCGCAACAGCGAGCTCTTCGTCGACGAGGACGAAATCACCAATCTGCGCGTCGCGCTGCAGGGCGAATTGCCAGCGCGGCATCTGGGCAACGCGGTGCGTCTCGAAGTGTCGGCGGAAACGCCCCCGCATCTCGTGCGGCGCCTCCTCGACGAAGGTCAGTTGAGCGAACGCGATCTGTATCGCGTGAACGGGCCGGTCAATCTCGTGCGCCTCATGCAGTTGCCCGAGATGGTCGACCGGCCGGACCTCAAGTTCGTGCCGCATATCCCTTCCGTGCCGAAGGCGATCGCGAACACGTCGAATCTTTTCGATGCGGTCGATCAGGGCGATATCCTGCTGCATCATCCGTACGAGAGCTTTCAGCCGGTGCTGGAGTTGCTGCTTCAGGCGGCGAAGGACCCGCAGGTCGTCGCAATCAAGCAGACCATCTATCGCACGGGCACCGATTCGCCGCTGATGGACGCGCTCATGCAGGCCGCGCGCAATGGCAAGGAAGTGACCGTCGTCGTCGAGCTGCTCGCGCGTTTCGACGAGGAGACGAACATCAATTGGGCGTCACAGCTCGAAGCCGTGGGCGCGCATGTCGTGTATGGCGTGGTCGGCCACAAGTGCCACGCGAAGATGATGCTGATCGTGCGGCGTGTGTCGCAAGGCGGCAAGCTCGTGCTGAAGCGTTACGCGCATCTGGGCACGGGCAACTATCATCCGCGCACGGCGCGTCTCTATACCGACTTCGGCCTGATGACTTCCGATCAGGAGATGTGCGAGGACGTGCATCACGTGTTTCAGCAACTGACGGGCATCGGCGGCGAGATTGCGCTCAATCAGCTATGGCAATCGCCGTTCACGCTGCATGCGAAGCTCATCGAAGCGATTCGCGCCGAGGCCGAGCATGCGCGCGCGGGGCGGCGTGCGCGCATCGTCGCGAAGATGAATGCGTTGCTCGAGCCTACCGTCATTGCCGCGCTTTACGAGGCGTCGCATGCGGGCGTAAAGATCGATCTGATCGTGCGTGGTGTGTGTTCGCTCAAGCCGGGTGTGGAGGATCTGTCGGAGAACATCACGGTCCGGTCGATCGTCGGGCGCTTTCTCGAACACCATCGCATCTTCTATTTCTATGCGAACGGCAAGGAAGATGTGTTTCTTTCGAGCGCCGACTGGATGGATCGCAACTTCTTCAGACGCGTGGAAGTGGCGTTTCCGATACGCGATCGGAGGCTGAAGCGGCGCGTAATTGCCGAAGGGTTGTCGGTGTGTCTCGGTGACAATCAATCGGCGTGGGTGATGCAAAGCGATGGGCACTATCGCAAGCGTCGGCCTGGCAAGGCTATTCGCAACGCCCAGTTGGGGTTGCTTGCGAAGTTTTGCGCCTGATTTTATTTGCTTTCGCTTTCGCCGGATCCCGATGTCTTATGGGTATCCGACGAAAGCGAAAGCAAAAAACCAGAAGCCCCTCACGCGGCCAGCGACTTCCTCAACGCTGTCCGCGACCCAGGAAACCGCACGATGAACATGCTCCCCTTCCCCACCTCGCTCTTCACATCGAGCTCGGCATTGTGCCGTTGCAACACATGCTTGACGATGGCGAGCCCGAGCCCCGTGCCGCCCGTATCCCGCGACCGGCTACGATCCACGCGATAGAAACGCTCGGTCAAACGCGGGATATGCTCCGCCGGAATGCCGAGCCCACTGTCTCGCACGGTGAACACCGCGCGCTCCTTCAATCGCTGCCACGTCACTTCGATCGTTCCGCCATCCGGCGTATAACGCACCGCGTTCGTCACGAGGTTGCCGAGCGCGCTCATCACTTCCGTCTCCGCGCCCGCGATGGTCAGCGCATCGTCGCAATGGAACGTGATGCGATGCCGCCCGTTCGACAGATTGTTCGCATCGTCTTCCAGGTGGCGCATCACGGCACGCATGTCGAGCAGCTCTTCGCCAGGCGGACGCATGTCGCCTTCCAGATTGGCGAGCACGAGCAGATCCCGCACGATGTTCTGCATGCGCGACGCCTGCTGCTCCATCATGTCGAGATAGCGCCTGCGGTCGGCTTCGTCGAGCGGCAGCTCGCGCATCGTTTCGAGAAAGCCGGAGAGCACCGTGAGCGGCGTTTTCAGTTCATGCGAGACGTTGGCGACGAAGTCGCGTCGCATCGAATCCGTGCGCTCCAGCTCGGTGATGTCCTGCGTGAGAATCAGCTTGCGATGATCGCCATACGGAAACACCTGCACCGACACCGTGTATTTGCGGCTCACGCCCATGCCGCGCATCACGAGCATCTCTTCGTAGTGGTGCGCGTTCAGGTAGCGAACGAAATCCGGATGACGCACGAGATGCGTGATGTGCTGGCGCAAGTCGCGCTTTGCATCGAGCCCGAAGTGCTTCTCGGCGATCGCGTTGCACCACTCGATCTGGTCGTGATCGTCGAGCATCGCCACACCGTTCGGTGACGCCTGGATCGCCTGAATGAAGCGCGCATGCTGTTGCTCGACCTGGCGCACTTGCGCGTGCCAGCGCTTCGCGAGCTTGTGCAGGCGGTAGTAGATTTCGCCCCAGATGCCGAGCGCGCTCGGCACTTCGCCGTAGACCGGCGCTTCGAGCAGACGCCACAGGCGCTGCATGTGATAGGTGACGAAGAAACCTTGCACGACGAGCATGAGCACCGCGAAGGCGAGTGCGACCCGCACGCCCGCGAATGCGCCGATCGCGACGCAGAGCGCGGCGAGCAGCGCGAGGGACACGATCGCACGCGTCCAGATGATGTTCATGTTGTCGGCGAGTCTGAGTGACGTTGATGCGGAACGTTGAAGCGGACGACGCTGAACCCGGACTCAGGCGCTCTTCGCAAGCCGGTATCCGCTGCCGCGCACCGTTTCGATCATAGCATCGCAGCCCGCCGGCTTGAGCGCGGCGCGCAGACGCTTGATGTGCACATCGACCGTGCGCTCTTCGACGAATACGTGATCGCCCCACACCTGATCCAGCAGTTGCGTGCGGCTGTGCACGCGCTCCGGATGCGTCATGAAGAAATGCAGCAGCCGGAACTCGGTCGGGCCGAGATCGAGCTTGATGTCGTTGCCCGAATGACTCGCCGCCACGCGATGCGTCGCCGGATCGAGGCGCAGGCCGTTGATCGCGACCACGTCTTCCGTCAGCTGCGGCGCGCGGCGGCGCAGAACCGCCTTGATGCGCGCCATCAGTTCCTTCGGCGAGAACGGCTTCGTGACGTAATCATCCGCGCCGATCTCGAGGCCGAGCACCTTGTCCTGCTCGTCGCCGCGCGCGGTCAGCATGATGATCGGGATGTGCTTCGTGCGCTCGTTGTTGCGCAGTTCGCGCGCGAACGATATGCCCGACTTGCCGGGCAACATCCAGTCGAGCAGCACGAGATCGGGCAGCACGTCGCTGATCAGGTTTTGCGCCTGCTCCGCGTTGTACGCGCGAATCGGGCAATGTCCCGCATGTTGAAGATTCACCGAAATCAGCTCGGAGATCGCGGGTTCGTCTTCGACGACGAGGATACTGCTGGGCATCGGCACCTCTTGACCTTTTGCTTGAGTTAAAACGATTGCGCGCGGCCGATCAGCTGAGCGCCTCGCGCTCGAGCTGGTCGCGCGAGACATGGCGCACGTCCGTGCCCTTCACGATATAGATGATGAACTCGGCGATGTTCTTCGCGTGATCGCCGATGCGCTCCACCGCCTTCGCGATGAACAGATAGTCGAGGCCCGCGGAGATCGTGCGCGGATCTTCCATCATGTAGGTCACGAGCTTGCGCACGAAGGCGCGGAATTCGTCGTCGATGGCCTTGTCGTCGCGCACGATCTGCGCGGCGGCCACCGTGTCCAGACGCGCGAACGCATCGAGCGCGCGGCGCAGGATCGACACCGCCATCTCGCCCGAAAGCTTGATCTCGGCGATGTTCACCGTGCGGCCCGCGCCGTCTTCGTTGATGCGCTTCACGCGCTTGGCGATCTTCTCGGCTTCGTCGCCGGCGCGCTCGAGATTCGTGATCGTCTTCGAGATCGCCATGAGCAGACGCAGGTCGCGCGCAGCCGGCTGACGGCGCGCGATGATGTTGCTGCACTCCTCGTCGATCTCGACTTCCATCGTGTTCAGGCGCGCTTCGGCCGCGATCACCTGATCCGCGATGCCGATATCGAATTCGTTCAGCGCCTGCATCGCGTTGATAATCTGCGACTCGACCAGACCGCCCATTTCCAGCACTTTCGACGACACCGCGTTGAGGTCGGCGTCGAACTGGCTCGAGAGATGTTTATCGGACATGTATGCTCCTTATGCCTTTCTGTTGACCTGGCTGACGTTCAGCCGAAGCGGCCCGTGATGTAGTCTTCCGTTTCCTTGCGGGCCGGCTTGATGAAGATTTTTTCGGTATCGCCGAACTCGATCAATTCACCGAGGTACATATAGGCAGTGTAGTCCGAACAACGCGCCGCCTGCTGCATGTTGTGCGTGACGATGACAACCGTGTAATCGCTTTTCAGTTCGGCGATCAGCTCTTCTATGCGCCCCGTCGAAATCGGGTCGAGCGCGGAGCAAGGCTCGTCGAGCAGCAGCACTTCCGGGCGGATCGCGATGCCGCGCGCGATGCAAAGACGCTGCTGCTGGCCGCCCGACAGACCGTAGCCGCTCTGTTGCAGCTTGTCCTTCACTTCGGTCCAGAGCGCGGCCTTGGTGAGCGCCCATTCCACGCGATCGTCCATCTCCGAGCGCGAAAGCTGCTCGAACATCTTCACGCCGAACGCGATGTTGTCGTAGATCGACATCGGGAACGGCGTGGGCTTCTGGAACACCATGCCCACGCGCGCGCGCAACAGCGAAATGTCACGCGTGGTGTCGAGCAGGTTCGCGCCGTCCATCAGGATTTCGCCTTCGGCGCGCTGCTCCGGATAGAGCGCGTACATCTTGTTGAACGTGCGCAGCAGCGTGGACTTGCCGCAACCCGAAGGACCGATGAAGGCCGTCACCTTCTTCTCCGGAATACGCAGGTTGATGTTCTTAAGCGCGTGATACTTGTTGTAGAAGAAGTTGAGGTTCTTCACCTCGATCTTCGGCTTGATGGAATCGGCAGGCTGCGAAGCATGCGTCGGACGCACGCTGCCCGGCACCGGGCCGCGCTCGACCGGCGCTGCTTCAACCTTCGAATTCAGGTGGTTGACACCACTTTCGACCATATTCATGGAATCACTCCGCCCTTATTTCTTCGAGAAGATCGCACGCGCCAGGATATTCAGACCCAGCACGCCGAGCGTAATCAGGAACACACCGGCCCACGCGAGCGATTGCCACTGCGGGAACGGACTCATCGCGAACTTGTAGATCGTCACCGGCAGGTTTGCCACCGGCTGATTCATGTCCCACGAGAAAAATTGATTCGACAGCGCCGTGAAGAGCAGCGGCGCGGTTTCGCCGGCGATACGCGCGATCGCCAGCAGCACGCCTGTCACGATGCCGCCGACCGACGCCTTCAGCGTGATCGACATCACCATCTTCCACTTCGGCGTGCCGAGTGCGAACGCGGCTTCGCGCAGTGCGTTAGGCACGAGCTTCAGCATGTTCTCGGTCGTGCGGATGACGATCGGAATCTGCAGCAGAGCCAGCGCGATCACCCCGGCCCAGCCCGAGAAGCGGCCCGCCTTGGCCACCACGAGCGCATACACGAACAGACCGACGACGATCGAGGGCGCCGACAGCAGAATGTCGTTGATGAAGCGCGTCACGCTCGCGAGCCAGCGCTTCTGGCCGTATTCCGCGAGATACACGCCCGCAAGGATGCCGAGCGGCGTGCCGACGCACGTCGCGAGGAGGACGAGCATCAGCGAGCCGACGATCGCATTGGCGAGACCGCCGCCATCGGTGTTCGGCGGCGGCGTCGATTGCGTGAAGAGATCGATCGACAAACCGCCGATGCCGAGCCTGAGCGTCGTATAGAGAATCCAGATGAGCCAGACGAGGCCGAAGGCCATCGCGGCGAGGGAAAGCGTCAGCGCGACTGCGTTGGTGGCGCGGCGACGCCTTTGCAGCTTCTTGCGCGTGGCCTGCACGCGGTCCGGGTCGTGACTGAAGGTAGCGGGACGGCTCATTATTTACGACCCTCCCCGCGTTCCATGCGAAGCAGCATCAGCTTCGAGAGCGCGAGCACGAAGAACGTGATCACGAAAAGGATCAAACCGAGTTCCATCAGCGCCGAGGTATGCAGGCCCGGGCTCGCTTCCGCGAACTCGTTGGCGAGCGCGGAAGTGATGCTGTTACCGGGCGAAAAGAGCGATACGTTGTCGAGCAGGTTCGTATTGCCGATGACGAACGTGACGGCCATCGTCTCCCCGAGTGCGCGGCCGAGGCCGAGCATGACGCCGCCGATCACACCGGCGCGCGTGTAGGGCAGCACGATCTTCCACATCACTTCCCAGGTCGTGCAGCCGATGCCGTACGCCGATTCCTTCAGCAGGACAGGCGTGACTTCGAATACGTCGCGCATCACGGAGGCGATGTACGGGATGATCATGATCGCGAGAATCACGCCCGCGCACAGGATGCCGATGCCGATCGGCGCGCCCTGGAAGAACATGCCAATGACGGGCACATCACCGAGCAGATGGCCGAGCGGCTTCTCGAAGTATTGCGCGAAGATCGGCGCGAACACGAGCAAGCCCCACATGCCGTAGACGATCGACGGAATCGCCGCGAGCAGCTCGATCGCGACGCCCAGCGGCCGGCGCAGCCATGCGGGCGACAGCTCCGTCAGGAAAAGCGCGATGCCGAAGCTCACCGGCACGGCGATGATGAGCGCAATGATCGAGGTCGCAACGGTGCCGTAGATCGGCACGAGCGCGCCGAACAATTCGCTGGGCGGATCCCACTCCGAGCGCCAGAGGAACGAGAAGCCGAATTTCTGGATGGTCGGCATCGACGCGACGATCAGCGAAACGATGATGCCGCCAAGCAGAAGCAGCGTGATGACGGCCGCGAGCCGTGTCACGCCGCCGAAAATGATGTCACCGATACGGCTCGGCGCGCGCTGTGTCTGCGCCGCCGGCACTGCCGACGCTAAGTTGGTGTCCGACATGGCAACCTTGGTTTCGCTACGTGTCAGACCGCGCGGCGGCGTTACGGCCAGCCGCGCGGCTTTCCTTGTTACTGACCGTCCAAGCTTGAGAAGCTTAGGACAGTTTCCAGCTATGAGTACTGCGCTTACTCAGCAACGGACTTGCCCGACGCATCCTTGACCTTCGCCTTCCATTGCGTCTTGATTTCGGCGACGACCGAATCCGGCAGCGAGATGTAATCGAGATCGCTCGCAGCCTGGCCGCCGTTCTTGAACGCCCAGTCGAAGAACTTCAGCGTTTCCGTGCCTTGTTGCGGCTTCTCCTGCGTCGCGTGCAGCAGCACGAAGGTTGCGCCGACGATCGGCCATGCGTTCTGGCCCGGCTCGTTCGTCAGGATCTGGTAAAACGACTTCGACCAGTCCGCACCGGCGGCCGCCGCCTTGAACGTGTCCGTCTTCGGCTCGACGACCGTGCCGGCCGAATTCTTCATGCCGACGTAGGTCATCTTGTTCTGCTTCGCGTACGCCCACTCGACGTAGCCGATCGCACCCGGCAGACGCTGCACGAAGGCCGCGACGCCGTCGTTGCCCTTGCCGCCCGTGCCCGTCGGCCAGTTCACCGTCGAGCCTTCGCCGACCTTCGACTTCCACTCGGTGTTGACCTTCGACAGGTAGTTCGTCCAGATGAAGCTGGTGCCCGAGCCGTCGGCACGACGGACCACGGCGATGTCCGTATCCGGCAGCTTGACCTTGGGATTCAGCGCGGCGATCGCCGGGTCGTTCCACTTCTTGATCTTGCCGAGGTAGATGTCGCCGAGCACCTGACCCGACAGCGTCACTTCACCGGCCTTCACGCCCGGCACGTTGATCACCGGCACGACGCCGCCAACCACCGTCGGGAACTGGAACAGGCCGTCCTTCGCGAGTTCTTCATCTTTCAGCGGAGCGTCAGAGCCCGCGAAATCCACCGTCTTCGCGATGATTTGCTTGATACCGCCCGACGAGCCGATGCCTTGGTAGTTCACCTTGCCGCCGCCGGTTTTCTGGTAGGCGTCCGCCCACTTGGTGTAGATCGGAGCTGCGAAGGTAGAACCCGCGCCGGTGATGTCGGCGGCTTGCGCGGAGATGGCGAACAGGGCGCCAATTACGCCGGCCAGCGCGGTTTGCATCAATTTCATTGAAACCTCCAGGGTTATGAGCGTGTGTCGTGTATGCGTGTGAGACGACAACGCGAAATATAGGAGGAGTCTGTGACAGTAATATGACTTTTCGTGAAGCCACCGTGTCATTCGCCTTACGCCTTGAAAGTTAGATCACGCTCGACTTGTCAAGGTGCCGGCGCAAATAAAAAAGCGGGCCGCGGCCCGCTTTCAGCGATGATGACGAACTTCAGTAAACGCCTACGAAGTCGCCTCTTTCACGACTTGCGCAATCGTTTCCGCATAGCGAACCGCATCCTTCTGCGCCGACGCTTCAACCATCACGCGCAAGACCGGTTCGGTTCCCGATGCGCGAATCAAGACCCGGCCGTGCGATTCGAGGGAACGCTCGGCTTGCTCGACCGCGCGGCGGATCGCGTCGCTGCCTTTCCAGTCCGCGCCCGCCTTCATGCGCACGTTGATGAGCTTCTGCGGGAACAGGCTCACGCCGTGCAGCAATTCGGCAAGCGACTTGCCGCTGCGCTGGATCGCCGCCAGAACGAGAAGCGCCGAGACGATGCCGTCGCCGGTCGAGTGACGGTCGAGCGACAGGATGTGACCCGAACCTTCTGCGCCCAGCAGCCAGCCGTTTTCGCGGAGCTTCTCGAGCACGTAACGGTCGCCGACCGCGGCCCGCACGAACTGCACGCCGGCTTCCTTCAGCGCCACTTCGACGGCCATGTTGGTCATCAGCGTGCCGACGGCGCCCTCCACTTTTCCGTCGGTCGCGATGCGGTCCTTGACCAGCACGTAGAGCAATTCATCGCCGTTGAAGAGACGGCCGGTCGAATCGACGATCTGCAAGCGGTCCGCGTCGCCATCGAGTGCGATGCCGAGGTCGGCCTTGTGCTCCAGCACGGCGCGCACGAGCGCGTCGGGCGCGGTCGCACCGCAGCCATCGTTGATGTTGAAGCCGTTGGGCGACACCCCGATCGACACGACTTCCGCGCCGAGTTCGTGGAACACGTGCGGTGCGACGTCGTACGCGGCGCCGTGCGCGCAATCGACGACGAGCTTCAGCCCGCGCAGGTCGAAGCTCGCGGGGAAGGTGCTCTTGCAGAACTCGATGTAACGCCCGCCGGCGTCGTCAAGACGCCGCGCCTTGCCCAGACGTTCGGACGGCGCGCATTCCATCGGTTGCTCGAGTTGGCGCTCGATGTCGAGCTCGACTTCGTCGGGCAGCTTGTTGCCGTCCGCGGAGAAGAACTTGATGCCGTTGTCGTCATACGGATTGTGCGACGCGCTGATCACGACGCCCGCTGACAAGCGCAGCGCCCGCGTCAGGTATGCGACGCCGGGCGTGGGCATCGGGCCGGCCAGCATGACATCGACGCCCGCCGCCGAAAAACCCGACTCCAGCGCGGCTTCGAGCATGTAGCCCGACACGCGCGTGTCCTTGCCGATCAGCACCGTCGGACGATTGCCTTTTTTTTGCTGGGCGCGGTCCGCGCCCGCCAGCACCTTGCCGGCCGCGTAGCCGAGCTTGAGTACGAAGTCCGGCGTGATCGGCGCGACGCCTACGCGTCCGCGGATGCCGTCCGTTCCAAAGTATTGACGTGTCATTGTTGCTTGACCCTCCTCGCGGCCGTATGGCGCTTGTCATCGGACCGCGATTTCTAGTTGATGAATTCTATAGACGCGCGCCTGCGCCTAACTTCCTGATGAATGAGGCCAGGTGTCAATGATGCCCATTCCTGGCGGCATTCTTTGTGGCCTGCCAGACTTTCAGCGCATCGACGGTCTCCGCGACATCGTGCACGCGGATAATCGCCGCACCCCGTTCGGCCGCGCAGACTGCGCCCGCGACGCTTGCCGCGAGCCGCTCGCCGGCGCCGCGTCCGGTGACCGCGCCGAGCATCGATTTCCGGGACATGCCTGCGAGCAACGGGAAGTCCGTCCCTGCTGGCAACGTGGCCGTGATGTGCGCGAGCAACGCGTAATTATGCTCGACCGTCTTTCCGAACCCGAAGCCCGGATCGAAACTGACGCGCGATGCAGCGATGGCCGCGTGCGCGAGCGCAGCGACGCGCTCCGCGAAGAACGCGCGCACGTCGGCGACGACGTCGTCGTACACGGGATCGTGAAGCTGCATCGTGCGCGGCTCGCCGAGCATATGCATCACGCACAGTCCGCAGTTACTGTCTTTGACGGCATCCAGCGCGCCTTCCCGACGCAAGCCCCAGATATCGTTGATCATGTCCGCGCCGGCCTCGAGCGCGGCACGCATTACGGCAGGCTTATAGGTATCGACGGAGAGCGGCACCTGCATGGCGCGCAGCGCCTCGACGATCGGCACGACGCGCTGCAGTTCCTCCTCGAGCGGCACGGGCGGCGCGCCCGGACGCGTGGATTCGCCGCCGATGTCGATCATGTCGGCGCCATCGGCAAGCATCTGCTCGGCGCGTGCGAGCGCGGCATCGCGCGACACGAAGCGGCCGCCGTCGGAGAACGAATCCGGCGTAACGTTGAGAATGCCCATGACGAGCGGGCGCTCGAAGGTCAACATGAAGCGGCCGCACTGGAGCGGCGCTGCTGGAAGCGGGGAAGACATTGGTGTGGTCGAAGCGAGTGGGAGCGAAGCAGAGATCAGGATTGGCGGACGGGCTGTCGCAAGGCGTCTGGCCTGAATTCAGTTCGAGGCGAATCGGCGTCGCGCGGCGCTACGTTCAGCATCTCATTAAAACTGTGCCGAGAAGTGAAAATGGGCCGGCGTGCAAAGCACACCGGCCCATGAACGGACGCAGGGAACTTAGGCCGTTGCCGGCGCGTTGCCCGGTTTGACCTCGGTGCCGCTGCTGCCACCCGGCGGCGTATCGCCCGACGGAGGCGGCAGATTCTTCGGCGGACGCGGCGGACGATCCGACATGATGTCGCTGATCTGCTCCGCGTCGATGGTTTCCCACTCGAGGAGCGCCTTGGTCATCGCTTCAACCCTGTCGCGGTTGTCTTCCAGCAGCTTACGGGCGAGCGCGTATTGTTCGTCCAGGATGCGGCGGATTTCCGCATCGACCTTCTGCTGCGTGGCTTCGGACACCGTCTTCGAGCCGAGCTTGCCGAACATGCCGTCCGGTTCGGTGTCGACGTAGACCATCGTGCCGAGCACATCCGACATCCCGTAACGCGTGACCATGTCGCGTGCCATCTTGGTTGCGCGTTCGAAGTCGTTCGAAGCGCCGGTCGACATCGAGTTCAGGAAAACTTCTTCTGCTGCGCGACCGCCGAACAGGATTGCGATTTCCTCGAGCATCTTGTCGCGATACAGGTTCACACGGTCATGCTCCGGCAACTGCCAGGTGACACCAAGCGCCCAGCCACGCGGCATGATCGTGACCTTGTGAACCGGATCGGCATGCGGAAGCAACTTCGCCACCACCGCGTGACCGGACTCGTGATAGGCCGTATTGCGACGCTCTTCCTCACGCATGACCGCCGACTTGCGCTCCGGACCCATGAAGATCTTGTCCTTCGCATCCTCGAAGTCCTGCATTTCGACGATGCGCTTGCCGCGGCGCGCCGCGAACAGCGCAGCTTCGTTCACGAGATTCGCCAGGTCAGCGCCCGAGAAACCCGGCGTGCCGCGTGCGATGACCGATGCGTCCACGTCGTTCGCGATCGGCACCTTGCGCAGATGCACCTTCATGATGTGCTCGCGACCGCGGATATCCGGCAGACCGACATACACCTGACGGTCGAAGCGGCCCGGGCGGAGCAGCGCTTTGTCGAGCACGTCCGAACGGTTCGTTGCCGCGATTACGATGACGCCCGAGTTCGCCTCAAAGCCATCCATTTCGACGAGCATCTGATTCAGTGTCTGCTCGCGCTCGTCGTTGCCGCCACCCATACCGGCGCCGCGATGGCGACCGACCGCGTCGATTTCGTCGATGAACACGATACACGGCGCGTGCTTCTTCGCCTGCTCGAACATGTCGCGCACACGGGCCGCACCGACACCGACGAACATTTCGACAAAATCAGAGCCCGAGATGCTGAAGAACGGAACCTTCGCTTCGCCCGCGATGGCGCGTGCGAGCAGCGTCTTGCCGGTACCCGGAGGGCCGACCAACAGCACGCCGCGTGGTATGCGCCCGCCCAGCTTCTGGAATTTCTGCGGATCGCGCAGGAAGTCCACCAGTTCCGACACTTCTTCCTTGGCTTCGTCGCAGCCCGCGACGTCGGTAAAATTGATTGCGTTGTTGTTCTCGTCGATCAGTCGCGCTCGCGACTTCCCGAATGAAAACGCCCCGCCTTTGCCGCCCCCCTGCATCTGCCTCATCATGTAGAACCAGAATCCGATGATCAGGATCGTGGGCCCGAGGTAGTACAGCGCGGAGACGAGCGCATTCGGTTCATCGTCAGCCTTGCCGCTGACCTGAACGCCATATTTCATCAAATCGCCGACCATCCAGATGTCGCCGGGCGACACGATCTGGTATTTCTGGCCGTCCGCCGGAGTGACCGTGAGATTGCGGCCCTGAACGGTAACGTTCTTCACTTTGCCGTTCTTCGCGTCGTCCATGAACTGCGAATAAGACACACCTTCCTGGACGCGGGGCTTATCGAACTGCTTGAACACCGTAAACAGCACCAGTGCGATCACGAGCCACACTGCCGCTTTAGAGAACATATTGTTGTTCAAAGCACCACTCCTCACTCATAGACGGGCGCCTACATAAACCTTGCGACGCCACCAAAGCATTCTAATCCAGACCGCTAACCCCTGCCATAAGGTTTATCTACCGCACAAATAGCGGCTGACCCGTAATTTTCGGCATAATCCGCGCAAATATCGCAGAAATTCGCCAAATTAGCGGAGCGGGCCTTTCAGTTCGGGTGCTTGAGCCGCCGCCCGAGAATAAAAGTCTCCGACGATTTGTCACGGGAGGCCTTGGGCTTGCGCGGCGCCACCACTTTGAACTGGTGCTTGAACTTTTCGACGATCTGACTGTAACCGCTGCCATGAAAACATTTGACCAGCAGCGCACCTTCCGGTTTCAGATGGTTCTGCGCGAACTCCAGCGCCAGATCGCAGAGATGCTCGATGCGCGCGGCATCCGCACTCGCTACGCCAGAGAGGTTGGGGGCCATGTCCGAGATTACAAGGTCCACTTGCCGCTCCCCCACGATTTCATCGAGTTGGGCGAGCACTTCGTCCTCGCGGAAGTCGCCCTGAATGAACGTGACGTCCGCAATCGGCTCCATCGGAAGGATATCGAGCGCGATGATCGTCCCGTCGATACCGCCCTCGCGCTCGACGTCCCGCTTCGCGCCCTGCGCGAGCTTGTTGCGCGCGTACTGGCTCCAGCTTCCGGGCGTCGAGCCGAGATCGACGATCACCTGCCCCGGCTTGATGAGCTTGTCCTGCTCGTCGATCTCCTTAAGCTTGTACGCGGCGCGCGCGCGATAGCCTTCGCGCTGCGCCATCTTCACGTAGGGATCGTTGATGTGGTCATGCAACCACGATTGATTAAAACGGTTCTTTGCCATTCAAACTGAGCTCATGTGGCGCGCTGACAGCGCGCCCGGTGCGTATTTTGCTGCATCGCGCGATGCTTTTAGCGGATAATACGCGTCTTGTCGGCCGGACCGGCCCTCGGACGCTTACGTGCGCCGTACCCGGCATCCGGCCTGTTCTGTTTCTGGTGGGCGATGGCGCGATCGATGCGCCGCAGATCCGGCGCGAAGCCATGCGCTTTCGCTTCAGCGTGTTCAAACCGCCTCGCGAGCGTACCTCACGCCGCCCACATTTTAGTCGAGTCCCAAATTTCACATGCCAGCTCTTAAACTCTCCCCCGCCGAGCGCGCCGATCTGCGTTCCCAGGCCCATGCGCTCAAGCCCGTCGTGCTCGTCGGCGCGGAGGGTCTGACCGATGCCGTGCTGAAAGAGATCAACGTGCACCTCGAAGCGCACCAGCTCATCAAAGTCCGCGTGTTCGGCGACGAACGCGAAACGCGTGTCGGGATCTACGACGAAATCTGCGATCGCCTGAACGCCGCGCCCATCCAGCATATCGGCAAGCTGCTCGTGATCTGGAGACCTGAAGGCGCCGCGCCGAAAAGTCGCGCCACCCGCACGCGCAGCACGATGCCGCCGAGCGCAGGCGAAGCCGCCGACCGCCCGACCAGGGGCCGTGCGCCGCGCGTCGTCAAGGCAGTGAAAATCACGCGTGACGCGCCTGCCTTCAAGAAGCCGAAAAAGCAGACGCTGAAGGTGCTGGGTAATGAACGCGTCACCGCTGGTGGCAACGTGAAGCGCGCGAAAAAGCGTCAGACCAGCTCGAAACGCCAGCATCAGGACGTGAAGTGATCGAACGGCGCGTGCGATTCCACTTCAACGCACGCGCCGCCCTGTAACGAATGCGATTCAGCTTCGCGCCCGCTTCGCCGCCACCTTGGCCGAATTTTTCTTCGGCACGATCTTGGCCGGCGCCGCATCCGGCAGGCGCCACACCAGCGCAATGCCGAAGAGGCATTCGATCACATAGATCGCGCTCGATATGCCGTGCAGTATCCCGAACTCCTTCGCATACGGCGAACTCGCGAGATCGGTGCCCGCTTCCTGCGCTGCCATGCGTAGCGAGTTCATGAACGGCTGCAGCGCGAAGTAGCCGACCAGCACGCAGAGAAGCATCACCGCGACGATCCACCGAACGCGCTTGTAGTCGACGATGCCGCTTTTCACAAAGCGATTGCCGATCAGAATGAGCACGAGCGCACTGACCACGCCGATGATCGCCTCGATCCGGAAGAGTTGCGCCGCTACCGAGCCCGCCGACGTGCGGTCGAGCATCGAAAAGAGGACGGGCGCGGCGACGAAGCCCAGGGTCAGCAAGCTGCCGACCCAGACCATGCTGATGGTGCGAAAGAGCCGGTGCTCCATCAGACGTAACGCACTGCAATGATTTCATACTCGCGCGCGCCGCTCGGAGCCTGCACCGACGCCACGTCGCCTTCCGATTTCGCGATGAGCGCGCGCGCGATCGGCGAGCTCACCGAAATGAGACCGTGATCGATATTCGCTTCGTCATCGCCGACGATCTGATACGTCACCATGTCGCCCGACTCCAGGTCCTCCAGCTCGACCGTCGCGCCGAACACCACGCGACCTTCGGCCTCGACCTGCGTCGGGTCGATCACTTGCGCGGCAGCGAGCTTCGACTCGATCTCAGCGATGCGGCCCTCGATGAAACCCTGCTTTTCCTTCGCGGCATCGTATTCCGCGTTTTCCGACAAGTCGCCTTGCGCGCGGGCCTCCGCGATCGCGTTGATGACCGCCGGACGCTCCACGGCCTTCAGGCGCTGCAATTCGTCGCGCAGCAACTCCGCGCCGCGCTTCGTCAAAGGAATCGTGCTCATAGACCACTCACAAACAATTTCGTCAAAAAAATTACCGCGGTTAAGCGCATCTCCCTATAAAAGGAGACGCCGCTTAACCGCGGCTCGTGATGCTTAGACTGGTAATCGAAGCCTTAGTTTAGGCGAGCATGCAGCCCTTGTAAATCATAGACTTCCAGATCGCGGAGATAACGCAGGCCCTCGACCGCCGCGCGCGCGCCCGACATGGTCGTGTAGTAGGTGACCTTGTTGGCCTGCGCGCTCATGCGAATCGAGCGCGAATCGGCGATTGCGGCGCGCGTTTCGTCGACGGTCGTGAACACGAGCGCGATCTCGCCGTTCTTGATCATGTCGACGATGTGCGGACGGCCGTCCTTCACCTTGTTCACGACCTTCACCGGCACGCCCGCCGCCGCGATCGCAGCCGCGGTGCCCTTGGTCGCGACGATCGGATAGCCGAGCTCATGCAGCATCTGCGCGACTTCGACGGCCTTCGGCTTGTCTGCGTCCATCACCGTAAGCAGCACCGTGCCCGATTCCGGCAGACGCGAGC
The DNA here is from genome assembly GCA_001544655.2 of Caballeronia turbans. Classification (GTDB taxonomy): domain Bacteria; phylum Pseudomonadota; class Gammaproteobacteria; order Burkholderiales; family Burkholderiaceae; genus Caballeronia; species Caballeronia turbans. The sequence goes on from FCOD02000031.1 coordinate 49,111, forward strand.
CGGCCGCAAGCTGCGACTTGAAGAGCGCTTCGCCGAAGGTGCGGCCCACGCCCATCACTTCGCCGGTCGAACGCATTTCCGGCCCGAGCACCGGATCGACCGCCGGGAACTTGACGAACGGGAACACGGCTTCCTTCACACTGAAGTACGGCGGAATCACTTCCTTCGTGACGCCTTGCGCCTTGAGCTTCTGACCGACCATCGCGCGCGCGGCGATCTTCGCGAGCGGCAGGCCCGTTGCCTTCGACACGTACGGCACCGTGCGCGATGCGCGCGGATTCACTTCCAGCACGTAGATGATGTCCTTTTTCGAGCCATCGTCCTGCGGCACTTGCTGGATCGCAAACTGCACGTTCATCAGGCCGACGACGTTCAGCGCCTTCGCCATTGCGGCGGTTTGCCGCTTCAGTTCGTCGACGGTTTCCTTCGACAGCGAGTACGGCGGCAGCGAGCAAGCCGAGTCGCCCGAGTGCACGCCCGCCTGTTCGATGTGCTCCATCACGCCGCCGATGAACACGTCGTCGCCATCGGAGATGCAGTCGACGTCGCATTCGATCGCGTCGTTGAGGAAGCGGTCGAGCAGCACCGGCGAGTCGTTCGATACCTTCACGGCCTCGCGCATATAGCGTTCGAGGTCGCGCGGCTCGTGGACGATTTCCATCGCGCGGCCGCCCAGCACGTACGACGGGCGCACGACGAGCGGATAGCCGATTTCTTCCGCGAGCTTCAACGCTTCGTCTTCCGCACGCGCCGTGCGGTTCGGCGGCTGGCGCAGATCGAGATCCTTCAGAAGCTGCTGGAAGCGTTCGCGGTCTTCGGCGGCATCGATCATGTCCGGCGACGTGCCGATGATCGGTACGCCATTCGCTTCGAGATCGAGCGCGAGCTTGAGCGGCGTCTGTCCGCCGTACTGCACGATCACGCCGACCGGCTTTTCGAGATCGACGATTTCGAGTACGTCTTCGAGCGTCAGCGATTCGAAGTACAGACGATCGGACGTGTCGTAGTCGGTAGACACGGTTTCCGGATTGCAGTTGACCATGATGGTTTCATAGCCGTCCTCGCGCATCGCGAGCGCGGCATGCACGCAGCAATAGTCGAACTCGATGCCCTGCCCGATCCGGTTCGGGCCGCCGCCCAGCACCATGATCTTCTTCTTGTCGGTCGGATTCGCTTCGCACTCGTCCTCGTAGGTCGAGTACATGTAGGCGGTCTTCGTCGCGAATTCGGCCGCGCACGTGTCCACGCGCTTGTAGACCGGGCGCACTTTCAGTTCATGGCGCTTCTTGCGCACGTCGTCCTGCGTCGAGCCAGTCAGCTTCGCCAGACGGCGGTCCGAGAAGCCGCTCTTCTTCAGATACAGCAGCTCGTCCTTCGTGAGGCTCGCGAGCGTGCGGCCTTCGAGCGCCTTTTCCTTCAGGATGATCTGTTCGATTTGCGCGAGGAACCACGGATCGATCGACGTCTCTTCGAAGATCTCGTCCATCGTGAGGCCGAGACGGAATGCATCGCCGAGATACCAGATGCGGTCCGGGCCCGGCTCGCCGATTTCGCGGATCGCTTCGTCGCGGCTCGTGGTCTTTTCATCGAGACCGTCGACGCCCACTTCCAGACCGCGCAGCGCCTTCTGGAACGACTCCTGGAACGTGCGGCCCATTGCCATCACTTCGCCCACGGACTTCATCTGCGTCGTCAGGCGCGAATCGGCCTCGCGGAATTTCTCGAACGCGAAGCGCGGCACCTTCGTCACGACATAGTCGATCGTCGGTTCGAACGATGCCGGCGTCTGGCCGCCCGTGATTTCGTTCTTGAGTTCGTCGAGCGTGTAGCCGCACGCGAGCTTCGCGGCGACCTTCGCGATCGGGAAGCCCGTCGCCTTCGATGCCAGCGCCGACGAGCGCGACACGCGCGGGTTCATCTCGATGACGACCATGCGGCCGTCCTTCGGATTGATCGCGAACTGCACGTTCGAGCCGCCCGTATCGACGCCGATCTCGCGCAGCACCGCGAGCGACGCGTTACGCAGCACCTGATATTCCTTGTCGGTCAGCGTCTGCGCGGGCGCGACGGTGATTGAGTCGCCCGTGTGCACGCCCATCGGGTCGAGGTTTTCGATCGAGCACACGATGATGCAGTTGTCCTTTTTATCGCGGACGACTTCCATCTCGTACTCTTTCCAGCCAAGCAGCGATTCTTCGATCAGCAGTTCGCGCGTCGGCGAAAGATCGAGACCGCGGCGGCAGATCTCCTCGAACTCTTCCTTGTTGTACGCGATGCCGCCGCCCGAGCCGCCCAGCGTGAACGAAGGACGAATGACGGTCGGATAGCCGCCGCTGCCCGTCGCCTCGGCGATCTGGGCCTGAACCGCGAGCGCTTCTTCCATCGAATGCGCGATGCCCGACTTGGCCGAACCGAGGCCGATCTTCGTCATCGCGTCCTTGAACTTCTGACGGTCTTCCGCCTTGTCGATCGCTTCGGGCGATGCGCCGATCAGTTCGACGTTGTACTTCTCGAGCACACCGTGGTGGAACAGGTCCAGCGCGCAATTAAGCGCGGTCTGTCCGCCCATGGTCGGGAGGATCGCGTCCGGGCGCTCCTTCGCGATGATGCGCTCGACCACCTCCCACGAAATCGGCTCGATGTAGGTCACGTCGGCCGTGTTCGGATCGGTCATGATCGTCGCCGGATTGCTGTTGACGAGGATGACCTTATAGCCTTCTTCTCGCAGCGCTTTACAGGCTTGTGCGCCCGAATAATCGAACTCGCACGCCTGGCCGATGATGATCGGGCCCGCGCCGATGATGAGGATGCTCTTGATGTCTGTGCGCTTCGGCATAACTGCTCTCGAATATATATGTTCGGTACTTTTAAGCGGCGACCTTCGCCGACTCCATCAGCTTGATGAAGCGGTCGAACAGATACGCGATGTCGTGCGGGCCGGGCGACGCTTCCGGGTGGCCCTGGAAACAGAACGCGGGCTTATCCGTGAGCGCGAAACCTTGCAGCGTGCCGTCGAAGAGCGAGACGTGCGTGACCTTCGCGTTGGCGGGCAACGTCGAGGCATCGACTGCGAAGCCGTGGTTCTGCGACGTGATGACGACGCGGCCGTCTTCCATGTCCTTCACCGGATGGTTCGCGCCGTGATGGCCCGTCTTCATCTTCATGGTCTTCGCGCCGACGGCGAGGCCCATGATCTGATGGCCGAGGCAGATGCCGAAGGTCGGAATGCCGCGCTCGATGAACTCGCGCGTGGCGCGGATCGCGTAGTCGCACGGTTCCGGGTCGCCCGGGCCGTTCGACAGGAAGATGCCGTCCGGATTGAGCGCGAGCGCGTCGGCGGCGCTCGATTGCGCCGGCAGCACGGTCACGTGGCAACCGCGCTCGGCAAGCATGCGCAGGATATTGAACTTCACGCCGTAGTCGAATGCGACAACGCGGAATTTAGGCGCTTCCTGCTTGCCGTAGCCGCTGCCGAGCCGCCATTCGGTCTGCGTCCACTCGTAGTTCTTTTCCGTCGACACGACCTTTGCGAGGTCCATGCCCGCAAGACCCGGGAACGAGCGCGCGAGGCCGAGCGCCTTCGCTTCGTCATCGGTGCCGGCGAGAATGCAGCCGTTTTGCGCGCCCTTCTCGCGCAAGATGCGCGTGAGCTTGCGCGTGTCGATGCCCGCGATCGCGACGACGCCCTGGGCCTTCAGATAGTCGGAGAGACTTTGCTCGGAACGGAAGTTCGATGCGAGCACCGGCAGATCACGAATGATGAGGCCGGCGGCATGGACTTTGGTGGCTTCGACATCTTCGGCGTTCACGCCGTAGTTGCCGATGTGCGGATAGGTCAGCGTGACGATCTGGCGGGCATAGCTCGGATCGGTCAGGATTTCCTGATAACCGGTGATGGCGGTGTTGAACACCACTTCGCCGATCGTCGAACCGGGCGCGCCGATCGATTGACCACGAAAGACCGTGCCGTCGGCAAGTGCGAGGAGTGCGGGGGAAAATGACGGCAACACGGGAAGCTCCTTGGGGAACACCCTGTTACCGACCTGTCTGTCCGAAATTCAGGCTTGGCCTCCCGTCGCTCGAAGAACGAGGGGTTTCCTTCGCAGTGAAAGCGGCGGCTCGCGGGGCGCGCATCGTGGCTCGAACCGGCACGCTTGCGCGTGGCAACGAAGGATTCAAGCAGGCGATCGGCGGCGTGCGGCGCGCAGTTCGTGCGCAGCGAACGACGGTGAATGGGAGGTAGGCGCTAGGGTGCGGGTTGATATGCTCAAACCTTCGAATTATAGCGCGAAAAGGTCACATTCGCCAGATTTGAGAAATGTCCGCTTGCCGGCTACTTACTTCGCGCGCCGATCAGCGCGCCGCGCGTTCGGCCTTCTGCACCGTGCGGCTTGGGAAAACGTACCAGACCGCGCTCGCGACCTGCAGCCCGATCAGCACGATCCAGACCGTCAAGTGCGCCGACGCGGGATAGCGCCCTCCATCGGAGGGCCAGAACGAAAGCATCGCGCCGACGCCCACCTGAAAACCGAAGATCAACAGAAAAATCACGAGCGTCAGCGTCGTGTGCGCGCGTCCGATCATGTGCGACGGGAAATACTCCGCGGCGACCGCGTAGCTCAGAATGCCCGTGCCGCCGAAAATCCCGTATGCGGCAATCAGCACGGACGGCGGTACCGGCACGCGCAGCACCATCAGCAGTTGCGTGGCGACGAACAGCATCATGCCGGCGCCGCAGAACGCATACACCGACACGCCGCGCCGTTCCATCCCGCGCGCCGCCGCGCCGAAGCCGACGCAGCCGAACATCATCGCAAAGCCGAGTATCGAAACGAGCGCTGCCGCGTGTGCCGGGGCGAGGCCCATTACATCGAGCAAATAGGGGCGAATCCATAGCGATTGCATCGCATAAAAAACGCCCTGCGTGACAACGGAAAACGACGCGATCTTCCAGAACACGCCGCTTTTCAGGATGAGCCACGTGCCCTTGAACTGGGTGACGACGTCCGCCCGGTGATGCGGATCGGCCTCCGCCTTGCGTGGCGCGAAAAGGACGATCGCGGCAGCGACGACGAGCGTGAACATGCCCAGTCCCACGCACACCTGCCGCCAGCTCGCGACCTGCAAGAGCGCGGCGAGCGGCGATCCCACGACGACACCGCCCAGCCCGCCGACGGCCGTCGTGAATCCGTTGATGAGCGGCAGGCGCGCAAGCGCGAAATGCTGCGCCGACGCCTTGAAGGCCGCGCTCAGGCACACCGACACGCCAATGCCGATCAGCAATCGGCCGATCATCAGCCCCACAAGCCCGCGCGATGCGCCGAACACCAAGATGCCGGCCGCCGCGAAGACCAGCATGCTGGCCGTCACGCGACGCGGTCCGAAATGATCGAGCAGCACGCCGACGGGAATCTGCGCCAGCGCGAAGCCGATGAAATACAGCGAAGTCAGCAGACCCAGATCGGCCGCGGACAGGCCGAGGTCGTGCGTGATCAGCGGCGCAAAGCCGAGATTGACGCCGCGGAACACGTACGAGACGAAGTAACCGGCGGCGAACAGGAAGAAAACACGAAGGTGAGCGGTGGGCGACATGTGAAACGGGCGCTTCATTGATTCTTTTTGGATCGCCAGTTTAACGGGGTCGTCAAACGAAAACGCCGTCACCTTGGTGACGGCGTGGGATAGCGCTTCGTAGAAACGCCGGCTTTATTTCTTTTTGCTGGTCTTCGCCGGCGCGGCCGGCTTCACGGTCTTGGCCGTGGCGGCATGCTTTGCTGCGTGCGATGTCGTCGAAGCCGACACTTTCGTCACCTTCCCCGCCGAATGCGCGGCTGACTTCCCGCCGCGCGAAGACTTCGTTTCCGGCACGCGCGTGCCGATCTTCGACACGCCGCCCGACGAACGGCTAGACGCCGCCACCGTCTCCACGCGCGCCGGACCCGGCTCGGCCGGCACCGCACGGCCGTACGGCACGTGCAGGACGACGACCTGGCCCGGCATGAACACATCACCGTGCGTGCGGTTCCATGCGCGCACCTGCGCCGGTGACACGTCATAGCGGTCCGCCAGCGTGTTGACGGCCTGCTTGCGGCGCACACGGATCACAAGTCTGCGCGTGTCGGGGACGTCGCGCTCGATCGCGAGCATCGCGTTCGCGGCGACGTCGGCGCTGATGTCTTCGTCGTCGTCGTCCGTGCGTGGCACGACGATCGTCGAGCCGGGCTTCAGACGCATGCCCGCCGGAATGCGGTTGACGGACATCAGCGTGTCCGCGTCCACACCGATCTTCTCGGCGATCGCCGCCGGGCGCGACCGCTCGGTCACCGTATAGGTGGTCCATGACGACAGCGCGCCCGAATACGACGACAGATTGCGCTGGAACGAAGCCGCGTTGTCGAATGGCAGCAGGATCTGCGGATTGGTCGCGCCGAGTATCACCGGTTTCGAGAACGACGGATTCAGCGAACGGAATTCTTCCACGCTCATGCCGGCGAGCTTCGCGGCCATCGTCACGTCGATGTCGCGCGCGGTCGTGACCGTCACGAAATACGGGTGATTCGGGATGTCCGGCAGCGTGAGACCGTACGTCTGCGGATTGCTCACGATGTTCTTCACGGCCTGCAGCTTGGGCACGTAGTTACGCGTCTCGTTGGGCATGCGCAGGCTTTCGTAGTCGGTCGGCAAGCCCGCCGCCTCGTTGCGCGCGATCGCGCGCTGCACGTTGCCCTCACCCCAGTTGTACGCGGCGAGGGCAAGATGCCAGTCGCCGAACATGTCATGCAGACGCGAGAGATAGTCGAGCGCGGCGCTCGTCGAGGCGAGCACGTCGCGGCGCTCGTCCTGCCACATGTTCTGTTTGAGGTTGTAGTCGCGGCCGGTGCCCGGCATGAACTGCCACATGCCCGCGGCCTTCGCCACCGACAGCGCCTGCGGGCTGTAAGCCGACTCGATGAACGGCAGGAGCGCCAGTTCGGTCGGCATGTGGCGCTGCTCCAGCTCCTCGACGATGTGATACAGGTACTTCTGCGAGCGCGTCGTCATGCGCTCGACGTAATCCGGGCGCTGCGCGTACCAGTTGACCTGCATGTCGACGAGATCGCTTTGCAGATCGGGAATCAGGAAGCCGCCGCGAATGCGGTTCCACAGATCGGACGATCCCGCGAGCGAAGTCACGGGCGTCTTGTCGACGTTGATGGTCTCTTTGGCTGCTGCAGTGCGGCGAATGGCGTCGGCGACTTGTTGCTGCTGTTGCTGCGAAGCGGTGGAGTTGACTGGAAGTGATAAAGGATCTGACGCTGTAGGTCCCTGGCTCGCGCACGCGGCGAGCATCAGGACGGACAGCGCGCTAAGGGTTAGTCGCATGGAACGTCTCTGCTTCCACAAAATGATGCTTGGAAATTTGGAGCCGATAGTACGGAACAGCACTTAAGACGTCAATAAGAATGCGCGCAAAACCCCTGCAAAATCCTGCATCTAACGGCGATTCCAACGTTTCGGTTGAAGTTAGCCCCAAAAGCTTCGGGTTAGCGGAACTTATCTTTCCAGCCGCGCATCATTCGGAACGCTTCGAGCCGGTCCAAAACGGGTGCGCCGAACTGTGAAGAAAGTGTCGCGCGGATCGACGGAACGTCAGCGCGCAGGAACGGATTCACCGCTTTTTCGTGGCCGATGGTGGTCGGTAGTGTCGGTTTGCCGGCGGCGCGCAGCGCCTGTGCGTCGTCGCTCCAGCGCAGCAGCGCGGCGTTGTCCGGCTCGCATGCGCGCGCGAATCTGATGTTCGAGAGCGTGTATTCATGTGCGCAGTGAACCTGAGTGTGCTCCGGCAACGCTGCGAGCGCGTCGAGCGAGCTCAGCATCTGTTGCGGCGTGCCTTCGAAAAGACGGCCGCAGCCGCTTGCGAACAGGGTGTCGCCGCAAAAGAGGTGCGGCGTGCCGCTCTGGTCGCCGGGCTGGAAGTAAGCGATGTGACCGGCCGTATGGCCCGGCACGTCGATGACTGCGAGTTCGAGCGCCGGATGCGCGATGCGCACCGTATCGCCGCCCGTGACGCGCTGGGTCACATGCTCGATACGCTCGCCGGCCGGGCCGTAGACAGGGATGCCACCCTCTGCCGATCGTCTATCGAGGAGCGCTTTCACGCCGCCGACGTGGTCCTGATGATGGTGCGTGAGTAAAATAGCGGTCAGTCGCCAACCGCGCCTGGCGAGATACGCCTCGACGGGCGCAGCGTCACCGGGGTCGACCACGACCGCATCGCGCGAGTCCGACACGAGCCAGATGTAGTTGTCCTCGAACGCCGGAACCGGCACGTATTCGAGTGCATCCTGTACAGGTAGATTCTTGGCAAGCGAATTCATGGCGATCTTTTATGCGGCAATTCGAACATGTCTGACCGACCGATTATAGACTGGCCCACCTGGACGAGCTCGGCGCCCGGACGCTACGTGCTCGAATGGGAGCAGGCGCAGCTCGATCACGTGGTGTCCGACATTTTCGGCTATCACGCGCTGCAGCTCGGCATGCCGCATCTCGACGCACTACGCGAGAATCGCATGACCGGCCGTGCGCTCGTACTCGACGCCGAAAGCGCATCGAGCGCGCCCTACACGCCGCCGCGCGCCACGACGCCCGGTGTGAGCGCGCTACCGGCCGCGAGCGCGCCAGATGGCCGCAGCACTGTGTGGTGCGATCTGCTCGACCTGCCCTTCGAAGCACAAAGCGTCGATCTGCTCGTACTGCCCCACACGCTCGAGTTCTCGCCGGACCCGCACCGGCTGTTGCGCGAAGCCGAACGTGTGCTCGTGCCCGAAGGGCAGTTGATCATCCTCGGCTTCAATTCGCTGAGCCTCTGGGGCGCGCGGCAATCGCTCGGCAAGGTGGCGGGACGGCCGTTCGTGCCGGCGGCACACGAGATGATCGCGTTCACGCGCATCAAGGACTGGATCAAACTACTCGGGTTCGACCTTGAACGCGGGCGCTTCGGCTGCTATCGTCCGCCGCTCGTCACGGACAAGTGGCTGCAACGCTATCAATTCATGGAAGCTGCCGGCGACCGCTGGTGGCCCATTTTCGGCGCGGCGTACATGATCACGGCGGTGAAACGCGTGCGCGGCATGCGTGTCATCGGTCCGCGCAAGCTGAAAAAGACCGCGCTCGCGTCCGGCCTCGCGCCGGTCGCGGCTCCGCATACGCGCAACGAGACCCGCAACGAGCATTGATGACTCAAGAATCCGCATCGAACAAGGTAATCGACATCTACACGGACGGCGCCTGCAAAGGCAATCCCGGGCCCGGCGGCTGGGGCGCCCTCCTCCGCTTCGGCTCGCTGGAAAAGGAACTGTTCGGCGGAGAGGCCGCGACCACGAACAACCGCATGGAACTGATGGCCGTGATCTCCGCACTCGAGGCGCTGAAGCGCCCGTGTCACGCGATCATCCATACCGATTCGCAATATGTGCAAAAAGGCATCAGCGAATGGATCCACGGCTGGAAGAAAAAGAACTGGATGACCGCCGCGAAGACGCCCGTCAAGAACGCCGATCTCTGGAAGCGGCTCGACGACCTCGTCGCGCAGCATGAAATCGAATGGCGCTGGGTCAAGGGCCACGCCGGTCATCCCGAGAACGAACGCGCCGATGCGCTCGCCAATCGCGGCGTGACCTCGCTCGCGGACAGCTAATCAAATTACACGTCATCTATGCGCCAATTAATACTGGATACCGAAACCACCGGCCTGAACGCGAGGACCGGCGACCGAATCATCGAAATCGGCTGCGTGGAACTGATCAACCGCCGGCTCACCGGCAACAACCTGCACCTCTACGTGAACCCCGAGCGCGACAGCGATCCCGGCGCGCTCGCGGTCCATGGCCTCACCACCGAGTTCCTGAGCGACAAGCCGAAGTTCGCCGAGATCGCCGCTCAGCTGCGCGACTTCATCGCGGACGCGGAGCTGATCATCCATAACGCGCCCTTCGACGTCGGCTTTCTCGACATGGAGTTCTCGCTGCTCGGATTGCCGAAGGTGTCAGAGACATGTGCCGGTGTGATCGACTCGCTCGCGCAGGCCAAGCAGATGTTCCCCGGCAAGCGCAATTCGCTCGATGCGCTGTGCGACCGCTTCGGCATCAGCAACGCGCATCGGACGCTGCACGGCGCGCTCCTCGACTCGGAATTGCTCGCAGAAGTCTATCTTGCGATGACGCGTGGCCAGGAAAGCCTCGTCATCGACATGCTCGGCGATCAGCCCGCGTCGGGCTCGGTTTCCACATCGCGCATCGCGCTCGACGATCTCGACTTGCCGGTCATCATTGCGAGCGAAGCCGAGCTCGCCGCACACGAAGCCGTGCTGACCGATCTCGACAAAGCGATCAAAGGCGCGAGCGTATGGCGCACGGAACCGGCACCGGCTGAAAGCGATGTCGTTCCTGCATAAATTTTTCCGAATTTAGCTTAAGAGCCTCTTTACGAAACAAGAAACGCCTGACATAATCTCGTCTCTCTTCGGGTGGTTAGCTCAGCGGTAGAGCACTGCCTTCACACGGCAGGGGTCACTGGTTCGATCCCAGTACTACCCACCAGGATTCTGGTGTTGGTAAAGACAAGCACCGAAGAACAAAAGGCCCAAGTCTCACGACTTGGGCCTTTTTCATTTCCGTCACCCGAAGGCGGTTGCTAAGACGTTACGACGCCCACACGCCACGCGCCATCCCGCTTGCGGCGATCACCATGACCATCACGAGTCCCGCTTCAAGATCGCTCATCCACGCAAAACGCCGCGCGCGCGTCAGGTCGATCGTCCCGCCCTGCGCGAGCGCGATGCGCCAGCGAATCAGCGCAAGCATCGGCGAGACTTCGATCAACAGAATCACGACGAGCGCCGTCATCTTCAAATGAAAAAGCGGTTCGTGCAGATAGTAGGCGCCCCCTTTTTCGAATCCGCCGAACGCGCGCGTCACGCCCGTCACGATCAGCACGATCGCGGTGACGCCCCACACCGAGTCCGAGCGGAACACGTCACGCAGGCGCAACTCGTTCGCCTGAATGGACTGCGTGGCGTCGAGACGCCGCAGCGCGCGGGCCCGCGCGAGCACCGAGCCGAGCGCGAACCCGAAAGCAAGAAGATGAATTGCGGCCAGCAACCAACGTATCAGCATCCTTTCCTCCCTGACGAGACAGGAACGACGTGTACGGCATTTTCGGCTTGCGAAGTCGAACCGACTCAGCCCTGACGCAGGGTCGCATCGAGCGCCCGCGCCGCGCTGCGATCGCTTTCGCTGGCGAGCGGCGCGCGGAACACGGTGGTGCGATTGTGCCCGGCTGCGGCGGGCGAGTCCCACAATAGTTCGATTTTCGGCCGACGCGCGAACACGCCGCGCCGCACTTCGCCGCTTGCGCGAATCGCGGGGCCGGCGGGCTCGGTGGCCGGTGTGAGCATCGTCGTGGATGGCGATGCGTCCGACGACGGCGCCGGCCATTTCACCGACAGTTCGCGCGCATCGTATTGGCCGAGCTTTCGGCTTTCCGCCCAGACGACAGCGGTCCGCGTGACCGGATCGAGCGAGATCGCATAGCGGCCGATCGCGAAACGCCGCGCCGCGATGTTCGTGCGCCAGAGCGCGCGCGGCCGGCAGATCCACATGATGACCGCATAAAGCGCCGGGCCGACGACGAGCCAGCCGTTGGTCTCGGCGAGCGCTTGTGTGAAGCGCCGCCATCCTGAACTCCAGACGAACGCGCCGACGGAAAACATCGCAAAGCCGAAAGCCAGCAGCGCGATGAAGCGCAACGCCTGCCGCAGCCATTGCGGCAGCGGATGCAGCGGACGTTCCGTGCGCGCCTTCGCGCCCGGCAGCACGATCAGGAGAAAGATCAGGACGAGGTTCACGCATGCCCACGGCGAGGACGTCATCGCGCGCAGCGAGGACAGGTAGCCCATCTGCGACATCGAGAACGCCCAACGCGCCGCGAGCACCAGTCCGATCGCACGCAATGCGAACACGGTGCCGGCGCCCGGTGCCGGGCTCGCGCTGATTTGCTTGGGTCTCGCCAAAAGAACACTCCTGTCCACGATCGATGCATACTGCTCCGCGCATCGCGAAGCCCGGTCATTATAGGGAGATTACGGATGTCGTCAGAGGTTTGACAGCCCTTGCGCGGCGTGGCGCCCGAAAGGCGGACCTAAGTGTGCTATTACGACAACGCCCCGCGTGCCTTGAGGCACGCGGGGCGTTGTTTTGTTGCCGATGCCGCGCGAAGCGGCAAGACTTGCTCAGCTCGCGTTGACTTCGCGCAGAACGGTGCGGCGCTTCTGGCGCAGCAATTCTTCATAAACGTTGACGTAGTTCTGCGCCATCACCTTCGACGAGAAACGCGCTTCGAATGCGCCACGGACCTTCTCGCGCGACAGCGTGTCGAGCCGCTTCACGGCGGCGATCGCCGAGAGTTCGTCTTCGACGACGAAGCCCGACACACCGTTTTCGATCACCTCCGGCACCGAGCCGCGGTTGAACGCAATTACCGGCGTGCCGCAGGCCATCGCTTCGATCATCACGAGGCCGAAGGGCTCCGGCCAGTCGATCGGGAACAGCAGCGCGTGCGCATTGCCGAGGAACTCCGTCTTCTCGGCTTCGCTGATTTCACCGATGTACTCGACGTGCGGCAGCGCGAAGAGCGGCTTGATCTCTTCTTCGTAGTACGCGCGGTCGGCCTTGTCGAGCTTCGCGGCGATCTTGATCTTCATGCCCGCAGCTTGCGCGATGCGGATCGCGCGGTCGACCCGCTTCTCCGGCGAGATGCGGCCGAGGAACGCGAGGTAGCCGGGCTTCACGTTCGGAATCGGCTTCAGCAGGTTTTCCGGCAGACCGTGATACACCGTGGAGAGCCAGTGCGCCTGCGGCAGCGGCTGACGCTGGTTGTCCGAGATCGAGATAACCGGCACGTCATTGAACGTGTTGAAGATCGGCTGCAGTTCGGGCAGGTCGAGACGGCCGTGCATCGTCGTCAGGAACGGCACCGGCTGGCGCGCGAACAGCGAGAACGGGTAGTAGTCGATGTGGAAGTGCAGCACGTCGAACTCGTCGGCGCGGCGGCGGACTTCTTCGAGCAAAAGCATGTGCGGCGCCATCGTGTCGCGGATGGTCGGATCGAGGCGCAGCGCCTGCGGCCAGAACGCTTCGAGTTTCGCGGAGGTCTGCGAATCGCCGCTCGCGAAGAGCGTCACATCGTGTCCGGCATCCACGAGTGCCTCGGTCAGATAAGACACCACGCGTTCCGTGCCGCCGTACAGCTTCGGCGGAACAGCCTCGTGGAGGGGCGCGATTTGAGCGATTCGCATGTCGTGAAACTCCTAATGAAAGATCAGGCAAGTACTGCTGTCATGTTGACGTTGGAGAGCGAATCGCTCGGCTCGGGCGAAGCTCTCCGCGGCGCGGGGCCGCGGCGCTATGGCTGGTGCTCGAGTGAAAAAGCGGGGTCGCTGGTCACCGGTTTGGCGCGCAGGCGTTCGGTCCAAGCAATTGGGGTTCCATATCTCGAAAATCGCCGCGCGCCAGCAAATAACGCACGTCCGCTCCGGCGGTTGACGGGAACTTGCAAAAACCTGTCGAAGGCCTAAGGGCAAACCCGAACCGGATTATGGAACCTTTTACAGCGTGCGCCGGCAGTCATTTCAACTTATTTACGTTGTTACACGAGGGATACACTTTGCAAACCCCTGTTTATTAAGGTTGTTCTACATTGGAGCACGGGTTGAACGAAGCCCGGCGGCGTGCGCGCGTAACAGCGGCTGGGCACCCGGCGCGGGCTTGCATCAGCGATTCGATGTCTGGCGCGACACGTGCTTTTCCACCGCTGCCGAACGTAACCCGTGACTGCCCGCCCCGCCCGGCGAGCGTTTCATCGCAAAAACCTGCGCAATGTGCTTACAATGCGCGCCCATGCGCCAGCCGCGCGCCCGCCGGCCATCACGACGCGGCGCAGGACCATTTTTCGCCGCGGGCGATGTTCGGATGGCCACATAGGCCGGACGTCATGTGCCCGAAGACGCGTTGCCCTCCGCGATACTGGATACAATTCGTGATGGAGACGGCGCAGCGTCGCCTCGCTTGACGTCAGTCGCGCCGGATCGGGCGACGAATTGCATGCCGGTTGCCGCAGACGACACCGCACATGGCACTGCCCGAAGGCGCAACATACGCTCAACCGCTCTACGACCAAAAAAGACCATTGGACCAACTCACCGTCTCCCAGCGTAACGCGCACAACGCGAAGCTCGCGAGCTACGCGCATCGGCCGCTCGCGTTCCTGTTGCGCTACATCCGCCGGCATCCCGTCGCGCATTCCATCGTGCTTTTCAGCGTCTTCGCCGCGGTGGGCTGCGCCCTCGCCTCGCAGTACGCGATCAAGCATCTGATCGATGTCCTCGGACAAGGCCGCGGGCACCCCGGGCCGCTGTGGGGCGCGTTCATGATCCTCGTCGGGCTGATCGCCGCCGACAACCTGCTGTGGCGGGTCGGCGGCTGGGTCGGCGCGCACGTGTTCGTGATCGTCACCGGCGACTTGCGCAAGGATCTCTTCTCGTATCTGTCCGGCCACTCGCCGACGTATTTTTCCGAAAAGCAGCCGGGCATGCTCGCGAGCCGGATCACCGCCACGTCGAACGCGATCTACACCTCCGAGAACGTGATGGCGTGGAACGTCCTGCCGCCGTGTATCGCGGTGCTGGGCGCGATCGTAATGATCGTCTCGGTCAATCCGCTGATGGCCGCCGGCCTGATGACCGCATCGCTGGTCCTCGCGCTGATCCTCTACCGGCTTGCGAAGCGCGGCTCGGCAAGGCATCACAGTTTCGCGTCGAAGGCGGCGTCGGTCGATGGCGAGCTCGTCGACGTGATCGGCAACATGGCGCTCGTGCGCGCGTTCGGCATGACCTTTCGCGAGCAGAAGCGCTTCGGTTCAACGGTGAAGGCCGAAATGGTCGCGCGCCAGCAGAGCCTGCTGTACCTCGAAAAACTGCGCCTCTTCCACGCGGTCGTGACGGCGATTCTCTCCGCCGGCCTGCTCGGCTGGGCGCTTTGGCTGTGGTCGCAGGGCCGCGCGACTTCGGGCGATATCGTGCTCGTCAGTTCGCTCGGCTTCACGATTCTTCATGGCACGCGCGATCTCGCCGTGGCGCTCGTCGATGTCACACAGCACGTCGCACGTCTTGCCGAAGCCGTCCAGACGCTGCTCGAGCCGCACGGCATGCCGGATCGCTCGGATGCAACCGAACTCGTGCCGCAAGGGGGGCGCGTCGATTTCGACAGCGTCACGTTCGCGTATCCGCGCCGCCGCCCGATTCTCGACAACTTCCATCTGCATATCGAGCCGGGCCAGCGCGTCGGGCTGATCGGCAAGTCGGGCGCGGGCAAGTCGACCGTGCTCGCGCTGCTGCAGCGCTTCTACGAGCCGCAGAAAGGCAGCATCAAGATCGACGGCCAGGATATCGGCGCGATCACGCAGGACAGCCTGCGCCACGCGATCGCGCTCGTGCCGCAGGATATTTCGCTGTTTCACCGCACCGTGTTCGAAAACATCGCTTACGGCCGTCCGGATGCGAGCCGCGAGGAAGTGCTCGCCGCCGCGCGCGAGGCGCGCTGCACGGACTTCATCGAAGCGATGCCGGAAGGTTTCGACACGATCGTCGGCGACCGCGGCGTGAAATTGTCGGGCGGCCAGCGCCAGCGCATCGCGATCGCACGCGCGATCCTGAAAAACGCGCCCATTCTCCTGCTCGACGAAGCGACCTCCGCGCTCGACAGCGCATCGGAGGAAGCGATTCAGCAGGCACTCGACCGTCTGATGGTCGGCCGCACGGTGATCGCGATTGCGCACCGCCTGTCGACGCTGCAGAACTTCGATCGCATCATCGTGATGAGCGCGGGCAAGGTCATCGACGACGGTTCGCCCCAGGAATTGCGCGATCGTCCGGGGCTTTATCGCGAGTTGCTCGCGAAGCAGCACGGCAAGGTGCCGTCGATCGTGGCAACGCCGCACAAGCAGCCGGCCTGATCGCTCCCCAGTCGAAAAAGCCGCGTTTTCGAAAAGAAAACGCGGCTTTTTTGCGTCTACGCGCCCGCTTTCAGATCGCGCAGGAAGTTGTCGCGCCAGACGGAGACGTTGTTGGCGCGAAGCTGCTGCATCATCTCGCCGTAGCGCGCCTTGCGTTCGTCGAGCGGCATCTCGAGCGCGGTGGCGAGCGCGTCGGCCATGCCGTCGATGTCGAGCGGATTGACGATGAGCGCGGCCGTCAGCTCGCGCGCCGCGCCCGCGAACTGCGACAGCACGAGCACGCCGGGATCGTCCGGATCCTGCGCCGAGACATACTCCTTCGCGACGAGATTCATGCCGTCGCGCAACGGTGTGACGAGGCCGACATGCGCCTCTCGGAACAGCGCGGCGAGCACCGGCCGCTCATACTGGCGATGGATATAGCGAATCGGCGTCCAGTCGAGCTCGGCATAGCGGCCGTTGATGCGGCCCGATTCCGCCTCGAGCTGGAAGCGCATGTCGCGATAGGCGTCGACATCGGAGCGTGTCGGCGGCGCGATCTGCAGGAACGACACGTTGTTGCGCTGATGCGAATCGTGCTCGATCAACCGCTCGAACGCGCGAAAACGTTCGACGAGGCCCTTCGAATAGTCCAGGCGATCGACGCTCATCACGAGCTTGCGATGGTGCAGCGTCGCCTTGACGATCTCGACGTCCCGCCCGCTTTCGCCGTCCTTCGCGAGCGCGGCGATCTCGTCGGGATAGACGCCGATCGGATACGCCGCCGCGCGAAGCGCATGGCCGAACGCGCGAACTTCGACCGGCTCGGTACCGTCGCGCCGCAGCGTGCCGCCCGTTTCCGTTTCGATGTAATCGCAAAACGCGCGCAGATCGGGCGCGGTCTGGAAGCCGAGCAGATCGAACGCGCAGAGCGCCTCCGCCAGCTCGCGATGGCGCGGCACGCTCAGCAGAATCTGCGGCGCCGGAAACGGAATATGCAGAAAGAAGCCGATGCGATTCTTCACGCCTAGCGCGCGCAGCGCCTGAGCGAACGGAATGAGGTGATAGTCGTGCACCCAGATCACATCGTCGGGTCTGAGCAGCGGCGCGAGCTGTTCGGCGAGCCAGCGGTTCACGCGGCAATAACCGTCGTATTCGTGGCGATCGAACTCGATCAGGTCCGGACGATAGTGAAACGCGGGCCACAACGTCGCGTTGGAAAAGCCGCGGTAGTACTGGTCGTAGTCGCGCCTCACGAGGCCGATGGTCGCGAAGGTCACCGGCCCGTGTTCTTCGAGCTTGATGCCCTCGGGATGAGACGCGAGCACGTCCCCGCTCCAGCCGAACCACATGCCGCCGGTTTCCTTCAGCGCGTCGTACACGCCGACTGCGAGACCGCCCGCTGCGGGGCCGCCTTCGGAAATCGGCGCGACGCGGTTCGAAACGATGATCAGCCGGCTCACGCGTGCTTCCCCGCCGTGCCCGCAATCACCTGCAACCAGTCCAGCAACAATTCGACCGATTCGATGCGCGCCCGCGCCACCGTCTCGCCCGGCCCGATCTTCACCGACAGCCCGTCGAACTCGTTGACGACCGCGAAGCCCTTCTCATCGGTGAGATCGTCGCCGATGAATACGGGCTTGCGGCCCGTGAACGGCGGCTCGCCCATGTAAGCGCGCACCGCGCGGCCCTTGTCGACGTCTTTCGGCTTGATCTCGTAGACCATCTTGCCCGGTTGCAGTACGTAGGCGTCCGCGTATTCAGCGACGAGCTTCTCCGTGGCCGCGCGCGCGGCCGGCTCGCGGTCGGGCGCGTTGCGGTAATGCAGCGCGAGTGCCGCGCCCTTGATTTCCAGCAACATGCCCGGATTCGCGTTGACGACCTTCTCGAGCGCGTGCTCCATGCGCAGCAGCCGCTCGTCGTTGAAACCGATGCGCTGGACGTCGCCGTTCGAATCGCGCCGTTCCGCGCCGTGCATGCCCGCGACGGGCAAGTCGGCCATCTGCAGGAACGAGTCGATATTGTCGATGCCGCGCCCCGACACGACCGCGACCGCGCCGTTGGTCGCGCGCCGGAGCGCTGCGAGGATGTCGGGCACCGAGCGCGGCACGAAGATGCCGTCGGGCGTAGAGGCGAGTTCGACGAGCGTGCCGTCGAAATCGAAGAAGAAAGCGGTCTCGGCAAGAGACAGGGAATCGGGAAGAGTGAGCATCGATCTTTGGCCTGTGGTTGCCTGTGATGTGGCGCGCGCCCGTTTCGAACGTCGCAATGCGTGCGCATCTTACCGCGCGAAAGCTTTCGTTTAAGAAAGGTCTTAGCTTACAGCCCTCGCCGTTGGTCCTTTCAGCGCGCCTGGGTCATGCGGCAAATCGTCTCAAAAATAGTCCGATCGCGACATGATGCGCTGGCGGCGCCGCGAAAGGCGTGTATTTTGCGACAGGAGTTCATACCGAATCATCCTGCAACGCACTTTCCGATGCACGCTTCGTTCCTCCATCCTCTCGCACGGTTCACGCGGCCCCGGCGCCTCATCGCCCTTCTTTCGCTGTGTGCGCTCGCCGCCTGCTCGAAGCCCGCCGAGCCGTGGCATCTGACCGATGTAGCGGGTCACTTGCCGGACCTGGACTTCTCGCTCGTCGACGATGCCGGCGCGCCCGTCACCGGACAGTCCTTCGCGGGCAAAACGACGCTCGTCTATTTCGGCTACACGCATTGCCCCGACGTCTGCCCCGAAACGATGGCGCGCCTCATGCAGGTGCTCCAGCGCGTGGGCGCGGACGCGGACAACACGCGCATCGTGTTCGTCTCGGTCGATCCGGCGCGCGATACGCCCGCACTCCTGCGCTCCTACGTGCGCGCCTTCGACGACAGGCATGCCGTCGGTCTGACAGGCACCGAACGCGCGATCGAATCGGTCGCGCAGCGTTATCGCATCGCGTATCAGATGGAAAAGCGCGACCCGAACGGCGAATACGAAGTCACGCATAGCTCGGCCGTCTATATCTTCGATGCCGCCGGCCACGCGCGCCTGCTCGCGACCGACCACGATTCCATCGACGCCATCGCGAACGATCTGAAGCGCGTGATTCACGCGAAGGACGCCTGACGATGACCACGCTTTTGTATTGGCTCGATCCGTGGGAGCCGTCACCGACGGTCGTGATCGCCGTGCTCGTCGCGGGGATGCTGTTCGCGCGCGGCGCGCGGCACGCGCGCGTGTCGATCTCGCGTCGCATTGCGTTCTGGTTCGGCCTGATCGCGCTCTATGTCGCGCTCCACACGCGGCTCGACTACTTCTTCGAGCATGAATTCTTCATGCATCGGCTGCAGCATCTGGTGCTGCATCATCTCGGGCCGTTCCTGATCGCGCTGTCGTATCCCGGTGCGGCATTGCGCGCGGGCGTTCCGTTCGTCTGGCGGCAACGCTGGCTGCGCCCGGCCGCGCAGACCCGAGCCGCGCGCATGTTCTTCGATATCGTGTTCAATCCCGCGATCGCGGTCGCGCTGTTCGTCGGGCTGATCTACTTCTGGCTGCTTTCACCGATCCACTTCAAGGCGATGCTCGATTACCGGCTCTACCGCGTGATGAACTGGAGCATGGTGATCGACGGTCTGCTCTTCTGGTGGCTGATTCTCGATCCGCGTCCGGCGCCGCCCGCGCGGCTCGCGCCCGGCAGACGCATACTCGTCGTGATCGCCGCCATTCCGCCGCAGATTATCCTCGGCGCCTATATCTTCTTCACGCCGCACGAGTTGTATCCGATCTACTCCATCTGCGGCCGCGCGTTCACATGGATCACGCCGATGCGCGATCAGCAGATCGGCGGGCTCTTGCTATGGATTCCGGGATCGATGATGAGCGTCATCGGCGCACTGATCGCGCTGCGTCACTGGCTGCGGCTGTCGGCGCGCTCGCGGCTAAGGAAGGAACGTGTCGGACGCGGCGCGGGCGCGCCGCTCACCGGCCCGAAGGCCACGACATCATGATTCGAAGCCAGGACGGCGCATCCATACGTGCGGAATGCCGTCTTCATCATGCAGCCCCGACGACGGCACGAAGCCGAACGCACCGTAGAAGCGTTGCAAATGCGCTTGCGCGTGCAGGCTGATCGGCTGATCGGGCCATTGCTTCAGGATGTGCTCGAGCGCGCGCTCGAGCATCGTGTTGCCGAGCTTCATCTTGCGAAACCTGGCGGTCGTCAGCACCCGGCCGATGCGCACGTGCTTCTCGCTTTCGTCTGGATGGCCCGGCAACAGCACGCGCAGATAGCCCGCGAGTGCGGGACGCTCGTCGGCCTTGCCGTATGCGAGGAGGTGCCACGCATCGAGATCGAGTCCGTCGATGTCGCCATACACGCAATTCTGCTCGACGACGAACACGGCGCTACGCGCGGCGAGCATGTCGTAGACCTCGGCGGTCGTCAGGTCGTCGAAGCGCTTCCAGCGCCATTCGAGTTGAGAGAGTGGATCGGTCATTGGCGTTCGTGTGGCGGAAGTATGGCAATTATGCCGTGTCGTGCCGCGACGGGCGGGACGCAGAATCGGCTGAATACCGGCGGTCCGAAAAGAAAAAGCCCTGACGGATCAGGGCTTTTCAAGTGGAGGCGCGGACCGGAGTCGAACCGGTCTAAACGGCTTTGCAGGCCGCTGCATAACCGCTTTGCTACCGCGCCAAAAGCAGTTTCGGTGCGTGCCGGCGATCATGCCGGCTGTGCCACCAAACAAAAAGGGAAGCTTGGCTTCCCCTTTGACTGGAGCGGGAGACGAGTCTCGAACTCGCGACCTCAACCTTGGCAAGGTTGCGCTCTACCAACTGAGCTACTCCCGCACTATCCTGCAACGCTAAACTGCCAGTTTCCGATGCCTCGCTGCGCTTGCCAATTCAGCGCCGATGACATCGAAACTTTCAAAATCTGGAGCGGGAGACGAGTCTCGAACTCGCGACCTCAACCTTGGCAAGGTTGCGCTCTACCAACTGAGCTACTCCCGCACTATCCTGCAACGCTAAACTGCCAGTTTCCGATGCCTCGCTGCGCTTGCCAATTCAGCGCCGATGACATCGAAACTTTCAAAATCTGGAGCGGGAGACGAGTCTCGAACTCGCGACCTCAACCTTGGCAAGGTTGCGCTCTACCAACTGAGCTACTCCCGCATTGACTACTGCTCTCCTTTGCTCTCGCTTCGCTTGTTGCGTCGCGCCGTGCATCAGAGAAACGAGATTATGTAGAAGCCAAAGAGGGCTGTCAACTGTTTTGTGAGAGGAATTTATGGGTTCGACGCAATTTTTTGCAATGATCGCTACGATCCCTCACAGCATGCCGCCGCGCTCACGAATCTGAGGCCACGCGAGCTTCATGTAGTAGAGCATCGACCAGACGGTGAGAAACGCCGCGACGTAGATGAGCCACAAGCCCCACACGCGCGTGTCGATGATCCAGGGCGTGCCAGCGATCTTCAGCGGCCCGTAAAACAGCAGCATCGGAATCGCGACCATCTGGCAGACGGTCTTGAACTTGCCGAGCTGATTCACCGCAACGCTCTTCGATGCGCCGATCTGCGCCATCCATTCGCGCAGCGCGGAAATCGTGATCTCGCGGCCGACGATGATGAGCGCGATCACCGCATTCAGCCGCGACAACTGCACGAGCACGAGCAGCGCGGCGGTGACCATCAGCTTGTCGGCGACCGGATCGAGGAACGCGCCGAACGAAGACGTCTGATTGAGCTTGCGCGCAAGAAAGCCGTCGAACCAGTCGGTGAGCGCCGCGAGTACGAAAATGATCATGCCGAGCAGGTTGCGATGCTCCGGGCTCATCATCATGTCCGGCAAATAGAACACGCCCACCACGAGTGGAATCAGCACGATTCGCAGCCACGTCAGGAAGATCGGTAGATTGAACGGCATGGGCGAAAGCGGTTGAGGGACGTGTAAGGAAGCCGACATTGTGCCGCGTCGACCCCGCGCTCACAAGGCGGCACGCCGTGCGGCAGGCGCTTGCGGCTCAATGCAACTGACGATAAATCTGCTGTGCCAGCGCCAGCGAAATGCCTTCGACGCTCGCCAGGTCTTCGACGCTCGCCGCCTGCACGCCGCGCAATCCGCCGAATCGCGAAAGCAGCCGCTGACGCCGTTTCGCACCGACGCCCTCCAGTTCTTCCAACCGCGATGTCTGGCGCGCTTTCGCCCGCTTCGCGCGCATGCCGGTGATGGCGAAGCGGTGCGCCTCGTCGCGGATCTGCGCGACGAGCATCAGCGCCGCGCTTTCCTTGCCGAGCTCGAGCGGAGCACGGCCATCGGCGAACACCAGCGTTTCGAGGCCCACCTTGCGCCCTTCCCCTTTCGCGACACCGACCAGCATGCCGTGATCCAGCCCGAGCTCCGAGAAAACTTGCCGCGCGATCTCGACCTGCCCTTTTCCGCCGTCGATCAGCACGATGTTGGGCAGCGTGCCGCCCGCAGCCACGGGTTCGGCGGCATCGGGCGTGACGTTGGGGTCGGCGGCATCGTCGGGTTGCAGGGTCGTCGCTTCGTCGTTTGCATTCGCGGCGGCCTGCGCGACCATCTTCTCGTAGCGGCGCGTGAGCACCTGGCGCATCGCGGCGTAGTCGTCGCCGGGCGTGATGCCGTTGATGTTGTAGCGCCGGTATTCGCCCGACTGCATCTTGTGATGGTGATACACGACGCACGATGCCTGCGTCGCCTCGCCCATCGTATGACTGATGTCGAAGCACTCGATGCGCAGTTGCGCGAGATCGTCCATCTCCATGGAAAGCGTCTGGGCAAGCGAGCGCGTGCGCGCCTGCTGCGACCCCTGCTCCGACAGAAGACGCGCGAGCGCGAGCTTTGCATTGTTTTCGGCCATGGAGAGCCACGCGCGCTTCTGTCCCTGCGGCTGACGCAGCAGCGTGACCTTGTGGCCCGCCTGCTCCATCAGCAGATCGACGAGCTCGCGGCTCGACGGCGCATGACTCACGACGAGCACCGGCGGCACGCGATTGCCGATGTAATGCTGCGCCATGAAGGCTTCGAGCACCTCGGATTCGAGCGCGCCTTCGCGCGGTTCAGGCTCAGATTCGGCTTCGGCTTCGGCTTCAGCTTCAGATTCCAATGCGGCTTGCACCGTCTCGAGGCTCGTCTGCGTGAACGATTCGGCGGCCCGCGCATCCTGTTCGGCTGCCTGCACGATTGCTTCGACATCGGCGGGCGCTGCGTCGGCGGGCGTGGCGGGGGCCGCTTCCGCAACGTCGGCAAGCTCGGGCAGATCGTCTTCATCGTCCAGCGCCATCGCGCTTTCGACGTGCGCCGGAAAATACGCCTTGTCGCCGAGATGCCGCCCGCCGCGCACCATCGCGAGATTCACGCAGACCTTGCCGCCGAGCGCGACGACCGCGAGGATATCGACGTCGCTCTCGCCGCCGACTTCGATCGCCTGCTGATGAAGCACGGTCGACAGCGAGCTCATCTGATTGCGCACCGCCGCGGCCTGCTCGAACTTCAGATCGGCGGCGAACGCGTGCATCTTCTGTTCCAGTTCCTTCATCACTTCGCCCTGCCGCCCGAGCAAGAAGCGCGATGCGTTCGACACGTCGCGGGCGTAATCCTCTTCCGTGATGAGCCCCGTGCACGGCGCCGTGCAGCGCCCGATCTGATGCAGGAGGCACGGCCGCGTGCGGTTGCTGAAGACCGAGTCCTCGCAGGTGCGCAGCTGGAATACGCGCTGCAGGATCTGGATGCTCTCGCGCACCGCCCACGCGCTCGGAAACGGGCCGAAGTACTGGTTTTTCTTGTCGACCGCGCCGCGGTAGTAGGCCATGCGCGGAAACGTGTGGCCCGTGAGCTTGAGGAACGGATACGACTTGTCGTCGCGAAAAAGAATGTTGTAGCGCGGCGCGAGCGCCTTGATGAGATTGTTCTCGAGCAGCAGCGCTTCCGCTTCCGAACGCGTGACAGTCGTCTCGATCTTGCGGATGCGCGTCACCATCATCGCGATGCGCGGCGAATGCAGCGTCTTCGTGAAGTAGCTCGACACGCGCTTTTTCAGATTGCGCGCCTTGCCGACGTAGAGCACGTTGCCATCGCCGTCGTAATAGCGGTACACGCCGGGCAGATGCGGCAGTTGGGCGAGCGTCTTTTTCGGGTCGAAATCCGGTTGGGGGGCGTCGGTGTCAGTCATGCAGCAAGGGGGCGGAAAAGCATAGGCACGGCGGTGAGCCGTGCCGGGTGCGTTATCTGTCGGGTAGCCCGACTTTCTTGCGAAAGCCGGGCCCCCCGAGAACCGTACGTGCGAGTTTCCCCGCATACGGCTCAAATCTACAAACAAAGTTCTGTCTACGACAGAACCGGCTTAGTTACAACTAGTTTTCCAGCGTGCACTTGCCGGTGGCAGTGCGGGTGAAGCAGCGCCCGGTTGGACAAGGCGTCGGTGCCGCCATGCATCCGATATTCCAGATGATGGTCGTGCCAACCCGTTTCGTCCGTCAAGGCACAGCCACAATGCGCGCATAGCCCGCCTTGTGACAGATATAGCGCGGCCCACTGCTTTCGGTAACGCATCTGTTCCCACATGCGCCCCTGCCGCAAGGTCTCGCCATACTGCTCCCACTTCGGATCAAAAGGATTGAACTCGCCCTTGATCCTCGTGTGCCATTTGATAGCTGTACCGCTAAGCTGGTACAACTCATTCAGCCCCCAACTGCCGTCCTCGCGCTCCGTGCGAACGGCAAACACCCAATTCCGGGCACCGACAGAGTGAAAGTACTTCTGCTTCACCCATACAGCGCTCTTCTGCGGATGCCTCCGCTTCGACCACCGCCAGAGCTTCCGAAAAATCAGATGCTCCATCCGGCTGTACGTCTGCTTGGCCGAGACCGGATGGTGATACTGCGCCCATCCGCGCAACATCGGGTTCAGCAGTTGGACCAGAACCTCCTGCTTTACCGTTTTGTTGCCGCTGATCGTTTCCGCCACCTTGCGATAAAACGCTTGCGCGTTTTTCTTGCTCGGCTTGATGAGCAGCTTTCCCGAGTACTTCCGGAAATTCCACCCAAGGAAATCGAAGCCTTCATCAATGTGGGTGATCCGCGTTTTTGCCTCTGACAGTTGCAGGCCTCGAACAGCAAGGAATGCTTCCACCCAAGGCCTGACCTCGTTTTCCAGAATCTCTTTCGAGTCGCCGGTGATCACGAAGTCATCCGCGTATCGCACCACATTCACTTTCAGCTTCTTTGCCTTTGCGATCCCGAATTTCGCACCGAGGTGCGCAATCAGTTCACGCTCCAGCCCGTTCAGCGTCACGTTTGCCAGCGTCGGGGAGATGATGCCTCCCTGCGGCGTACCGGCCTCAGTCGCCTGTAGCTGCCCCTTGTAAATCAGGCCAGCCTTCAACCACTTTCGGAGAATTTCCCTGTCCATGGGGACATGGTTTTCCAGCCAATCGTGGTTGATGTGGTCAAAGCAGCCTTTGATATCCGCTTCCAGTACCCATCGGGACGAATTCCTCCGGGACGTGCAAGCTCGTACCTGACCCATAGCGTCAGCCGTTGAACGATTGATCCGGAACCCATACGAGTTCGGGTCGCTCGTCGACTCTGCTACCGGCTCCAAAGCCAGCAGATATAAGGCTTGCATCGCCCTGTCCCGCATGGTCGGAATGCCCAAAGGACGCTCCTTTCCATTGGCCTTGGGGATAAAAACTCTCCGTAATGGCAAAGGCTTATATCCGCGCCGCTTCAACCTGCCGATGGCTTCCCACCGGCTCTCAGGCGAGTCCCACAGTTCGCAATCGACTCCAGCCGTTCGCGCACCCTGGTTCTGCGTAACACGTCGTATCGCATACAGCTTCGCGGACAACGTGCGAGTCAGCATCCGTTGCAGGGCTTTCACCCTGCGCCAGTCACCTTCCCGCGTCGCCTTCGCAATTCGAATCTGCATCCCTCTCACGTTCCGCTCAACTTTCCGCCAATTGACGGCATTCCAGTTGACAGGCGCGTCGGAAAGCGCAGATCCGGTCTTTCGACCAGATACTTTCATGCTGCTCTCCTACTTGGAAAAAGTCCCCAGGCAGAAGGCGCATCTCCCCAGAGGGGCAGACACACCCCTCTAGGGAACAACAGACACCTCAATAGGAGCGCGTGCGCCCCTATCTCGGACAAACACCTCAGTACGGGCGCATGCACCCGTACCTGACCAAGTTACAGAGGGTAGTCAGCCGCCTTGCGACGGTAGACCAGACGGAAGTCTGCCCGCTTTCGCGTGGGATAATGTCTCAACCCCTATCCGTGCCATTACAGCCCGGCATTCGCTTTTTCCGTCCTCCCATACCCGCATGATCAACAACGTTCCTTACGGTCCGTCTGCCAGCCGTACAGCGCTGGCGACCATACGGGCTTACCACGTTCCCGGCATGTCACACGACTGACGTAGGTTCTGCCTATCCCCCGGTGGTGCTGTAACGACGTAGCCCAAATTCTAAGTGGGCTATCCGACCACGTACCGTTTTGGTTAGAGCCCGATGTTTCAAGCAGCTTTGGCTCCTCACTGGTAACGAGGTTTATCAGCAGTTCACTTACATTAACCTTATCAGCCAGCCTAGCTCCTCGACCCCCTCGCTGCTGGGAGTCTCCGAACAATCCCCTCACGGGAACGGTCCGCCCGATACCTCCGGGGGCTACATTGTCCGAGGAGCTTCACACCCCACCGTTGCCAGTGACGCATGTCCTCGTAGGCTACTGCTGGTCGTACAGCAGGTTCACTGCCCTCCCCCAAACTGCAGGTCGGGCCGAACAATGACATCCCGAGCTTTCGCTCGTATCGTGTAGCGGGTTCACCACACTAGGCGGCGAACGCTGCAAACAACACTCCGCTTTGTCAGCGGAAGTGAAGCCGCTGACTGGGCGGAATCTGGTGATAACCAGACTAATGCAACACGTTTCACGGCCAAGCTGCACCGCGGTTCGTTCCATCCAGGAGTGGCCGAAACCACCCCTACTACAAGGGCGCGGCCCACAAGGGGGCCGCCTGCGGAGGGTAGAGCGACCAAAACCGAAGTCTCAGGCGATATCCCTCTAGTCGATGCCTCTTAACGCGAGGCCCACGGACACGAGCGTGCGTGTCGCACTAGAATCGCCAGTTTAGAACATTACGCCGCGCGCCTTCGTCCTCATGACTACCCATCCCGCCGCCCCGGAACTCGCCTGCGACATCTTCTGCGCGGTGGTCGACAATTTCGGCGACATCGGCGTCTGCTGGCGTCTCGCGCGCCAGTTGCACGCGGAGCACGGCTGGCGCGTGCGTCTTTGCGTCGACGATCTGCAGGTCTTTCATGCGCTCTGCCCGGAGGTCGACGCAACACTTTCGCGTCAGGATGCGATGGGGGTCACGATCGAGCACTGGCGCGATCCATCGCACGCGGGCGACACGCTCGCCATTCCGGATGTCGTGATCGAGGCGTTCGCGTGCGAGCTGCCGCACGCGTACATCGCCGCGATGGCGCGCCGCGACCTGAAGCCCGTCTGGATCAATCTCGAATACCTGAGCGGCGAGGACTGGGTCGCGGATTTCCACCTGCGGCCGTCTCCGCACCCGCGCTATCCGCTCGACAAGAGCTTCTTTTTCCCCGGCCTCGGCAAGGGCACGGGCGGCGTGTTGAAGGAGCGCAATCTCGATACGCGCCGCGATCAGTTCGATGCCGATGTCTGGTGGCGCGAGCGAGTCGACGTCGAGCGGCCGGGCGACGGTGAGACGGTCGTGTCCCTCTTCGCCTATGAAAATCCGGCGGTCGACGCGCTTCTCGCGCAATGGCGCGACGGCGATGCGCCAGTCGTGCTGCTCGTGCCTGAAGGCCGCATTTCCGGCGCACTCGCGCGGTTTTTCGGCCTGCCCAGGTTCGCGGCCGGCATGTCGGCGCGCGCGGGCGCGCTGCGGGCGCACGCGCTCGGCTTCGTCGAGCAGCCTCGCTTCGACGAACTGCTCTGGGCCGCCGACATCAACTTCGTGCGAGGCGAGGATTCCTTCGTGCGTGCCCAATGGGCGAACAAGCCGTTTGTCTGGCATATCTACCCGCAAGCCGACGACGCCCACGTGCCGAAGCTCGACGCCGCCCTCGCGCATTACACGCGCACGCTCGATCCGTCCGCGCGCGACGCCGTCGCGCGTTTCTGGCACGCGTGGAACGGCGCGGGCGTGCCGGACTGGGCCGATTTCTGGCGTCATCGAGCGAAGCTGGAGACGTGCGCGGCGCGTTGGGCGAAGGAGCTGGCGGGCGTCGGCGATCTGGCGGGCAATCTCGTCGCACATGTTGCGTCGCGCCTCGTGCGATGAGCATCGCGTCGCGCGTTCCAAGGCGCGCCATGCGACTGGCCAAATAAGCAAAAACTCAGTTAAAATAAGCGGTTATCCGAGGAAGCAGGTCGCAGTTCCAGCATTTCGCCGCATGGGCCGGCTCAAACGCAAGTCCCTCCCTCGTTAGCAGAACTCTCGCACGGCGGCGGCAAAATACCGGCAGCGCCGCCGTCCGATCGATTCATTCCAGGCATTCAAGCCAAATCCTTTCGTACAGGACCTAGTTTTATGAAGACCGCACAAGAACTCCGCGTCGGCAACGTCGTCATGATCGGCAACGATGCCATGGTCGTGCAGCGCGCCGAGTACAACAAATCGGGCCGCAACGCCGCGGTCGTGAAGATGAAGTTCAAGAACCTGCTGACGGCAGCCGGCATGGAAACCGTCTACAAGGCGGACGACAAATTCGACGTCGTCGTGCTCGACCGCAAGGAAGTGACGTACTCGTACTTCGCGGACCCGATGTACGTCTTCATGGACGCTGACTACAACCAGTTCGAAGTCGAAGCCGAAATGATGGGCGACGCGCTCAACTACCTCGAAGACGGCATGGCGTGCGAAGTCGTGTTCTACAACGAGAAGGCCATCTCGGTTGAACTGCCGACCACGCTGGTTCGCGAAATCGTCTACACCGAACCGGCCGTCAAGGGCGACACTTCGTCGGGCAAGGTCCTGAAGAACGCCAAGCTGAACACCGGTTTCGAGCTGCAAGTGCCGCTCTTCTGCAACATCGGCGACAAGATCGAAATCGACACCCGCACGAACGAATACCGCAGCCGCGCGTAAGCCTCGCGCAACTGCATCGTTAGCTGAGCGGCTGCAAAAACGCATCGCCGCCCAGCAGCAAAAAAGCGCCCCATCGCGGGCTAATGCCGTTCAGTTAAGGTCTTTTCTTAGATAACGAACGGTGTACCGTTTAGGGCGGGATTTGACGACCCGGTCGC
>FCOD02000029.1 GCA_001544655.2 Caballeronia turbans
TGGAGCGAGTCGCGCATCAAGAAAGTGATGGGCGAAAACTGGATGCGCTTCTTCGGCGAAGTCTGGAACGTCTGATCACCAACGACAAATACAAGGAACCCTGCGATGCAACCTCAACTGCCTATCGACGTCGATCCGCAAACCGGCGTCTGGACCACCGATGCGCTGCCGATGCTCTACGTGCCGCGCCATTTCTTCACGAACAATCACGTCGCCGTCGAGGAAGCGCTCGGCCGCGATGCGTATGCGGAGATTCTGTACAAGGCCGGCTACAAGTCCGCGTATCACTGGTGCGATAAAGAAGCCGAGAAGCACGGCATCAGCGGCATGGCCGTGTTCGAGCACTACCTTAAGCGTTTGTCGCAGCGCGGCTGGGGCTTGTTCGACATCGTCGAAGCCGATCCGGCGACTTCGCATGCGCGCATCCATCTGCGTCACTCGTCGTTCGTGCTCCAGCAGCCGGGCAAGCAGGGCAAGCTCTGCTACATGTTCGCGGGCTGGTTCGCCGGCGCGATGGACTGGGTGAACGACACTGCGCCCGACAGCGCGAAGAAAGGCCCGCGCTCGAAGTCGATCGAGACGCAATGCGCCGCCGAGGGACACGATCATTGCGTGTTCGAAGTGTCGCCGCTGTAAGCGCCACGCACCGAAGCAAATCCATTCCGAGGTCGATCGCAATGCGTTACCCGAACCTTTTCAAGCCTCTCCAGCTCAACAAGCTCACGTTGCGCAACCGCATCGTCAGCACCGCGCATGCGGAGGTCTATGCCGAACCGGGCGGCCTGCCCGGCGACCGCTATATCCGCTACTACGAGGAGAAAGCGAAGGGCGGCGTCGGCCTCGCCGTGTGCGGCGGTTCGAGTCCGGTTTCGATCGACAGCCCGCAAGGCTGGTGGAAGTCGGTGAACCTCGCGACCGACAAGGTCATCGATCCGCTCGCGCGTCTTGCCGAAGCGATGCATCGTCATGGCGCGTTCATCATGATCCAGGCGACGCACATGGGCCGCCGTTCCGCCTGGCACGGCGAGCACTGGCCGCATCTGATGTCGCCATCTGGCGTGCGCGAGCCGGTGCATCGCGGCAACGCGAAGATCATCGAAGTGGAAGAGATCAAGCGCATCATCGCCGACTTCGCCGCGGCCGCCAAGCGCGTGAAGGATGCGGGGATGGACGGCATCGAGATCTCCGCGGCGCACCAGCATCTGATCGATCAGTTCTGGAGCCCGCGCACCAACTTTCGTACCGACGAATGGGGCGGCTCTCTGGAGAACCGCTTGCGCTTCGGCACCGAAGTATTGAAAGCCGTACGTGAAGCAGTGGGCGCGGACTTCTGCGTCGGCCTGCGCATGTGCGGCGACGAGTTCCATGAAGACGGGCTTTCTCACGAGAACCTGAAAGAGATCGCGCAGGCGATGTCCGAAAGCGGCCTCATCGATTACGTTGGCGTAATCGGCTCAGGCGCGGATACGCACAACACGCTCGCCAACTGCATGCCGCCGATGGCGCTGCCGCCCGAGCCGTTCGTCCATCTCGCGGCGGGCATCAAGTCGGTCGTGAAGCTGCCGATCATGCATGCGCAGAGCATTCGTGACGCGGGTCAGGCCGAGCGCCTCCTCGCGAACGGCATGGTCGATCTCGTCGGCATGACGCGGGCGCAGATCGCCGATCCGCACATGGTCATCAAGATTCGCGATGGCCGCGAGGACGAAATCAAGCAGTGCGTCGGCGCGAACTATTGCATCGACCGTCAGTACAACGGCCTCGACGTGCTGTGCGTGCAGAACGCGGCGACCTCGCGTGAGGCGACGATGCCGCATGTCATCGAAAAGACGCGCGGGCCGAAGCGCAAGGTCGTCGTGGTCGGCGCGGGCCCCGCGGGCCTGGAAGCGGCGCGCGTCGCGCGTTCGCGCGGCCATGACGTCGTGCTGTTCGAAAAGAACGATTACGTCGGCGGTCAGATCATGCTCGCCGCAAAGGCGCCGCAGCGTGAGCAGATGGCCGGTATCGTGCGCTGGTTCGACATGGAGACGAAGCGTCTGGGCGTCGATCGCCGTCTCGGTGTCGCAGCCGACGACAAGATGATCATGGCCGAGAAGCCGGACATCGTCGTGCTCGCGACGGGCGGCTCGTCGTTCACGGGCCAGGTGCCCGCGTGGGGCGTCGAGCAAGGCCTCGCGGTCGGCTCGTGGGACATCCTCTCGGGCAAGGTCGAGCCGGGCAAGAACGTGCTCGTCTATGACGGCGTCTCGACGCATGCCGGCGCGGGCGTCGCGGACTTCATCGCGTCGAAGGGCAATAACGTCGAGATCGTCACACCGGACGTGAAGGTCGCCGACGACACCGGCGGCACCACGTTCCCGATTTTCTATCGACGCCTCTATGCGCAGGGCGTGATCCACACGCCGAACTACTGGCTCGACAAGGTGTACGACGAAGACGGCAAGAAGATCGCCGTCATCCGCAACGAGTACACGGAAGAGCAGGAAGAACGCGCGGTGGATCAGGTCGTGATCGAGAACGGCATCACGCCGAACGACGCGCTTTACTGGAAGCTCAAGCCCGAGTCGCTCAATCGCGGGCAAATCGATGTGCATACGTTGTTCGCATCGCAACCGCAGCCGTGCCTGAGCGAAGAACTCGGCAACGGGCGCTTCCTGCTGTTTCGCGTCGGCGACTGCATCTCGATGCACAACATCCACAGCGCGATCTACGATTCGCTGCGCCTCTGCAAAGACTTCTAACGAGGTATTCGACGATGAACCCCGTGTTTGTCATCACCGCGCTGCTGTGGCTTTCGGTGGCGGGCCTCGCGTTCGCCCTGCTCAAGCGCGCAGCGTATTGGCGCGAAGGGCGCGCGACGGCGGCCGGCGCGTACGGATGGGCGAATCTGCTCAACATCCCTAAGCGCTATTTCGTCGATCTGCATCATGTCGTGGCGCGCGACCCGTATATCGCGAAGACGCACGTGGCGACCGCGGGCGGCGCGATTGCCGCAATGGCGCTCGTCTTCATCAACTACGGCCTCGCGATCTACTCGCCGTGGCTCGACCGCGCGATCTTCCTCGCGGCGATCATCATGCTCGCCGGCGCGGTGTTCGTGTACCGGCGCCGTCATGCGAAGAACGTGCCCGCGCGCCTGTCGCATGGACCGTGGGACAGCCTGCCGCTTCTGCTCGGCTCGTTCGCGCTCGGCCTTGCGTTGTTCATGCTGCTGCCCGCATCGTGGATGTCCGGCGCGCTCGCGATCATCGTCGCGCTGCTGATCGCCGCGGGCGCATACACGATGACCTTCGGCGCGGCGCAGGGCGGCCCGATGAAGCACGCGATGGCGGGTCTGCTGCATCTCGCGTTCCATCCGCGTCAGGAGCGCTTCAGGGCGAACACGCACCAGGAAGTCGTGCCGCCGACCGCGCTGAAAAAGCCCGTGCTGGATGCGAAGGAATACGGCGTCGGCAAGCCGGTCGAGTTTCGCTGGAATCAGCTGTTGAGCTTCGATGCCTGCGTGCAATGCGGCAAGTGCGAAGCTGCGTGTCCCGCGTTCGCGTCGGGTCAGCCGCTCAATCCGAAGAAGCTGATTCAGGATCTGGTCGTGGGCATGGTCGGCGGCTCGGACTCGCAATACGCGGGCAGCCCGACGCCCGGCATTCCCGTCGGCAGGCACACGGGCGGTCCGGCCAGGCCGCTCATCTCGCAGATGATCGAAGCGGACACGATCTGGTCCTGCACGACGTGCCGCGCGTGCGTGCAGGAGTGCCCGATGCTGATCGAACACGTCGATGCGATCGTCGACATGCGGCGCAACCAGACGCTCGTCGAAGGCAGCGTGCCGGGCAAGGGGCCGATCACGCTCGCGAATCTGCGCGAGACGGGCAGTCAGAACGGCTACGACATCGGCGCACGCTATGACTGGTCGGTGGATCTGCAAGTGCAGGTCGCGCAACCGGGCCGTCCGGTGGATGTGCTGCTGATCGCGGGCGAAGGCGCGTTCGACATGCGCTATCAACGCACGCTGCGCGCACTGGCGAAGGTGATGAACAAGGCGGGCGTCGACTATGCGGTGCTCGGCGGCGCCGAAACGGATACCGGCGACACGGCGCGCCGTCTGGGCGACGAAGCCACGTTCCAGCAATGCGCGTCGAAACTGATGAACACGCTTTCGCAGTACCAGTTCCGCCGCATCGTCACGGCCGATCCGCACGTGCTGCACAGCCTGCGCAACGAATATCGCGCGCTCGGCGGCTATTACGAAGTGCAGCATCACACCGCGTTCATGGCCGAGCTCGTCGCGAGCGGCAAGCTCTCGCCGAAGGCCGCCGCCGTGCTCGCGGACAAGAAGATCACGTATCACGATCCGTGCTATCTCGGCCGCTACAACGGCGAAACGGAAGCGCCGCGCAAGCTCTTGAAGACCATCGGCATCAAGGTCGTCGAGATGGAACGTCACGGCATGCGCGCGCGCTGCTGCGGCGGTGGCGGCGGCGCGCCGCTGACCGATATCCCCGGCAAGCAGCGCATTCCCGATATCCGCATCGCCGATGCGAGATCGGTCAGCGCCGATGTGGTCGCGGTCGGTTGCCCGCAATGCACCGCGATGCTGGAAGGCGTGGTCGGTCCTCGTCCCGAAGTGCTCGACGTGGCGGAACTCGTCGCCGCAGCGCTGGAGTGAAGCCATGAACGACATCAAACGAATCGATCCGCGCCGGCCTTTCATCGTTACGGCCGCCGGGCTGAAGCGCATCACGCTCGGTGAAGTCGGCAACGGCGTCGTGCTGGATTTCACGCACGGCGGTCACAGGGAGGCGGTGAAACCGCGCCGCACGACGAAGCGCGCGACACGCTCGCTGCTCGTCGCGGCGCATACGGATCGCGGCGCGCTCGACGATCACGCGCGCCAGGCGCTCGCCGCCGCGGCCTTGCTCGCGGACGATCAGACCGACGTCGTGCTGATCGCGTTCGGCGAATTCAAGGACGATGCCGCGGCGCTGGGCGCGGATCGTTTCATCGAACTGCCCGCGTTCGACCGGCGCAACTACGCGCCCGATGAAGAAGTGCGGGCGTTGACGGCATGCGTCTCGGCTTTCGCACCGGCGCAGATCTTCATGCCCGACAACGCGACCGGCGACGGCGATCTCGGCCGCCGTTACGCCGCGCGCGCCGACGCGTCGATTGCAACGCACGTCGTCGAGCTCGATGCGGCGCATGCCGCGTCGTATGCGCATGCGGGGCGCGCGGTCGCATCGCGTGCATTGCCCGATGTGGTTCTGCTTGCAGCCAATGCCGTCGATGCGAAGCTGCCTTTCGTCGGCGCGGGCGAGGCGGTGAATCCGGAGGGTATCGTGCCGGCATCGAAAGCGAGCGCGTACGTCGATCTCGGCATCGAGGAAATGGACGCCGCGCAGGTCGCGCTGGAAGAAGCGGACTTCATCGTGTCGGCGGGCAACGGCGTGTCCGACATCGCCGCTTTCGAGGCACTTGCGGGCACGCTGGGCGCGGCGATCGGTGCGAGCCGCGTCGCCGTCGACGATGGCAAGTTCACGCGCGACAAGCAGATCGGCGCAACGGGCAAGACCGTGGAAGCGAGCGTGTATATTGCGTTCGGCATTTCGGGCGCCGTGCAGCACTTGCAGGGCATCAAGGATTGCCGTCACGTGATCGCCGTGAATCTCGATGCGAGCGCGCCGATTGCGAAGCGCGCGAACCTTACGATCGTCGCGGACACACAGGAAACGATCAAGGCGCTGACCGATGCCGCCGCCGCCGCGCGCGCCGCGCGTGCCAACGGCACATCGATCCTGCAGACCGCGCGCGTGGCCGAAGGAGTTGCAGCATGAAAATCGCCGTTCTGGTTTCCACCGGCCGCCATCCCGTCAGCGGCACGGCGCGCTACAGCCGCAACGATGCGGCCGCGTTGACGATCGCCATCGACATTGCCAAAGCGCAGCGCGCGCAACTCGACGTGCTGCACGCAGGCGATCCCGCGAATCCGGCGCTCGCCGAATATCTCGCGCTCGGCGCGCCGAAAGTCGAAGTGCTCAACACGCAAGGCGACGCGTGCGCCGCGCTCGGCGCGCGGCTCGCGGGTTATGACCTCGTGTTCACCGGCACGCGCGCCGAAGGCGCATTCGACAGCGGCACGCTGCCTTACAAGCTCGCGGATGCGCTGAACGTTCCGCTCGTCGGGGCGGCCGTCGATGTCAGCGTGACGCAGGAAGGCGTGGAAGTGCGCCAGTTCATGCCGAAGGGTTTGCGCCGCCGCGTGCGCACGACGCTGCCCGCGCTCGTCGCGGTGCATCCGCTCGCCAACGCCGCGCCGCGCTATGCGTATGCGCGCATGCGTGAAGGCCACGTCGCGCCGGTCGCCGCGAGCGCCCCCGCCGACAAGGAAGCTGCGGCATGGAACGTCGGCCCCATCACGGCGAAGCCGAAGAAGCTGGCCGCGCCCGAGAAGCGCTCGGGCCACGCGCGCATGCTCGGCGCGACGACGACCGAAAGCCGCGGCGGCAGCGTCGTAATTGAAGGGAGTTCCGTCGAAAAAGCACAAGTGATTCTGGCGTATTTGCGCGAGCATCAACTCGTCGATTACTGATTTTCAGCCCAGCCGGGCGACCCACACAAGAAAGCAGCAGCCCGCGTTCAAAGGTGTTTGGCGGGGCACCAGACGTGACGCAAAACGGAGCACACGATGAAAGTTTCGGCAGACGTTCGCGCTTTGATCGAACGCCGCAAAAAGGGCCACACGCTCGAGGCCCCGTTCTACACGAGCGAAGAAATCCACGCGCTCGACCTCGATGCCATTTTCCGCAAGACCTGGATTCAGGTCGCCGTAGAACCGGACATTCCCGAGCCGGGCGACTACACCACGATCGAGATCGGGCACGATTCGATCCTGATCGTGCGCGACGACGACATGGAGATCCGCGCCTTCTACAACGTGTGCCGCCATCGCGGCGCGCGCCTGTGCAATCAGGAGAAGGGCTCGCTCGGCAATATCGTGTGCCCGTATCACAGCTGGACTTACAACCTCTCCGGCGACCTGATGTTTGCCGAGCATATGGGCGACCAGTTCGACCGCTGCAAGCACAGCCTGAAGAAAGTGCACGTGCAGAATCTGGCCGGCCTCATTTTCATCTGCCTCGCCGACGATCCGCCCGCCGACTTTGCCGTGATGCGCGAAGCGATGGAGCCGTATCTTGCGCCGCATGGCCTGAAGGACTGCAAGATCGCGGCGAGCATCGACATCGTCGAGAAAGGCAACTGGAAGCTCACGATGGAAAACAATCGCGAGTGCTATCACTGCGTCGCGAACCATCCGGAACTGACCATTTCGCTCTATGAATATGGCTTCGGCTATCAGCGCTCGCCTGCCAACGAGGAAGGCATGGCGGCGTTCGAGAAGACCGTCGAAGAGCGCACGAAGCAATGGGAAGCGATGTGCCTGCCGTCCGCCGAAATCGAACGCCTCGCCGATCTCGTCACCGGCTTTCGCACGCAACGGCTGCCGCTCGACCGTGAAGGCGAATCGCAGACGCTCGACGCGAAGGTCGCATCGAAGAAGCTGCTCGGCGGTTTCGAGCGCGCGGACCTGGGCGGGCTGTCGTTCTGGACGCAGCCGAATTCATGGCATCACTTCATGAGCGATCACATCGTGACGTTCTGCGTGATTCCGCTTGCATCGGGTGAAACGCTCGTGCGCACGAAATGGCTCGTGCACAAGGATGCGCGCGAAGGCATCGATTACGACGTCGACAACCTCACGGCAGTGTGGCGCGCGACGAACGATCAGGACCGCACCCTCGTCGAGTATTCGCAGCTTGGCGTCGCCAGCAACGCGTACGAGCCGGGTCCGTATTCGCCGTTCACGGAAGGCCTCGTCGAGAAGTTTTGCGAGTGGTACATCGGACGTCTTGCCGATTACGCCGATACGCCGCAACACGGCGTCGATGCGTCGCACGGCGAGAAAGTCGTTTCCTTCATGCGCTAAAGCAGTCGTAGCAGGAGCAGAACATGATGCGCGATCAGGCTACGTTCGAGCCGACCGAAAGCCGCGTGACCCAGCCGAAATTCTGGGGAACGCTGCCCGTGCGCTGGGACTGCGACACCGACGAGACGCTCGTCTGCTGTCACGTCCGGCAGGAAACGCACGACGTCAAGAGCTTTTTCTTCAATGCGCCCGGCGAGCGCACGTTCGTATTCGAGCCGGGGCAATTCATCACGCTCGAACTCGATATCGACGGCGAGCAGATCAACCGCTGCTACACGATCTCGTCCGCGCCGACTCGCCCGCACACGATCTCCATCACGGTGAAGCGGGTGCCGGGCGGCAAGGTGTCGAATTGGCTGCACGATAACGTCGTCGCGGGCTCGACCGTGCGCGTGCTCGGGCCGTCGGGCGAATTCACGTGCGCGCGTCATCCGTCGCGCAAGTACCTGTTTCTGTCGGCGGGCTCGGGCATCACGCCGCTCATGTCGATGAGCCGCGCGCATCACGAGCTCGGCGACGATGCCGACATCGTGTTCGTGCACAGCGCGCGCACGCCCGACGACATCATCTTTGCGCGCGAGCTCGATCTGATCGCGTCGAATCACAAGAACTTCCGCACGTCCTTCGTATGCGAGCGTATCGGCGCGCGCACGAGCTGGCCGGGCGTGACGGGCTTTCTGAGCCTGCCGTTGCTCAAGCTGATCGCACCGGACTTTCTCGAGCGCGAAATCTTCACGTGCGGCCCTGCGCCATACATGAAGGCGGTGCGCGACCTGCTCGACGAAGGTGGTTTCGATCGCAAGCATTATCACGAGGAGAGCTTCTCGTTCGGTGTCGTCGAAGACGTCGCGGCGGAGCTGACGACTGCGCATGTCGCCGATGCGCTCGCGACGCAGACGGATTTCGTCGAAGCGCGTGAAGAAGCGGCCGGTTTCGAACCGGCGCCGATTGAACCGATCTCGACGATCGAGACGATCGAAGTCGCGCCAGTCGAAACGAGGTTCAAGGTGAGCTTCGCGAAGAGCCGGCGCGACATCGAATGCGGCAGCGGCGAACACGTGCTCGATGCCGCGAAGAAAGCGGGCGTGCGTCTGCCTTCTTCGTGCACGCAGGGCATGTGCGGCACCTGCAAGGTGAAGCTCGTGTCCGGCGAAGTGAGCATGAAGCACGCGGGCGGCATTCGTCAGCGCGAGATCGATCAGGGCATGGTGCTGCTGTGCTGCAGCAAGCCTTTGAGCGATCTCGTCGTCGATAAGTGAAGTCCTCGGACCCTGATCGGGGTGCGTCGTTTCTTGACAACTGAGTGTCGGAAAAGTGCGTTACGGGCCAATTCTGGCTGGTGATTCTGTTCGCTACACGGCGTGGGGCCGCAAAGGGGAAACCAAATGAAACCGATGAGAAGAATGCTCGTACTTGGGGCGATGACCGCTGCCCTGGCTTCGAGCTTTATGGCAAGCGCCGCGGATAAGCCGACGATCAAGATCGGTTACGTCGAGGGCTGGGACGATAGCGTTGCGACGTCGAATGTCGCGGCACGAGTCATCGAGAAGAAGCTGGGTTATCCGGTGCAGCTCGTGCCGGTGGCGGCGGGCGTGATGTGGCAGGGCGTCGCGCGCGGCGATCTGGATGCGACGCTTTCGGCGTGGCTACCGGTCACGCATGGCGCGTACTGGAACAACTTCAAGTCGAAGGTCGTGAATCTGGGGCCGAACTTTCAGGATGCGAAGATCGGTCTGATCGTGCCGGAGAATGTCGACGTCAACAGCCTGTCGGATCTCGAAGCGAAGAAGGCGGAATTCGATTCGCGCATCGTCGGCATCGACGCGGGCGCGGGCGTGATGCAGAAGACGAGCGAGGCCATCAAGGCCTACAACCTCGACTACAAGCTGCTGCCGAGCTCGGGTTCGGCGATGACGGCGGAACTGGCGCGTTCGGAAGCGGCCAACAAGCCGATCATCGTGACTGGCTGGAAGCCGCACTGGATGTTCGCCAAGTACAAGCTGAAATTCCTTGAAGATCCGAAGAAGGTTTTCGGCGATGCCGAGCACGTGGATAGCGTGGTCAATCCTGATCTCGAGAAGAAGGCGCCGCAGGTGGTGGCCTTTTTGAAGAAGTTTCAGTGGAAGCCAGGCGAGATCGATAGTGTGATGCTTGCTACGCAGAATGGTGAGAAACCGCAGGCGGCGGCTGATGCCTGGATCAGCGCGCATGGGGATCGGGTGGATAGCTGGACTAAGTGAGGTTTTTTTGCGTTGGGCAACGCTGGAGCGTCGTGGGTTTTATTTCCTGCGGCGCTTTTTTTTTCGCCGGATCCCGTTTTGTTATTGGTTTATTAGCGTTGCCCCTGTGCGGGGCGGCAGTCACTTTCTTTGCTGCTGCAAAGAAAGTAACCAAAGAAAGCAGCTTGTTAGGCCCGCGGTCACACGCAGTTTGGCCATGCTTGCCAGGCGATCGTGGGCTGCCTAAGTGTCGCCCTCAAAGGTCTGACCGGGCTTGGCTCGCGCACGGTCTGTCGCCTCGCACCGCTTGACTCACTGGCTCAGCGCCAAATGGCTCCGGCCCGCTTCGCGGCCGTTGGGTCAATCGGGTCCGCCCGTAATGTCTTGCTAATGCTTCCATCTCACTGCGTGGGTGCTTCGTTGGTTTCCCTTGTAGACCCAGCGGCAGCGCGTAGCGCTGTGCCGGCGCTATTTGGTGCTGAACCAGCAAGTGGAGTGGTGCGATGAGACAGACCGTGCGCGATCCAAGCGCGGTTGGGCCTATGAGGGCGACACTTAGGCAGCCCACGATCACATGGCAAGCATGGCCAAACTGCGTGTGACCGCGGGCGTGTGGAGCTGCTTTCTTTGGTTACTTTCTTTGCAGCAGCAAAGAAAGTGACTGCCGCCCCGCATAGGGGCAGTGCTAATAGACCACAAACAAAACGGGATCCGGCGAAAGCCGTTCTTCGGGGCAGCGCTAATAAACCAAAAAGAACCCGGAATCCGGCGCTACCGCAAAACCACCGTCCGCTCCCCATTGATAAACACCCGCCGCTCGATAAACGCCTTGACAGCCCGCGCCAGCGTAATGCACTCCACATCCCGCCCGGTAGCCAACAACCGCTCCGGGCCATAAGAATGATCGACCCGCTCGACTTCCTGCTCGATGATCGGCCCTTCATCGAGATCATCGGTGACGAAATGCGCCGTCGCGCCGATCAACTTGACCCCTCGCGTATGCGCCTGATGATAAGGCTTCGCACCCTTGAACCCCGGCAAGAACGAATGATGAATATTGATCGCACGCCCGGCAAGCTTGCGACTCGTCTCGCCAGAAAGAATCTGCATATACCGCGCAAGCACCATCAACTCCGCGCCTGAAGTCTCGAACAGATCGAGCAAACGCGCTTCCTGCTGCGACTTCGTATCGGCGGTGATCGGCAGATGGTGAAACGGCAAGCCATGCTGCTCGGCCAGATGCGCGAGATCAGTATGATTCGACCCGATACCGACGATATCCATCTTCAGCTCGCCCATGCGCCAGCGGAACAGCAAATCGGCGAGACAGTGCTCCAGCTTCGACACCATGATGAGCACCTTCGGCCGCACTGCGAGATCGTGCATCGCCCAGGTCATCGAGAAGCGCCCGGCAATCGGCTCGAATTCGCGCTTCAGCATCGCCAGATCGAGCGGCTCTTCAGGACGCGCGCCATCAAATACACAGCGCACGAAAAAGCGTTCCGATAAATCGTCATCGAAGACGGTGAGCTCGTCGATATAACCGTGATGCCGCTCCAGAAAACCGACGATGGCGGCGACCTGGCCCGCCGCGCTCGGGCACGAAACGGTAAGCACCAGTTGATCAAAGCGGGAATCGGCTGCCATGCGTGCTCCACATTCGAATGGTTGCAGCGCCGCGAAATGCGGCGAGCGTACGCGCTAGTAGAGCAAACGCGCGCTCGTCCCGGATAGAAGCGAACCGCCGAGCGAATAGTACGAAAGCGTCAGCCGGCGACGTCGCATTCGTCGAGCAGCCACTCGCTGAACGCGCGCACGGCCGCCGGCGGCTCGCGCGGCGTGACGAGCACGTAGCCGCGATCGGTGACGAGCGGCGCATCGCAGAGTGCGACGAGCTGCCCCGTCGCGACGAGTTCGTCGATGAGCGGCGCCCAGCCGAGCGCAATGCCCTGGCCCATCACCGCCGCATGCGCGACGAGCGCATAGCTGTTGAACGTGAAGCCGCCGTGCGTCGGCGGCGCCGTGAGGCCTTGCGCTTCAAACCACGCGCTCCACGAGAGCCAGCGCTCGGGAAAGGTCGGTTCGAGATGCAGAAGCGGCAGTCCGAGCAGATCGGCGGGCGACACGGGTTCGCTCCTGCCCGCGATCAGCGCGGGGCTGCATACCGGCATCACGCGCTCGGCAAAGAGCTTGACGGCGCTCTTCGTGCCCCATTCGGCTTGCGTATCGCCGAATACGATGACGACATCCGCATGATCGCCCGATGCGCTCGGCAGGCTCTGCGACGTGATGATCTTCACATCGACATCGGGCATCAGCGCCTTGAACTGCGGCAGGCGCGGCATCAGCCAATAGGTGGCGAAGCCGAAGTCCGTCGAGAGCGTAAGCGTGCGTTGCGCGTGACGCGCGCGGATCTCCGATGTCGCCGCGCGAATGAGGTCGAGCCCCTGACGCACCGCATCGAAAAGGCGGGCGCCGTCTTCCGTGAGCGTGACGCCGCGATGCCCGCGCTCGAAAAGCGGCGCGCCCAGCGATTCCTCCAGCTGCACGACGCGCTGGCTCACGGCGGGTTGCGTCGAGCCCAGCTCGCGCGCTGCTGCCGTGAAGCTCGCGAGACGCGCGGCGGATTCGAACATCGATAACGCCTGCATCGGTGGCAGGCGGTCCGGCCGCGGCATAACTCCCCCTTATGAACGCATAACGTTTTGCTGTCTTCACAGCCGCGATTTAAACGGCAATAGTGACGCTGAACGCTTCAATCAAAGATTCTATTCGAGGCACGCATTCATGCTTGAGACGAAACAAAATATCCTCGTGTTGATGGCCGATCAACTCACGCCCTTCGCGCTCTCCGCATACGGCAATCGCGTGACGAAGACGCCGCGCATCGATGCGCTCGCGAAAGAAGGCGTCGTGTTCGAATCCGCGTATTGCGCAAGTCCGCTGTGCGCGCCGTCGCGCTTCTCGCTACTCGCGGGCAAGCTGCCATCGAACATCGGCGCGTACGACAACGCCGCCGAATTTCCCTCCGAAACGCTGACCTTCGCGCACTATCTGCGCGCCGAAGGCTATCGCACGATCCTCTCGGGCAAGATGCATTTCTGCGGCGCGGATCAGTTGCACGGCTTCGAGGAGCGCCTCACGACCGACATCTATCCCGCCGATTTCGGCTGGACGCCCGACTGGCAGAACTCCGATGCGCGCCCGACGTGGTATCACAACATGAGCTCGGTCATCGACGCGGGTCCGTGCGTGCGCACCAATCAACTCGACTTCGACGACGAAGTGACGTTCACCGCGCGTCAGAAGCTCTTCGATATCGCACGAGAGCGCAATGCGGGCCGCGACGCTCGGCCTTTCATGATGGTCGCATCGCTCACGCATCCGCATGATCCGTATGCGATTCCGCGCAAGTACTGGGACATGTACCGCGATGAAGATATCGACATGCCTTCGTATCGCGATTCGCTCGACGCATGCGATCCGCATTCGAAGCGCCTGCGTCACGTGTATGAGGCGGACCGCACGCCTCCGACCGAGCAGCAGATTCGTCACGCGCGCCGCGCGTATTACGGCGCGGTGTCCTACGTCGACGATCAGTTCGCATCGATCCTCGAAGCGCTGGAAC
Organism: Caballeronia turbans; assembly: GCA_001544655.2. Lineage (GTDB taxonomy): Bacteria > Pseudomonadota > Gammaproteobacteria > Burkholderiales > Burkholderiaceae > Caballeronia > Caballeronia turbans. The sequence continues at coordinate 13,829 of FCOD02000029.1, forward strand.
AGGCCGGCCTGGCCGACGATACGATCGTCGTCGTCACGTCCGATCACGGCGAGATGCTGGGCGAGCGCGGCCTCTGGTACAAGATGACGTTCTTCGAAGGCGGCTGCCGCGTGCCGCTCATCGTGCATGCGCCGAAGCAGTTCCGTGCGCGTCGCGTGGCGGAATCGGTCTCGCATCTCGACGTGCTGCCGACGCTCGTCGAGTTCGCGCGTGGAGAAGCGCCACAATCGTGGCCCGACAGCATCGACGGCCGAAGCCTCGTGCCGCATCTGCGCGCTAGCGGCGGCCATGACGAAGCGATCGGCGAATATCTCGCGGAAGGCGCGGTCGCGCCCATCGTGATGATCCGGCGCGGGCGCTTCAAATTCATTCACTCGAGCGTCGATCCCGATCAGCTCTTCGATGTGAAGGCGGACCCGTTCGAGCGCGAAAATCTCGCGGGCGATGAACGTCACGCCGCGCAAGTGGCCGAATTCCGCGCTGAAATCGCGCGCCGCTGGAACCTCGACGCGTTGCATCAGGACGTGCTGAAAAGCCAGCGGCGGCGCCACTTTCATTTCGCGGCGACGACACGCGGCACGATCCAATCGTGGGACTGGCAGCCTCACGTCGATGCGAGCCAGCGCTATATGCGCAATCACATCGATCTGGACGATCTCGAAGCGATGGCGCGCTTTCCCGCCGTCGAGCACTGAGAACGCGATTCCCTTCACCTTCATCATCCCATCCGACAGGAACGCACCATGAATAAGGGGTTCATCCATGCGCTCTTCGCCGCCGCGCTGGCGTGCGTGGCGTCTCACGCGTTTTCAGCCGAGCCGCAGGCCTGCACGCAGGTGCGCATGGCGGGGCCCGGCTGGACCGACATCGACGCGACCAACGCGATGAGCGGCATCGTGCTCAAGGCGCTGGGCTATCGGCAGAACGTCGCGAACCTGTCGGTGCCGATCACGTATCAGGGCATGAAGAAAGGGCAGATCGACGTCTTCCTCGGCAACTGGATGCCCGCGCAAGCGCCGCTCGTGAAGCCGTTCTTCGAGGAGAAATCGATCGACGTGGTGCGCCCGAATCTCTCCAACGCGAAGTTCACGCTCGCCGTGCCGGACTATGTGGCGGCGGCCGGCGTGCACTCGTTCGCGGACCTCGCGAAGAACGCCGACAAGTTCGATAACCGCATCTACGGCATCGAGCCGGGCGCGCCCGCGAATCAGAACATCAAGCGCATGGTCGACGACAAAGCCTTCGGCCTCGGCGACTGGAAGCTGGTCGAATCGAGCGAAACCGCGATGCTCACGCAAGTGGAGCGCGCGGTGCGCGACAAGAAGTGGATCGTGTTTCTCGGCTGGGAGCCGCATCTCATGAACACGAAGTTCAAGCTCGCCTATCTGGATGGCGGCGACAAATATTTCGGCCCGAACTACGGCGGCGCGACGGTCAATACGGTGGCCCGCAGCGGCTACGAGCAGCAATGCCCGAACGTGAGCCGGCTCTTCAGGCAGATGGCGTTCAACGTCGATCTTGAAAACGGCGTGATCGCCGACGTGCTGGAGAAGAAGACCAATGTCGATGCAGCCGCGACGGATGCGCTTAAGCGTCATCCGGAACTGCTGAAGTCGTGGCTCGACGGCGTGACCACGGCGAGCGGCGGGAACGGCCTGGAAGCCGTTCAGAGCGCGCTCGGGGTGAAGTGAAGGAAAAGAGACGAGAGAAGCGGAGAACTCGATCAGCCGAGCTGCATGCTGGCGCGATCCTGTACGCCCATCAGCACGGCGCGCATGGACGACTGGATCGCGACGAAATGCACCATCAGGCTGTCCGCCTGCTGGAAGTACCACGGCGTGTTGATGGTCATGCAGTCGAGGCCGTGCTCGAGCTTCCAGCCGAGCCGGTCGATCAGCAGGTTCGCGATGATCGTCTGGTCGCCGCCGTTCGCGTAAGTGGTCGATTTATCGGGCGCCGCGCTCACGTGCTCGTAGATCTCTTCGACGAACGCGATGGTCGCGGGCTTGCTGCGGAAACCGAGCACGCCGGCGTTGATGACCCACGGGCCGATGTCGTGCGCCGCGAGAATGTCGCGTCCGACGAGCAGCGGTTCGAGCGGCTCGCGCTGATTGAAGAAGAGGATATCGGCATCGACCCAGATCACCCATTCGTGATGCGGCAGATATTTGCGCAGGAACCACGGCTTGAGCCACGTGCCCGATGTGCCCGGCCCGACTTCGGCGGGCGTCTCGCGATAGACGTAGAGCGTGTAGCCGTGGCGTTCGCAATAGCGGCGCATGTTCCGTTCGGCGATTGCGCCGTACGCGCGCACGTTGGGCGTGTAGTACGTGACGAGCGCGATGGGCTTGCCGGGGTTATAGACGCTGCACGCCTCGTCCGGCGTCGCGCTTTGTGCCGGAAACTGCAGCAGCGGCAGGCCCTTCTGCTGACAGTCGTTGATGTGCCCTGCGAGCGCGTTGCGAAAGCTCGACGGGATGCCGCCGTAGACCGCTTCCTCGGCCACCACGATGGTCCAGAGGTGCGGGTACTTCGTCCAGACCGGTTCGAAGCGCGGACCGCAATGCATCGTGCACGTGATCCCGCCGCGTGCGCCGTGCGGCTCGATGTAGTCGAGCGACGAGAGCATCGCGACCTCGTTTTGCGGCGCGCCGCCGAGCTTGCATTGCCCGATGAAATAAACGATGAGCTGGCGGATTTCCGCCGTGTTGCGCCAGATCTGCACGGCCGTCTGATGCGCTTCGCCATTCCCGGATACGGCCATGAGCGTGTGTTGCCGTCCGTCGGCGATCGGTTCGACGGGATGCATATTCAGCACGATGCAGTCTTCGCCCATGCACACGAGCAGCGCCATATCGGCCATCTGACGCAGGTGATGCAGGACGGCTTCGTACTTGAGCAGCAAACGTTGTGAAGGGCAGGGTATGCCCGCCATCGAGATGGTGGCGTGGTCGTAACCCAGGCGCGCCGCGTAATGCTTGTGGTTGATGAGAACTTCGGGTGCTTCGGCTTGGAGGATGCTCAGGCAGCGGGTCGTCATATCGTTCGGATCGAATTCAGGTCGTGCGGCAATGCGGGTTTTTTACAGATTCGGAAGTATGGGAGCCATACCCTGCCGTGCATATCGGGCATGTCCGAAATCGAAAGAGTTCTATCGACGCCGCACGCCGCAATGCCGTAGTCGCAACTGGGCAGATTTGCGTCGCACCGGGTCGAGCCGCGACATATATGGGGCCTTATTTTTGACAACGTCGACGCAACGCATCTTCATCGCGTCGCATAGCCGCTCAAGGGCACTTCGGCAGTTACCGGCAACGTCAGCCTGGCGCTATGTCCTCACGCCGCGCGCGAGGCAGGGCATCGCTTTTTCCAACGCAATATCGATCAAGACGAGCAAAGGACCAGCATATGAAAAAAGGACATGCCGCGAAGATCGCCGGCCTCGCGTTTGCAGCGGGGACCGCGACCATGCCGATGGCGGCGCATGCACAAAGCAGCGTGACGCTCTACGGCATTCTCGATGCGGGCATCACCTGGGTGAGCAACACCGGCGGCTCGCACGTGGTGAAGTTCGACGACGGCATCTCCTACGGCAACCGCATCGGCTTTCGCGGCACGGAGGATCTGGGCGGCGGATTGCAGGCGGTTTTCGTGCTGGAGTCGGGCTTTCATCTCGGCAATGGCCAGTACGCATTCGGCGGCGCCGAGTTCGGCCGGCAGGCCTATGTGGGCCTCAAGAACCAGTGGGGCACGCTCTCGCTCGGCAATCAGCTCGACATGACCGAGGAGTTCGTCTATCTCTACAACATCTCGGCGTGGGCGAGCGGCTATGCGATTCACCAGGGCGACTTCGACCGCATGAACGGCGACCGCCTGCCGAACTCGATCAAGTTCCTGTCGAACAACTTCGGCGGCTTCACGTTCGGCGGCATGTATTCGTTCGGCAACCAGGCGGGCAACTTCCATCGCAACAGCGCGTGGAGCGTGGGCGCGCACTATGCGGCGAACACCTTCAACGTCGGCGCGGCGTACACGCAACTCAACAATCCCAACGGCATCTATGCGTTCGATCCCTACGCGATGATCGGCGCACGCACGTTCCTCGGCCAGCCCACCGTATCCGTCGATCCGGCGACGGGCGCCGTCACCGATCTCTACAGCGCGAACCCGTTCCCCGTCGATAAGCAAGGCGCGTTTGCCGTGGGCGCGGCGTGGACCATCGGCAACCTGATGCTGTCGGGGAACTTCACGTACACGACCATCAAGGGCCTCGGCCAGACGTCGCACATGCAGGTGTACGAAGGCGGCGCGTCATATAGCTTCATGCCCGACCTGAGTCTCTACGGCGGCTATCAGCACACGCGCTTCGAAGGCAATCACTGGAATCAGGGTTCGCTCGGCCTGCACTATCTGCTCTCGAAGCGCACCGATGTCTATGTCTCCGGCGACTATCTGCGCGCATCCGGTCCGATCGATGCGGTGATCGGCTACAGCTTCACGCCGTCGTCATCGAATACGCAGGCCGATGTGCGTGTCGGCATGCGGCATTCGTTCTAGGGAACAGACCTAAGCCGCGGCGAGCCGCGCGGGCAGGACGGCGCGCAGTGCGCTGCGGTCCTGCCTCGGGCTCGTGCCGAAGCGCGTGCGATACGTGCGCGAGAAATGCGACGGCGATTCGAAGCCGCACGCGACGCAGACGGCAAGTATCGACATGTCGGTCTGCTGAAGCAGTTCGCGCGCGCGCGTGAGGCGCAGGCCGAGATAGAAATGCGTCGGCGTGTCCTTCATCGACGCGCAGAACAGCCGTTCGAGCTGACGCCGCGTCACGCCGATGGATTCGGCAAGCGCATCGGGCGAGAGCGGCTCCTCCATATGCTGCTCCATCAGTTCGATCACCTGGATCAGCTTGCGATTGTGGATGCCGTAGCGCGCCGCGATCTGCAGACGCTGGTGATCCGAGCGCTGCCGGATGCGGCCCAGCACGAACTGCTCGGACACCTGCGCGGCGAGGCTCGCGCCGTGCTCGCGCGCGATCACGTCGAGCATCAGGTCGATCGAGGCCGTGCCGCCCGCGCACGTGATGCGCCGCGTGTCGATTTCGAAGAGCTCCTGACTCGTCTCGATAGCCGGATAGCGTTCGGCGAACGCCGCTGCCGCTTCCCAATGCAGCGTTGCGCGCTTGCCCGCGAGCAGCCCCGCTTCGGCGAGGATGAAGCTGCCGGTGTCGATGCCGCCGAGCGTCGCGCCTGCACGGTCGAGCCGCTTCAGCCAGTCGCCGATCGCGCGCGTGTAGCCCGAGAGCGGCTCGAATCCAGACACGACGAACACGGTGCGCGCGTCGCTCACCTGATCGAACGCGCTTTCGGCGTTGAGCGTGATGCCGTTGCTCGCGGCGACGGGCCCGCCATCGACGCTCAGAATATGCCAGCGATACAGGTCGCCCGCGAAGCGATTCGCGACGCGCAGCGGTTCGATCGCGGACATGAATCCGATCGACGAGAATTCGGGCAGCAGAAGGAAATGGAAATCGTGGGGCGCGGACATCGGATCGATAGCGACGGGTCGATGAGCAAGCCGTCCACGCTAGCAAGCGCAAAAAACGCGCGCAATCCGGCGCGCCCCGTAGGGCGGCCGGATTCGGTGCTACTTCTATGCGGAGTCAGGCGCTCGCGAGCGCGTTCGAGAGCGTCCGCGCGACGGTGGCGAGCTGCGGCTCGACGACGAGATCGGTGTGCCTGCCATCGACCTGCATGACCTGCAGGCCACGCTTCGCTACGCGCTGCCAGACCGGTAGCGGATCGCTGCGCGAGTTGTCGAGCAAGCTCGCGCGCACGTAGACGATCGGACCGCCTTCATAGCGGCGTGGCTTGTAGGTCGACATCGCGACGCGCATCGATTCGCGCACGCGCTGCAGCACGGGCGGCAGGGCGGCCGCATCGGGCGCGGGCTTGTGCGCCTGCTTGCCCATGCGCATGCGCACGCGGTCGGTGATGACCGCCGCCTTGCCGCGCATGTAGCCCAAACGCTGGCTCGCTTCGAGCGAGCGCAATTCGCGCAGCCGTTCCACGACCACCGCGGCCTGATAGCGCGTCCACTGTGACAAGGGCAGGCAGCGCGTGTGAACGTAGGTATCGAGCAGGCAGAGCATTTCGATCTTCTCGCCCGCCGCGACGAGCTGCTGCGCGATCTCGAACGCAATCAGGCCGCCGAACGAATAGCCGACGAGCGCATACGGCCCGCTCGGCTGCACCTCGCGCATACGCAACACGTAGTCGCGCGCCATCGCTTCGACGCTATGCTGCGGGGCTTCGTCGCCGTCGAGGCCGAGCGCCTGCAGGCCGTAGACGGGCCGCTCGTTCTGCACCATGCCCGCGAGCGTCAGGCACTCCATCACCGAACCGGTGATGCTGTGCAGCATGAAGAGCGGCCGGCCGCTGCCCGCGCGCATCTGCACGAGCGTCGAGTCTCCCGCGCGCATGTCCGCGCCGGCGACGAGAACCGCCGCGAGGCGCGCGATGGTGGGCGCGACGATCATCGTCGAAAGCGGCAGCGTGCGGCCGGTCGCGCGCTGCACGTCGGCGAGCATGCGCGCGGCGAGCAGCGAATGGCCGCCCAGTTCGAAGAAGTTGTCGTCGCGGGCGATGGGCGAGAAGCTGAAATGCTGCTCCCAGAGCGCGCACAGATACGCTTCGATCTCTTCGGCCGATTTGCCCGGCGCGGGCAGATCGCGCTTCACGCGCGTGAGCGACGGATGCTCGCGAATCTGATCGAGACATTCCGGATTGGCGAGCGACGAAACGTTGCGCGCGGGCAGCCCGTTGACCGCATCGCGCGCGGCCGCTTCCGACGGCTTGTTGTTGTGCGTGACGGGCAGGCCGTCGACTTGCGCGATCACGTCGGGCACGAGCGCGGCGGAGCCCTGGCGCGTGAGGTCGCGGCGCACGCGCGCGGCGAGCGCAGCGTTCAGTTGCTCACCGGGCCGCAGCACGAGCAGGAGCACGATACGCTGGCCTGCATCGCCCGCATTGGCGCCGGTCTGGGCCACGACCATCGCATGACGGATTTCGTGAATCTCGCTCAGGATGCGGTAGATCTCGCCCGGGCTCACGTTGATGCCGCGCACGTTGAGCACGCCGTCGCTGCGCCCGTGCAGGCGCGCGGAGCCCTCCGGCGAGAACTCGATGACGTCGCCGTGCGTCCACACGCCTTCGTTGGCCGCGAAATAGGCCTTGTGAAAGCGCGAGCCGTCGTCGTCGCCGAAGAAACCGAGCGGCCTCGACGGGAAGGGATTCGTGCAGACGAGCTCGCCCGGCATGATCGTGCTCGCGCCCTGATCGAACGCCTGCACGTCGAGGCCGAGACTCTTGCACTGCGCTTCGCCCGCATAGACGGGCAGATTCGGATTGCCGAGCACGAAGCAGCCGATGATGTCCGTGCCGCCCGAAATCGATTGCAATTGCAACTGCTTCACGTGCTCGTAGACCCACTGGAACTGCGAGTCGTAGAGCACGGCGCCGGTCGACATCATCGCGCGCAGTGCGGAGAGATCGAACTGCGCGGCGGGCTCGATGCCCGCGTCCTCGCTCATCTTCAGATAGGCGGGACTCGTGCCGAAGACGGTCGCGCGTTCGCGGGCGACGAGGCGCCAGAGCGTGTCGACGGCGGCCACGGGACCGTCGTAGGTGATGATCTCGACGCCCGACGCGAGCACCGACATCTGCCAGTTCCACATCATCCACGAGCAGCTCGTGTGGAAGAAAAGCTTGTCGCCGGGACCGAAGTCGCTGTGCAGGCGATGCTCCTTCACGTGTTCGAGCAGCGTGCCGCCCGCGCCGTGCACGATGCATTTCGGCTTGCCCGTCGTGCCCGACGAAAACATGATGAAGAGCGGATGATTGAACGGAAAGCGCTTCCATGCGAAGCGCATCGCGTCGCCTTGCGCGATCAGCGAGCGCAGTTCGTGCTGGCGCTGCGTCACCGTGCTTGGCAGCTCCATGTCTTCGAGGCAGACGATGTCGGTCAGCGACGGGAGTTGCGCGGCGACTGCCGCAACGTGTCCCGAGAGCGAGCCGCCGGTGTCGAAGGGGCGCTGCATCGTGTGCGCGAACATCATCGTCGGTGCGAGCGGCGCGAAGCGATCGAGAATCGCCTGCACGCCGTTTTCCGGCGCGGCCGTCGAGAGCGTTGCGCCGAGCGCGGTGACGGCGAGCGCCGCGGTGATCGCCTCGCAGTCGTTGCGCATGATCGCGACCACGCGGTCGCCTTGCGTCAGGCCGAGTTCGGAGAGCGCCTGCGCGAGGCGCACGACGCGCTCGCGCAACTCGCCGCGCGTATAGGTGACGCGGCTGCCATCGGCGAAGCACGAGGTGATGGCGGGGGCGTCATCGGGCGCAATGCGTTTGCCGAGCAGATTCTCGGCGTAATTCAATTCGATATTGGGGAAAAACCGTGCGGTTTCGCATTGATCGCCGATGCAAACCGGCTCATCGGATCCCGACCATTCGAGTCCATGCGCCGATTCGAGAAAGCATTTCCAGAATTGGCGATATTCACGGGCTGAATAGACGTGTAATGCCGAATAGTCGGTGAATCGCTCGCCGGTCGCTTTCTGGAAGGCCTCGGTAAAGGCCGTCATGCGCGATGCGGAAATCTGGTCGGCGGAAGGCGAGAACAGCGGTTCGCGCGCGTACAGCCGCGCACTCTCTCGGATGGCGTCTTGACGGTCCATTATCCAGGCCTTTGATTGGAAGCGTGCAGTAAACAACATGTGCCCGGCGGCATCGCGGGAAACCTCTCCATTTCCTTTGGCCGAGCCATTGCGAGCCGAGCATAACCCTTTGCCCGCACATTACCCGGTTAGAAATCCTTGCTATGTGCGACCAACCACAGACGCTGTGGCGTTTCGGCAAAGATTGACCTTGCGCAAGCGCGCCGGACATGTATTCGAATGATTAAGTGCGGCAATAAATACGCATCCGTACCGAACTCATCAGTTCAATGCGCGTTAACGCTGAGACGCGCGTCCGGCGGACGTGCATCCGCAAGAGAACGTTGCGGCGAGGTCGCAAGCGGTCAAGTCACGGTCGCACGCGGGCGTTCGGGCGCTTTTATGCGGCGGTACTTTTGATGCACGCCGGCACTCGAACCGGCGCATCGATTCAACCCTCCACGGAAGGCTCGTTATGACACAACGCCTGATTTCCACTCTGCTATTCGCCGGCGCATGCGCCGCGTTCGTCGCGCCGGGCGCGCACGCGGAGGACGCGAGTTGCCGCACGGTGCGCTTCGTCGATATTGGCTGGACCGACATCACGTCGACGACGGCGCTTGCCTCGGTCGTCTTCGAAGGGCTCGGCTATGCGCCGCGGACCACGGTCGCCTCGGTGCCGATTTCGCTCGCGGGCCTGAAGAGCAAGCAGATCGACGTGTCGCTTGGTTACTGGTGGCCAGTGCAGCAAAAGGCGGTCGAGCCGTTCCTCGAAGCGAAGAGCATCGAGAAGCTCGAGCCGCCAAATCTGTCGGGCGCGAAGGCGACGCTCGCGGTGCCGAGCTACGCGTATGACGCGGGCATCAAGACGTTTGCGGATATCGCGAAGCATCGCGATGAGCTGGGCGGCACGATCTACGGCATCGAGCCTGGCAGCAGCGCGAACGCCAAGATCCAGAAGATGATCGACACGAACCAGTTCGGACTTGGCGGATTCAAGCTCGTGCAGTCGAGCGAGGCGGGAATGCTGGTGACGGTCGAGCGCGCGATCCGCGAGAAGAAGCCTGTTGTGTTTCTTGGCTGGGAGCCGCATCCGATGAACATTCAGATGAAGATCAACTATCTCGCTGGTGGGGATGAGGTGTTCGGGCCGAACTATGGCGAGGCGCGGGTCTATACGCTGACTAACACGGACTTTTTGACGCGGTGTCCTAATGCGGGGAAGTTTGTTTCCAATTTGCGGTTTACTACCGATCTCGAGAATCGGTTGATGCAGCCTGTGATGAACAAGGAACGGCCTTCCGATGCGGCCAAGGCTTATCTCAAGCAGAATCCGCAGGTGTTGGATGCGTGGCTTGCAGGCGTCAAGACTGTGGATGGGAAGGAGGGGCTGCCGGCGGTTCGGCAGTATTTGGGGCTTTGATTTTTTTGTTTTTCGGCGGATCCCGCTTTGTTATTGGTTTATTAGCGTTGCCCCTATGCGGGGCGGCAGTCACTTTCTTTGCTGCTGCAAAGAAAGTAACCAAAGAAAGCAGCTTGTTAGGCCCGCGGTCACACGCAGTTTGACCATGCTTGCCAGCCGATCGTGGGCTGCCTAAGTGTCGCCCTCATAGGCCCAACCGCGCTTGGATCGCGCACGGTCTGACTAGCTAGTTGTTCAAACGCGCTGGTTCAGCACGAAACAGCGCCGGCACAGCGCTACGCGCTGCCGCTGGGTTTGCAAGGGACAACCTCGGTCGGCACTTACAGTGAGATGGAGGCGTTAGTAAAGAAAGTTCGGGCAAACCCGATTGACCCAACGGCCGCGAAGCGGGCCGGAGCCATTTGGTGCTGAACCGCTCCGCTGTGCGACGCGCGGTGACAGACCGTGTGCGATCCAAGCCCGGTTAGTCTTGTGAGGGCGACACTTAGGCAGCCCACGGTCACCTGGCAAGCGTGGCCAAACTGCGTGTGACCGCGGGCGTGTGGAGCTGCTTTCTTTGGTTACTTTCTTTGCAGCAGCAAAGAAAGTGACTGCCGCCCCGCACAGGGGCAGTGCTAATAAACCAAAACCAAAACGGGATCCCAAGAAGGCGCAAGCAACCAGGAAAAAGAAGGAACCCTAACCAACCCGAGGAAGCAAAAACCCATGAACTACGAAGTGATAGTAACGTGCGCAGTGACGGGCGCCGGCGACACCACCGGCAAGCACCCTGCAGTCCCCGTAACGCCGAAGCAAATAGCCGAAGCAGCAATAGAAGCGGCCCGCGCCGGCGCCACAGTCGCCCACTGCCACGTCCGCGATCCGAAGACTGGAAGAGGCAGCCGCGACCCGGCGCTATACCGGGAAGTGGTAGACCGCATCCGCTCCTCCGACACCGACGTCATCATCAATCTGACCGCAGGCATGGGCGGCGATCTCGAGATCGGCCCGGGCGAGGAGCCGATGCGCTTCGGCAAAGGCACGGATCTCGTCGGTGGCCTCACGCGCCTCGCCCACGTCGAAGAACTGCTGCCCGAAATCTGCACGCTGGATTGCGGCACGCTCAACTTCGGCGACGGCGACTACATCTACGTATCGACACCCGCGCAGCTACGGGCCGGCGCCAAGCGCATCCAGGAACTCGGCGTGAAGCCCGAACTGGAAATCTTCGACACGGGTCACCTGTGGTTCGCCAACCAGCTGCTCAAAGAAGGCCTGCTCGACGACCCGCCGCTCTTTCAACTGTGCATGGGCATTCCGTGGGGCGCGCCGCCCGACACCGGCACGATGAAAGCCATGGTCGACAACCTGCCGCCCGGCGCGCACTGGGCAGGCTTCGGCATCGGCCGCATGCAGATGCCGATGGTCGCGCAGGCGATGCTGCTCGGCGGCCACGTGCGCGTCGGTCTCGAAGACAACCTGTGGCTCGATCGCGGCGTGCACGCGACCAACGGCTCGCTCGTGCAGCGCGCGGTCGAAATCATCGAGCGTCTGGGCGCACGCGCGCTCACACCCGCCGAAGGACGCAGAAAGCTCGGACTTCCCCCGCGCGGCGAACGTCCGCTGGAAAAGCGCATCGCCGAACAATTCGCCTGACAAGACAAGGACACATCGACATGCAAGTGAAGCAATTCGCCGCGCTCGGCGCGGGTGTGATCGGCAGCGGCTGGGTGGCGCGCGCGCTCGGAGCAGGCCTCGACGTCACCGCGTGGGACCCGGCGCCCGGCGCCGAGGCGCAGCTTCGCGCGAACGTCGCGAACGCGTGGCCGGCGCTCGAACGCGCTGGACTGGCCAAGGGCGCATCGCAGGAGCGGCTGCGTGTCGTATCGACGGTCGAGGAATGCGTCGCCGACGCGGACTTCATCCAGGAAAGCGCGCCCGAGCGCGAGGAACTGAAGCTCGCGCTGCACGAGCGCGTGAGCCGCGCGGCGAAGCCCGATGCGATCATCGCGTCGTCGACGTCCGGGCTCCTGCCGAGCGATTTCTATGCGCGCGCCGTCAATCCCGGGCGCTGCGTCGTCGGACATCCGTTCAATCCGGTGTATCTGCTGCCGCTCGTCGAAGTGCTCGGCGGCGAAGCGACGTCGGGCGAGGCGATCGATGCGGCAATGAGCTTCTACGCATCCATCGGCATGCGGCCCTTGCGCGTGCGCAAGGAGGTGCCGGGCTTCATCGCGGACCGCCTGCTCGAAGCGCTCTGGCGCGAGGCGCTGCATCTCGTGAACGACGGCGTCGCGACGACCGGCGAAATCGACGATGCCATCCGCTACGGCGCGGGCATCCGCTGGTCGTTCATGGGCACGTTCCTTACGTACACGCTGGCGGGCGGCGAGGCGGGCATGCGACACTTCATGCAGCAGTTCGGCCCTGCGCTCGAATTGCCGTGGACGAAGCTCGTCGCGCCGAAGCTGACCGACGAGCTCATCGACCGCGTGGTCGAGGGCACGTCGCGGCAGACGAGCGGGCGCGGCATCAAGGAACTGGAGCGTTATCGCGACGACTGCATCGCGAGCGTAATCGAGGCGATCGCACAGGCGAAAGCACGCCACGGCATCGAAGACTAGAGGAACGACGACGATGATCTATCGCGATACGGTCAAACCCGAATGGGTCGACTACAACGGCCATCTGCGCGATGCGTTCTACATGCTGATCTACAGCCTCGCGACCGATGCGTTCATGGACCGCATCGGTCTCGACGACGCGGGCCGCCGCGCGAGGCAGCGCACGCTCTACACGCTCGAAGCGCACATCAGCTATCTGCGCGAAATCAAGGAAGGAGCGGCGGTGCGGGTCGTTGCACACGTGATTGCGCACGACAAAAAGCGCATCCATCTATACATGGAGATGTTCGAGGGCGATGCCGCCGAGCCGGTGTCGGCGTGCGAGCAGATGATGCTGCACATCGATTCGAGCGGCGCGCCGAAGTCCGCATCGTTCGATGAAGACATCGCCGCGCGCATCGCCGCCGAGCCGGCCATCGCGCTCACGGATGCACCTTACGCCGGACGCGTGATCGGTTTGCCCGCGCGCGCTTCCTCGACGGCGCCGGCCTGAGCGCGCCACGTTCTCAGCAACAGCGCGTTGGTCACCACGCTCACGCTGGAGAACGCCATCGCCGCGCCCGCGAACATCGGATCGAGCAAGCCGAATGCCGCGAGCGGAATGCCGATCAGGTTGTAGACGAACGCCCAGAAGAGGTTCTGCCGGATCTTGCGGTACGTGCGCCGCGAGATGTCGATTGCATCAGCGACGAGCGCCGGATCGCCGCGCATCAGCGTGAGGCCGGCCGCTTCGATCGCCACATCGGTACCGCTCGCCATCGCGATGCCGATGTCGGCGGCGGCGAGCGCGGGCGCGTCGTTGATGCCGTCGCCGGCCATCGCCACGATGCCGCCCGCCGACGCCTTCAGTTGCGCGACGACGCGCGCCTTGTCGTCGGGAAGCGTCTGTGCGAACACGAGATCCGATGGAATGCCCAACGCACGCGCGACGCTTCGCGCGCTGCCTTCGTTGTCGCCGGTGACGAGCGCGCTTTTCACGCCCATGCTCGCCAGGCGTTCGACGGCGGCACGCGCGGTCGGCTTCATCGTGTCGCCGAATGCCAGCAATGCAAGCACGGCGCCATCGAGATCGATGAGCCAGGAAATCGTGTTGCCCTGCGCCTCCAGTTCGCGCGCCCGCGCTTCGAGCGATGCCGGCACGCCCGCGCCCAGTTCCGCGACCCAGCGCGCGCTGCCGATCGCGACGCGCCGCGCCCCGACCTTCGCCTCCACGCCGCGCCCGGCCACCGCGCGCGCCGCACTCGCCTCGAAACGCGGCGCGTCGTTCGCGGCGGCCACGACGGCCTTCGCCAGTGGATGCTCGCTCATGCGCTGCACGGCGGCGGCGAGCCCGAGCGCTTCGGCCCGGTCCTGCCCGGGCGCGGCATCGAACGCGACGAGGCTCGGCCGGCCGACGGTCAGCGTGCCCGTCTTGTCGAACGCGACGATCCGGATCGCATGCGCCTGCTCGAGCGCCTGCGCGTCCTTGATGAGAATGCCCTGGCGCGCCGCGACGCCGGTGCCGGCCATGATCGCGGTTGGCGTCGCCAGGCCGAGCGCGCACGGGCAGGCGATCACGAGCACCGCGACCGCGTCGAGCAGCGCCGTTTCGGCGCCTGCGCCGTGCAGCAGCCAGCCGGCGAGCGTGACGAGCGCGATCGCCAGAATCGCCGGCACGAACACCGCCGATACGCGATCGACGAGCCGCTGAATCGGCGCCTTCTCCGCCTGCGCCGATTCGACGAGCCGGATGATGCGCGCGAGCGTCGTTTCCGCGCCGATCGCCGTGGTTTCGATCGCAATGACCCCTTCGCCGTTGATCGAGCCGCCGGTCGCACGGGCGCCCGGTTCCTTCGCGACGGGCAGGCTTTCGCCCGTGATCAGCGATTCGTCGATATGCGTGCGGCCCTCGCGCACGATGCCGTCGACCGGCACGCGCTCGCCCGGCCGCACGATGGCGATATCGCCGACGCGCACATCGGCGAGCGCGACGTCCCGTTCGCGCGCCGGATCGTCGCGGTCGCGCACGCGTGCCTTGTCCGGACGCAGCGCATTGAGCGCGCGGATCGCGTCGGTGGTCTGGCGCTTCGCGCGCGCTTCCAGCCACTTGCCGAAGCGCACCAGCGTGATGACGACCGCCGACGCCTCGAAGAACAGATGCTCCGTCATGCCGCCGTGCGCGAACATCTGATAGACGGACAAGCCCCAGGCCGCCGACGTCCCGAGCGCGACGAGCAGGTCCATGTTGCCCGCGAACGCCCGCACCGCGCGATAGCCGCCGACGTAGAAACGCGCGCCGAAGCCGAACTGCACGACGCTCGCGAGCACGAGTTGCAGCCACGGATTCAGCGCGAGCCCGAACATCGGCGCGAGGAGCGGCACGGTGAGCACGGCGGCGGCGAACACCGCGGCGAACTCGCGATCGAATGCGGCCGGCGCGGCGGCGGGCGCGGCTTCGGGCAGAATCGGCGCGGCTTCATAGCCGGCCTTCGCGATGGCGGCGACGAGCTGATCGTCCGTCACGGCGCCGTTCGCGTGCACGGTCGCCTTCTCGGTCGCGAGATTGACCGCGACGCTTTCGACGCCAGGCACGCGCTTGAGCACTTTCTCGACGCGCGCCACGCACGAGGCGCACGTCATGCCGCTCACGGCGAGTTGCGCGGTTCTCGGATTCTCGGATGATGCTGTGGACATAGTGAAACGCTCCGGTCTGGCTGGGATCGCGCAGATCCCTCACGACACGAGTATCGACCTTCCAATGATTGGAAGGTCAAGGACGCAATGGACGGCGTCGTGCGATCGTGCAATACATCGAAAATCATCGTATTCGAAGGACGAAACGCGCGACATTCAGTGCTTTTGACCGGCATCTGGTGCATTCTTCGACCTGCCGGAGCGCTTTTATACGCTTCATCTTGCCTATCGTCAGCGGTTAAGTTAAAACCCGAATTTCGAGATAATGCTCGTGGCGCGCCGCGCGGGGATTCGGGGCGGCATCGAGCCGCTTGCGAGCGTGCCGTGAATCGATCCCGAACCGGATCGCGCGAAGACCCAAATCGAAAGAAGAACCGGATTTACATTCGAATGAAGAACAACCGACGCTGGACGTTTCCGCTCAACACCGCAACCTGGATGAGCGTGAGTCTCGCCGGCATGGCGCTCCTGGCGGGCTGTGCGACAAAGCAGCCCGAGGTGAAGCCGACCAGCACGGGCTGGGTGAAAAATCAGGTCGCCGACGCCTATACGTTCGGATTTCCGCTCGTCGCCTCAGACATCGCCCGCGAGCGTGCCAGCGGCCGCACCGGGCAGCCCGGGCAGACGCCGCTCAACACGTTCCGTCACGCGATCGCGCTGCCGCCCGCAGGCGCGGCGGGCTGGCCGAGCGTCGATACGCTCGAATCGACCGCCTGGCTCGATGTCTTTGCCGATCCGGTGATCGTCTCGTTGCCCGCCGCGCCGCACGGCCGCTATCTCGACGCCCGCGCGTTCGACGCGTGGACCAACGCGCTCTATTCCAGCGCCGACACGACGCCGTATCCCAAGATGCAACTGATCGCGTTCGTGCCCGCGGGCTGGACCGGCACGCTGCCCGCCGTTGCGACGCGCGTCGAGACGCGCACGCGTTACGTGTGGCTTTCGGTGCGCGTGCGCGTGAACGGCCCGCGCGATGTGCGCGAGGCGCGCAAGCTGCAGACGTCGATGCGCATCGACACGCTGACGCCCGCGAAGGGCTCGGCCGCCGATCCGACGCCGGCGGTGGCCGGCGCGTGGCCCGCGAACGGCGCGCGCCAGCCCGCGGTGCCGCCGCTGCCCTCCGCACTGGCAACGGTAGCACCCGGCGCGCAGGCCGAAGCGCTCGACGCGAACGCGTTCTTCGCGCGCCTTGCCCGCTCGCTCGACGACAATCCCGCCGCCACCGACGATGCCCACGCGATGAGCCAGCTCGCCGAACTCGGCGTGAAGCCCGGCGAGCCGGTGCAGTTCAGGAAGACCGATGCGCCGCTCCTCGATTCCGGCCTCGCCGATGCGCGCGAGCGGCTCGCGACGGTGCCGCCGAACGCGATCACGAAGAACGGCTGGACCTGGTTCGGCGATGGCGTGGGCATCTACGGCACGGACTACACGCTGCGCGCCTATCTCGCACGCCGCCAGACTGCGACGAGCACGAAGGAAGGCGAAGTGAAGCCGGTGACGCGCGTGGACAGCGAAGGCCACGCGCTCGACGGCACGAAAGCGTACACGCTGCACTTCGCGCCCGATCAGTTGCCGCCGGTGCGCGGCTTCTGGACGATCACCGCGTATACGAAGGACGGCGCGCTCGCGAACGAGACGCTGCCGCGCCTGTCGCTCTCCGACCGCGACCGGCTCAAGAAGAATCGCGATGGTTCCGTCGACGTGATCGTGTCGGCGAAGTCGCCGGGACGCGCGCGCGACGCGAACTGGCTGCCCGCGCCCGAAGGCGAATTCCAGCTCGCGATGCGTCTCTATGCGCCCAAGGCGCAAGCGAGCGACGGCACATGGGCGCCGCCGCCCGTTCACCGGCAGTGAGTCAGACTCGCGAAAGCAATCAGACTGAAACATGAAGGCCGCGATTTTTTCGCGGCCTTCATGTTTTTGATACGCGGTTTGGGCAACGTTTGCGAGCCGCCTCGTCGTATACTCGAACATCATCTTTCCGGGACGGCGAAGCTCGGGCGGCGCTCATACGGGCGGCCTGTCGCCGCGCATCGAATGTCAAGCATCACCAGGTCTTCTCTTGCCTCCGCCGGTCAAACCCTGCGCGGAGTCGTTCATGCGCGGCGCACGCGGCGCATCTTCATCGGCTTGCTGATTGCGTTACTCGTCATCGGCGCGCTCGGGTTTTTCGTCGCGCCGCCGGTCATCCGGCATATCGCCGAGCAGCAGCTCGCGCAGCAGCTCGATCGCCCGGTCAGCATCAGGCGCATCTCGCTCAATCCCTACACGCTCCATTTCGAAGCCGATGGCGTGCATATCGGCGAATCGCCCGCGAATCTCGCGAAGACGCCGGGCGCCCCGGCCGATTTCGTCGATGTGTCGCGGCTCGTCGTGCGCACCTCGTGGTCGTCGGTGTTCAGGCTCGCGCCGGTCGTCAATGAACTGAAAATCGATTCGCCGCGCATCAACGTCGTGCGCTTCGACGGCGAGCATTTCAACTTCTCCGATCTGATCGCGAAGTTCTCGAAGCCCTCGCCGACGCCCTCGGACAAGCCCGCGCGCTTCTCGGTGTCGAACATCCGGCTCGAAAATGGCCAGATCACATTCGATGACAGGCTGCTGAAGGCGAAGCACGTGATAGACCGCTTCGCGCTCGGCATCCCGTTCATCGCGACGCTGCCGTCGGCCACGGACATTTTCGTGACGCCGCTGTTGCAGGCGCGTATCGACGGCTCGCCGCTCGTCGTGAAAGGGCGCACCAAGCCGTTCGCGCAGTCGCGCGAATCCGAGATCGCGCTCACGCTCGATGGCCTCGACGTGCCGCAGATGGCGTCATACGCGCCGGCCTCGGTGCCGGTCGCAGTGAAGAGCGGCAAGCTGTCGACGGATCTCAACGTGAACTTCGCGATCTCGGGCGACACGCCGACGATCCGCATTGCAGGCACCGCCGATCTCGCCGATCTCGCCGTCATCGACAAGGCGAACGCGCCGCTCGTCGCGGCCCGCGCGCTGCACGTGAAGATCGCGAACGCAGAGCCGCTGCGCGACATCTATCACTTCGACGAAGTGACGCTGTCGAACCCCGATGTGCATCTCGCGCGCGATCCGGCGGGACAGTTGAATGTGCAGAAACTGGCCGGTCCCGCGCCGGCGAAAGACGCGAAGGAAGCGCAAAAGGCCGCGCCTCCGCTCGATCTGACGATCCGTCATCTCGCGATCGACGGCGGCAGGATCGCCCTCGATGACCAGTTGCTCAAGACACGCGCGCAGGGTGCGCTCACCGGCCTCGCCGTCACGCTCGACGGTTTCTCGACGCTCGCGAAGACCCCCGCGAAATACACGCTCAAGACCGCATTCGACAAGGGCGGCGCGCTCGATGCCTCGGGCAACGTGACGCTCGCCGCGAAGACGGCGGACGTGAAGCTGGCGCTGAACGCGTTGGCGCTGCCGCCGCTGCAGCCGTATCTCGCGAACCTGATGGCCGCGCGGGTGACGAGCGGCACGCTCGGCGCGAACCTGCCGGTGTCGGTCGACTGGAGCAAGCCGGATGGCGGCGTGCAGGTCGGCGCGGGCAATGTGAAACTCGATGCGCTCGCGCTCGTGCCCAATGCGGGCGGCGGCGCGCCGATCAAGCTGGCGTCGGCGGTGGCGAAGATCGGCAAGGTCGATGTATCCGCGCGCAACGCATCGCTCGACAGCGTCCAACTGAGCGGTCTCGCGCTCGACGCGACGCGCCGCAAGGACGGCAGCATCGATCTCGCCGCGCTCGCGGGGCCGCACGAGGCCGCGCCCGAGCAGACCGCGACGCGCAAGATCCAGAAGGCGCAGGCGGCCGGCCCGGCGTGGCGCTATCAGATCGGCGAGATCACGCTCGCCGATGCATCGGCGAATATCACCGACGAATCCACGGCGCGGCCGGTCAAGCTGCGCGTCGCGCCGCTCGCGGTGAACGTGAAGCAGTTCAGCGACGATCTGACCAAACCGCTCGCCGTCGATGGCAAGCTCACGTTGAACGGCCGTGGCGCGCTCGCGATCGGCGGCAATGTCACGGTCACGCCGCTCAAGCTCGCGCTGCACGTGAAGGGCGATCAGGTCGATGCCTCCGCGTTCGAGCCGTATTTCGGCGACAGGCTGAACATCGAAGTGACGAGCGCCTATCTGAACGCGAACGGCGATGTCGCGATGTCGGGCAGCGGCAAGACGCTCGCGGCGTCGTATAAGGGCGATGTTTCGTTGTCGGATGTGCGCATGCTCGACAAGGCGACGTCCGACCGCTTCGCGGGCTGGAAGCTGCTCGGCCTGACCAACGCGAAGGTGAACTACAGCGAGCGCGGCACCGATATCGACGCGGCGCGCGTGACCTTCGCGAAGTTCTACGGCCGCGTGCTGCTCGACGCGCAGGGCAGGCTGAACCTGAAGAGCGTGGTGGCGGGTGAGGGCGGGCCGCAATCGGTGACGCGCGGCGGAGCGAAGGAGGAAGGCGCGTCTGCGCCGGCGGCGGCGAGCGCGCCCGCGACTGTGCCGGTGAAAACCGCGTCGGATTCCGGGCCGCCGGTCAACATGCACTTCGGCCAGCTGGTGCTGCAGGACGGCCGCGTGACCTATACCGACAACTTCATCAAGCCGAACTACACGGCGAATCTCGTTGCGATCAACGGCACGATCGGCGCATTCGGCACGCGTTCGACGACGCCCGCGCCCGTCGATGTATCGGCGAAGCTGGCGGCGAACGGGCCGGTATCGATCAAGGGGCAAATCAACCCGCTGATCGAGAAGCCGGCGCTCGATCTGACGGCGAGCGCGCACGGCGTCGAGCTGACGAACCTCACGCCGTATTCGTCCAAGTACGCGGGCTATCCGATCACGAAGGGCAAGCTCAACGTCGATCTGCACTACATGCTGGCCGACAACAAGCTCACGGCGAACAATCATCTCTTCATCGATCAGCTGACGTTCGGCGATCACATCGACAATCCGACGGCGACGAAGCTGCCGGTGAGGCTCGCGGTGTCGCTCTTGAAGAATTCGCGCGGCGAGATCGACGTCAACATTCCGATTTCCGGGTCGCTCGACAATCCGGAGTTTTCGATCGGCGGGCTCGTGTGGCAGGCGATCGTGAATCTCGTGCAGAAGGCGGTGACCGCGCCGTTCACGCTGCTCGCGCACGCGTTCGGCGGCGGCAGCGGCGAGGATCTCAACTACATCGAATTCGATGCGGGTTCGGCCGCGTTGAACGATGCCGCGCAGAAGAAGCTGGATACGATTGCCAAGGCGCTGGTGGACAAGCCGTCGGTGCGAATGGACGTGACGGGCCGTGTCGATCCGAATACGGACGAGCCGGCGTTGCGGGCCGCGTGGCTCGACGGCCAGGTCAAGCGCGCGAAGGTGCGCGACATGTCCGACAACGGCGAGACCGTGGACTGGAACGCGATCAAGATATCGGATGCCGACTACGACAAGTATCTGGCGAAGGTGTACAAGTCGGCGGAGTTCAAGAAGCCGACCAACTTCATCGGCATGACGAAGACGGTGTCCGATGCGGACATGAAAGCGGCCTTGACGAAGAATGCGCCGGTGGATGACGGGTCGCTGCGCGATCTGGCGCAGCGTCGCGCGCAGGCGGTGCAGGAGTACTTCGACGGGAAGATCGACAGCAAGCGGATTTTTGTCGTCGCGCCGAAGATGTCCGCGGACGATATCAAGGACAAGGGGGCGGGTTCGCGCGTGGAACTCGGTTTGAAGTGAGTCGCGTTAGCCGTCTGGACGATCTGCATGAACAAGGGAATGCAAACTAGCATGGGCGATACCGAAAATCCGAAGGAAAACGGGAATCTGCCGATGGGAACACCTTATGAAAAGGACGTGGTGGCGTGGGCCTATGAACAGGCCGCGCTGCTGCGTGCAGGGAAGCTTGCGTCCATCGATATCGAGCATATCGCTGAGGAAATCGAGGACGTCGGTAAGAGTGAACAAAGGGAATTCGCGAGCAGGATGGCGATCTTGCTGGCGCATTTGCTGAAGTGGCAGTTTCAGCCGGAGCGGCGAACCAATAGCTGGACGAACACCATCCTGACTCAGCGCGCCGCAATCGAGCGACGGCTCAGGAAAACGCCGAGTCTGAAGCCGATGCTCACCGAAGAGGACCGGATCGCCGATATGTGGGGCGATGCGCGCGAACAGGCGGCGAATGAAGCGCGTATCGGTTTCGCAGATTTCCCGGAAAGCTGTCCGTGGACGATGTCCTCGGTACTGGAGCAGGGGTTTTTGCCCGAGTAACACGCCACGCGAGCCACGCGAGCCGCGCGAGGCTCGCGCTACCTTCAATGCGCCCCCGAAGCCGCCCCGCCCCCGCCTCCCTTCGCCACCTTCGTAATCCAGATTAGCGGAATGATCAAAATGAAGATCACCGCCGAGATCAGAAAGATATCGTTGAGCCCCATCATCGCGGCTTGCGTGTTGACGGTGAAATTGAACATCCCGCGTGCTTGCGCTTCGCTGACATCGAGTGTCGATTGCGATAGCCCGAGCGACTGCAGAAACGCCGGGTTGTAGACATTCGCCTGCTCGGTGAGCCGCTCGTGATGCAGCGCGATGCGGTTATCCCACGCGTTGCCCGCGAGCGAGGTGCCCACCGCGCCGCAAAACACCCGCGCGAAATTCGACAGCCCCGCCGCCGCCGGAATCTTCGACGGCGGCAATCCCGAGAGCACGATCGCTGTGAGCGGCACGAAGAACATCGCCATGGGGATGCCTTGCAGGAGCGTCGGCAGCACGAGATGCCACGTGTCGATCTCGATCACGTACTTCGAGCGCAGCCAGAACACGAACGCGAAACCGATGAACGCCATCGTCGCGATGATGCGCGCGTCGCTGCGCGGCAAGACCTTGCCCATCACCGGCGCGAGGATCACGGCGAAGATGCCGAGCGGCGCGGTGACGAGCCCCGCATCGACGGATCGATAGTTCAGATACTGCTGCATCCATTGCGGCAGCAGCACGAGATTGCCGAAGAACACGCCGTACGCGACCGAAATCGCCACCGTCCCGCCGAAGAAGTTGCGCCCCGCGAAAAGACGCAGATCGACGACCGGATTCGGGTCGGTCAACTCCCACACGACGAAGAACGCAAACGCGATGGCCGCGACGATCGCGAGCACCACGATCAGCGGCGACGAGAACCAGTCGAGGTCGCGGCCCTTGTCGAGCATGATCTGCAGCGACGCCACCCACGAAACGAGCAGCAGCAGACCGATGACGTCGATCGGCGCTTTGCGCGTCGGCGATTCGCGATCGCGGTAGATGAGCCACGTGACGCCCGCCGCGAAGATGCCCACCGGAATGTTGATGTAGAAGATCCACGACCACGAATAGCTGTCGGTGATCCAGCCGCCGAGCGCGGGACCGGCGATCGGCCCGACGGTCGCGGTCATCGCCCAGAGCGAAAGCGCCATCGACGATTTCTCTTTCGGATACGAGCCGAGCAGGATCGCCTGCGACAGCGGAATCAGCGGCCCGGCGACCGCGCCCTGCAACACGCGCGCGAACAGCAGCACCGGCAGATTCGGCGCGAGGCCGCACAGCCACGACGACAGCACGAACATCAGGATTGCGCCGACGAAAAGGTGCACTTGCCCGAGCCGCTGTGTGAGCCAGCCGGTCAGCGGAATGGAGACGGCGTTCGATGCCGCGAACACGGTGATGACCCACGTGCCCTCGTTGACGGACACGCCGAGATTGCCGGAGATCGTCGGAATCGCGACATTGGCGATCGACGAATCCAGCACGTTCATGAAGGTCGCGAGCGCCACCGCGAAGGTGGCGAGGACGAGCTGGCCGCCTGCGAGCGGCGCAGGCGGCGCAGGTGGCGATGCGGCGGCGGAACGGGGCGTCGTCGGCGTGCTCATGCGGCTCCAATGCTCGGGGCCGCGATGGTCGCGCCGCGGCCGAGAAGGTCAAGCCGCCAGTGTGCCTGCGCTCAAAAAAAGCTGCTGAAGCCGCCGCCGTGTCACTTCGCTGAAATATCGATATTGCCGAGATACTTCTTCGCGTACTTGTCGATGGTCCCGTCCGCCCGAACCTTCTCGATCGCCGCGTTGAGTTTCGCCTTCAGCGCATCGTCGCCCTTGCGCACGCCGTAAGCGATGCCGCTGCCGAGAATCTTGTCGTCGCGCACCGGCGCACCGACGAACGCGAAGCCTTCGCCGTCCGGCTTCGACAGGAACCCGGTCTGTCCGGCGGGCGCGAGCACGAGCGTCGCGTCGAGACGGCCGGACTTCAGATCCGCATATACCTGGTTCTGATCCTGATACGGCACGACCTTCACGCCTTCGTTCTCCCAGTGCGCCTTCGCGAACGTCTCCTGAATGGAGCCTTGCAGCACGCCCACGCTCTTGCCCTTCAACGATGCCGACGTCGGCTCCAGACCGCTGCCTTTCTTCGCGATCAGTTGCGTCGGCACGCGATACACGACCGTCGTGAAGTCGATCGCCTGGCGGCGTTGGTCGGTCGCGTTCATCGCGGAGTTGATCGCGTCGAACTTGCGGCCCTGCAGCGCGGGAATCAGGCCGTCGAACGACGTCTCGACCCACTTGCACTGCATCTTCGCGGCGGCGCAGACCGCGTTGCCGACGTCGATGTCGAGCCCTTGCAGTTCGCCCGTCGACGATTTGGATTCGAACGGCGGGTATTGCGCCTCCAGTCCGAAGCGCAGCGTATCGGCGGCAAGCGCCGCACCGCTCGCGAACGTGCATGCGACGAACAGGGCGCTGGCGATGTGTTTGAGTTTCATCGTGTTGGTCTCCAGGGAAATCGTCAGATCGAACAAAGGCGGCGCGCGCCTTCGACGAGCGTGTCGTCGTCTTTCGCGAACGAAAGACGGATCAGGTGGTTGTCGGTGCCGTCGGTGTAGAACGCGGACAGCGGAATCGTCGCGACGCGCGCTTCCCGGATCAGGCGCAGCACGAAGTCGCTGTCGGACTCGTTCGAGATCGCGTCATACCGCGCCAGCATGAAGAAACTGCCCGCGCTCGGCAACAGTTCGAAGCGCGATTGCCTCAGCGATTCGGCGAGCAGGTCGCGCTTGTGCTGATAGAACGGCCCGAGATTCAGATAGCTCGCTTCGTCCGCGAGTGCTTCGGCGAAAGCCATTTGCATCGGCGTATCGGCGGAGAAGGTCATGAACTGGTGGATCTTGCGGATCTCGGCCGTCAACGGCGCCGGCGCGAGACAGTAGCCGACGCGCCAGCCCGTGACGTGATACGACTTGCCGAACGACGACACGATCACGCTGCGTTGCGCCAGCTCGGGATAGCGGGCCATGCCGTGATGCGGCGCGCCATCGAAGACGACGTGCTCGTAGACTTCATCCGACAGCACGACGATCTTCGTGTCGCGCGTGAGGGCGGTGAGCCGTTCGATGTCGGCGGATGTGAACGCGCTGCCGGTCGGATTGTGCGGCGTGTTGACGAGGATCATGCGCGTGCGCGGCGTGATCGCGGCGGCGACTTCGTCCCAGTCGATGTGGAAAGTCTCGGGCGAAAGCTTGATTGCGACGGGCGTGGCGCCCTGCAACTGCACGATTGGCGCATAGCTGTCGAAGGACGGCTCGAAATAGATGACCTCGTCGCCGGGATGCACGAGCGCGCTGATCGTCGCGTACAGGCCTTCGCTCGCGCTCGCGACCACCGTGATTTCCGTGTCCGGATCGTACTGCGCGCCATACAGCTTCTGCGTCTTCACGGCGATTGCCTCGCGCAGCGCGAAGACGCCGGACATCGGCGAATACTGGTTATGTCCTGCCCGCATGGCTCGCTCGACGCCTTCGATCAGCTTCGGATCGCACGCGAAGTTCGGCGCGCCCTGCGACAGGTTGAGCGCGTGATGCTCCTCGGCCAACTGGCCGATGACAGAGAAAATGGTCGTGCCGACTTTCGGCAGCTTCGATTCGGGAATGCAGGCGCTTTGCACGGCGAGTGTCTCCGGTATTGCGGTTCGGCGATGACTGCCGTCGATTCAACCGCAGCAATAAAGCGCGGACAATCGAAACTTTGTCATACTAGCCATGCTTGCAATTCATGGCTACATGTCAAAAACCCGATAGCTCCGATGAAACAGCTCCCCTCCCTCGACCTGCTCAAGACCTTTCTCGTGGTCGCGCAGAAGCTGAATTTCACGCGCGCCGCCGAGGTGCTGAACGTGACACAAGGCGCGGTCAGCCGCCAGATTGCGGGACTCGAGGCGCATCTCGGCTACGCGCTTTTCACGCGGCAGGCGCGCGGGCTCGCGTTGACGCAGCACGGCGCGCTGCTCGTCGCGCCCTTGCAACAGGCGTTCGCGCATATCGACGATGCGCTCGCGAAAGGCGGCGCGCAATCCGGCATTCTGCGCGTGAAGTGCCCGACCTGCGCGATGCGCTGGGTGCTCCCGCGCGTCATCCGCTTGCAGAATGAGCGCCCGGAGCTGGTGGTGGAGGTGACGGCGTCGGTGTCGCACGGCGTCGAGTTCGGCGCGGAGGCGTTCGATGCGGCGATCGTGTTCGGCGCCGCGCCGTCGCTCAGAGGCGTGGTGTCGCATCATCTTTTCGATGAAGTGCTGACGCCCGTCTGCGCGCCCGAATTGTGGAAGCCGAAAAAGCACGCCGCGCCCGCGCCCGACGATCTCGCCGGCAAGACGCTTCTGCATCCCACGCGAGACCGCCGCGACTGGCTTCTGTGGCTCGGCGCCTACGGCTATGCGGGCCTGCCGTCGACGAAAGCGCAGCATTTCGACACGCTCGATCTGGCGATGTCGTCGGCGATGCAGGGTCTGGGCGTGACGATCGGCGATGTCTCGCTGATCGAGGAAGATTTGCGCGCGAAGCGCGTGATCGCGCCGTTCCCGCTGTGCGTGACGAGCGGCGCGGCGTATTACCTCGCGTATCCGGAGCGGCCCGCGCCGTCGCCCGCATTGCAGCAATTCGCGCAATGGCTGGGCGACGAGGCGGCGAAAACGCGCGCGGGACTTCAGGCGCGGACGCACGCGGCGCCGGCCTGAAGCATCGTTACATGCCGTGCTTGGTGACGACCGACGCCCACTGTCCGTTCTTCACCTGATACAGCGTCGACGATGCGTTCTTCAGCGCGCCGTTGCTGTCGAACGCGATCGGCCCGGTGATGCCCTGGAACGTGTTCGTTTTCAGCACGGGCCGGTACACGTTCGGATCGATGGAATTGGCCTTCTGCATCGCGTTGATCGCGGCCCATGCGGCGTCGTAGCCAAACGGCGCATACGAGAGAATCGCGACGCCGAAGCGCTTCTGGAACTTGTCGCTGAACGCCTTGCCTTCGGGCAGCTTGTCGAGCGGGCTGCCGTATTCCCACGCCTGCGCGCCCTCGGCGGCATCGCCCGCGAGCTTGAGGAAATCGGCGTCCATCACGCCGCCGCCGCCGACGAACTGCGCGTTCATGCCGAGCTGCTTCATCCGCTTGACGACTGCCGCCGCCTGGCGGTCGAGGCCGCCGAAGAAGATCAGATCGGCGTTGGCGGCCTTGATGCGCGTGAGCTGCGCGCTGAAATCGACGGTCTGATTGTCGCTGTACTCGCGCGTGACGATCGTGCCGCCTTTCGCCTTCACTGCCTTCTCGAACTCGTCGGCTTCGCCCTGACCGAAGGCCGTGCGATCGTCGATGATCGCAATGCGCTTCGCCTTCGTCGTCGTCACTGCATACGCGCCGGCGTTGCCCGCGTTTTGCGCGTCGCTCGAAATCACGGTGAACATGTTCTCCAGGCCGCGTGTCGTGATGGTCGGATTGGTCGCGGCGGGGTCGATCGTCGGGATGCCGGCGCTGTTGTAGATCGGCGAGGCGGGCAGCGTCGTGCCCGAATTGAAGTGCCCGACGACGACTACCACGCCATCATCGACGAGCTTCTGCGCCGCCTGAACGCCGACGCGCGGGTCGGCCTGGTCGTCTTCCGCGCGGATCTCGAACTTCGCCGTCTTGCCGCCGATCATGATCTTCTTCGCGTTGGCTTCGTCGAGCGCGAGCTGCACGCCGTTCTGGAGGTCTTTCCCGTAACCCGCGTTCGCGCCGGTCAGCGGCGCGGCAAAACCCACTTTCACCGGCAGTTCGTCGGCGCTCGCGGCGAAGGGCGCGGCGGCGAAGGTGGCCGCGGCGCATGCCACGAGCCATGCCAAAGGTTTGGTACGGATGCGCATGGTTTTCCTCTCCCTTTTGATTTGGCAATCGAATGGAACACGACCGGTCCAGTGCCGGCAAGACGGACTTGCCCTCGACGGCCGGCAATCCGGCGATGAAAGCAGCCGCTTCGCGCGCGGCCCGGCACAGGCAGCGGACATGCGCAATGTAGAAAGCCAATTTCGCCGCGTCTTGGTGTTAAGTCGCGCGTCCGATGCGGATTTCGGCACAGGCCCGATGTGCCGCGATCGCAAGCCGGGGGCGGCTCGGCGCGTTTCGGCACCGCGCGGCGAACGACGATTCCCGACCATCGCCGGGCGGCGCCTATCGCAACGATCGATATTCCCTTGCTTGACAAAGTGCATATGCACTCATATCCTGCTCGACATGACTTCCCACTCTTCTCCTCTCGACTGCAACTGTTTCGCTATCCGCCAGGCGGCGCGTTATGTGTCGCAGATGTACGAGCGGCACCTGAACGTGGTCGGCATCACGGCGGCGCAGTTCACGATTCTCGCGGCGATCGGGCGCAGGCCCGGCGTGCAGATGGCCGAGCTCGCCGAGTCGATGGTGATGGACCGCACCACGCTCGTGCGCGCGCTCAAGCCCTTGCAGCGCGACGGCCTCGTCGAAGCGGCGCAGGAATCCGCCAGCTCGCGCGCGGTCGGTCTGCGGCTGACGGCATCCGGCAAGGACACGCTCGTCAAGGCATCGGCGCAATGGCGTGTCGCGCAGGCGGAATTCGAAGCGAAGTTCGGCGAAAAGCGCGCGAAGGCATTGCGTCAATCGCTGTTCGAACTGACGACGATGGAGTGAGCGGCATCGACCAGGCTCGCCGGGCGCGGGCCTTTTTCGTATCGTATTAGTGCATATGCACAGTTTGATGGAGCACATCATGCAGATCAAAGGAAAAGTCGTTCTCGTCACCGGCGCCAATCGCGGCCTCGGCAAGCAATTCGCAAAGTCGCTGCTCGAAGCGGGCGCGGCGAAGGTCTACGCCGCCGCTCGCGATCCGAAGAGCGTCGATATTCCCGGCGTCGAAGCGATCCGCCTCGACGTGACCAACGCGGCCGACATCGCCGAAGCGGCCGCGACTTATAGCGACGTGCAGGTGATCGTCAACAACGCGGGCGCGACGACGCGCGGCCTGCTCGTCGATCCGGCATCGACGCAAGGCATCCGCGATCTGCTCGAGATCAACACGTTCGGCCCGATCGCGCTCACGCAGGCGTTCGCGCCCGTTCTGAAGAGGAACGGCGGCGGCGCGGTCGTCAACATTCTGTCGGTGCTGAGCTGGGTTTCGTTGCCGGCGGGCGGCGCGTATCACATTTCGAAGGCGGCGGCGTGGGCGGCCACCAACGCATTGCGCGAGGAATTGCGCGAGCAGGGCACGCTCGTCGTGGCGGCGCATCCCGGCTACATCGACACCGACATGACGGCGCAGGTCACCGCGCCGAAGTCGACGCCGGCGCATGTGGTGAACGAAGTGCTCGCCGCGCTGGAAAAGAACCAGGAAGAAGTGCTCGTCGATGACACCGGGCGCGACGTCAAGCGTTCGCTCTCCACCGACACGCCGATCTATCTCACCGGCATCCCACGCTAAGCGAGGCACCGCCATGTTTGCGCAAGACATCGTTTTGTCTCATCCGGTGCGCACGGCGATCGGCGCGTTCAACGGCGCGCTCAAGGACACGCCCGCCGTCGATCTCGGCGCGGCGGCGATCGCGGAAACGCTGCGGCGGGCGGGCAGCGCGCTCGATCCCGCGTCGATCGACTCGGTCGTGTTCGGCAACGTGATCCAGGCGGGCAACCGCATGAATCCGGCGCGGCAGGCGTCGGTCGGCGGCGGCGTGCCCGTCTCCGTGCCCGCGCTGAGCGTCAATCGCGTGTGCGGCTCGGGCGCGCAAGCCATTGCGACAGCCGCGACCGAGATCGCGGCGGGCATCGCCAGGCTCGCGGTCGCGGGCGGCATGGAGAACATGGATCGCGCGCCGTATCTGCTCGACGGCGGGCGCCGCGGCTATCGCATGGGTAACGCGCAGATCTACGACAGCATGCTGCGCGACGGCCTCGTCGATGCGTTTTCCGGCGAGCATTCGGGCTGGCACACCGAAGACCTCGTGACGAAGCTGGATATCACGCGTGAAGCGCAGGACCGCTGGGCCGAGCGTTCGCAACAGTTGTTCGCGGCCGCGCAGCAGGACGGCGCGTTCGATGCGGAAATCGTCGGCGTCGATGTGAAGGCGGGCCGGGAAACCGTCACGTTCGCGCGCGACGAGCAGCCGCGCCCCGACACGAGTCTCGCGACGCTCGCCAGACTGCGCCCGGCGTTTCGTCCCGACGGCACGATCACGGCGGGCAATGCGCCGGGGCTGAACAGCGGCGCGTCGGCGATGATCGTGACGAGCCGCAAGGAAGCCGATGCGCGCGGTATCGAACCGTTCGTGCGGCTCGCGGCGTTCGGCGTGGCGGCGGTCGAACCGGGCATGTTCGGGCTCGGGCCGGTGCCTGCGGTGCAGCAGGCGTTGCAGCGCGCGGGATGGAACCTCGCCGATGTGGAGCGCTTCGAGATCAACGAAGCCTTCGCGGCGGTGCCGATCGCCGTGGCGAGGACGCTCGGCGTGCCGGACGATATCGTCAACGTGGAGGGCGGCGCGATTGCGCACGGGCATCCGATCGGCGCGACCGGCGCGGTGCTCACGACGCGTCTCGCGCACGCAATGCGCCGTGACGGCGTGAAGCGCGCGATCGTCACGTTGTGCATCGGCGGCGGGCAGGGCATTGCGCTCGCGCTGGAGCGCCTGATCTGAGCGTCGTGACGTGAGCGGGGCCGGCACGATCGGGGCCGGCTCTCGCTCATTTCCTGACCGCTTTCTGCATCTCGTCGAACCCCGCCGCGGCTGCCTTCACGTCCGGCGGGAAATCCTCCATCTCCTGTACCTGCCGCACTTCGATCATCTCGTTCTCCGATCCGGGACAACGCTTGGCCCATTCGATCGCTTCCTCGCGCGACTTCACCTGGATCATCCAGTAGCCGCCGAGCACTTCTTTCGCCTCGGCGAACGGTCCGTCGGTGACGCGCGGCTTGCCGCCTTCGAACGTGACGCGCGCGCCCATCGACGGCGGATGCAGTCCGTCGAGCGCGAGCAGCACGCCGGCCTTCTGCAATTCCTCGTTGTACTTCATCATGGCGGCGACGGCTTCCGCACTCGGCATCGCGCCCGGCTCCGCGCTTTCGTAGCCGCGCGGGATCATCAGCATCATGAATCGCATGTGGATTGCTCCTTCAAAAGAGTGTATTGGTGTCGAGCGTGATCGGCCCGCTCACACCTTACGACGCGCAACCCTGCAAGGGATCGACACATGCCCGTGGATTTCTGTCTTAAGCGTTTGTCCCTAGTCGATTGCTGTTGCCATTGCGCTCGTACGATCAAATAATGTAATCCATTACATCTCGATCGCCGCGAGCGACGCCGCAATGTCAGATACGGTTCGTCCACGTGAGGAAGTATCGATTGCCGACGTCGCCGAGCGCGCGGGCGTGTCGGTGGCCACCGTTTCGCGCGTGCTTAACGGCCACACGAACGTTCGCGAGGCGACGCGAGAAAAAGTCCGCGAAGCGGTCGCGCTGAGCGGCTATCGCATCAACGAGCTCGCGCGCAATCTGCGCACGGCGGAAAGCCGCCTGCTGCTCACGATGGTCCCCGACTTCGGCAACCCGTTCTATGCGGCGATCGTGCGCGGCATCGACAGCGTCGCGCGCCAGAACGGCTACTTCATGCTGCTGTGCGACACCGGTGCGGACCCGCTACGCGAGCGCAGCTATTTCGATCTTCTGCGCGGACGCCGCGCCGATGGCGCGATCTGCCTCGATCCTGCCGCCGTGCAAAAGGCGCTCGCCGAAGAAGCGTCGGCGCTGCCGTGGGTCGCGTGCTGCGAGTTCGATCCGGCGGCGGGCGTGCCGTATGTCGGCATCGACAATCATCTCGCGGCAGGCGACGTCGTGCGCTATCTGACGGCCAAGGGTCATCGGCGCATCGCGCTCATCAACTCGGGACAGGGCTATCTGTACGGGCGTCAACGCCTCGCGGGTTATCGCGACGCGCTGAAGGACGCGGGCATCGAGCCGCGTGCGGAGTGGCTGATCGAGCTCGACAGTCTCGACTACGACGCCGGCGAACGCGCGGCCGTGCAACTGGCTTCACTCGGCGATGCAAGGCCGACCGCCGCCTTCGCCGTCTCCGATACGCTCGCCATCGGCGTGATGAACGGCTTTCGCGGCGTGGGGCTCGCGGTGCCGGACGATGTCGCGGTCGTGGGCTTCGACGATATCGCCGTCGCCGCGCATGTCTATCCGCCCCTGACGACCGTGTCGCAACCGATGCAACTGCTCGGCGAAACCGCCGCTGAACTCTTGCTCAAGCGCCTGCGCGATCCGCGCGCCGAAGTGCCGGGCGTGCTGCTGCCGCATCGGCTGATTCAAAGAAGGAGCGCGTGACGATGAGCCTCGCCGTGCGCTTTCAGGGCATCGAAAAACAGTTCGGGCCGGTGCGCGTGCTGCACGGCGTCACCTTCGATATCGCGCCGGGGCGCATCCATGGATTGCTCGGCGAAAACGGCGCGGGCAAATCCACGCTGATGAAGATCCTCGCGGGCTACGAGCGCGCGAACGCGGGCGAGCTGTATATCGACGAACGCGTGCGCGACTTCGCGAGTTCACGCGAGGCCGAACACGCGGGGATCGTGCTGATTCACCAGGAACTCAATCTCGCGGATCATTTGAGCATCACGCAGAACATGTTCCTCGGCCACGAGCTGAAGAAAGGCCTTTTCCTCGACGAACCGGCGATGCGCGAAGCCGCGCGTGCGCGACTGAACGACGTCGGCCTGCACAAGAATCCGGATACGAAGGTGCGCGACCTGATCGTCGCGGAGAAGCAGCTCGTCGAGATCGCGAAGGCGATGCTGCGCGACGCGCGGCTGCTCATCATGGACGAGCCGACCGCGACGCTGACGCCATCGGAGACACAGCGTCTGTTCAGCCTCATGGCGCGCCTGAAGGATGCGGGCACGACCATCGTGTATATCTCGCACAAGCTCGACGAAGTGGAGCGCGTGACCGACGAAGTGATCGTGATGCGCGACGGCCGCTTCGTCGCGCGCGCGCCGACCGAGGAGCTCACGCGCCAGCAGATGGCCAATCTGATGGTCGGCCGCGAAGTCTCCGACATGTTTCCCGACAAGCCACCGCTGACCGACGACGCGCCGGTCGCATTCGAGGTCGAAGGCGCATCGGTTCCGGGCTGGGCGAACGGCATCGGCTTTTCGGTGCGCAAAGGCGAAGTGTTCGGCTTCGCGGGACTCGTCGGCGCGGGACGAACGGAGTTGTTCGAGGCACTCGTCGGCTTGCGGCCGTTGAGCGCGGGACACGTCGTGATCGACGGCAAGACCGTCAGCCTGACGAGCCCGCGCGAAGCGATGAAGCAGGGCCTCACGTACCTGAGCGAGGATAGAAAAGGACGCGGACTGCACGTCGACATGGCGCTCAAGGACAACCTGACGATGATGACGCTGGAGCGCTATGCGCATCCGTTCATCGACATGCACGCCGAACGCGACGCGTTGAAGAAAGCCGTGAACGATTTCGGCATTCGCACGGGGAACACGTCGATTCGCGCGCGCATGCTGTCGGGCGGCAACCAGCAGAAGCTCGCGCTCGCGAAGTTCCTGAATCCCGATCCGCGCGTGATCGTGCTCGACGAACCGACACGCGGCGTGGATGTCGGCGCCAAGCGCGACATCTATTTCCTGATTCACCGGCTGGCCGCCGAGGGCCGCGCGGTGATCGTGATTTCATCCGAGCTGATCGAGCTGATCGGCTTGTGTCATCGCGTCGCGGTGATGCGCGCGGGCGAGCTCGTCGCGACGCTCGGCATGGATCTTTTGACCGAAGAGAGGTTGATCGCGCATGCGACCGGCACACACTGAAGACATCGACAGCGAGAGCCGTCTTTCCGCCGCCGCGCGCTTTCTGTTCGGCGTCGGGCCGCTGATCGGGCTGATCGCGCTGTGCGTCGGCGGCACGTTGCTCAACGGCGACTTCGCCACCCTCGACAACGCGATGAACGTGCTCACGCGCACATCGTTCATCGGCATCATCGCGGTGGGCATGACCTTCGTGATCATCTCGGGCGGCATCGACCTGTCGGTCGGGTCGATGGCCGCGCTGATCGCGGGCAGCATGATCTACATGATGAACGCGCTCATGCAGGGCTTTCACGGGCACGCGGTGCCGCCGCTCTTGATCATCGCGCTCGGCGTCGTGCTCGCGCTCGTGCTGGGCGGGCTGTTCGGCTTCGCGCACGGCGTGCTGGTGACGAAGGGGCGCATCGAGCCGTTCATTGTCACGCTCGGCACGCTCGGCATTTTTCGCGCGCTGCTCACATGGCTCGCGGACGGCGGCGCGCTCACGCTGGACAACTCGCTCGTCGATCTCTACGGGCCGGTCTATTACGCGAGCCTCTTCGGTGTGCCGGTGCCGATATGGATCTTCCTGATCGTCGCGGCGGGCGGCGCCGTCGTGCTCAATCGGACGGTGTATGGACGGCATGTGCAGGCGATCGGTTCGAGCGAGCAGGTCGCGCGTTATGCGGCCATTCGCGTGGATCGCGTGAAGATCGTCACCTATGTGCTGCTCGGCTTGTGCGTTGCCGTCGCGACGATTCTGTACGTGCCGCGCCTCGGCTCCGCCACGCCGACGACGGGCCTCCTCTGGGAGCTCGAAGCGATCGCGTCCGTCGTGGTCGGCGGCACTGCGCTGAAAGGCGGCGAAGGGCGCGTGATCGGCACCGTCATCGGCGCGATTCTGCTTTCGGTCATCAACAACATCCTGAACCTGACGAGCATCATCAGCGTGTATCTGAACGCGGCGGTGCAGGGCGCCGTGATCATCCTCGTAGCATTTTTGCAGCGCGGTCGTCGTTAGCCGGAATATCCACAAGACAAGGAGACTTCGTCATGAAGAACATGCTTCGCGCGCTCGGCGCGCTCACGCTTGCGGCGAGTGCGTTCGCCGCCTCATTGCCGTGCGCTCACGCCGCCGACAAGGTCGTGCTCGGTGTCGCCATTCCGACCGCGGATCACGGCTTCACGGGCGGCATCGTGTGGTGGGCCAACGAAGCGAAGAAGGAGCTGGAAAAGGCGCACCCGGACCTGAAGGTCATCGTGAAGACCGCCGGCACCGCGCCCGAGCAGGCGAACCAGTTGCAGGACCTCGTGACCGTCAACAAGATCAATGCGCTCGTGATTTTCCCGCAGGAATCGGCTTCGCTCACGCAACCTGTCGCGCAGGTGAAGAAGAAGGGCGTCTATGTGACGGTGGTCGATCGCGGTCTCACCGACCCCAGCGCGCAGGATGCCTATGTCGCCGGCGACAACACCGCATTCGGCAAGATTCCCGCGGAATACATCGCGAAGACGCTGAACGGCAAGGGCGACATCGTCGCGCTGCGCGGCATTCCGACGACCCTCGACAACGAGCGCTGGACCGCGTTCGAAGGTGTGATCAAGCAGCATCCGGACATGAAGATTCTCGACGCCAAGTACGCGAACTGGAACCGCGACGATGCCTTCAAGGTGATGCAGGACTATCTCACGCGCTTCAAGCACATCGACGCCGTCTGGGCCGCCGACGACGACATGATGGTCGGCGTGCTGAAGGCGATCGATCAGGCGAAGCGCACGGACGTCAAGATCGTTTTCGGCGGCGCCGGATCGAAGGAAGCCGTGAAGCGCATCATGGACGGCGACAAGCGCGTGCAGGCCGACGTGTCGTACTCGCCGAAGTTCATCTATGACGCGATCAAGCTGACCGCCGAGGCGCGCCTCAAGGGCGACAAGCTGCCGCCGACGACCATCATCCCGTCGGTGCTCATCACGAAGGACAACGCCAAGCAGTTCTATTTCCCGAACTCGCCGTTCTGATGTGCGAAGGCCGTTCACCCGGCCTTCTTTCTCCTAGAGGCGAAAGATGAAGACCATCAAAGGGCCGGCGATATTTCTCGCGCAGTTCATGGGCGAAGAGCCGCCGTTCGATACGTTGGAGAACCTCGCGTCGTGGGCGGCTTCGCTCGGTTATCAAGGCATCCAGGTGCCCGCCGATCCGCGCCTGATCGATCTGGAAAAAGCCGCCTCGAGCGATGCCTATTGCGACGACATCCGCCGCACGGTGGACGATGCGGGCGTGGCGATCACCGAATTGTCCACGCATCTGCAAGGCCAGTTGGTCGCGGTGCATCCGGCGTACGACACGCTGTTCGACGGGTTCGCCGCACCGCACGTGCGGGGCAATCCGGCGGCGCGCACGCAATGGGCGATATCGCAATTGAAGCTCGCGGCGGCGGCGTCGAAGCGTCTTGGCCTGAGCGCGCACGTGACGTTTTCGGGCGCGCTCGCGTGGCCCTATGTCTATCCGTGGCCGCAGCGTCCGGCGGGTCTCGTCGAAGCCGCGTTCGAGGAACTCGCGAAACGGTGGCGCCCGATTCTCGACGAGTTCGATCGCGCGGGCATCGACGTGTGCTACGAACTGCATCCGGGCGAGGACTTGCACGACGGCGTCACGTTCGAGCGCTTTCTCGCGGCGGTGGACGATCATCCGCGCGCCAACATCCTGTTCGATCCGAGTCACTTCGTGCTGCAGCAACTCGATTACCTCGCGTTCATCGACATCTATCACGCGCGCATCAAGGCATTTCATGTGAAGGACGCGGAGTTCCGGCCGAATGGAAAGCAGGGCGTGTACGGTGGCTATTCGGGATGGACCGATCGCGCGGGACGTTTCCGTTCGCTGGGCGATGGCCAGATCGACTTCAAGGCAATCTTCTCGAAGATGGCGCAATACGATTTTCCCGGCTGGGCCGTGCTCGAGTGGGAATGCGCGTTGAAGCATCCGGAAGACGGCGCGCGCGAGGGCGCCGTGTTCATTCGAGATCACATCATCCGCGTGGCCGAGCGTGCATTCGATGACTTCGCGGGCAGCGGCGCGAGCCGCGAGCAGATGCGCGGTGTGCTCGGGATCGGAGACCAGGCGGGAGAGACGCGATGAACCGCGTGCGGCTGGGCATGGTCGGCGGCGGCGAGGGCGCGTTCATCGGCGCGGTGCATCGCATCGCGGCGCGGCTCGATGATCGCTATGAACTCGTCGCGGGCGCGTTGTCGTCGGATGCGCGGCGTGCGGCGTCGAGTGCGGCGGCGATCGGGCTTGCGCGCAGTTACGACGATTATCGCGAGATGGCGCGCGTCGAGGCGGGGCGCTCGGACGGCATCGAGGCGGTGGCGATCGTCACGCCGAATCATCTGCATGCGCCGATCGCGACGGCGTTTCTCGAAGCGGGCATTCACGTGATTTGCGACAAGCCGCTCGCAGTATCGCTCGATGAAGGCGAGGCGCTCGCGAAACTCGCGCGCGAGAAGGATCGCGTGTTCGCGGTGACTTATACCTATACGGGCTATCCGCTGGTGCGTCATGCGCGCGGAATGGTTCGACGCGGCCTGCTCGGCGATATTCGCGTCGTGCAGGTGGAGTATGCGCAGGACTGGCTTTCGCTGCCCGTCGAGACGCAGGCGAACCGCCAGGCGGTGTGGCGCACCGATCCTGCGCTGGCGGGTCCGGCGGGTTGTCTCGGCGATATCGGCACGCACGCGTATCAGCTCGCGGACTACGTGACGGGCATGCGGCCGGCGGAGTTGTCGGCGGAGGTGACGACATTCGTGCCGAATCGCCGTGTGGACGATCACGTGCAGGCGATGTTCCGATATACCGGCGGCGCACGCGGAATGTTGTGGGCGAGCCAGATTGCGGCGGGCGAGGAGAACGCGCTGCGTTTGCGTGTGTATGGGACGAAGGCGGGCATCGCATTCGATCAGCAGA
This sequence comes from Caballeronia turbans, assembly GCA_001544655.2. GTDB lineage: Bacteria > Pseudomonadota > Gammaproteobacteria > Burkholderiales > Burkholderiaceae > Caballeronia > Caballeronia turbans. The sequence goes on from FCOD02000029.1 coordinate 51,318, forward strand.
AGCCGAATGAGTTGTGGTTCACGACTATCGGCGGCGCGTCGGAACGGATCACGCGTGGCCGCGTGCAAAGCCCCGAAGCGCAGCATGCGACGCGCGTGCCGGCGGGGCATCCCGAAGGGTATCTGGAAGCGTTCGCGCAGCTTTATACGGATGCGGCGGCGTGCATCGCGAGCGGAACTACGCAAGGGGATGACTGGCTTACGACGGTCGAGGACGGCGTCGCGGGATTGAGGTTCGTGGATGCGGTGTTGAGAAGCAGCGAGAGGAATGCTGAATGGGTGACGCTTGCTTGATTCGGATGCTTTAGTCGATCACCCATTTTCCCCGAATCATCGCTTCCTCCAGCATGCCGAGTGTGAGCTGCCATCCGCCGAGCGTTTCTCGAGCCTCGAGGCTGAAGGGGGACTTGAGTACTGTTCAGAAAAACGCCGGCTTGCTCAACTGAATGAAGGGGTAATAGTGGCCAAGCTGGAATTCGCTCATGTCGACGTCGAATTTCGTTCCCCACTCGCTGAGCAACGCTGAAATCTCCGGTGGATTCAAGTCGAGGTCGTGATACAGATCGGTCTCGGGCGCGAGGCTGTTCTGTCCCAGGAACGGTTTGCCCAGCTTGGCTTCTATGAAGTCGACGAGCCGCTCCCACGCTTCCGGTCGAGCAATCATTTACAGCCGATCCTCGGGTTTCACGATACCGTTGTAAGACTGAACCGATCGAAACAGAATGGTCGATACATCGGTGGCGAGAAGCACCCAGCCGACGCCCGGAATCGCCCTTGCAACGAAGGCTCCCAGATTGCGAGTGAACTTGACGCGCAAAAGGATGTCACCGTCGGCAAAATTCTGTACTTGATGTCGAAGGGCAGCATCGTTCTGGAGACGATCGACGCAACTGACCCAGCAGGGTCATCGCGATGCTCGACAGATCGTCTATGCCGGTCTCTCTGTAAATCTCATCGATTGTGATAAGAAAAACAGCTCGGCGGGCTCTAAATCCGTATGCATGCCGTATTGGTAGCGCTGGCCCATGTTCGTCCGTGAATCATTCATAAGTCGGACGATATTAATTTGGTACATCCGAAAAAACGCGACTCCCGCAAGAGCCGCGTTTCTCAACTCAGAGCCGCAATCGTTACGGAATCACGCCCAATTCGCGTGAAAACTTCCCGCCTTGTCCACGCGTTCGAACGTATGCGCACCGAAGAAATCGCGCTGCGCCTGCACGAGATTCGCGGGCAGCCGCTCGGAGCGATACGCATCGAAATAGGCGATCGCCGATGAAAACGCGGGCACCGGAATGCCCGCCTTCACCGCCGCGACGACCACATCGCGCAATGCGTCCTGATACTTCGCGGCGATATCGCTGAAATACGGATCGAGCAGAAGGTTTGCGAGTTGCGGATTCTTCTCATACGCGTCGGTGATCTTCTGCAGGAAGCGCGCGCGGATGATGCAGCCCGCGCGGAAGATCTTCGCGATCTCGCCGTAATGCAGGTCCCATTTGTACTCTTCCGATGCGGCACGCAACTGCGCAAACCCTTGCGCATACGAAACGATCTTCGACAGATACAACGCGCGCCGCACCGACTCGACGAACGCCGCGCGATCGCCATCGAACTTCGGCGACGGGCCGCTCAAAACCTTGCTCGCCGCCACGCGCTGATCCTTCAGCGAAGACAGCACGCGCGCGAACACCGCTTCGGTGATCAACGGCAGCGGTGCGCCGAGATCGAGCGCATTCTGGCTCGTCCACTTGCCCGTGCCTTTTTGCGCGGCGCGATCGAGAATCACATCGACGAGATCCTTGCCGGTTTCCTCGTCCTTCTTCGAGAAGATCTTCGACGTGATCTCGATCAGGTAGCTGTCCAGCTCGCCCTGATTCCACTCGACGTAGACCTTGCCCAGTTCTTCGTTCGACAGACCGGCGACACGTTTGAGCACGTCATAGCTCTCGGCGATCAGTTGCATGTCGCCGTACTCGATGCCGTTGTGCACCATCTTCACGAAATGGCCCGCGCCGTCCGGACCCATGTAGGCGACACACGGCTCGCCGTCCGGCGCCTTCGCCGCGATCTCGGTGAGGATCGGTGCGACGAGTTCGTAGGCTTCTTTCTGTCCGCCCGGCATGATCGACGGGCCTTTCAGCGCGCCTTCCTCGCCGCCCGACACACCCGTGCCGATGAAATGCAGGCCCGACTTCGCGAGATCCTGATTGCGGCGGATGGTGTCGGTGAAATGCGTGTTGCCGCCGTCGATGAGAATGTCGCCCTTCTCGAGCAGCGGACGCAGCGAAGCGATGGTCTCGTCGGTGCCGGCACCCGCCTTCACCATCATCAGGATGCGGCGCGGCTTTTCGAGCGACTCGACGAACTCTTCGAGCGTGTAGGTCGGCACGAGCTTCTTGTCGGGATGTTCGGCAATCAGTTCGTCGGTTTTGGCGCGGCTGCGGTTGTAGACCGAAACGGCGTGACCGCGGCTCTCGATGTTCAAGGCCAGATTGCGGCCCATGACGGCGAGGCCCACCACGCCGATAGCTTGTTTGCTCATGCTTGATCTCCGGATAACCGAAGCGGACGCGGCTCGTGGCGCGGCTTCGGGATGAAAACGTGTCGATGGGAGCGGCGCTCGCGTGAGAGGTCGTCTCAGTCTTGATCGGCGGCTCGACGGGCGGTGCGGCGATCCGATCATCTTGCGCGAGCGCAGACCGCCCCGAATTTACCACTTCGAGCCGCATCCGGCAGGCCGCGCGCCGGACGATCGAGCGCGTTGCGTCACGCAGTCTTAGAATGAACGCCCGCAACGAGCACGCCGCGAAGGCCACCCGAGACATGCCGCCATCCCGGCGCGCGCGCAGCCATCATTACTCCGTCTATGTGATCGAACTGTCCGGCACGGTCTGGAACGAAGCGCGCTTTCGCCGCGCGAATCCGGACTACGTGACCGGCATGCCGTTCGTGTATGTGGGCATGACGGGCATCGATCCCGACGTGCGCTTCGACAAGCACAAGGCGGGCATCCAGTCGAACCGCTTCGTACGCGAGTTCGGGCTGCGGCTTCTGCCGCATCTGTACGACATGTACAACCCGATGCCCTACGACGGCGCGCGCGACATGGAAGTGGAACTGGCGATAGGTTTGCGGGAAGCGGGTTATGGCGTGTGGCAGGCGTAAAGCGGTGCATCAAACCATGAGGAGCGATACATGCGGATTCTGATAGTGGGCGCGGGGGCCATCGGCGGATATTTCGGCGCGCGGCTGCTCGATGCGGGCAGGGACGTGACCTTCCTCGTGCGCGAGCGGCGCGCCGAGCGGCTGCGGCAATGCGGCCTGAAAGTGAAGAGCCCGGAGGGCGATCTCGCGTTCGCCTGTCCGCCGATGGTGCTCGCAAAGGACATCGACCGGCCTTACGACCTCGTGTTGCTGAGCTGCAAGGCTTACGACCTGCGAGGCGCGATCGATTCCTTCGCGCCCGCGGTCGGCCCCGGCACCGCGATCCTGCCGCTTTTGAACGGCATGGGCCATCTCGATGCGCTCGATGCCCGCTTCGATCCGGCGAACGTGCTCGGCGGCCAATGCGTGATCGCCGCGACGCTTGACGCCGAGGGCGAGATCCTGCACCTGAACAAGATGCATTCGATGACCATCGGCGAACGCGCCGGCGGCCGCACAACGCGCATCGACGCGATCGCTGCACAACTCGGCGGCGCGGGCTTCGATCTGGACGTAAGCGGAAACATCCTGCAATCGATGTGGGACAAGTGGGTGTTCCTCGCGACGCTCGCGACGGGAACGTGCCTGATGCGCGCACCCATCGGCGATATTCTCGCGGCACCGGGCGGCGAAGCGCTGCTGTTCCAGCTCTTCGACGAATGCCGCGGCATCGCCGCCGACAACACGCACGCGCCGGGCGAGGCGGTCGTCGCGCGCGCCCGTGCGTTCTTCGCGGAACGCGGCTCGCTGATGACCGCGTCGATGCTGCGCGATCTGGAGAACGGCGCGCCGATCGAGGCGGATCACATCGTCGGGGATCTGCTGGCACGGCGGCGCACCGCTTTCAGCGGTGTGTCGGCGCTCGCGGTGGCTTATGCGCATCTGAAGGCCTACGAGGCACGGCGCGCTCGCATGTCCCGCGCCTGAGCATTACCTGCCACGATTCACGCGCCGCCGAAATGGCGGCGTTGGATTTTTATGTCAGTGACATCTCAAAAAATGACAATTACTAAATTGACTGACATAATTTTCGCTACTAGATTTTGCCTGCGACAAGTCGCGAATATCGGCGCTGATTAATCGTTTTCCTGACCGCATTAGTAATATTAAATAGCTTGTTTATGGCCACGCAACGCCTTTTGGCGATGCGCGCGGACTTTGTTCGCCGTTGAATTTTTACTGGTTGACGCGAATTTGTACGAAAACATGATTAAGAATTTACATACCAAGCGTGATATATGTCAATCAGCGTAAAACTGAGAAGAGCCTTTCAACGAACGATAATCGCCTTGTTCGCATAAACATCCATTTCCCTGAATGGCCAATTACATGTCAGGAGACGTTTAAATGAAAATCAGAAGTTCGCCTGTAATCCCATCGCTCATCTGCCCCGGGGTTCCCCTCGATGGCGCGCAGGCCGGCGTGGTCGTGCGTATCATCGACTCGGATGCGTCGGTGTATGCGAATTACCTCGTTCAGACGGCGGACGGCACGCAATACTGCGGGCAGATGGACGTCCGGCGCCGGCGCAATCGCGATGCGCTGCTGCGGCTCGCGCTGGAATCAGGACGCTCGGTCATGGTTATCGGCGGAATCAACAGTTATGTGAAGGCGGCGATGGTCGGCGCTCCCAGTCATGCGCTTTTTGAATCGACTGGTGGATCGAACCCAAACGACGCGCGTAGCGGGCGCCCGTAAAAAGTCACATGCCGCGTCGCTCCATTATCCGGAGGCGCGCGATTTTGGAATCATGAAAAAAGGATCACGAGTGAGAAACATTGATAGTTCCGTCAACCTCGGCCTTGTGCGAGGCGGCATTCCGCTCACGGGCGTCAAGGGTGGTTTTCTCACCCGCATAATCGATTCGAATGATCTCGAGAACGTTAATTTCGTCATTCGAACCGGAGAGGGCGCGTTATATTGTGGTCAACTGAATATCGTCACTCACGAAAATAGAAACAATCTCCTGATGATGGCGCTGGATTACGGTCTGCCCGTCACACTCTCGGGTGACGATTCGGGAAACATAACCGGCCTCGCCGTTGCGAAGAGTGATTCGCCGATTCCATCCCTGAATTCCGCGTTTCTAAAGTTGCAGGACACGCGTACCGGCACGGTGGTGAGAATCGTCGACAAGGATCCAGGTTCGGCGGTCACCTACGTGCTCCAGACGAGCGACGGCTCGCGATACTGCGCCCAGATGTGGCCCAACAGGGATAACTACGACAACCGAAACAGCCTTTTCATGATGGCGCTGCGGATGAACATTCCGGTCACGATAACGGGCGGCGCCAATCATGAGGTGACTGCGATCGCCGTCGGATCGTAATATCCCTGCTCCCGCGCCCGCTCGCTACGGCGGGTGGGCAAGTTTTCTGCTAGTTTCACCGAAATCACAAGGGAGCAAGGACGAGCGTCATGAGCATGAATATCGAATACGCGAAGACCGCGCCCGAGCGCGCCGAAATCGACGCGCTGAGCGGCCCGATGGTCGTCGAGTTCGGCACCGACTGGTGCGGCTTCTGCCGCGCCGCGCAGCCGCTCATCGCGCAGGCGTTCCAGGGTCATGGCGCGGTGAAGCATATGAAGATCGAAGACGGCAGCGGCCGACCGCTCGGCCGCTCGTTTCGCGTGAAGCTCTGGCCGACGCTCGTCTTCATGCTCGGCGGCAAGGAAGTCGCGCGCCTCGTGCGCCCCGGCGACGTCTCCGAAATACGCGACGCGCTCGCGCTCATCGACGAACCGCTCGCGCAATAGCGTTCCTCCGAGGGTTATTCCTCGGTCAACGCCGCTCCCGAAACTTGTATGATGACCCGATGACTTTACGCGTTCCATCGAGTCGCATGTTCGAGAAGATCCCGCCGCGCGCCCTGTCGGACACGGTCGCGCAGAAATTGCAGAAGCTCATCGAGACCGGCAGCTTCGCCACGACCGGCAAGCTGCCGACCGAAGCCGTGCTCGCGCAGGAATTCGGCGTGAGCCGCACCGTGATCCGCGAAGCCATCTCACGGCTGAAGAACGAAGGCATGGTCGAGCCGCGCCAGGGCAGCGGTGTGTTCATCGTGGAGCGGGCGGGCATCCGGCCGTTGCGCATCGATTACGCGCAGGCCGTCGAGCCGGGCGCGGTCGTCCAGATTCTCGCGCTGCGCCGGGCGATCGAGGCCGAAGTCGCGTCCGAGGCCGCGCTGCGCCGCACCGACGAGCACCTGGCCGCTATCGATGACGCCCTCGGGCGCATCGACGAAGCGGTTCGCGAAGGCAGGGACGGCGTCGCGGAAGACGTCGCGTTCCATCGCGAAATCGCGAACGCGACCGGCAACCCGTACTTCCTGAAAACCCTCACCTTTCTGAATCAGTATCTCGAAGCCGGCACGCTCGTCACGCGCGGCAACGAGGCGCTGCGCGAGGACTTCATGCGTCAGGTGCGCGAGGAGCACGCGGCGATCGTCGAGGCGATCCGCTCGCGCGATTCGGTCGCCGCGCGCAACGCCGCCCAGACCCATCTCATCAACGCCGCGCGCCGCCTGGCGGAAGCGGGCATCTGCTAATTCATCGGGAAGAGAAACGCTATGACGAGAAACGTGGGAGTCATCGGCCTGGGCGCAATGGGCATGGGCGTCGCGCGTTCGTTGCTGCGCGCGGGCTTCGCCGTCCATGCGTACGATGTGAAGAAGCCCGCGCTCGATGCGTTCGCGGCCGAAGGCGGCCTTGCGTGCGCGTCGCCGGCGGAACTGGGCGGCAAGTGCGAGGTCGTGCTGACGGTCGTCGTCAACGCGGCGCAGACGGAGGCTGTGCTGTTCGGTGAGAACGGTGCGCTCGAGGCGATGAAACCCGGCAGCGTCGTGCTCGCATGCGCGACGGTATCGCCGCAATTCGCCGCCGACCTCGGCCGGCGCATCGGGGAAAAAGGCGTGTTGCTGCTCGACGCGCCCCTGTCCGGCGGCGCGGCCAAGGCCAATTCCGGCGACATGACGATGATGACCTCCGGCCCGGCCGACGCCTACGCCGCGTGCGAAGACGTGCTCGGTGCGATTGCGGGCAAGGTCTATCGTCTCGGCGACGCGCACGGCGCGGGCTCGAAGGTGAAGATCATCAATCAACTGCTCGCGGGCGTGCATATCGCCGCGGCCGCCGAAGCGATGGCGCTCGGCCTGCGCGAAGGCGTCGATCCCGATGCGCTCTACGACGTCATCACGCACAGCGCCGGCAACTCGTGGATGTTCGAGAACCGCGTGCCGCACATTCTGGCGGGCGACTACACGCCGCTTTCCGCCGTCGATATTTTCGTGAAGGACCTCGGCCTCGTGCTCGATACGGCGCGCACGTCGAAATTCCCGCTGCCGCTCTCGGCGGCGGCGCACCAGATGTTCATGATGGCGTCCACCGCCGGCCACGGCGGCGAGGACGATTCCGCGGTCATCAAGATTTTTCCGGGCATCGACATCCCGAAGGGAGCGAAGGAATGACGCAGACGGCGCAGACACTGCTCGGCTGTATCGCCGACGATTTCACGGGGGCGACCGATCTCGCCAACATGCTCGTGCGCGGCGGCATGCGCACGGTGCAGACCATTGGCATTCCCGAAGCGGGCACGCTAATCGATGCGGACGCGATCGTCGTCGCGCTGAAATCGCGCACGATTCCCGCCGCCGAGGCCGTGCGCCAGTCGCTCGACGCGCTCGAATGGCTGCGCGCGCAGGGATGCCGCCAGTTCTTCTTCAAGTATTGCTCGACCTTCGATTCCACCGATAAGGGCAACATCGGCCCCGTTTCGGACGCGTTGCTCGATGCGCTGAAGGCAGATTTCACGATCGCCTGCCCCGCGTTTCCCGAGAACGGCCGCACGATCTTTCGCGGCAATCTGTTTGTCGGGGATGTGTTGCTGAACGAGTCGGGCATGGAGAATCATCCGCTCACGCCGATGACCGATCCGAACCTCGTGCGCGTCTTGCAGCGTCAGACGCAATCGAAAGTCGGGCTGATCCGCTACGACACGATCGCCAAGGGCGCGGACGCGATCCGGGCGCGCATCGACGAGTTGAAGAAAGACGGCGTGCGCCTCGCCATCGCCGATGCCATATCCGACGCCGATCTCTACACGCTGGGCGACGCGTGCCGCGAACTTGCGCTCATCACGGGCGGCTCGGGCATCGCGCTCGGGCTTCCGCAAAACTTCCGCGCCGCGAACCTGCTCGCGCATGCGGAACATGCCGCCGATCTGCCGAAAATCGAAGGCAAGTCGGTGGTGCTGGCGGGCAGCGCATCGAAGGCGACGAACGCGCAGGTCGCGCACTGGCGCGAGTCGAAGCCGGGTTTCCGTATCGATCCGCTGGCGCTGTCGCGCGGCGAGCCGGTCGTGCAAAACGCTGTCGAATTCGCGCGCACGCACAACGAGCCTGTGCTCATTTACGCGACTTCGTCGCCCGATGAAGTAAAGGCGGTGCAGAAGGAACTGGGCGTCGAGAAGGCGGGGCAACTGGTCGAAGACGCGCTCGCGTCCATCGCGCGCACGCTGCGCGACGAAGGCTGCGTCAAGTTCGTCGTGGCGGGCGGCGAGACCTCGGGCGCGGTCGTGCAGGCGCTCGATGTGCGCACGCTGCGCATCGGGCCGCAGATCGATCCGGGCGTGCCGGCGACGCAGTCGATCGGCGCGAATGCCGATGAATCGCTGGCCCTCGCGCTCAAGTCCGGCAATTTCGGCGCGACCGATTTCTTCGAGAAGGCGTTGAAGGCACTGTGATGGCATCGAACGAACATTCCATTCGCGAAGAGATCTGCGTCACCGGCAAGAGCCTGTACGAGCGGCGCTATACGGTCGGCAGTGCGGGCAACATCAGCGCGCGGCTCGATGACGGCTGGCTCATCACGCCGACGGATGCGTGCCTTGGCCGCCTCGATCCAAACGACATCGCGAAGGTCGATCTTCAGGGCAATCACGTGTCGGGCGGACGGCCGTCGAAGACGCTCGCGCTGCATCGACGCATCTACGAGAGCAATGCGGATGCGCGCGGCGTGGTGCATACGCATTCGACGCATCTCGTGGCGCTGACGCTGGCGGGCGTCTGGAAGAAGGAAGATGTCCTGCCGCCGATCACGCCGTACTACGTGATGAAGGTGGGCCACGTGCCACTGATCGAATATCGCCGTCCGGGCGATGCGGCCGTGGCGGAGGAAGTGGCGGCGCTGGCGTCGAAGGTGCGCGCGGTGTTGCTGGAGCGCCTTGGGCCGGTGGTGTGGGAGAAATCGGTGTCGCACGCGAGTTACGCGCTGGAGGAGCTGGAGGAGACGGCGCGGCTGTATCTATCGACGATGCCGCGCCCCGAGCCGTTACCGGAAGCGGCGATCGAGGATTTGCGAGCGACATTCAACGCCCGATGGTAAAGAAATGCCGGTCGGCCGCGCAGCGGGCCGGAGCCGTGTGGTGCGGAACCAGTGAGTGAAGCGGAGCGAGGCGACAGACCGTGCGCGATCCAAGCCGGGTGAGTCTTATGAGGGCGACACTCAGGCCGCCCACGCTCACCTGGCAAGCACGGCCAACTTTGCAGCAGCAAAGAAAGTGACTGCCGCCCCAGACAGGGGCACAGCCAGCAGACCGACAAGAAATCAGGATTCCACGAGAGCCGAACCAGATCAAACCAGGAGCAACGCAAATGCCAAAATTCGCCGCAAACCTGACGATGATGTACACGGAGCACCCGTTCCTGGACCGTTTCGCCGCAGCATCGAAAGACGGCTTCAAGGCGGTTGAATTCCTGTTCCCGTACGAATTCGCAGCGAAGGACATCGAGCAACGCTTGAAGGACAACGGCCTGACGCAAGCGCTCTTCAACGCCCCGCCGGGCGACTGGGCGAAGGGCGAGCGCGGCATCGCGTCCTTGGCGGGCCGTGAAGAGGAATTCAGGCAGAGCGTGGCAAAAGGCCTCGAATACGCCGCCGTGCTGGGCAACAAAAAACTGCACGTGATGGCGGGCCTGATCGCGGCGGATCAGCCAAGAGAAAAACACCGCGCGGTGTATCTGAAGAATCTCGAATACGCGGCGAAGGAAGCGGAAAAGGCGGGCATCGGCATCGTGATCGAGCCGATCAACACGCGCGACATTCCCGGTTTCTTCCTGAACCGCCAGGACGACGCGCAAGCCATTTGCGACGAAATCGGCGCGCCTAACCTGCAAGTGCAGTTCGATATCTACCACTGCCAGATCGTCGAAGGCGATATCGAGATGAAGCTCAGACGCGACATGAAGCGCCCGAACGCGGGCATCGGCCACATTCAGATCGCGGGCGTGCCGCAGCGGCACGAGCCGAGCATCGGCGAACTCAATTATCCGTATCTGTTCGAGCTGATCGATTCGCTCGGCTACGAAGGCTGGATCGGCTGCGAATACAAGCCGAAGGCGGGCACGAGCGAAGGCCTCGGCTGGCTCAAACCTTATCTGTGAGAAAGGAAGCGATTACATGAAAATTCTCATCACCGGCGGCGCGGGCTTTCTTGGTCAGCGGCTCGCGAAGCGCCTTCTCGAGCGCAATGAACTCAACGGCAAGCCGGTCACGGAACTGGTGCTGCTCGACGTCGCGCGCCCGAACGACGAACGACTGCTCGCCGACCAACGCGTGCGCGCCGAAACCGGCGACATCTCCGATCCGGCCGTGCTGCAACGCCACATCGACACGCAGACCGAAGCCATCTTCCACCTTGCCGCGATCGTGAGCGGCCAGGCCGAAGCAGACTTCGATCTCGGCATGAAGATCAATCTCGACGCGTCGCGGGCGTTGCTCGAAGTGTGCCGCGCTGCGGGCCATAAGCCGCGCGTCGTGTTCACGAGTTCGGTCGCGGTGTATGGCGGCACGCTGCCCGATGTCGTGCAGGACGACACCGCGCTCAATCCGCAATCGTCGTACGGGACGCAGAAAGCGATCGCCGAGTTGCTGCTCTCCGACTACGCGCGGCGCGGTTTCGTCGATGGCCGCGTGCTGCGCCTGCCGACCATCAGCGTGCGGCCCGGCAAGCCGAACGCGGCGGCGTCGTCGTTTGCGAGCGGCATCATTCGCGAGCCGCTGAACGGCGAGCGCTCGACGTGTCCTGTCGATGGCGACACGCGCGTCTGGGTTCTGTCGCCGAAAAGCGCGATCGAAGCGCTGATCGCGGGCTGCGAGATCGATCGCGCGAAGCTCGGGCTCCGGCCGGTCATCAATCTGCCGGGCTTGTCGGTCAGCGTGAACGAGATGGTCGCGGCGCTGCGCGAAGTGGCGGGCGAGGAAGCGGTGCAGCGCATCGACTGGCAGCGCGACGAACGCATCGAGAAAATCGTCTGCAGCTGGCCCGGCGCGTGGAACCCGGCACGCGCGGAGCAACTCGGCCTCGTGGGCGACAAGAATTTCGCCGACGTGATCCGCGCCTATATCGCCGACGAACGCGGCTGAATCCCACTTCTTGCATCATCGATTCGTTCTGCACCGGGCGTCGCGCGCGCGATGCCCGCGTCCCCGCGCGCCTGTCATGCTTACATGCGCATTTCCGGGCTACACTTGTCTCTTAAATGTGACGAACGTCGGCCCGGCGCCGCGTGCACCGCGTTGAACCACGAGCGGCCGCAAGCTCGTATCTCTTTCGCTTTCGTGCTTCTTGCGCCTTCGCAACGCCGGCATCGCGGCGCGCGTCCCGTCGTCCCGTGACCACACCTTCCCGCGCGGGAGATTCCCATGTTGTTGCATCAGCTAGTCGATCGATTCGGCCCGGCGATCGTATTCATTAACGTAATGGGCTCGGCACTCGGGCTTCCGGTGCCCGCGATGCCGACGATGATCGTCGTCGGCGCCTCCATCGCGCTGATGGCCGTGAACGGCGGCGCGTTCTGGCCCGCGCTGCTCGGCGTGCTGTGCGTCGCGGTGGCGGGCGGCGTGCTCGGCGATCTCGTCTGGTTCCAGGGCGGGCGCAAGTACGGCGACAAGACGCTCAAGACCATCTGCAAGCTGTCCCTGTCGCGCGATACGTGCGTGAAGAAGACAGAACGTTTCTTCGGCCGCTGGGGCGTGCGGATTCTGCTCGTCGCGAAGTTCATCCCCGGTCTTTCGCTCGTGTCCGTGCCGCTCGCGGGCGCGATGGGCGTGAAGCTGCGCAGCTTCATCGCGCACGATGGCGCGGGCATCGCGCTGTGGGGCGCGGTCGGGCTGAGCGTCGGCGTCATCTTCGCGGCGCAGCTGGAAATGGTCTTCGCGATGATCTCGCAGCTCGGGCGACAGGCGGTGGCCGTCGTCGCGGTGCTGCTCGCGGTCTACGTCGCGTATCGCTGGTGGCGCCGCCGCGCGCTCATGGCGACGCTGGAAAAGGCGCGCATCAGCGTGGACGAGCTGTATGCGCTGATGAACGACGAGCCGCTGCCCGTGATCTTCGATATTCGCTCGCCGGAGAAGCGCATGCTCGATCCGGCCGCGATTCCCGGCTCTCTCTTCGCCGACGAGCGCGATCTCGCGAAGATCATCGAGAACTACGACAAGTCGCGCAAGGTCGTCATCTACTGCTCGTGTCCGAACGAAGTGTCGGCTGCGTGGATGGCCAAGACCATGCGCAACGCGGGCTTCCGGGACGTAGTGCCGCTCACGGGCGGACTGGACGCCTGGCGCCTCGCCGGTTTCGAGGTCGCGACGCTGACCGAGTTCGGCGAGCTCGCGGCGACCACACCGGAGGAGGTCGCGGAAATGGCGGCGATGTGCCCCTGGCCCGTGAAAGCGCCGGCGGCATCGCCCGCGGGCCCGGCATCCCTGCACGAAGCTGGTTTTCCACACGGAGATCGCGCATGAGCACAACGCCGTTCAACGAGCCTGGTCAAGGCATGCCGAATGTCGTCGCGTGGAGCGCACGCGAGCCGGTGCAGAATACCGATCCGAACGTCGTGCCGTCGCCGGCAGCCGCCGCCGCGTCCGACGACAGCGCGCCTTTCTCGCCGCTCGAAACGCGCGCGCACCAGATGTTTCCGCGCCTGACCGACAACGAGATCGAGCGCATGAGCCGCTTCGGGACTGCCGCGCACTGGCGTCAGGGCGAGTGGCTGTTCCGCATGGGCGAGACCGGGCGCGGCATGGTGGTCGTCCTGAAAGGGCTCGTGCGCGTGACGCGCCGCAACGCGCTCGGGCAGGAGCATCTCGTCGTCGAGCACGGGCCGGGGCATTTTCTGGCGGAAGTGGCGCAGCTTTCGGGCAAGCCGTGTCTCGTCGATGGCGTCGCCGCCGAGGACGTCGACGGCATCGTGATTCCGCCTGAGCGGCTGCGCGCGCTGCTCGTCGCCGAAGCGGAACTGGGCGAGCGCATCATGCGCGCGCTGATCCTGCGGCGCGTGGGGCTGATCGAAAAGGGCAGCGGCCCGGTGCTGCTCGGGCAGTCGGACGATGGCCATCTGGTCTCGCTGCAGGGCTTTCTGCGGCGCAACGGTTATCCGCACACGGTGATCGACGCGTGCACCGATCCCGATGCGATTTCGCTGCTCGAACGCATCTCGGCATCGACGTCCGACTTCCCGCTCGTCATCTGCCCGGACGGCACCGTGCTGCGCGCGCCCAGCGAGAATCAGATCGCGACGCAGCTCGGCTGGCTGCCCGAGTTCGATCCGGCGCATGTCTACGATGTCGCGATCGTCGGCGCGGGGCCGGCGGGTCTCGCGACGGCGGTGTATGCGGCGTCCGAAGGCTTGTCGGTGGCGGTGTTCGATTGCCGCGCGCCGGGCGGGCAGGCGGGTGCGAGCTCGCGCATCGAGAACTATCTCGGCTTTCCGACCGGGATCTCCGGCCAGGCGCTCGCCGGGCGCGCGTTCGTGCAGGCGCAGAAGTTCGGCGCGCATATCGCGATTCCGACCAAGATCAAGGCGCTGCATTGCGATTGCAATCCGATCCAGATCGAACTGGAGAACGGCGCGCGCGTGACGACGCAGACGGTGGTGATCGCATCGGGCGCGGCGTATCGGCGACCGGATATCGCCGGACTCGAGCGGTACGAGGGGCACGGCACGTATTACTGGGCGTCGCCGGTCGAGGCGAAGCTGTGCAAGAACTCGGAAGTGGTGCTCGTCGGCGGCGGCAATTCGGCGGGACAGGCCGTGGTGTATCTCGCGACGCACGCGAAGCATGTGCATGTGCTGATTCGCGGCGCGGGGCTATCGGCGAGCATGTCGCATTATCTGGTGGAGCGCATCGGCTCGTTGCCGAACGTCACGGTGCGCACGCATACGCAGATCACCTCGCTCGATGGCGATGGCCGCGCACTGACCGCCGTCAATTGCAGTACGCCGGATGGACCGCTCAAGATCGACTCGCGGCATCTGTTTCTCTTTACCGGCGCGGATCCGAATACCGACTGGTTGCGCAACTGCAATGTGAATGTCGATGGCAAGGGCTTCGTGCTCACTGGGCCCGAGGCCCACGACGGACGCACGCAAGGCGTGATGGCGCTGGAAACCAGCGTGCCGGGGGTGTTCGCCATCGGTGATGTGCGGTCGAATTCGACCAAGCGTGTTGCGGCTGCGGTGGGGGAGGGGGCGGCGGTGGTTGCCCAGATTCATGGGCTGCTCGCCAAGCGGGAGGCATTGGGGGTGGGGTGAGGTTTTTTTTTGCTTCGCTTTTGCTGGATCCCGTATTCGTGTTGGTCTATTAGCACTGCCCCTATGCGGGGCGGCAGTCACTTTCTTTGCAGCAGCAAAGAAAGTAACCAAAGAAAGCAGCTTGTTAGGCCCGCGGTCACACGCAGTTTGGCCATGCTTGCCATGTGATCGTGGGCTGCCTAAGTGTCGCCCTCACAAGACTAATCGGGCTTGGCTCGCGCACGGTCTGTCACCTCGCGCCGCACAGCGGAGCGGTTCAGCACTAAATGGCTCCGGCCTGCTTCGCGGCCGCTGGGTTCATCGGGTTTGCGCGCGCTTCGTCGCTAACGCTTCCATCGCACTGCAGGTGCGACAGGTTGGTTTCCCTGATAGACCCGTCGGCAGCGCGTAGCGCTTTGCCGAAGCTATTTGGTGCTGAACCAGCAAGTGGAGTGGTGCGATGAGACAGACCGTGCGCGAGCCAAGCGCGGTTGGGCCTATGAGGGCGACACTTAGGCAGCCCACGGTCACATGGCAAGCATGGTCAAACTGCGTGTGACCGCGGGCGTGTGGAGCTGCTTTCTTTGGTTACTTTCTTTGCAGCAGCAAAGAAAGTGACTGCCGCCCCGCACAGGGGCAGTGCTAATAAACCAACACCAATACGGGACCAGGCGAAAAGCAAAAACAAACTCAAGAAGGAAACAGCAAAGAAAACTCGATCCACTCATCACGAGTGCAGTCAGCGGTCACACTACCGCCGTGCAACCGCATGATCGCCTGAACGATCGACAACCCGAGCCCGCTCGATTCAGTGAACTCGCTACGCGCCGCATCGCCACGATAGAAGCGGTCAAAGAGCTTGCCAAGCTCCTCCCGCCCGATGCGCGGCCCGCGATTGCCCACCACGATGCGCGCACCCTGTTCGTCCGCGTGTCCACTCAGCCGCACCACGGTGCCCGGCGTCGCATAACGCACCGCATTCACAACCACATTGCCAATGGCCCTTCGGCACATGATTGCATTTGCAACCATTTCGCCGTCGGCGTCGATATCGAAGGTAATGCGGCGTTCTTCGGCGATGCCTTCGAAGTAAGCGCCGATGGTTTCGAGTTCCTCGCGGATATCGAGCCGTTCGCGCTCGATGCGCTGCCGCCCGTGATCCGCCTGCGCAAGAAACAGAATGTTCTGCGCGATACGCGCGAGCCGCTCCAGTTCCTCGAGATTCGATTCCAGCACGCCGCGATACTCAGCGACATTGCGCTCATGCGCGAGCGCAACCTGCGTTTCGCCGATCAACACGCCGATCGGCGTGCGCACCTCATGCGCGAGATCCGCGGAGAATTGCAGCAAGCGCTCATAGCCGTGTTCGAGACGATCGAGCATCGCGTTGAACGATGCCGCGAGGCTCTGCAACTCGGCGGGCGCGTGCGCAACATCGAGCCGCGCGGAAAGCCGGTTCGGCGTGATTTCCGCGGCCTTGTCGGCCATTGCCTTCAGCGGCATGAGTCCGCGGCTCGTGACCCAGTACGCGAGCAGAAGCGTCACGAGCACCGCGCCGATCACCGTGATCCACACGCGTTCCAGATACGCCGACAAGACGATCGCTTCCTGTGTCATCACGTGCGCCGCGATGATCTCCACCACTTCGCCGCTCTGGCCGATACGCGCCTGTGCGCCGACCCAGCGCATGCGCACGCCGTCCGCACGCGAGCCTTCGTAAAGATCGTCGAGCCCGATGGCCCGCGTCATCGGCACGATATGAAGCGGCGGCAACGGCATCTGTTCCGGATTCACGTTGATGAAAGGCGCCGAGCCTGCGCGCCGGAACAGGATGACGTCCTGCCGGTCGCCGAGCATCGTTTCGAAGAGCTTCGGCCGCGCTTCGATTTCATTGATCGTGTAGAGATCGTGCAGCAGCGAGCGGAAATGCTCGACGCGGGCGATCAACTGATAGTCCGCACGTGTGGACAGCGCGCGATTCGTCGCCTGATAGAGCGACGCGCCAACCATCCCGACCACGACGCACACAGTCACCGCAAAAGATAGCGCGATACGCAGCGCAAGTGAACGCGAAGGCCGGTTCAAGGATTCTCCCCGAACGAATAGCCGATGCTGCGCACCGTATGGATCAGCTTGAGATCGTACGGGTTGTCGATCTTCGCGCGCAGTCGCTTCACCGCGACATCGACGACGTTGGTATCGCTGTCGAAGTTCATGTCCCACACTTCCGATGCGATGAGCGTGCGCGACAGCGCCTCGCCCTGATGCTTGCAAAAGAGATGCAGGAGCGCGAACTCCTTGTTCGTGAGCGCGATGTCGATGCCCTTGCGCGTCACCTTGCGGCGCAGGACATCGACATGCAGATCCGCGATCTGAAACGTATCCGATTCGCGCATCACGCCGCGCCGTAATAGCGTGCGAATACGCAGCACGAGTTCAGTGAAGGAAAAAGGCTTGACGAGGTAATCGTCGGCGCCGAGTTCGAGTCCGTGAATGCGATCCGTCACGTGATCGCGCGCGGTCAGAAAAATGACAGGCAAGTCACGTTTCGCGCGCAATGCGGACATGACCTGCCAGCCGTCGATGCCGGGAAGCATCACATCGAGCACGATCAGCTCGTACGGATTCGCGAGGGCCTGATGCAATCCGTCCGTGCCGTTGCGCACGAGATCGACCTGATAGCCGGACTCGATGAGCCCTTTTTTCAGGTAGTCGCCGGTCTTGCGGTCGTCTTCGATAACGAGGATGGTCATGCTCGCGCTGCGTCGAATGGATTGCCGTCATTCTAGCCAGAGCACGTGCTGCCCTCGCCAAGATGACAAAAAAGTCATCCACAGGTCATCGATCGATCAGCGGCGCGTCGCTACCATGCCAGCGAAACTCAATCGAATCGCGAGGCTCGAAGACGTGCAAATACAACCGTTATGGCTGCGCATCACGCACTGGCTCAATGCGTTCGCCGTGTTGATCATGGTGACGAGCGGCTGGCAGATCTACAACGCATCGCCGATCTTCAGATCCATTGTTTTCCCAAGCGCCATCACGCTCGGCGGCTGGCTCGGCGGCGCGCTGCAATGGCATTTCGCGGCGATGTGGTTGCTGGTCGCGAACTTCATCGTGTATGTCGCGATGAATGTTTTCACGGGACGCCTGCGCCGCCGCATGTTTCCGCTCTCGATCAGAAGCATCGTCACGGACGCATTCGCCGCATTGCGCGGCAAGCTCGGCCACGACGATCTCACGCACTACAACGCGGTACAAAAGTTCGCGTATCTGGCGGTGATCGTGGACATCGTGATCGTGATCCTGTCGGGCCTCGCGGTATGGAAGTCCGTGCAATTTCCATTGCTTCGAACGCTCATGGGCGGCTACGACGAGGCCCGCGTCGTGCATTTCTTCGGCATGAGCTTTCTGGTCGCGTTCTTCGTGGTGCATGTGGTGATGGTTGCACTCGTGCCGCGCTCGCTTGTGATGATGATTCGAGGTCGTTAAGCCATGTCGCTCAAGCTATTCAAATCGAGACCCGATGCCGAGCTCATCATCAAGGATGCGGCGAAGGAATTAAAGGCGCCCGCGCGACGTTTATTCGGCAAGCGCATTCTGTCGCTCGGAGGCCTCGCGATGCTGTCCGGCTGCAACATCACCGACGATAAATCCATCAACGCGATGCTGCGCCGCATTTCATCCTTCAACGACGACGTGCAGGCGCTCCTGTTCGATCCGGCCAGGCTCGCGCCGACCTATCCCGAATCGATGATCACGCGCCCGTTTCCGTTCAACGCGTTCTACGACATCGACGAAGTGCCCGAAGTCGACCCGTCGACGTACAAGCTGGAGATCGGCGGCCTCGTCAAAGGCAAGCGCGTCTGGACGCTCGACGAACTGCACGCGATGCCGCAGGAAAGCCAGGTGACGCGGCATATCTGCATCGAAGGCTGGAGCGCGATCGGCAAGTGGGGCGGCGTGCGCTTTGCGCATGTTCTCGCGCGGGCGGGCGCCGATACGAGCGCCAAATACGTGGCCTTCCATTGCGCCGACAACTACTCGACGAGCATCGACATGCCGACCGCGCTGCACGCGCAGACGTTGCTCACGCTCACCTACGACGGCCAGATTCTGCCGCCGAAATACGGCTTCCCGATGAAGCTGCGTATGCCGACCAAACTCGGCTACAAGAACCCGAAGCACATCGTCGCGATCACCGTGACGAACGATTACCCCGGCGGCTATTGGGAGAACCAGGGCTACAACTGGTTCGGCGGGTCCTGAAGCCTTCGTTTTCACACTCCAAGGAGATTGCATGTCGATTCGAATGAAACTCGGCGTCAGCATCGTGACGCTCGCACTCGCTTCCGCAGCCTTTGCCCAGACGCCCGCCGCGAAACCCGCGCGCATTCGCGGCGATATCGTGTCACTGTCAGGCGACACGCTCACCGTCCATCGACGCAGCGGCGACACGGTGAAGATCGCCGTCAAGTCGGATACGCCTGTCACCGCGCTGAAGAACATCAAGCTGCAGGACATCAAGCCGGGCTCGTTCGTCGGCACGGCGGCGACCACCGGTACGGACGGCAAGCTCACCGCGACCGAAGTGCTCGTGTTCCCGGAAGCCGCGCGCGGCACCGGCGAAGGTCACTATGCGTGGGATCTGGGCCCGCAAAGCTCGATGACCAACGCGAATGTCGATCAGGTCGTGCAGGGCACGAGCGGCCGGGATCTCAAGCTCTCGTACAAGGGCGGCTCGAATTCGGTGACGGTGCCGGAGAACGTGCCCGTCGTGACCTTCGCGCCCGCGACGCATGACGACCTGAAGCCGGGCAAGAAGGTGTTCGTTGTCGCAAGTCCGGCGGGTTCGGACTTCGCGGCGCAGCGTATCGTCGTGGAGAAGGATGGCGTCGCGCCGCCGATGTAAGCGGCCCGCATTCGTGCATCTTGCAAGCGCCCGCCGGGATGTTGCCGGCGGGCGTTTGTCATTCGAGCGCCGTGCGAATGCGCCTGCAACTATCGGTTGAACATAGCGCGTATCAGCAGATACTACGCGTTCGGGATAACATGGCCGTTTGCATCTTTTGATCTTGCGCAACGTAACTTCAGGCCACGCCACCCGTAAGGAGACATGCATGAGCAACACGCGTTCGGGCTTTCCCGCCTATCCGAATACGCAGCTTTATATCGACGGCGCCTGGCGCGATGGCTCGCGCGACACCGCCGTGATCAATCCGGCGAACGAAGCCGAAATCGGCCGTCTTGCGCTCGCAGGCGAAGCGGAGCTTTCACTCGCAGCCGACGCCGCCGCTCGCGGCTTCAAGGAATGGCGCAAGGTCTCGCCGTATGAGCGCAGCAAGCTGATGCGCCGGGCGGCGCAGAACATTCGCGAACGCGCCGAGCAGATCGCCGCCATCATGACGATGGAGCAGGGCAAGCCATTCGGCGAGGCGCGCATCGAAACGCTGTCGGCGGCGGACATCATCGAATGGTTCGCGGAAGAAGGGCGTCGCACGTATGGCCGTGTGATTCCGTCGCGCACGGATGCCGTGCGCCAGATCGTCACGCGCGAACCGGTCGGTCCGGTCGCCGCGTTCACGCCGTGGAATTTCCCGATCAATCAGGCGGTGCGCAAGGTGTCGGCCGCGCTCGCATCGGGCTGCTCGGTCGTGCTGAAAGGCCCCGAGGAAACGCCCGCGAGTTGCGCGGCGCTCGTGCAGGCCTATGCCGATGCGGGCCTGCCTGCCGGCGTGCTGAATCTCGTGTTCGGCGTGCCCGCCGATGTCTCGAAGTATCTGATCGCGCATCCCGCCATCCGCAAGATTTCGTTCACCGGCTCGACGCCGGTCGGCAAGCTGCTCGCATCGCTCGCAGGCGAGCACATGAAGCGCGTGACCATGGAGTTGGGCGGCCACGCGCCCGCCATCGTGTTCAAGGACGCCGACATTCCCCGCGCGGCGAAGATGCTCGCATCGGCGAAATTCCGCAACGCCGGCCAGGTATGCATTTCGCCGACACGCTTCCTCGTCGAAGAATCCGCGTATGAGGAGTTCGTGCAGCACTTCGTCGCGACTGCGAGCGCGGTGAAAGTCGGCAATGGCCTCGACGATGGCGTGCAGATGGGCCCGCTCGCAAACGGCCGCCGTCTCGAAGCGATGGAGCGTCTCGTCGCCGATGCGCGCGAGCATGGCGCGAAGGTGTTGACGGGCGGCGAGCGCATCGGGCGCGAAGGCTACTTCTTCGCGCCGACCGTGCTCACCGATGTGCCGCTGAGCGCGCGCATCATGACTGAAGAGCCGTTCGGCCCGATCGCGCCGATCGCATCGTTCAAGTCGTATGATGAAGTGATCGCCGAGGCGAACCGTCTGCCTTACGGACTCGCGGCATACGCTTACACGAGCTCGGCGGCGACGTCGGCGGCGGTGTCGGACGATATCGAAAGCGGGATGCTCTCGATCAATCATCACGGTCTCGCGTTGCCGGAGACGCCGTTCGGCGGCGTGAAGGACTCGGGCTATGGCTCGGAAGGCGGCAGCGAAGCGATGGAAGCGTATCTCGTCACGAAGTTCGTGACGGAGCATCGTTGATTCTTGCGTGGTGAAGTCGTTCGAAAGGCGGCCCTTCGAGGGCCGCTTTTGATTGCACCAAATTGTTCAGGATGGCGAATCGAAAGGCGCGTGAAGCCTCGGTGAAATAAGCACCAGTTTCAGGTGTGTAACGCCGTAACACGCGGAAAAATGTCCGTAGCCGAATTGCCAGCTTCACTCTCTAGCATGTATCGATACGTGCCTTCCGCTCGTCCGACGCATGGAGAACCGAATGCTGAGTCCACACGAATTTCCACGCTCCTGCTGATCGAGCGCTCGCCTCACCAGGTCGAAGTATTCGGTCAGCACGCGGCGCGCTTGCGTCAGGAAGCGCTCGTCGAGATCACACGGCTGCCGACCGGCGTGCCCATGCCGCTTCTCACGCAGAAAGGTCACGATGTGCTCAAAAGGCTCGGCGCGCTCCGGAACCTTCGCTCGAACGAAGCCGAAGACAGCGAATAGGCCGAGCGCGTCTTCGCTCGCAAGCGTATTCTGTGTTTCGTTCGCGGATACACGGAGCCTGCAAGTGACTCAATCGAAACATCCGACCGTCACAATTCTGGGCGCGGGCAGCATGGGATCGGCCATCGGCCGTGCATTGACGCAATCGGGCGCGCGCGTGCTGACATCGCTCGAAGGCCGCAGCGCCGCCAGCGCAGCGCGCGCACGCGAGGCCGGCATGGAAGACGCGAGCCTCGATAGCCTAGTGGCATGCGAGTTCATTCTGTCCATCGTGCCGCCCGCGGTTGCGATCGACACCGCGAAACGCATGGCGCCCGCGCTCGAACAGGCGAGCGTCCTGCCGCTCTTCATCGATTGCAACGCGATCAATCCGGATACGGTCCGGGAGATCGAGCGCGTGCTTGAACCGACCGGCACGCCGTTCGTCGATGGCGCGATCATCGGCATGCCTTCTTCGCCGAAGTTTTACATGTCGGGGCCGCATGCACGGCATACGCAGCCACTCGCCGATGCCGGCCTCGTCGTGCGCGTGCTCGATGGACCGGTCGGTGCCGCATCCGCGCTCAAGATGTCGTATGCGGGCATCACGAAGGGACTGACGGCGCTCGGTTCGGCCATGTCGCTCGCCGCGATGCGCAACGGCGCGGGAGACGCGCTCTTCAGCGAACTCGCAGAGAGTCAGCCCGCGCTTGCCGCGTGGCTCGCGGGTAATGTGCCGCGCATGCCGCCGAAGGCGTATCGATGGGTCGCGGAGATGGAAGAGATCGCGCAGTTCATCGGCGACGAATTCGCCGAGCATCGCATCTACGAAGGCGCGGCGGGACTTTACGCGCGGCTTGCGCAAGACAAGGACGCGACCGACGCACTCGAACGCTTCTTCACCGAACGCCGCTAGACGCGCGCTGCCGCGGCTTCTTTTATGTACTCGAAGAAGCGCGCCGCGCGCCGGTCGCCCGCATACGCGGAGTTGATGCGCACCCACGGACACGCTTCGCCATTCGGGCGGTAATAGCTGCCCGGCGCGAGCGTCACGCCAAGCTTCGCCGCTTCGTCGACGAGCACGGACGAATGGTCGATGCCCGGCACCTTTGCCCACACGAAATTGCCGCCGCTCGGTTCATCGAACACATCCCAGCCGTAGCTTTCGAGCGTTTGCACCGCGCTCGACAGCGAATCACGCACGCGCTTGCGCAGCCGTTCCAGATACTTGCGATACGTGCCGCGTTCCAGCAGGCTCGCCGCGACGCTCTCCGCGAAACGCGTGCCGCCGAGACTCGTCAGCACCTTCACATCGACGAGATTCTTCACGAGCTCGCGATTCGCCGCGAGATAACCGATTCGCAGCGACGACGACAGTGTCTTCGACAATCCGCCCACGTAGATCACGCGATCGAACTGATCGAGCGATGCGAGCCGTTGCGTCGGCACGGCCTGGAAGTCGGCGTAGATATCATCCTCGACGATCGTGAAGCCGTGCTGCGTCGCGAGCTGCAGCAGCCTGAATGCGACCTGCGGCGCGATATTCGTCGCGGTCGGATTCTGGAAGACCGTGTTGATGAAGAAGAGCTTCGGTTGATGCTGCTTGAGCAGTTCCTCCGCAACATCGATATCGGGACCATTCGCGAGCCGCGGCACGCCGACGAGACGCACGCCTTGCAGCTTGAGAAGCCCGAAGAGGTTGTAGTAACCCGGGTCTTCGACGAACACCGTATCGCCGGGCTTCAGCATGTAGCGCACGATCAGGTCGAGCGCCTGACTCGCACCGGTGGTGATCATCACGTTCGGCAGATCGGCGTCGATGCCGAGCGCGTTGATGCGCATCACGACTTGCTGGCGCAGGCTGGTGTCGCCGTGAGGGATCGCGTAGTCGATCACGCTCGGCACATCGATGCGTGACGCCTGACGGATCGCCTGCGTGAGACCGTCAACGTCGCGCCACGCCTCCGGAATGAAGCCGCTCGACAGCTTCAGCGACTCGCCGGGATAGTTGAACTGCTGAAGGATCTGGTTCGATTCTTCCTCGGCCAGGCGCGGATCGCAATTTCCGGCGTTGCTGTCGCGTTCGTCCACGTGATTCGCCACATAGAAGCCGGAACCGTGCTTCGGCTGAATCAGCCCGCGGGACGCGAGCCGGTCGTACGCCTCGATCACCGGAAAGCGGCTGATGCGCTGTTCGGCGGCGAGCTGACGAATCGAGGGCAGCTTCGCGCCTGCGAGCACGCGGCGCGAACGGATCATCGCCTCGACCTGGTTGACGATCTGCTCGGTCAGCGGCACGCCGGTGCCGCCGTCGATGTGGAGCGGAAGTGCGTTCATGATGTTTCAAACTGTTCAGTGATTCATAGTGAACACTTTGATTTCGCTGTTCACAGGTGTCGTCAGGACATTCGAACGCATCCGAAAAGCCGCGTCAAGACTGTCCGAGCGGCTAGGCGAACTGTTTTTCAAGTGTCAGATCGCCATGAACTGTTCGGCCAAAATAGCTTAACAGTTCTGCTCCAACTGTTCATAAGTGTTCATTCAAGCTGTTCGGAATCGGTCGAATAATAGGATCAACGGCTGCTTTGCGCATGCGAACGCGGCCTTCCAGTTACACGATCCGAAGGAGCAGCATCATGCGTGAAATCCGGACATTCGAACTCGATCGGCGCGACGCGCCCACGCGCTGGGTGATCGATCGGCCTCAGACGTTGCGCGTCACGCGCGGGCAAGTCTGGCTGACCATCGAAGGCGCAGCCGATGACTACTGGCTCGACGCGGGCGCCTCCGTCGAACTCAAGCCGTACACGACGATCTGGGTCAGCGCGACGGAGGACGCCAGTTGGTTCTCGATGGCCTCCGGCTCGACGCGCGGCAGCGCGCGCAGGCTGGCCGATATCGCGCGCGCGTGGTTTGCGCGCCGTCCGATGCCGGCGAAACTGGCGACCTTGAAGGCGTAGGCGAAAAAAAACCCGGCCGTGGCCGGGTTCAATGTTCCCGCGCTCTTTCGAGCGCGGTCACCTGCAAAACAGGCTTGACTTACGCCGCCAGCAGCGAGCGCAGCACGAACGGCAGAATCCCGCCGTGCTTGTAGTAGTCGACTTCGATCGGCGTGTCGATGCGCAGCAGCACCTGCACGCGATCTTCCTTGCCGTCCTTGCGATGGATCACCAGCGTGACTTCCTGCTGCGGCTTGAAGTCATCGCCGAGACCTTCGATGTCGTACGTCTCTTCGCCGGTGATGTTCAGTGACTGGACGCTGTCCGAGCCCTTGAATTGCAGCGGCAAGACGCCCATGCCGACGAGGTTCGAGCGGTGGATACGCTCGAAGCTGCGCGCGACCACGGCCTTCACGCCGAGCAGTTGCGTGCCCTTCGCCGCCCAGTCGCGCGACGAACCCGTGCCGTACTCTTCGCCGGCGAAGATGACGGTCTGCGTGCCGGCGTCGATGTACTTCATCGCCGCGTCGTAGATCGACAACTGTTCGCCGCTCGGCTGGTGAATCGTCAGGCCGCCTTCGATGCGGGTGCCGTCGGCCTTCGCCGGGATCATCAGATTCTTGATGCGCACGTTCGCGAAGGTGCCGCGCATCATCACGTCGTGGTTGCCGCGACGCGACCCGTAGCTGTTGAAGTCGGCCTTCTGCACGCCGTTTGCCTTCAGCCACACGCCCGCCGGCGACGTTTCCTTGATCGAACCGGCCGGGCTGATGTGGTCGGTCGTCACTGAATCGCCGAAGATGCCGAGCGCGCGCGCGCCCTTCACAGCGGGGATCGAATCGGCCGGCTTCATCGAAAAGTCGCTGCCGAAGAACGGCGGCTCGGCGATGTACGTCGACTTCGGCCAGTCATACACCTGACCGCTTTCGCCCGCGATCTTGCTCCACAGGTCGCCTTCCTTCGTGAGCTGCGAATAGTTCTCGCGGAACGCCTTCGCATCCAGCGCGAACTTGAGCAGCGCGTGGACTTCGTCGCTCGTCGGCCAGATATCGCCGAGATAGATGTCGCGGCCGTTCGTGCCCTGGCCGACAGGCTCGGTCATCAGATCGCGCGTGATGTTGCCCGCGATGGCGTAGGCCACGACGAGCGGCGGCGAAGCCAGGAAGTTCGCGCGGATGTTCGGGTGAATGCGCGCTTCGAAGTTGCGGTTGCCGGACAGCACCGCTGCCGCGATGACGTCGTTCTTCGTGATTGCGTCGTTCAGTTCCGGCGTCAGATCGCCCGCGTTGCCGATACAGGTCGTGCATCCGTAAGCGGCGAGCGTGAAGCCGAGCTTGTCGAGATAGGGCATGAGACCCGTCTTCGTCAGATACTCGGTGACGATGCGCGACCCCGGCGCGAGCGACGTCTTGATGTGCGGCGCGACGGTCAGACCCGCTTCGACGGCCTTCTTCGCGAGCAAGCCGGCGGCGAGCAGCACGCTCGGGTTCGACGTGTTCGTGCACGACGTGATCGCGGCGATCAGCACATCGCCGTTCTTCAGGTTCACGCCGTCGGTCGTCCTGTATTGCACGTTCAGGTCGGCGGCCTTCTTGTTGAAGCCGTTTTCGCCGACCGGCTTCGAAAAGAGATCGACGAACGTGCTCTTCACGTTGCCGATTTCGATGCGGTCCTGCGGACGCTTTGGGCCTGCGAGCGACGGCGCGACCGTGCCGAGATCGAGCGTGAGCGTCTTGGTGTAGTCGATGTCGCCGGCCTTCGGCACGCCCCACAGCTTCTGCGCCTTGAAGTATCGCTCGAACGCGGCGATTTCCTCGTCGGTGCGGCCCGTGCCCTTGAAGTATTCGATGGTCTTTTCGTCGACCGGGAAGAAGCCCATCGTCGCGCCGTACTCGGGCGCCATGTTGCCGATGGTCGCGCGGTCCGGCACGCCGATCGAGGCCGTGCCTTCGCCGAAGAACTCGACGAACTTGCCGACGACCTTCTCCTTGCGCAGCATTTCAGTGATGGTCAGCACGAGGTCGGTCGCCGTGCAGCCTTCGCGCAGCTTGCCCTTCAGCTCGACGCCGACGACGTCCGGCGTCAGGAAGTACACAGGCTGGCCGAGCATGCCCGCCTCCGCTTCGATGCCGCCCACGCCCCAGCCGACCACGCCGATGCCGTTGATCATCGTGGTGTGGCTGTCCGTGCCGACGAGCGTGTCCGGGTAGTAGACGGTGTCGTTGCCCTCGGTCTTCTTGTGCACGCCGCGCGCAAGATATTCGAGGTTCACCTGGTGCACGATGCCGATTCCCGGCGGCACGACCTTGAACGTGTCGAACGCCTGCATGCCCCACTTCATGAACTGGTAGCGCTCGTTGTTGCGCTGAAATTCCAGCTTCATGTTCAGGTCGAGCGCGTTCGGCTCGCGGAAATGATCGATCTGCACCGAGTGATCGACGACGAGATCCACCGGCACGAGCGGCTCGATTGCCTTCGGGTCCTTGCCGGCGCGCTTGGCGACGCCACGCATCGCGGCGATGTCGGCGAGCAGCGGCACACCGGTGAAGTCCTGCAGCACGACGCGCGCGACGACGAACGGGATTTCATCGACACGAGCGGCATTTGGCTTCCAGCTCGCCAGTTGCTCGATGTGCTCTTCGGAGATCTTCTTGCCGTCGTAGTTGCGCAGGACCGATTCGAGCACCAGCCGGATCGAGACCGGCAGGCGCTCGATCTTGACCTTCAGCGCGTCGCCGAGTTGCGGCAGCGAGTAGAGCTTGCCTTTGCCGGAGCCGCTGTCGAATTCCTTGAGCGTGTTGTGAAGATTGTGGGCCATGGTTATTTTCCTTGGACTAAGACGAGGAAATTGCTTCTCTAAGGCTAAATCACGTACAGATCGACATATTCATTGACCGGCATCGCTTCGAGCCTTGCCTGATCGAGCGATACCGCGAGTATCGCCTGCTGCTGCTTTTGCGGAAACCGACGCGCGAGATTGGTCCTGAATTTCTCGACGAGCAGCGCAATGCCATCCGCGCGACGGCGCTTGTGACCGATCGGATATTCGACCGCGATTTCATCGAGCTTTGTGCCGTCGTTGAATTCGACGGTCAGCGCATTCGCGATCGAACGCTTGTCCGGGTCGTGATAATCCTTCGTGTACTGCGTGTCTTCCACGCATTCCATCTTCGCGCGCAGTGTGTCGATGCGCGGGTCCTGCGCGATCGAATCTTCGTAATCGGCGGCGGTGAGCCGGCCGTAAATCAGCGGCACGGCGACCATGTACTGAATACAGTGATCGCGGTCCGCGGGGTTGTTCAGCGGCCCTTTTTTGTCGATGATGCGAATCGCCGCTTCGTGCGTGCGAATCGTGATCTTGCTGATGTCATCGACGGACCTGCCGGCTTCCTTCAGCTTGCCGTGCAAGATCATCGCGGCTTCGACGGCCGTTTGCGAATGGAACTCGGCAGGGAAGGAAATCTTGAAGAGCACGTTCTCCATCACGTAAGAACCATACGGACGCTGGAACCTGAACGCGTTGCCCTTGAAGAGCACATCGTAAAAGCCCCATGTCTTAGCGGTCAAAACGGATGGATAGCCCATCTCGCCGGTCTTCGCGATCAGCGCGAGACGCACGGCGCGCGACGTGGCGTCGCCCGCGGCCCACGATTTGCGCGAGCCGGTGTTCGGCGCATGACGATACGTGCGCAGCGGATGACCGTCGACGAAGGCAAGCGAAACCGCATTGATCAGTTCATCGCGCGTGAGGCCGATCATCTGCCCGACGACGGCCGTCGATGCGAGCTTGACGAGCAGCACGTGATCGAGCCCGACCTTGTTGAACGAGTTCTCGAGCGCGATGCAGCCTTGAATTTCGTGCGCCTTGATCATCGCGATCAGGACGTCTTTCATGTCGAGCGGCTTCTTGCCCGATGCGATCGCATTACGTGAAAGCCAGTCGGCCGTTGCAAGAATGCCGCCGAGGTTATCCGACGGATGGCCCCACTCGGCGGCGAGCCACGTGTCGTTGAAGTCGAGCCAGCGGATCATTGCGCCGATATTGAACGCGGCCTGTACCGGGTCGAGCTGAAACTGGGTGCCTGGCACCCTCGCGCCGTTGGGGACGATCGTGCCGGGCACGATCGGTCCCATCAGCTTGGTGCAGGCGGGGTAGGAGAGGGCCTCGAGTCCGCAGCCGAGCGTGTCGATCAGGCAGTTGCGCGCCGTTTCGAACGCAAGCGTGCTGTCGACGCTGTAATCGAGCACGTAGTCGACTATGTCGACCAGTACCTTGTCCGGATCGGGCCGGACATTGGAGATCGGTGCGGACATCGAGTGATTCCTGATGTAAGTGCTGAACTAACTTACTCCGCGTTCTTGATCAGCGCGTTCGACTGCGTCGGAGCCGGGCCGCCCGCAGCCATTTCGGGCGTCATGCACTCGTCGGCGAGGCGCGACGAGTCCTTATCCGAGAACAGCATCGCTTTCGACGGGATCACGACGAGGTCCATGCCCGATGCCGAATCGTGGAAACGATCCGCGCCGGTCGTCGTATCCTGGCGCGGCAGACGGTAGTCCTTCTTGGCCCAGTTCACGGTGACGATGGCGTCACGCTTCATGTCGCCTTTCAGATAGAAAGCGTTACCGTCCTTGCACGACCATTTCACTGCACCTTCGGGGATCGGATCAATCTTGGCCGCCGCGGCCGCTTCGGCCTTGGGGCTGCGCTTGATCAGGCGGCGAGCCGGAGCGGGGCGCTTGGCCTTGGCCGCGCTCGATTCGGTCGACGTCGCAGCGAAGGCGTCGGCGCTGACGAAGACGCTCGTCGTTGCCAGCGTGCCGGCGATTGCAGCGATCAGAAGTTTATTCATCGAAAAAAACCTTTCAAAAACATTGGGGTTGAATGGCGGTTTGCCGCGCGGCGTGGATTTCTTCCTCGTAAAATCCGATCGCGCAGCCCGCTATTTTCGCTTATTTATCGCGACGAACTTCAAATTCTCCGGACCGGTGTAATTCGCGCTCGGCCGAATGATCTTGTTGTCGATGCGTTGCTCGATGATGTGCGCGCTCCAGCCTGAAGT
>FCOD02000077.1 GCA_001544655.2 Caballeronia turbans
GCGCGCAGCGCGAATTCGATTGTCCTGGCGCCCTGTGTTCATAGGTCGTGACGTTGCCGCTAGAGCAGAACCGCCTGGCGCAATAACTCCAACGCCTTCAATTCGTCCAAGCGACCGGTGCGTGCCTTGCCGGCGAGCGTCTTCAGGAGCGCCTCGGCGATAGGTGAGATCCCATCGAGACCGTCCAAGTTGGTCGCGGAAGTGGGGGAGGACGGCGTGTCAGCGGGCGGTGACATTGCAACCGCAGGCTGCGACGCCACCGGTGCGGAAACGGCTGCTGGCGTGTGGCTTTCGATGCGTTCCACGGGACCGTCGGCGCGCATCGCAACTGCGCTGCTGACGTTCTTGTGCTGAGCGCTCGCAACGCTGCCGCCGTCGCCCGCCGCATCAGTTGGCAATGGCTCGGTGTGCGGATCGCTCGTGATGCTAGGTACAGCTCGATCGTTTTCGCTCGTCGGAGTGGCTGCGACCGGTGTGTCCTCATACGCCGCCGCGGCGGTGGGCGCCTGTGCTTGACCCGGCGCGCGCGCGCGTGATGCGGGCGCGAGCAGCTGCGCGACTGACTCGGGAATATCGGCTTCGGCGCGGGGTGTGTCCAGCCACCCCGCAGGCAAGCCAAGCCCAGCGGTGAAGCGCTCGGCTTCAGCATCATCCATGCGCTTTTTACCGTGGAGTCGGTGCGCCATATTCGATCCGCTCAAACCCAAGACTGCGCCGAGCTTGACCTTCGAACCGTTGCGCGTGGTGAGAACCTGAAGGTTGGCCTGCCTGATGCGCTCGACGGTCACACCGCCGTTTCGTTGCGCTGCTTGTTTTCGCCCGGCCACTTGATGCGACTGATGCGGTGTGGGCGAACCTCCTGCTCTTGCAGCTTGACCGCTTGTCGGCGCAGAAGCCTTTTGGACACGGGTCTTGGGCGCACCCGACGCTTCTTTAGAACTCTTAGACGGCATGGTCATATCCTTGGGCGAACTGCTGACAAGCAGCAATGGCTTCTGCGCACTTGAAAGAATGGGTGTTGCCTCGATGTCACCTTCATCGGTCATCTCGTCCGTATGGACGAACTCGAGCGGCGCCTTCAGGCGCGCAATCGTCTCCGGGGAAAGGACCGGATGAAGTTGGTCG
The DNA here is from genome assembly GCA_001544655.2 of Caballeronia turbans. Classification (GTDB taxonomy): domain Bacteria; phylum Pseudomonadota; class Gammaproteobacteria; order Burkholderiales; family Burkholderiaceae; genus Caballeronia; species Caballeronia turbans. Next base: position 1,126 of record FCOD02000077.1, read on the forward strand.
AAAAAGCCGGAAGGTAGCCCAAGCGTCGTTTCCATGTGGAAGGCGGTCTCGGGCGTGAATCGCTCTCCGCGCATCAGTTCGGCGATCCGGATCATGCTTGAGTCGAGCCCCAGCGCAATATTCTCCGCGCCGACCGCATCGACGAGGAATCTCAAGGAACGAGTCTTAATAATCGACGCCGGCGTCGCTGCGCCATTGGTCTCCCTTGAAGGAGATTGGTCTCGCGCTGGGCGCTTCTGATTCGTCAGGTGATGAGGTTGGCGCCGACTGTTTGGTTTGCCCCGATATCCCGCATTCGGTCCGCGGGTTTGACTCATAGGAGAACTCCGGTGCAATGTGTGAAATTACCGCGTTCCATTATATCGGCCGTCATTCGATCTGAGCGACGCTCGCCACGCATGCGCAGTGTGGGGTGCTGGAGGGATTTTCGCGCGGCGTGGACCGATTGCGATTAGTGGCGCGCCGCGGTGGACATGAGCGGCGAGGCGCGCCCGCTAGCTGTCGGTCTGCCTGTTGCAACACTGCTTCGAACAACGGCAGGTCCGCCGCCTCAAGGTTCCAGCGTCGCTCTACCTCGGCGCGTTCCAGGCCGCGCTCGAGAGCCGCTTCAGCGCGTGCATAAATAACTACATCCGTGTCCCCATAACCCGCATCTTGCACAAAGAACGTGACGCAGACGAGTTGAATAAGCTCGTTGAAAAGATAGGCCGATCCAGCGCCGGCCCGACAGGCGGCGAACGTCAAGTGATTCGATAACGCGACGGTCTGCGCCGCCGACGGAGGCAGGGGCAGCAGCAACTCTTTGCTGAGCGGTTTGCGAGACAACGACCGAGCAGCTTGCGAGGAAGGGCGACGAGATGACATCGGGAAAGAAGGAACTGGAGGTGCCTGGAAAACGGACGCTGAAAAATCACAACAGGCTGGAAGGGTGCGTTATTGTGGCGCGTGCCTCGTTGGCGCACGGACAGCCGGACCATTTGTGCGTCGGCGAACTTGGGGTATCTGAATAATGCGTCGCTCTTCTTTTGGCAGTCGATAATCAGCGCAGCGTTTCGTCGAACGATCCATGGCAGCTTCTTCGACGCGACGAAATCGATTAGCCTGTATCGTCTTCATGGACCTTCTTGAGCGCGACGACAATGCAGCAACTCGACATATTTGCCGACAGCCGGGACGTAGCGCTGCGCAATGATGTGGTGGAGCAGTTGCAGCTTCGCGACGCCGCCGCGGCGCGAACGGCACTCACAGTGCTCGCCGGCGAATACCCGAGCGACAGTGCCCTGCCTTCCATGACGGTGCTTGTCCAGCAACTTGAGAACGCATCAACGCTCGCCGTGACCGACCACGCTGAGTTGGCCGTGATCTGCCGTCACTTTGAGAATGAGGTGGCGCACGCTGCCCGACAAGTTTTGCCCGAGCGGTGCGCCCAGTTGTGGATGACACAATGCTGGCGTGAACTCGCTCAGCGCGCCGCCGCGTTGAGGTACCGTGCCGGTGACCCGGACAGTCACGCCGCACCGCTGTGGCTTCGGGCAAGTGACTGGGCCGCTGCAAGCGACGCTATCGAATCGATTGAGTCCTGGTGGCGCATTCCATCGCCGCTCGCGTGGATGACCGAGGCGCGCTATCGTTCCGCCGGAGTCGATGCTGCGTGGCCGCTAATTGCGGAGTTGGCGTGGGTGGCGCCGGCCCGGTTCACCGCGCTCATCGTCACCCTGCAGGACGCTTCGCTCAACGTGCTGCATCGACGCTTTGATGCAGATTTCCGAGGCACAGGCGAAATCGAAGATTACGCGTGGTTTCCAGCGTGGCTGCTGATCATCAAACCGGCAATCACAGGCAGGCTCGGCGAGGCGCGCGTACAGCGCGATCTGCCGGCATCGCGTGCGACTGCTCTACTCGGAGAGATTCTGCGTCGGGAACGTGAAGGCGAACAGCACGAACTGATTGCCCTGCGTCAAGAGATCCGCCGCCTGCATTCGGGCCTTTTTGACATATACATGGCAACGCGGAACGTGCAGCACCGATGAGACCACGCCGCGTACGTTGCCGGGCCTTGGACCACCGCGTCCCGAACGAAAACCAATCACTGACTCGGAAATCTTCGCTGCAGACTTTCGGCTGCGTGTGGAAGGCGATGCGGACTGTGACGTTTGCATTTTCTGCATAGGCATTGGTTCACCGACCGTGCAGGACGTCGCGCGCCGCGCGAAGGTCTCCGTGGGTTTTGTATCGCGCGTGCTCAATGGGCGCGACAACGTCGCACCGAAGATCCACAAGGCCGTGACCCATTGAGTAGCTCGACCTAGGGTTATCCCGAATACAGCAAGAATTTGTTGTTCAAACGCTCATTAATCTTAAGCGGGCGCTTACCTATACTGAAGTCACTGAAACGCAAACAGGGCTGTTTGCGAAAAACAAGACTCGGAGGTAAGTATCATGAAACTCGCAACTATCGTCGTCGCCGCTGCACTCGCTATCCCGGCAGTTTCTTCTTTTGCTCAAAGCCAACCGCTGACCCGCGCGCAAGTAAAGGCAGAACTGGTCCAACTCGAACGCGCTGGATACAACCCAAGCATGGATCGCGTGACGTATCCGGCCGAGATCCAAGCAGCCGAAGCAAAGGTTGCAGCGCAGAACGGGCAAACGAGCTACGGCGGCGTGGCTGACACTGCGTCGGCTTCGGGCGGCCCAGCTCACACTGGCAATAGCATCGCTCCTGTCTATTTCGGTCACTAATCGACCGAAAGAGCCAAGAGGCTCTTGCGCAATAAAAGGACTGTCCGCTGTGGTGGTACGGCCGGTTTACCTAACAACACCTCCGCCACCGGCCTAGCCGATGGCTTGCCCAGCACCTAAGTCGTCCTGGGCCTTTTTCGTGGGTGTTTTCAGGGAAAGGATAGCAGCGATGTCTCTGGCGCTATGCAGGGCGTGAATTACGTCGATGCGCTCGGGTTGCCCAGTGATGCGATAGAAAATCTGGTAGCTGCCGTGAACACGCTGCCGCACGCCGCGATCTTCGTACCGAGGCACGAGCGGGTAGGCGAGGGGCATATCTGCAACGCTCATGCACTTGTCCCGCGGCGCATCTCACGAATGAAGCTTAGCCGGACGGCAGGTTCACGTACTGCAGGGATCTGAACGGCCGCTCGCTTTACGAAGCGTGGCTCGATAGCGAAGCTTGAACATCAGGCGTGAGACATCCGAGGCCGATGAGCGTCTCTTCGACGGTCACGTCCAGCGGCGTATACGGCTCGTGCCCGAGCGTCTGCACGAGCCGCGCGTTATTCAGATGCACAGGCGTCGTCCATAGATAGCGCATTTCCTGAAGCTCCCTGAATGTTGCATTGAACGGCGCGGCGAGCGCGAGCAGCCACCACGGAAAGCCGACGACAGCCGGCGCGCGCCCGGTGCGGCGCGCGACCATGCGACGGATAGCGTCGGCAAAGCCGGTGCCGTCCTCGTCCCAGTGACCGCTCATGTGGAAGCGCGCGAACGCATCGAGCAAATGGCGCTGCGCAAGCAGTTGAACCATCGTGCGAGCCACATCGGGCAGATACGCCCATTGATGCCCGATGCCGCGCGCACCCGGGTTCGTGATCTTCGTGACCGGGTTTCCAGGCCTCACGAGTCCTTGCGCGAGCCAGTTATTGCCCGCTCTTGGCCCGAAAAATCGCCCGCGCGCACGACCAGCACTCGCGCGCCTTCCTTGCTCGCGCGTTGCAGACGCGCTTCCATTTCCACGCGAATCGCGCCTTTGCGCGTGACGGGATGCTGTGGCGCGTCTTCGTCGATGAATGGAAACGCGTCCGGCCCGAA
>FCOD02000110.1 GCA_001544655.2 Caballeronia turbans
GATCAGACGTTCCAGACTTCGCCGAAGAAGCGCATCCAGTTTTCGCCCATCACTTTCTTGATGCGCGACTCGCTCCAGCCCGCCTTTTCCATGGCGGCGGTGAGGTTCGGAAATTCGCCGATCGTGCGAATGCCTTCCGGATTCACGACCTTGCCGAAGTTCGTCAGGCGGCGATAGCGGCCCTTGTCGTGCGTGATCCAGTCGAAGAATTCGGTGCTGTAGCCTTGCGTGAAGTCCGTGCCGATGCCGACCTTGTCTTCGCCGATCACATCGATCGTGTATTCGATCGCTTCGAGATAATCCTCGACGGTCGCATCCGGACCCTTCTTGAGGAACGGCGAGAACATCGTCACGCCGACGAAGCCGTTCGCATCGGCGATCTCGCGCAACTGCTCATCCGTCTTGTTGCGCGGGTGATCCTTGAGCCCCGACGGGCAGCAGTGCGAATACGTGACGGGCTTTTTCGAACAGGCGATCGCATCGGATGACGTCTTGGCGCCCACATGCGAAAGATCCACCATGATGCCGACGCGATTCATTTCCTGAATCACTTCCTTGCCATAACCCGACAAGCCGCCGTCCGGCTCGTAGCAGCCCGTGCCCACGAGATTCTGCGTGTTGTAGCAAAGCTGCACGACGTTGACGCCGAGTTCCTTGAACACCTCGATATAACCGAGGTTGTCCTCGAACGCATACGAATTCTGGAAACCGAAGATGATGCCGGTCTTGTTCTCCTTCTTCGCGCGCAGGATGTCGTCGGTCGTGCGCACGAGCGTGAGAATCTCGCTGTATTCGCGGATCTGCTGCTTCATCTCCGCAATGTTGTCGATCGTCTTCTGAAAGTCTTCCCACACCGACACGGTGCAGTTCACGGCGGTCACGCCGCCCTTTCTCATGTCCTCGAACACGGAGCGCTCGAACTTCGAGATGTTCAGTCCGTCGATGATGATGCT
>FCOD02000028.1 GCA_001544655.2 Caballeronia turbans
CACGGTCTGACAAGCTAGTACTCAAAAGACGCTGGTTCAGCACCAAATAGCGCCGGCACAGCGCTACGCGCTGCCGCTGGGTTTGCAAGGGAAACCAACGGTGTACAGGGGCAGTGCATTGAGGTGGAAGCGTCAGCAAAGAAGCGCACGCGGACCCGATTGACCCAACGGCCGCGAAGCGGGCTGGAGCTATTTGGTGCTGAACCGCTCCGCTGTGCGACGCGCGGTGACAGACCGTGCGCGATCCAAGCCCGGTGTGGCCTATGAGGGCGACACTTAGGCAGCCCACGATGGGCTGGCAAGCGTGGCCAAACTGCGTGTGACCGCGGGCGTGTGGAGCTGCTTTCTTTGGTTACTTTCTTTGGAGCAGCAAAGAAAGTGACTGCCGCCCCGCACAGGGGCAGTGCTAATAAACCAAAAAGAAATCGGGATCCGGCGAAAGCCGTTCTTCGCAGCAGCAAAGAAAGCGACTGCCGCCCCGCAAAGGGGCAGTGCTAATAGACCAACACCAAAACGGGTCCCGCCGAAAGCAAAAAAGCCCTACGAAGCCTCGTCATACTTGATATAGCGAAACCGCTGATCATCGGAAGGTGTCCCATCCAAAGGCCCATCTTCCTTCCCCGGCTGCCACTGAATAACTTCTTCGATCTTGGAGGCCAGAGCAAAGTCCTTATCAGTGATCCCTTTAGCGGAATGCGTCTTGAGCTTGACGATAACGAACGCATAAGAAACGGTGAGGTCCGGATGATGCCACGCCGCTTCCGCGAGATGCCCCACGGTATTGACGACCATGAGCGTGCCTTTCCAGCTTTCGGTCTTGAACTTGCGCCTGAGCCAGCCATCCTCCACGTACCAGTGCTTGAGCGCGCCAGTCAGACGTTGCTTGATTTCCTCGTCGGAATAGACCTTTTCGGCTTGAGCCATGGCAAAGCCTCCATCAGAGAGCAGCGAACCACCCAAGTATGCGCCAAACAAAACATGCTGCATCGCGTCATGTCACACGATCCGCCGCCGCCGTTCAATTTTTCGCGTATTTGACACAGTATGTGTCGCCACCCGACAAGCACCCGTCCGCTTGCGACACCTTTCCCCGCCCAATTCCCGATTTGAAGCTGTGCAACTTAAACCGGCATGGAATATGCAATTGGCCTCTCTACGCAAGCGTCCGGCTATGTACCGGACCAAGCGCAGCTCGTTACCTGCATTTGAAGGCGCGCACGATGCAACCTGGTAGCGTGGTCATCCCTGGGTCGGAGGCATCACCATTCTGGAGGAGACATGAACTTACGCACCCTGGTTCTTGGACTGGCGGTGGTCGCGACGGCTGGCCTGAATTCATATGTGGCCCAGGCCGACTCGCAGCTCGACAGCCTGATCAAGAATCCCTCGAACTGGGCGGCGCAAGCGGGCGATTATTCGAATCACCGCTATAGCACGCTCAAGCAAATCAACGAAAACAACGTCGGCAAGCTACAGGTTGCCTGGACCATGTCGACTGGTGTGCTGCGCGGCCATGAAGGCTCGCCGCTCGTCATCGGCGACACGATGTACATCCACTCGCCGTTTCCCAACAAGGTTATCGCCATCAACCTGAAGGATCAGACCTTCATCTGGCAATACCAGCCGAAGCAGGACAATCAGGTCATCTCGGTGATGTGCTGCGATACGGTCAACCGTGGCCTTGCATATGGCGACGGCAAGATCTTCCTCCAGCAAGCCGATACGAAGCTCGTCGCGCTCGACGCCAAAACCGGCGACGTGGTCTGGACCGCGCAGAACGGCGATCCGAAGAAGGGCGAAACAAACACCAACGCGCCGCACGTTTTCGGCGACAAGGTGCTGACCGGCATCTCGGGCGGTGAGTTCGGCGTGCGCGGACGTCTCGTCGCATACAACATCAAGGACGGCAAGGAAGTCTGGAAGGCATACAGCGTCGGCCCCGACAACGAAATGCTGATCGACCCGCAGTCGACCATGACCTGGGCCGACGGCAAGATGGCGCCCGTCGGTGCGGACTCGTCGCTCAAGAGCTGGCAGGGCGATCAGTGGAAGTACGGCGGCGGAACGACGTGGGGCTGGTACGCCTGGGATCCGAAGCTCAACCTTGTGTACTACGGCTCGGGCAATCCGGGCACGTGGAACCCGACGCAGCGTCCGGGCGACAACAAGTGGTCGATGACGATCTTCGCGCGCGATCTCAACACGGGCAAGGCGAAGTGGGTCTATCAGATGACGCCTCACGACGAGTGGGACTACGACGGCGTCAACGAGATGATCCTCTCCGATCTGAACATCGGCGGCAAGAAGGTGCCGGCGATCGTTCACTTCGACCGCAACGGCTTCGGCTACACGCTGAATCGCGAATCGGGCGAACTGCTCGTCGCGCAGAAGTACGACCCGGCGGTGAACTGGGCCGACAGCGTCGATCTGAAGAGCGGTCTGCCGATCCGCAATGCGAGCTATTCGACGCAGAAGGCCGGTCCCGATCACAACGTCAAGAACATCTGCCCCGCGGCGCTCGGCTCGAAGGACCAGCAGCCGGCCGCATTCGATCCGAACTCCAGCTTGTTCCTCGTGCCGACGAATCACGTCTGCATGGACTACGAGCCGTTCCAGGTCGATTACGTGTCGGGTCAGCCGTTCGTCGGCGCAACGCTCTCGATGTACCCGGGCCCGAACGAGAACGGCGCAATGGGTAACTTCATCGCGTGGGATGCGGCGAAGGGCAAGATCGTGTGGTCCAAGCCGGAGAAGTTCTCGGTATGGTCCGGCGCGCTCGCGACCGCTGGCGGCATCGTGTTCTACGGCACGCTCGAAGGCTATATCAAGGCAGTGCGCATCAAGGACGGCAAGGAGCTGTGGAAGTTCAAGACGCCGTCGGGCGTCATCGGCAACGTGTTCACGTACCAGTACCAGGGCAAGCAATATGTCGGCGTGTACTCGGGCATCGGCGGCTGGGCCGGCATCGGCATGGCGGCGGGTCTCGAGAAGTCGACGGAAGGCCTGGGCGCGGTCGGCGGCTACAAGGAGCTCGCGAAGTACACGGCGCTCGGCGGCACGCTCTTCGTGTTCGCGATTCCCGGCGGTTGATCCGCGTAGTTGATGTGCGCCAGTCGATGGCGATGCGCGGCGGCTGCAACGGCCGCCGCGCCGAAGTACCCCTATATACAAGACATGTTCAAGGAGTCAGACGTATGAAAGGCCGATCACTCTTGCTGCTGGCGATGACGCTCGTTGCGTCGTCCGCTTCGTTTGCCCAGACGCCTGCGGGCACGGGGCAAATGAAGCCGGTCGCGTACAAGGTCGTCGATGGCAACAAGGTCGACAACGACACGCTGCAAGGCTGGAAGACCTGGCGCGCGCTGGCGTGCGAACGTTGTCACGGGGCGAAGCAGGAAGGGATGGTCGGCCCGTCGCTGATCGATGCATTCAAGACGCTGGACAAGAACGAGTTCCATCGCACGGTATTCGGCGGGCGCGTGGACAAGGGCATGCCCGATTTCAGTTCCAGTCAGATGATGCAGAAGAACTGGGAGAACCTCTTCGCCTATCTGAAGGGACGCTCCGATGGCAAGATCAACCCGGGCGACCTGCAGGCAATCGATGCAAAATAAGGACGTTGCACGGCCGATGAACGGCTAACGTCCGATGATTGCTCTCATACCCGGAGGTGTCGATGTCTGATCGTAATGCAAGCCGCGCCGCTTCGTTCCGATTCCTGGCCGCGCTGTGCGCGGCATTCGCGACGTTCTCGGCGCAACAGGTGCTCGCGCAAGGCGCGGGCGGACCACCCCCCGACTTGCCGAATAACGATGGCGCGGACGGCGTGCTGCGCGTGTGCGCCGATCCCAACAACATGCCGCTCTCGAACAAGAAGGGCGAGGGTTACGAGAACAAGATCGCGAGCCAGATGGCCAGCGATTTCGGCTACAAGCTCGAATACACGTACTGGCCGCAACGCATGGGATTCGTGCGCAACACATTGCGTGAGAAGGTGCCGCAGACGGAGCGCTTCAAATGCGATCTGATCATCGGCGTGCCGAAGGGCTACGAGCTCACTGCGACCACGCGTCCCTATCTGCATTCCACCTACGCGATGGTGTTCCCGAACAAGCCCGAATACGCGAGCATCAAATCGCCGTCGGACCTGATGAATCTGCCGCCCGAGCAGTTGAAGAAGATGAAGCTCGGCATCTTCGTGAAGAGCCCCGCGACGGACTGGCTGCTCAGTCATGACCTGATCGGGCAGGCGGTGTCGTATCAGGGGCAAAGCGGCGATCCTGAGGCCTTTCCGGGCGAGATGATCGAGCGTGATCTGGCGCAGGGCAACGTGGATGCGGCTTTCGTATGGGGGCCGATCGCGGGCTACTTCGTGAATCGCTCCGATAACAAGGTGCGCCTCGTGCCGTTCCCGCCGGGCCAGCCGATCCGTTTCGATTATGAGATTTCGATGGGCGTGCGATACGGCGAAAAGGCGTGGCGTGACAAGGTCGATAACTGGATCGCATCGAATCAGCCGAAGATCGATCAGATTCTGTCGAGCTATCAGGTTCCATTGCTGCCGTTGCAGCCGGTAAGCGCGCAATGAAGCGAACATACGGGCGTTCCCTTCGCGCGTGGGCCGTTGCGTGCGCTGCGCTGTCGATGTCGGCCGGTGTGGCCGCAGCCGATGCGCCGGCTGCGGGCGCGTCCGCGCCGGGCGTCGACATCAAGCCGGCCGAGCAGTTGATCTTCATGCAGCCGCACATGAACGGTGTCGAGCCGCAGACCGAGCTCGACTACGCGGTGGATTATTCCGGGCCGCCATCCCGGGTGAAAGATACGCTGCGCGTGCTCGTCGTGAGTCCGGGTAACAACAAGAACGACGCGCATGTGTCAGATCGGACCGGCGACGTGAATGTGCCGGGCGGGCTGCCGTGCAATCCGGCGATCATCTATTTTCTCGAGCACGACATCGCGGAGATGGAGCAGTTGACGGGCGGTCAGCGGCGCTATTTCCAGCAGCGCGTGCGCATGGCGCTTGCGGCGGGGCCGGCGATCACGCCAGTGTCGAGTGAGTCGCTTGGGCTCGGCAAGCATGAGAAGGCCCGGCAAATCGTCATACAGCCTTATTTGAACGATCCCAATGCCGAGCGCTTTAGCAAGTACACGGGCAAGCGCTATACGTTCGTCATGGCCGACGATGTGCCCGGGCGGTTGCTCATGATTCGCACCGAAGTGCCGGGGGAAGGTAACGATTTTGCACATCCTTTGCAGAAGGACACGATTGCCTATCAGGGGATGTTCAGAAATATGAACCAGCCGGGGAGTGCACCGGTTAAGGCTTCGAATGCGCCGCGGGCTAGTCGGTGAATCGGTTTTTTTTCGCCCGATCCCGTTTTGTCTGTGGTTTATTAGCGTTGCCCCTATGCGGGGCGGCAGTCACTTTCTTTGCTGCTGCAAAGAAAGTAACCAAAGAAAGCAGCTTGTTAGGCCCGCGGTCACACGCAGTTTGGCCACGCGTGCCAGCCGATCGTGGGCTGCCTAAGTGTCGCCCTCATAGGCCCAGTCGGGCTTGGCTCGCGCACGGTCTGTCGCCCCGCGTCGCATAGCCAATTGGTTCAGCACCAAATAGCTTCGGCACAGCGCTACGCGCTGCCGCCGGGTCCACAAGGGAAACCAGCGAAGCACCCACGCAGTGAGATGGAAGCATTAGCAAGACATTACGGGCGGACCCGATTGACCCAACGGCCGCGAAGCGGGCCGGAGCCATTTGGTGCTGAACCGCTCCGCTGTGCGATGCGAGGCGACAGACCGTGCGCGAGCCAAGCCCGGTTAGTCCTTTGAGGGCGACACTTAGGCAGCCCACGGTCACCTGGCAAGCATGGCCAAAGTGCGTGTGACCGCGGGCGTGTGGAGCTGCTTTCTTTGGTTACTTTCTTTGCAGCAGCAAAGAAAGTGACCCCCGCCCCGGGGAGGGGCAGTGCTAATAGTCCGATACGAAATCAGGATTCCATAGAAGCCCAAGCGAACCCCAAGCTCCCCCAAAAACCCCTTGTGAATTTCATCCGTTCCCTAACCCTGCGCCAGCTACAAATCTTCGTGATAGCAAGCCGCTGTCCGAGCTTCGCACGCGCAGCCGAGGAACTGCACCTGACCCAGCCCGCAGTATCGATGCAAATCCGCCAATTGGAAGAAGCCATCGGTCTGCCGCTGTTCGAACGCGTAGCCCGCCGTCTCGCGCTGACGGAAGCCGGCGAGCGGCTCTCGCATCACGCAAGCCGGATACTCGGCGAAATCAAAGACGCCGAAGACGCGATGATGTCGCTCACGCAAGCCGACAGCGGCTCGATCGCGGTAAGCATCGTCAGCTCGGCGACATACTTCGCGCCCAAGCTGCTCGCGCTATATCGCCAGCAGTATCCGAAAGTCGATGTGCATTTCTCCGTCGGCAATCGCGAGACGCTCCTGCGTTTGCTGCAAGACAATGCGACCGACCTCGCCATCATGGGCCGGCCGCCGCCCGAGCTCGGCACCACGGCCGAGCCGCTTGCCTATCATCCGCATGTGATCGTTGCGCCGCTTTCGCATCCGTTGCGTCATGCGAAGGCCTTCGATCTCCAGGAACTCGCGAACGACACGTTCCTCCTGCGCGAGCCGGGATCAGGCACGCGTGCGGTCGCCGAGCATGTATTCCGGCAGAACCTTTTCGTGCCCGCGCGCAGCGTCACGCTCGGCAGCAACGAAACAATCAAGCAGGCCGTGATGGCGGGAATGGGCGTGAGCCTCATCTCGCTCCACACGCTTTTGCTCGAATTGCGCACTGACGAAATCGCCGTGCTCGACGTGAACGGCACGCCTGTCGAACGGACCTGGCAGCTCGTGCACTCACGCTCGAAACAACTTTCGCCGACCTGTCTCGCATTTCGTCGCTTCCTCCTCGAAAACGCGGAGCCGTTCCTCGAGCGCGAATACGCGCAGTTCGGCTTGCGCAGACCCAGACGCCTCGCCGAATCAGGCGGCGTCCGATGAGCGTCGCCTTCGCCTGGCGTCATGGCGTCTTCGTCATACTAATTGCATGCGCAGCTATCGCGCATGGCGAGCCAGTGCTTTCGATCACCCAGATCGCGCCGGGCGATTACGCGCATCGCGGTCACGACGATATCGCGACGCCCGACAACGGCGGCGATATCGCGAACGTGGGCTTCATCGTCGGGACGCGCTGCGTCGCGGTGATCGACACGGGCGGCACGCTCGCCGAAGGCCGCGCGTTGCGCGCCGCGATACGCGCGGTCACGCCGCTGCCGGTTTGCTATGTCATCAACACGCACATGCATCCGGATCACATTTTCGGCAATGCGGCATTCAAGGACGATCATCCGCAGTTCGTCGGCAGCGTGGCGCTCGCGCAGGCCGAAGCCTCGCGTGCGGACAACTACATGCGCGCGCTGAACCGCGAGCTCGGCAGCGCGGCGGCGGGCAGCGAGATCGTCGCGCCGACGATGACGATCGACGGCGTCGGCACGCTCGACCTCGGCGGACGCACGCTCACGCTGCGCACATGGAAAACCGCGCATACCAACAACGATTTGACGGTATACGATGAGAAGAGCGGCACCTTGTGGACGGGCGATCTTTTGTTCGTGCGCTGCCTTCCCGTCGTCGATGGCAGCGTGACCGGCTGGCTCGACGATATTGCGCGCATTCGCCAGATGAATCCGCGTCATGTCGTGCCGGGGCACGGTCCGCTCGACCCGCCGTGGCGGCAATCGCTCGATGCCGAAGAACGCTATCTCGCCGATCTGGCGCGCGATGTGCGTGCGGCCATCAAGAAGGGCGAAACGATCCGGCAGGCCGTCGATGGTATCGGCATCGACGGGAAGGATGCGTGGCTCCTCGCCGACATCTATCACCGTCGCAATGTGACGGCCGCTTACGCGGAGCTCGAATGGGAGCAGTAGTGCAGCATTGGAGGGACATCATGAAGACAACATGGTCCGGCACTCGCGCGGTGACGGTCGCGACCCTCGCCGCCGCGCTCTTCGCGCCGTATGCCGCGCGAGCGGCGCAACCCGACGACGATCCTGAGAAAGTGGTGCGCTGGCTCGACTTCAAGGAAGGCACGTTCAAGGGCCGCGCGATCGACCCGCACGGCGATGCGGTCATCAAGCTCGATGCGCCCGCGCGCGCGGCGGATGCCGCCGTCGTGCCGATCGCGGTCAACGCGCAATTCCCCCAGACGCCCACGCATTACATCAGGAAGCTCTATCTTTTCATCGACGAGAATCCCGAGCCTTATGCGGGTTCGTTCGAGTTCACACCGGAATCGGGACTCGCGACGATCGAAACGCGCGTGCGCGTGGAGGACTACACGTTCATGCGTGTGATCGCCGAGACCAACGACGGCAAGCTCTATAGCGCAATTCGCTTCGTGAAGGCATCCGGCGGCTGCTCCGCGCCCGCCGACAAGGACGAGGACGCCGCCGAACGCACCGCGGGACAAGTCAGGATTCAGGCCGAAGGTCAGGCCGTCGCGGGCAAGCCCGAACTCGCGCAATTGATGGTGCGCCATCCGAATCGCACCGGCATGGCGATGAATCAGGTCACGCGCAACTACGCAACGGCGTATTTCATTCGCAAGGTCTCGGTCACGTATGCGGATAAACCCGTGATGATCGCGAATGTCAATTTCTCGATCAGCGAGAACCCGAATTTCCGCTTCTATTTCGTGCCGGGCGGCAGCGGCGAATTGAAAGCGCATATCGAGGATACGAAGAACAAGCAGTGGGACGGCGCCGTGGCGATCAGCGCGCAACCGGGCGGCGCGCAAACATCGGCGATGAAATGACGGCGAGCCGCTGGCGAGCGCTCGTTTGCATGCTGCTCTTCGCGTTGAGCACGCTCGCGCGCGCGGCGATGAGCGGCATGCCCGCGCCCGTCGCGATCGCGCCGGGCGTGTACGCGTTCCTTGGCGACAACGATGCGGTTGCGCCCGCGAATCACGGCATCGTCGCGAACAATGGCTTCATCGTCGGGCCGGAGGGCGTGACCGTGATCGACACGGGGGCGTCGTATCGCTATGGCCGCGCGATGATCGAAGCGATCCGCAAGATCACGCCGTTGCCGGTGAAGCTCGTCATCATCACGCATCAGGCGCCCGAGTTCGTGTTCGGCGCGGCCGCGTTCCGTGACGACGGCGTGCCGATCCTCGCACACGCGCGCGCCGCGCAACTGATCCGCGAGCGCTGCTCGATCTGCCTCGCCAATCTGCGCAAGACGCTCGGCGAAGATGAAATGGCCGGCTCGCGTGTGACGGTGCCCGACAAGACGGTGAACGGCACGACGGAAATAGAGAGCGGCGGGCGCCAGCTGCAATTGCTGCACTTCGGGCCCGCGAGCACGCCCGGCGACCTCGCCGTGCTCGACACGCAAAGCGGCGTGCTCTTCGCGGGCGGGCTCGTCTCGAACGGACGCATCCCCGAATTGCGCAACGAGCAGATTCCCGGCTGGCTCGCCGCGCTGGAAAACCTGCATGCCCTCGACCTGAAGACGGTTATTCCGGGCTTCGGCGCGCCCTTGCGAGGCGACGGCATCATGCGCACGGGCGACTATCTCCGCGAACTCGATGCAGCGGTGAAGCGAGCCTACAAGAACGGCGTCGGCCTCACCGAGGCGATGCATACCGTGCAAGTGCCCGCGTTCGAGCATGACAAGCTCTATGCGATCGCGCAGCCGCAGAACGTGCAGCGCATCTATCTTCAGCTCGAAAAGCAGTAAACCGTTGCCGCATCTTTCTCTCTAACGCCGTACAACCACTAGGAGACACGACGATGGCTCAGCTCGTAGCGCTATACAAGAACCCGTCCGACCCGAAAGCATTCGACGAATACTATGCTTCGACCCATGCGCCGCTTGCGAAGACGCTGCCGGGCTTGCGGCGCTACGAGATCAGCACCGGGCCGGTCGTGGCCGCGTCGGGCGATTCGCCCTATCACCTCGTCGCGCTGTTGCAGTTCGATTCGCTCGAAGCGATCCAGACCGCGCTCGGCTCGCCCGAAGGCCAGAAGACCGCCGGCGATCTCGCCAACTTCGCTCAGGCTGGCGTCGAGCTATTGATGTTCGATTCGAAAGAGGCCTGATACCGCTCACGCCTTCGGAGACGCAAGTGCGTCTTCCGAAGCGCATCGTCTTTCCTCGGTTCATTTCCCCGCAACGCATGACCCGCATCGCCGAATGGGGATGCTGCACGGTTTTGTATCCATCGATACAATACGTTCTGTATCAGCCGATATAAAACATCGGCCCCTTCGATTTCGATGGAGCAGCATCATGGCGCGACCGCGCAATTTCGACGAGGACAGCGTGCTCGATGCCGTTGCCGAAGCGTTCTGGACGCACGGCTACGAAGGCACGTCCACGCGCGACCTCGTGCAGTACACGGGGCTCACACAACCGAGTCTCTATAACGCTTTCGGCGACAAGCGCGCGCTCTTTCTGCGTGCGCTCGATCACTATCTCGAGCACACCTTGCGCGAGCGCATCCAGCGGCTCGAATCGTCGATGCCGCCTGACCGGGCCATTACCGCCTTCTTTCGCGAGATCGTCGAGCGTTCCGTGTCGGACGAACATCGGCGGGGCTGCATGCTGGTCAACGCGGCGCTCGGGATGTCGCCCGAAGACGAAGAATTTCGCGAACTCATCGCCGAAGAGATGTCGCTGATGCGAGCGTTCTTCGAGCGCTGCATGAAGGCTGGCCTGAAGAGCGGCGCCATCGAGCGCGTGATGTCCGCCGACGCCGCCGCCACCAGCCTCCTCGCGGTGCTGCTCGGCGTGCGCGTGCTGGCACGCGTCGATCCGAAGCCTGCGTTGCTGAGCAATGCCGTCGGACCGACGCTGGCGATGCTCAAGCTGCCGCCTCTCGGCCTGAGCGCCGGAAAGCGCTAAACCTCTCGCACCTTTTTTACGTCACTTTGTCCGCCGCGTGCACGCGCACCTGGCCGCAGGAGTCGTCATCATGTCGGATCAAACGGTATCGCCTATTCGCAGCGGTCAGCACACTTCGCTCGATGCCCGCGCGCTTTTCGCGATGCTCGCGGGCTTTTGCGCGAGTCTCGTCGCGATCGGGCTCGCGCGCTTCGCTTACACGCCGCTCATTCCGCCGCTCATCGAAGCGCACTGGTTCACGTCATCGCAAGCGGTGACGCTCGGTGCTGCGAATTTCGCGGGATATTTCGCAGGCGCGATTTTCGGCCGCGCGATTGCCCGGGCATTCACCAATCGACACGCGCTGCGCCTCTTGATGGCGATCGCAACGGCCGCGTTCTTTGCGTGCGCGTTTCCGCTATCGATCGCGTGGTTCTTCGCATGGCGCTTTCTGTCGGGCTTGTCCGGCGGCGCGATCATGGTGCTCGTCGCAACGACGATCCTGCCGCATATCCCGCCCGCGCGTCGCGGCTTCGCAAGCGGAATGATCTTTATCGGGCTGGGCTTCGGTATCGCGGCATCGGGCACGCTGATTCCAAGGCTCCTGCATCACGGCCTGCACGATACGTGGATGGGTCTCGGCATGTTCTCGCTCGCGCTAACCGCAGTCGCGTGGTTCGGCTGGCCTGCGGCCAATGCGCCCGCCGTGGCTGCGCAAGCCGCCACGATGCAAGCCGATGCGCTCGGCGGCGCGCGTTTGCGGCTCCTGTACGCGCAATACGCGGCGAATGCACTCGGTCTCGTGCCCGTGATGATTCTGCTCGTCGATTGCATCGCGCGTGGCTATGGACGCGGCGCCGAAGTGGGCGCGAGCTATTGGGTGCTATATGGCGTCGCGGCGATCTTCGGGCCGCTCATCTGCGGGAATGCGGGCGATCGCATCGGCTTCGGCATGGCGTACCGGTTCGTGCTGGCGCTGCAGGCGGGCGCAGTGGCGTTGCTGGCGCTATGCGCGAATCCGTATGTGATCGGTGTCGCGACCGTCGCGCTCGGCGTCTCCACGACGGGCATCGTGCCGCTCGCGCTCGGCCGCGTGCATGAGCTCCTGCCGCACGATCATGTCGAGCAGCGCGCGGCGTGGAGCCGGGCGACATCGGCATTCGCGCTGTGCCAGGCGCTCGCGGGATATGGCTATTCGTTCCTCTTCTCGCATACGCATAACGACTACGCGCTGATCTTCGCGTGCGGTGCCTTTGCACTGGCAGTCGCGTTCGTCGCGGACCTCATCGTGAACCGCAAGCGAGTCGAAGCCTAATCGATCCGGCCGGAGGACGAGTCGCCGGATTCGGTCTCCGGATCGGTCACGCTCAGGTCTTCGCGCCGATGATTGATCGCGAGAAATACGCTCATCAACACGAGAAACGCGACGACGAGCATCGCGGCATTAATGAGCACGCGCTCATAGCCGAGTTCCGTGACGTTGATGAATGGATAGGGATAGAAATCGGAAAGTCTTCCGCGCCATAACGTGATGCAGAGATAAGACAGCGGATAGACGAGCCAGAGCGCACATCGTCGCAATGACAGATGAAAACGCGGCACGAATAAAAACCAGTACAACGCCGCGAGTGCGGGCACGATCGTATGCAGCGATTCATTGACGAGCGCGCGATAACCTGAAGGCGTCCAGAGATATCGCAGCAACGCGTTATAGGCTATCCCGACGAACACGATATACACGACGATCGCCGTAATCACTGTGGGCCTGCGAAAAAATCGCGCGATGGGGAAGTGCGCGCGTGTCGCGACGCATGTGAAGCAAAGTGCGGTCAGCAGTACGGTGACGTTCGTCAGATAGCTGCTCATGCGAGCGATGCCATCGAACACGGTGAAGCCGCGATGCACCACGCGCGCGATGGTGATATCCGTTTGCGCGGCGAACGCGAGCCACGCGATCATCGCGATGGCTGCGGCGAGCGCGAGCGACGCGGTGCTCGGCGTGTGAAGCGGCAACTCGGGCTCTTGCCGCGGCGGTGTGGGAGATGCATTCGGCATGAGGCCCATTTTACGTGTGCGGCAGTCGTGATCGGCAATGCGGCAGCATTCGGGGTGCATGCTGCGCAAGTTAGCGCCCGCGATAGCTCGTTTGCGCTCGCGCCGCTAGAGCGGGATCGAATCAGATCGGATTACTTTCATATTACGAGATATTGAAAGGAGGAAGACTTTCGGGCGTCGCGGCGCCCGGGTCCGGTGCGCAGGTGAGGTCCGCGCAGCGCGTCAAACAACACGACGTAATTCCTCTTTACGCACTGCGTCCATGACCGGGCCACCAACGCCTTCCGAATCGAACCTTCAGCCAAGCTTGCCTACCGCATCCCGCAACGCCGTCCGCAGCCCCTCCTCAACCACCGGATGATAAAACGGCATCCGCAACATCTCATCGACGGTAAGCGTCATTTGCAAAGCCCACGCAAGCAGATGCGCAATATGCTCCGCATCCGGCCCGATCCATTCCGCGCCGACGAAGCGGCGGCTCGCGCGATCGACATACACGTGCATCAGCCCGCGATTCCTGAGCATCACGCGGCTGCGCCCTTGATCCTCGAAGCTCACTTCGCCCGTCACGAAAGTGCCTTGCTTTAGGTCCACGTAACGCGCACCGACCATCGCAATGCCCGGATCCGTGAACGCAATCGCGATCGGCGCGCGCCGCTCGACCGCCACGACATGCGGATAACGCGCTGCATTCGTCCCTGCGGCGCGACCTTCGTCGGCGGCTTCGTGAAGCAGGGGCAGCACGCCGTTCGCATCGCCCGCGATGAATACCGGATGCGTGCCCGCCTGCAAGGTCAGCGCATCATGGAGCGGCGATCCATCGTCATCGAGTGCGAGGGACGTGTCGTGCAGACCAAGCCCGCCGACATTCGGCTTGCGTCCCGCGGCCACGAGCACATAGTCGAACGTGTCCTCGATCAGCTCCCCGGCACCGGAGACATAACGCAGGCGCACCTCATCGCCTTCGCGCAAAGCGGCTTCGACTTGCGCACGCGGCTCGAAATGAAGCGCTTCTGCGAATACACGTTCGGCATAGCCGCGCACATCCGGATCGCTCAAGGGCCCGACGCGTCCGCGCGCACCCAATACCGATACCCGCACGCCGAGCCGCGCCAGCGCCTGACCCAGTTCCAGCCCGATGACACCCGCGCCGATCACCGCGACGCGCTTCGGCAGGTCGTCCCATGCGAACACGTCGTCGTTGATGACCGCGCGATCGCCGAGCGCGCGATACATCGCGGGCATGACGGGGCTCGATCCGGTCGCGATCACGACGCTCTTCGCGTGCACTCGCGTGTGCTCGCCCACTTGCAGCAAGTTGTCGTCGATGAAACGCGCATAGCCGATGAGCTTGTCCGCATCGGGCATCGCATCGACACCCGCAACGACGAAGCCCACGAAGCGATCGCGCTCACGCTTCACGCGCGCCATCACCTCGCGCCCGTCGATAAGCACCGCGCCGTCGATATGCACGCCGAATGCATCGGCGTGAGTCGCGTGATACGCCGCGTCGGCCGCAGCGATGAGCAGCTTCGAAGGCATACATCCGACGCGCGCACACGTCGTTCCGTGCGCGCCGCCTTCGATGAGAATCGCCGAGGCGCCCGCCGCCTTCGCCGCGCGATACGCGGAAAGTCCCGCGCTGCCCGCGCCGATGATGGCGACATCCGTATGGATCGTGTTCATGATGAAGTCCCGAATGGTTGTTGCATTTGCAACCATCATGACGCGCGCCACACGAAACGCGAATGCTCGTTCGGATCGATTTCCTGCTCGATCGTCTCAGACGACGGCGCGATGAAGTCATGTATTCATCTAGACGTCTCATGCGCGTCACTGTCTCGTCATGTTCGCTTCCTAGAATCTCCCGAACGTTTCAGCGCGCCGTTTGAGCGCGCCCATCGAGGGAAGCTATGGACGCAATTCGCATCGAGCGTCTCACCAAGACGTTCGGAAACGGCCGCAAGGCGCTCGATTCCGTCGATCTGCGCGTGGAGGAGGGCGAAATGGTCGCGCTCATCGGCGCATCGGGGTCCGGCAAATCGACGCTCCTGCGGCACATCGCGGGCTTCACGGCATCCGACCCCGCGCCATCGCACGTCACGTTGCTCGGCCGGCCGATCCAGCAGAACGGCAGGATCGTGCGCGAAGTGCGCCCGATCCGCCGCGACGTCGCCTTCGTGTTTCAGCAATTCAATCTAGTCGGACGCCTTTCGGTGCTGACCAACGTGCTGATCGGCGCGTTGTCGCGCGTATCGCTGTGGCGGCGTCTCGCGGGCCGCTTCCCGCGCGGCGAGCGCTCGCTCGCGATGGAATCGCTCACCGCGATGGGCATCGGCGAGCACGCATTCGAGCGCGCGAGCAATCTGTCCGGCGGCCAGCAGCAACGCGCCGCACTGGCCCGCGCGCTCGTGCAGCGCGCGCGCATCGTGCTCGCCGATGAGCCCATCGCATCGCTCGATCCCGAATCGGCGCGCCGCGTCATGGAGTTGATGCAGGCGCTCAATCGCGAGCACGGCCTGACGGTCGTCGTGTCGCTGCATCAGATCGATGTGGCGATGAAGTACTGCCCGCGCACGATCGCGTTGCGCGATGGCCGCGTCGTGTTCGACGGCGCGAGCGAGCGCCTCACGTCCGCCGTGCTGCGCGAGCTGTACGGCTCGTCGGCGGACGAACTGCTCACGCATCGCAGCGCGCCGAGCGCGCACACGCAAGCTTCGCAGGCATTCGCCTCGGCCGCGGGCGTTTAAGTTTCGAACCGAACATCAACCCTGGATCGCATCATGAAAACAGCCCGTCTCTTCCTGGCCGGCGCCGCGCTCGCGTCTTGCCTTCTGACGCAGACCGTTCTTGCCGAGACGATCAACTTCGGCATCATCTCCACCGATTCGTCCGCCGCGCTCAAGCAGCGCTGGCAGCCGCTCATCGACGATCTGAACAAGCAGACCGGCCTCGACGTGAAGGCGTATTTCGCGACCGACTATGCGGGCATCATCGAGGCGATGCGCTTCAACAAGGTGCAGATCGGCTTCTTCGGGAATGCTTCGGCGATCGAAGCCGTCGATCGTTCGAATGGCGAAGTCTTCGCGAAAGTGAAGTACAAGAACGGCGAAGCGGGCTATTACTCGCTGCTCATCACGAACGCGAACAGCAAGTGGAAGTCGCTCGATCAGGTGCTGAAGAACACGAAGGACATCAATCTCGGCTTCGGCGATCCGAACTCCACGTCGGGCACGCTCGTGCCTTCGTACTATCTGTTCGCGAAGAACGGTATCAATGCGAAGCGCGCGTTCAAGAGCGTGTTGCCGTCGAGTCATGAGGCGAACATGCTCGCGGTCGTGAACGACAAGATCGACGTCGCGACCAACAACACCGACATGCTCGACACCATCAAGAAGCAGCATCCGGAGCTGTATCCGAAGGTGCGCGTGCTGTGGAAGTCGCCGCTGATCCCGTCCGACCCGCTCGTGTGGCGCCGCGATCTGCCGCAGGCGACGAAGGAAAAGCTGCGCAGCTTCTTCGATCACTACGCTGAAAAGGATCCGCGCGAGCAGGCGGTGATGGCTTCGATATCGGGTTATTCGGGCTTCGCGCATTCGTCGAACGCGCAGCTCGTGCCCATTCGTCAGATGTCACTCTTTCAGAAGAAGGAGCAGGTGCAGAACGATGCGCATCTCGACGCCGCCGACAAGGAAGCGCAGCTCGCAGCGCTCGATCAGAAGATCGCCGCGCTCGACAGCACGGCGGCGAAGTAAATGAAGCCGCTCGACGTAGCCACGTTCGAGGCCGGCGTCGTCCGGCCCATCACGACGAGCGCACCCAGGCGAAGCTGGACGTCGATGCTCGGCTGGATCGTCGTCATCGCCGTGCTCGGGCTGTCATGGAAAAGCGCGGACATGCGTCCGCTCGATCTGCTCGGCGCATCGGGCAACATGAGCGAGTTCGCACGCGACTTCTTTCCACCCGACTTCACGGAATGGCGCACGTATGCGCATGAAATGATCGTGACGCTCGCGGTCGCGGTGTGGGGCACGGCGCTCGCGCTGGTTTGCGCAGTGCCGTGCGGCTTGCTTTCGGCGCAGAACATCGCGCCCGCGTGGGTCTCGCAACCGGTGCGACGTTTGATGGACGCGTGCCGCGCGATCAACGAAATGGTCTTCGCGATGCTCTTCATCGTCGCGGTCGGGCTCGGTCCGTTCGCCGGCGTGCTCGCGCTTTGGGTGCATACGACGGGCGTGCTCGCGAAGCTTTTCGCGGAAGCGGTCGAGGCCGTCGATTCGAGGCCCGCCGAAGGCGTGCGCGCCACCGGCGCGAGCAGTCTCGATGAAATCGTCTACGGCGTGCTGCCGCAGGTGTTGCCGTTGTGGATCTCGTTCGCGCTGTATCGCTTCGAGTCGAACGTGCGCTCCGCGATGGTCGTCGGCATGGTGGGCGCGGGCGGGATCGGCGTCGTGCTCTATGAGGCGATCCGCTCGTTCAACTATGCGCAGACATGCGCGGTGATGCTGATCGTCATCGTGATCGTGTCGCTGATCGACCTCGTATCCGGCTGGGTGCGCGAGCGCGTGATCTGAGCTGCGTCACGACATCAGGACGTGGCGGCATTTGCGTGTCTGCCTCAAAATTCCTCGGCCACCGTGAATTGTCCCGTCGCGGAAGAGAGAAGGGCGCGGTGAGCCTAGACGCGGCCCGCGACCGCGAGCACGTCGAGGAATTGCGTGCCGGCGTCGGCGAGCATGCCGGAATTGTCGATGTTCACGACGCGCGCGTGCGACGGCAATTCGAACGCGGGGCGGCGCGCAAGCCGCGCTTCGATCTGCCGCGCATCCTCGCGTCCGCGGCGCGCGAGACGCGCGGCCAGGACCGAAGGCGTTGCATCGATATGCACGAAGCGCGCGTCGGGATAACGGTCGAGCGCGAGTCCCGCGTGCTGCCGCGAACCGTTCACGACGACGGGCATGCCGCGCGCAAGCCACGCATCCAGTTCGATGCCGATGCCGTAGCGCAGCCCGAGGCTCGTCCAATGCATCGCGAAGAGGCCATATGAAAGCCTCGAAGTGAACTCGTCATGCGACAGCGCGATATGGTTCTCCCCTTCCCCGACCGCGCGCGTGATGTAGCGATGCGCGAACATCACCTGCGCGCCGATGCGTTCGCGCGCGAAGCCGAGCAAAGAGTCCTTGCCCGCGCCCGATGGTCCCATCACGTAGATCAGTTTCGAGCTATCGACTTCGGTCATGCCACATCCTGTGCGTTGTTGAACGGCAGGCGCTGCCACAGCGTGAAGGCCGCGCCCGGCTCGGGTTCGATGAAAAGCGCCGCGCCGTGCACCGGCAGCGGGCCGAGCGCATCGATGCGCCGCATCCATTCCGACACGATCGACGCGCGCGCGTTCGCGTCGTCGAGCGAATCTGAAAGCGTCATGTGAAAGCGATATTCGTCGAAGACATACGGATAGCCCCATGCGCGCAGAAGCTCGACCTGGCGCGCGCTCATGTCCTCGTGAATGCGCCGTTCGAGGCTTTCAGGCGAAGGCGTGGCGCGTAGCCCGGAAAGCGCCTGCAGGGCACTGGCGGCGAGCGTGCGAAGCGTCGCGTCGTCGCTGGCTTCGGCGGGCCGCAGCGCGACGAAGCGGCCCAGTTCGGCCGCCTTGACGCGCATCTCGAAGCGCGGCACTGCGCTTGCCCATGCGCGAGCGCACGCGAGCACGTCCGCGAGTTCGATGCCGGGGGCCATGTGGAAGGGCGCGACGAGCGTCGCGTGCCAGCCGTAACGGCGCGGCGCATGCGTGACGTCATGAACGGCCGTCGCGGTCTCGCGTCCGTTCTCGGGATCGCGCCCGAGCCACTCGCAACCGTCGCGCCACCATGCGGAGGAGGCGGGCGGGGCGTAATAGAGCGCCACGCGCGGATGGGCGGCAACGCTCATAGATCGTGCTCGACCATCAACTGCACGCGGTCCGCCGCGAAATGCGTGATGCCGTATTTGATCGGCACGCCGTTCTCGTCGACATCGACGTTCTCGACCCACAGCACCGGCTGCTGACGATTGATCTGCAAGCGCCGCGCCACGTCCGACGAAGGAAGCACGCTGCCGATGCGGCTCCATTTGCGCGTGTAGTCCTTCACGCCGAACTTCGCAAGCGCAGCGCTGATGCCGCCCGCCGCTTCGATCGACGCGGGCAGATCGTTGAAGCGCGTGGCCGGATACCAGTTACGCGCGTAAGTCATCGGGATGCCGTCGGAATCGTGGCGCGTTTCGATCTGATAGACGAGCGTGCCCGCGCGCACGCCGAGTGCCTTCGCGACGGCCGGATCGGCCTTCACGCGCTCCGAGCTCAACACGACGCCCGCCGACGTGTGCTTCTGGCGGCGCAGGTTCTCCGTGAAGCGCGTGCGGCGTCCGATCTGATAGTCGATCGCGCCCGGCTGCACGAACGTGCCGCGCCCCTGCTCGACGCTGACGAGGCCCGTCGCGGCGAGCCGAAGCATCGCGCGGCGCACGGTATGACGGTTCACGTCGAAGCGCCTGGCGAGTTCGGCCTCGCTCGGCAGACGTCCTTCGTCGCCGAAGCTCTTTGCGGCGATCTCCGCGGCGAGGATCTGCTCGATCTGCCGCCAGACCGCAACCCCCGCGCCGCGCTCGACCGCATGGAGAGGCGCGGCATTTTCGCTGGATGTCATGGCGCTGTCATTCCTGTCGGTTTGAATATCGTTCTTCCGGATTGTAGTGCGCAACTCGTGATGGAAATGTGAAAAGCCTCACTACACGACCAAACGTCTAGACGACTAGATAAGGCGACGAGTAGCATAGGACGGCCGGATCCTTTCGAACATAGGGAAAGCGATGAGTAATTCAATGGAGTCGCGGAACGCTTTCGGCCGCCGTGAATGGATGGCGGTGCTCGCGCGCACGCCGCGCGACGCGCTGAAACAGGCGCTCGATGCGGCGCTCGAAGGCGCGAAGGTGCCCGCTTATGTGTGGCTGCGCGCGCCGGACATCGGGCTTGCGATGGTGCGCGGGCGCATCGGCGGCACGGGCGATGCGTTCAATCTCGGCGAGACGACCGTCACGCGCGCCACGCTGCGTCTCGTGCTCGACGACGGCAGCGCGCCGGTCGGCGTCGCGGTACACATGGGCCGCGACAAGGAGCGCGCAACGCTCGCCGCGCTCGCCGACGCGCTCCTGCAGATGCCCCGCTATGCGGACAAGTTGCAGACGCAACTGGTTGCACCGCTGGCCGCACGCATCGCCGATGAGCGGCGTCGCAAGGAAGCCGAAGCGGCCGCGACCAAGGTCGAATTTTTCACGATGGTGAGAGGCGAATGATGCAGATCGACATGACCCGGCTCGTGCCCGGCTTCAACGACACGGTGCACGACGCGCAGCGCGTGTTCCGCGCGTTGCTCGATGCGCTGTCGCGCCCGGGCAGCATCGTCGCGATCGATGCCGCGTTGCCGAACAATCACGCAATGCGCGATGCGCTCGCCGCACGCGTGCCGCTCGCGGCGTTCGCGTCGCTGCTCGCGCTGACGGATTATTCGACGCCGGTTTTCATCGAGCGCGAAGACGGCGTGCTGGGCGACGCCCTGCGTTTTCACGCGAGCGCGACCTTGACGCGCGATCGCCGCGCGGCCGCGTTCGCCTATATCGACGATGCGCGCGACATGCCTTCGCTCGATACGTTTTCGCACGGCGATCCCGAATCGCCCGAGGACTCCGCGACGTTGTTCATTCGCGTGCCCTCGTTGACCGAAGGCGAACCGCTTGCATGGCGCGGTCCCGGCATCGCGGCGTCGCGCACGGTGGGCATTGCGGGATTGTCGCGCGAGTTCTGGCGCGAGCGCGCGGCGCTCACCGCGCTCTTTCCTTGCGGCATCGATTGCTACTTCGTCGCGGGCGGCTCGCTCGTCGGCCTGCCGCGCACGACGCACGTGGAGGTGAGCTGATGTACGTCGCGGTCAAGGGTGGTGAACGCGCCATCGAACGGTCATGGGACGTGCTCGCGAAAAAGCGTCGTGGCGATGTCGCCGTGCCCGAGCTTTCCGTCGCGCAGATTCGCGAGCAGATGCGTCTTGCCGTCGCGCGCGTGATGACTGAAGGCTCCGTCTACGACGAAGACCTCGCCGCGCTCGCCATCAAGCAGGCGGCGGGCGATCTCGTCGAAGCGATCTTCCTGCTGCGCGCCTATCGCACGACATTGCCGCGCTTCGGCTACACGCTGCCGATCGACACGGAAGCCATGTGCGTCGAGCGCCGCATCTCGGCGGCGTTCAAGGACATTCCCGGCGGCCAGATGCTGGGCGGTACCTACGACTACACTCAGCGCCTGCTCGATTTCACCTTGCTCGCCGAAGGCGAACAAGTTGGCGATGCAACTATCGCGGCGAAGGCTTCCGGCGAAAGCGCGATGCCGCGCGTGCTGTCCATGCTCGACAAGGAAGGCCTCATCGAGCAGGAACGTTCGCACGAGAACGCGCCGCCACCGGGCGATCTGTCGCGCGAGCCGCTGTCGTTTCCCGCCGATCGCTCGACGCGCCTGCAAAACCTCGCGCGCGGCGACGAAGGCTTTCTGCTCGCGGTCGGCTATGCGACGCAGCGCGGCTATGCGCACAGTCATCCGTTCGCGGGCGAGATCCGTCACGGCGAAGTGGCGGTGGAGATGGTCGTCGATGAGCTGGGCTTCGCGGTCGAGATCGGCGATATCGAAGTGACCGAGTGTCAGATGATCAACCAGTTCGCGGGCAGCGGCGATGTGCCGCCGACGTTCACGCAAGGCTATGGCCTCGCCTTCGGTCATTCGGAGCGCAAGGCGATGGCGATGGCGCTCGTGGACCGCGCATTGCGCGCGGAAGAACTGGGTGAGTCCGTTGCTTCGCCCACGCAGGATGCCGAGTTCGTGCTGTACCACAGCGATAACGTGGAAGCGTCCGGTTTCGTGCAACACCTGAAATTGCCGCATTACGTCGATTTCCAGTCCGAGCTGGAGCTGCTTCGCCGCCTGCGTGCGGCGCATGGCGCGGATGACAACAAGGAGAATGCGGCATGAACGCACTCACCGAAGGCTATAACTTCGCGTACCTCGACGAGCAGACCAAACGCATGATTCGCCGTGCGCTGCTCAAGGCGGTGGCGGTGCCGGGTTATCAGGTGCCGTTCGCGTCGCGCGAAATGCCGCTTCCGTATGGATGGGGCACGGGCGGCTTGCAGGTGACGTCGGCGATCATCGGCGAGAGCGATACGTTGAAAGTTATCGATCAAGGCTCCGACGAGACGACGAACGCGGTGAACATCCGCCGCTTCTTCGCGCGCACCGCGGGCGTGGCGACCACCACGCGCACGGCGGAGGCGACCATCGTGCAGACGCGCCACCGCATTCCGGAGACGCCGCTGACGGACAAGCAGATCATCGTCTATCAGGTGCCGATGCCCGAGCCGCTGTTCCGTCTCGAACCGCGCGTGACGGAGTGCAGAAAGCTCCACGCGCTCGCGGACTATGGCCTCATCAACGTGAAATATTATGAGGATATCGTGCAGCACGGCAGCATTGCGACGACTTACGATTATCCGGTGCTGGTGAACGACCGCTATCTCACATCGCCCTCGCCGATCCCGAAGTTCGACAACCCGAAGATGCACATGAACCCTGCATTGCAACTCTTCGGCGCTGGCCGCGAACGGCGCATCTATGCGATACCGCCTTATACGAAAGTGAAGAGCCTGGATTTCGAGGATCATCCGTTCAGCGTGCAGAAGTGGGAGCACGCGTGCGCGCTGTGCGGTTCGCATGAAAGCTTTCTCGACGAGATGATCGTCGACGATCAGGGCACGCGCATGTTCGTCTGCTCCGACAGCGATTACTGCCATAGCCGTCGCGACGACGAAGAGGTCGCGCAATGAACGCACTGCTGAAGGCGACGCGCCTCACGAAGCGTTATGACGGACGCGGCGGTTGTGTCGATATCGATCTCGAGGTCTATCCGGGCGAGGTGCTGTGCATCGTCGGCGAATCGGGCTCGGGCAAATCGACCTTGCTGAATGCGCTCGCGTTGCGCAGCGAAATAGACGGCGGCGCGCTCACCTACACCACGCGCGAAGGGGAGGCGCTCGATCTATCGACGCTTGCCGAAGCACGCAAGCGTCTTCTGTCGCGCACCGAATGGGGCTTCGTGCACCAGAACGCACGCGACGGCCTGCGCCGCAACGTATCCGCGGGCGCGAACATCGGCGAGCCGTTGATGGCGATCGGCGCGCGTCACTACGGACGGTTGCGCGAAACTGCCGCCGACTGGATGAGCCGCGTCGAACTGGATGCGGCGCGCATCGACGAATTGCCTTCGGCGTTTTCGGGCGGCATGCAACAGCGCTTGCAGATCGCGCGTAATCTGGTGACGGGGCCGCGCCTCGTGTTCATGGACGAGCCGACCGCCGGCCTCGATGTATCCGTGCAGGCGCGCCTGCTCGACCTGCTGCGCACGTTGACGAGCAAGCTGCATCTCGCCGCGGTGATCGTCACGCACGACATCGGCGTCGCGCGTCTGCTCGCGCATCGGCTGATGGTGATGAAGGACGGGCGCGTCGTCGAGAGCGGTCTTACGGACCAGGTGCTCGATGATCCGCAACATCCTTACACACAGACGCTCGTCGCGTCCGTGCTGCCCGTTTGAGGTGCGACAGATGACCATGAATGCCTTTGTCACGAACGACACGCTGATGCTGCAGGCACGCGGCATCGAAAAGACCTTTACGCTGCATCAGCAGGGGGGCGTCCGTATTGCTGCGCTGTCGGGCGTTTCGCTCGATGTCGAGCGCGGCGAATGTGTCGTGCTCGCGGGTGCATCGGGTGCGGGCAAGAGCACGTTCCTGCGCTGCATGTACGGCAACTATCTCGCGACGCGCGGCACCATCGCGATTCGTGACGACAGCCGTGCATCGCGCCACGTCGTGCTGACCGAAGCCGCGCCGCACGAGATCATCCGCTTGCGAAACACGACGATGGGCTATGTCAGCCAGTTCCTGCGCGCGATTCCGCGTGTGTCGTCGCTCGATCTCGTTGCGGAGCCGCTCGTGTCGCGCGGCGTGGACGAAGACGAAGCGCGCGCTCGCGCATGCGCGTTGCTCGAACGCCTCAACGTGCCGCGACGCCTGTGGGCGCTCGCGCCCGCGACGTTCTCGGGCGGCGAACAGCAGCGCGTGAACATCGCGCGCGGGCTGATCGCGGCGCATCCTCTTCTTTTGCTCGATGAACCCACCGCGTCGCTCGATGCCGAGAACCGCGACGTGGTCGCGGACCTCATCGTCGAGGCGCGCGAGCGAGGCGCGGCGATCGTCGGCATCTTTCATGACGAGGACACGCGCGAGCGCGTCGCGACCCGCATCGTGCGGCTCGCGAGCGCCGGCGGCGCTTCCGTTCAAACCGATTCCGGAGTGTGGCAGACATGCTGATCAAGAATGCGCGCATCGTGACGCGCGACGAGGAGTTCGCGGGCACCGTGCGTGTCGAGGACGGACGCATCGCCGACATCGCGCCGGGCAATACATCGGCGCGCGATGCCGTCGACTGGGACGGCGACTATCTGCTGCCGGGCTTCGTCGAACTGCATACGGACAACATCGAAAAGCATCTCGCGCCGCGTCCGGGCGTGTTGTGGAATCACGAGGCCGCGATCATCGTCCATGACGCGCAAGTGGCATCCGCCGGCATCACGACGGTGTTCGATGCGCTCGGCGTGGGCTCGCGTCCCGAAGACGGCGTGCGCGGCCGCGAACTCCAGGTGCAATGCGCGAAGTCGATCGGCAAGTTCGTCGAGCGCGATCTCCTGCGCGCCGATCACTTTCTGCATCTGCGTTGCGAAGTGGGCACGACGGATGTCGTCGAAGTGTTCGATTCGCTCTCGTCTCATCCGCTTTTCAGGCTCGCGTCGGTGATGGATCACACTCCGGGGCAACGGCAATGGCAGGACCACGAGAAGTGGCGCAAATATCAGGAGCGTCACGGCAAGTGGAGCGACGAGCACACGAAAAAGATCCTCGCCGAGCTGGCGGAACATCAGGCGCGCTATGCCGCGAAGCATCGCGCGGAAATCGTCGGGCGTTGCAAGTCCCTGAACATCTCGCTCGCGAGTCACGACGACACGCTCGTCGAGCACGTCGAGGAAGCGGCGCGCGACGGCATCGCGCTCGCCGAATTCCCGACGACGCTCGACGCCGCCCGCGCCGCGCGCCACCACGGCATCGCGACCATCATGGGCGCGCCGAACGTCGTGCGCGGCGGCTCGCATTCGGGCAACGTGTCGGCGCTCGAACTGGCGCGCGAAGGGCTGCTGGATATCCTGTCCTCGGACTACGTGCCGTCCAGTCTGCTGATCGCTGTATTCGATCTCGTGAGCAAAGCGGCCTGGTCGCTGCCGCGCGCGGTCGCGACGGTGTCGTGGGCGCCGGCGCATGCGGCCGGCCTGACCGATCGCGGCGCCATCGCGGCGGGCCTGCGCGCGGACTTCGTGCGCGTCGCGTCGGTGGACGGATTGCAGGTTCCACGCGAGACGTATCGCGCGGGACGGCGCGTAGCCTGACACGCCGCGCTTCATTCCCATCCCGCCGATAGCCACAGGTCAGCGCTTCGTCATACGCGGGTAAGCCCGCGTTGACGAAGCGCGAGCTTCTTCAGTACCCTCACACGCGTGTTCGCTATGTGAATCGGTGTTCGTCTAACGAACATTCGCGCCGATTTCCATGCAACGACCGGGTCTGCGGCTCGCACGACAACGACAAAAACGCCGGCGGGAAGCGGTTTCAGTTCCGGGATGCGGCCTTGCGAGGCGCGCGCCCATCATCGAAAAGGGAATGAAGTGAGTAGAAGTCCTGCCGTGAACGTACAGACGTTCATCAACGAGCATCCGTTCTCGCCGTTTCAATGGCTCATCTTCGTGATGTGCTTCGTGATCGTCCTTCTGGATGGTTTCGATACCGCCGCGATCGGCTTCATTGCGCCTTCGCTCGTCAACGAATGGCATATCAGCCGGCCGGCGCTCGCGCCCGTTCTGAGCGCGGCGCTCTTCGGGCTCGCCGCGGGCGCGCTGCTTTCCGGGCCGCTGTCCGACAAGCTCGGCCGCCGCGCGATGCTGCTCTCGTCGGTGCTGCTCTTCGGCGTGGCGTGTCTCGCGTCGTCGTTCGCCGCGGACCTCACGCAACTGACGACGCTGCGCTTCATCACCGGCGTCGGCCTCGGCGCGGCCATGCCGAACGCCGTCACGATGATGAGCGAGTTCTGCCCCGACAACCGCCGCGCGACGCTCATCAATCTGATGTTCTGCGGCTTTCCGCTCGGCGCGGCGTTCGGCGGCTTTCTCGCGGCATGGATGATTCCGCATTTCGGCTGGCGCAGCGTGCTGATGCTGGGCGGCGTGGCGCCGCTCGTGCTGTCGGTGCTGCTCATCGTGAAGCTGCCGGAATCGGTGCGTTATATGGTGGCGAAGGCGAAGCCAGTCGAGAAGATTCGCGCGACGCTCGCGCGCATCTCCTCCGACGCCATGCAGGCGGGCTCGTTCTTCATGACGGAAGCCGCGCCCGCCGCGGCGGGGCAGAGCGGCATGAGCGTGGTGCTGTCGCGCTCGTACATCGTCGGCTCGGTCATGCTGTGGCTCGCCTACTTCATGGGCCTCGTGATCTTCTACGCATCGATCAACTGGATGCCGATCCTGCTGAAGGAATCCGGATTGACGCCGCAGAAAGCGACGCTCATTTCCGCGCTGTTCCCGCTCGGCGGCGTCGGCGCGGTGCTGTGCGGCGTGCTGATGGACAAGTTCAACGCCAACCGCATCATCGCGGCGTGTTATGCGCTCACCGCCGTGAGCGTGTATCTGATCGGTCAGGCCGTGGGCAACGTCGGCATGCTCGTGCTCGTCGTGTTCCTCGCGGGCGTTCTGATGAACACCGCGCAATCGTCGATGCCCGCGCTGGCGGCGGCGTTCTATCCGACGCAGGGACGCGGCACGGGTGTCGCGTGGATGCTCGGCATCGGGCGCTTCGGCGGCATCGCGGGATCGTTCCTCGTCGCCGAACTGACGCGCCTGCATTTCAGCTTCGGCGGCATTTTCGCGACGATCGCGGTGGCGGGAATCGTCTCGGCTGTCGCGCTCCTGATCAAGCAGGCGGCGCATCCGGAGACGGCGATGGCGAGCGACCTCAAGGCGACGGAACCGGTCGGGCATTGATTCGACGCAGTTTCGTGCAGGCATAGCGCCCCGCGTGGCTTCGGTCTCGCGGGGCGTTTTTCTTTGCATGACCCGCGTCGCGCGAGGTCCAGCGCCTCAAGAACGGCATCTGTCTGCCGTTAATTCCCATACGGCTTTCGATCGCAGGGCCACGATGCGCCTTTTCACGCAAACGTAAAACGGCACACGATCGCAAGCCGCACAGCAAGCGCCTGCCCCGGCGCTTTCATCGGCTCCTTCAACCAGATCGTGAAAAAAATATCCTTCAAGACCAAGCTCATGAGCACCGTGGGCTTCGTATGGCTCAGTCTGATTCTTCTGTGCGCGCTCAATGCGATCTCCACGAAACACTCGCTGATGCGCAACCGTGAAAACGTGCTCGCCGAACAGGTTCAATCGGCGACGAGCGTCGTCAGGTTCTATGTCAAGCAGGCGCAAAGCGGCGCGCTGCCCGCGGAAGACGCGAAGAAGCTCGCGATCGCCAGCGTGCGCGCGATCCGTTACGGCACGAACGGCTATCTCGCCATCCTCGATTCGAAGATGTTTCAGGTGCTGAACTCGGTGCGCCCGGACACGGAAAACAAGATCAATGATTTCGTCGACAGCACCGGCAAGCACTTCACCGGCGAAATCGTCAAGCACGGTCTCGACGGCTCGCATATCACGACCTATCTCTATCCGAAGCCCGGCGAGACCGAGCCGCTGCCAAAGATCACATACGGCGACTACGTGCGCGAATGGGACTGGCATATCTACACGGGCGCGTATATCGACGATATCGACACGGCCTTTCATGCGATCGTGCTCAAGTCGCTGCTGCTCATCGGCGTGATCGGCGCGGCGTTGACGCTCGCGATGGCGCTCATCATCCGCGGCGTGCTGAAGAGCATCGGCGGCGATCCGCAGGATGTGTCGATCGTCTGCCAGCGCATCGCGGCGGGCGATCTCGCGCAGGCCGTGCAGGTGAAGCCGGGCGACGATTCGAGTCTCATGCATTCGATGCACACGATGCAGTCGCGTCTCACGCAGACGATCGCGCAGATCAAGCTCGTCGCGGATGGCATCACGGCGGCGTCGCGGGAAATTGCAGACGGTCATCACGATCTGTCTTCGCGTACCGAAGAGCAGGCGGCTTCGCTCGCGGAAACCGCATCGAGCATGGAAGAGCTCACCTCGACCGTGCGCCTCAATTCGGATAACGCCGGCCAGGCGAGCCAGCTCGCGGCGAGCGCGTCGTCGACGGTCGAAAGCGGCAGCGGCGTCGTGCTCGGCGTCGTGGCGACGATGGACAAGATCGCGGGCAGCTCGGAGAAGATCGTCGACATCATCGGCGTGATCGAAGGCATCGCGTTTCAGACCAACATTCTCGCGTTGAACGCGGCCGTCGAGGCGGCGCGCGCGGGTGAGCACGGGCGCGGATTCGCGGTGGTCGCATCGGAAGTGCGCGCGCTCGCGCAGCGTTGCGCGGCCGCGGCGAAGGACGTGAAGACGCTCATCGACGAATCGGTGACGAACGTCACGGCGGGGCAGGATCTCGCGCAGCAATCCGGCGACACGATGAAGCAGATTCTCACGTCCGTCACGCGCGTGAACGACATCATGAACGAGATCTCGTCGGCCTCGTCGCAGCAAACGCAGGGCATCGAACAGGTCGGCGTCGCGATCACGCAGATGGACGCCGTCACGCAACAGAACGCGGCGCTCGTCGAGCAGGCGACGGCCGCCGCTGCCGCGCTCGCCGTTCAGGCCGAAGAGCTGAAGCGCGCGGTCTCCGTGTTCAGAACCTGAACGCCTTTCATTCGACGACACTCCGTTTGCGAATCGTCAGACCGTGGCATGTCGCGTGCTGATTCGTATCGTGCGAACCGGCCGCGGCTCAAGCGTCGCGGCCAGCAGGCAGAACAAGCCGCAAGCATCGCATTTCGCAAACCGCAAACAGGAGTGTCCGATATGAAACGTTTCGCCCTTTCCGCCGCTGCCGGCGCCTTCGCTCTCGTCTGTGCATCCGCTTTCGCGCAGGACAATCCGCCGAGCTCGAGCACGGGCCTGCAGGCCGGCGACAACGCGCAAACGACCACGCAGCACGCGCAGTCGAAATCCCACAAATCCACGCATTCGAAGAAGATGCAGAAGAGCCCGATGAACGCGGGCCCGTCCACCGCGCCGGGCGGCACGGCGGCGCCGAGCGGACCGGGCGCGCCGGTCAGCGCGAGCGGCTCGGGTCAGTAACGGGAAACGCGCGATGAAATGACGAACGGGACGCCGCTGGCGTCCCGTTTGCTTTTGGGCTTTTGATCGACGTCTTACTTCGCGAACAGCGACGACATATCCGCGAACGCCTTGATCTCCACGGCATTGCCCGACGGATCGAGGAAGAACATCGTCGCCTGCTCGCCGACTTCGCCCCTGAAGCGCACATGCGGCTCGATGATGAAGCGCGTGCCCGCGGCGCGCAGTCTGCCGGCCAGTTCTTCCCATTGCGGAACAGACAGCACGACGCCGAAGTGGCGCACCGGCACCGCGTCGCCGTCGACCGCGCTCGTCGAACGATGCCCGGCTTCCTCGGGCGCGAGATGCGCGACGATCTGATGCCCATAGAAATTGAAATCGACCCAGGCGTCGGAGCTGCGGCCTTCCGGGCAGCCGAGCAATTCGCCGTAAAACTCGCGCGCAGCGGCGAGGCTGTGAACGGGGAACGCGAGATGGAAGGGCGGCATGGCGTGCTGGGTCGTGCTCATGGCGTGAATCCTTTAATCGACATGTGGGGAACGAAACCCCAGTGTATTGATAAATAAATCTGTTGAAAAACGATATATTGCGTGAGTCACCTCCAATATTTTCGATGAATCGACATGCTGCGCGAACTTCAGACCTTCATCGCGGTGGCGCGCCACGGTACGTTTGCGGGCGCGGGCGCGCATATCGGCCTCACGCAGTCGGCGGTGAGCGCGCAGATGCAGCGCCTCGAAGCGCATCTCGGCGTCACGCTCTTCGACCGCACCGGCCGCTCCGCGACGCTCAACAAGGCGGGCAGACGCACGCTCGAACTCGCCGACGAACTGATCGCACTGTACGCGCGTCTGGCCGAACCGGAAGGCGAGGACGGGCGCGGCGGCTTGCTTTCGGTGGGCGCGATCGCCTCGGCCCATGCGGTGCTTTTGCCCGAAGCGATCGGCGCATTCCGGCGCGTGCTGCCCGCCTGGCGCATCCGGCTCGTGCCGGGCGTTTCGCTCAATCTGCTGGCGAGCGTCGATGCGGGCGAGATGGACATGGCCGTCATCATCCGTCCGCCGTTCGCGCTGCAGATAGAGCTGCGATGGCGCACGCTCGTCGCGGAGCCGTTCGTGCTGCTCGCGCCCGCCGCCAGGAAAGGCGCTGACTGGCGCGAACTGATCGAAACGGAGCCGTTCATCCGTTATGACCGGCGCTCGTTCGGCGGGCGGCAAGTCGATATGTTTCTGACCAAGCGCCGCATCGCGGTGCGCGACTCGATCGAAGTCGACGAGCTGCCGGGCATCGCGCAACTGGTGGCGCGGGGCCTGGGCGTGGCGCTTCTGCCGGTGTCAGACGGCATCGGTGCGTGGCCGCGCGGTGCGGTCGCGCTCGAACTCGGCGATGCCACGTTCCATCGCGAGATCGGTCTCGTCGAGCGCGCGCGGCGCCTGCGTGCGGACGAGCCGGATGCGGCGACGCGGCTCGCGGGCTGCATCGTCGAGGCGGCGGGGCGTGGCGCGGCGAAAACGCCTGTCGGACGCGCACGCAGGCGGAACCCGGGGCGCGGCATCGCCTAGAATGCGTTGCAGACGCGTTCCCTTCGGTGGATGCCCATGGATGACGAGGAAGATATCGGCGACGCGAGATCCGGCCTCGCGGACACGGCGCTGACGCTCGCGCGATCGGGCGCACGTCGCGCCGAGGCGGCGCTCGCGTGGCTCGATCGCGTCGATCCCGGCACGCATCGGCGTATCAAGGGATTGCGGCTCGTCACCGCGTACGGCCTCGCGGCGGCGCTCGGCGCGTTGCAGGACGTGACGCAGAGCGTGCCGCCGGGCGTGTCCGTCGGCGGGCTCGCGGGCGGGTTCGCGCTCTGGGCGAGCGTGTCGGAGGCGCGCGCGACGCGTTTCGAATCGAGCCGCGATCTCGTCGTGCTGTGCATCGCGGCGGCGTTCGGTGCGCTGACCTTTGCTCTGTTCGGCCCGTCGCTGCGCGAGCTCGGGCGCGGCGGCGCCGAGCTGATTCTCGTGACGGGCGCCTTTCTGGCGGGCTACCTGAAGCGGTTCGGAGTGACCGGCGCGGGTATCGGCTCGCAGCTCTACATCGGACAGCTTCTCGCCTATGGGATGGACCTCAGGCCCGGCGATTCACGGGCGATTCTGATCGCCTTGCTGATCGGGATGCTTGCTGCCATCGTGCCGCGCATGTTGAGCGGGCCGGCCGAGCATCCGGCCGTGCTGCCGGCGTTGGCGTCCGAGCCTGCGTATGGACGTCACGCGATATCGCCGGCGTTCGCGATGGGCCTGCAGGCGGCGTGCGGCGCGCTCGTCGTCGTAGTGCTGAACCGCGCGTTCGGGCTGGCGGAATCGGCGTGGGCGATCACGGCTTGCGTGTATGTCGTCGCGACGTCGGCGGTCGGGACGGCGGAGCGCGTGCGGCGACGCATCTACGGGACGCTCGTCGGGGTGCCGATCGGCATCGTTTGCCTGCCGCTTGCGGAGCATTGGCCGCTCGTCGTCTGGATCTTGTCCGCGTTCGCGATGATCGCTTATGCGATGGCGTTGCCGGAGCGGTATGACGTCGCGTGTGGGGCCTTTGCGTTCGTGCTCATCGTGACGATGGCGGCGAGCGGGGTGCATTCCGTGGAACTGCTGACGGCGCGGGCCTGGGAGACGCTTTTGGGTGGGGCGTTGGGGTTGCTTGCGTCGAGGGTTATTTTTCCGTTGCGGGTGGTGAGGGGGTAGGGTGGTGGTTTTTGGCGCCGCGGTGCTCCCTCTTCTTTTGGATAGCAAAGTTATCGGATTTGAAGTCAGAACGAAACAGGCAGGCGAAATGTTGTGTCGATGAAGCTGCGCAAAGCTGACGCTTCTTGAATTCGAGCGTTATGCGAGTAAGCGCCGCCCCGCACGGCGCAACGCTGATAAACCAACGCGAACACGCAACTGCCGAAAGCGCAAAAGCACCAGCTAACCCAACCAGCTCAACGCCCCGCCACCTTCTCCAGCAACCTGTCCAGCACGTCGAAATCGACCGGCTTCACGAGATGCATATCGAAGCCCGCCTGCGCGGAGCGTTCCTTGTCGCTCTCCTGCCCGAACCCCGTCATCGCGACCACTTTGGCGGGTCCAAGGAGCCGTTGCGAGCGCAGCGTCCGCAGCACCGCGTACCCATCCATATCGGGCAACGCCAGATCGAGCAGAACCAGATCCGGAGGAAAATGCCGAATGACTTCGAGCCCTTCCTTGCCGTGATACGCGGTGCGCACGTCATGCCCCTTCATCTGCAGCAGCATGGCGAGGCTGTCGGCTGAATCCTGGTTGTCGTCGATCAGCACGACGCGCAGACCATCGCCCGCGGCCTGCGTCGCGTTCTGCGCGAGCACGCGATGCGGCCGCGGCGCATCGTCGTCGGACGCATAGGGCAGGCGCACCGTAAACGTGCTGCCCTGATTCGGCCCGGCGCTCACCGCGCTGATCGAGCCGCCATGCATCTCGACGATCGACCGGCACAGCGTGAGTCCGATGCCGAGCCCCGCTTCGCCGGGATTGAGATAGTGATCCTCCTGCACGAAGAGATCGAAGATGGACGCGAGGCCCTTTTGCGAAATGCCGCGCCCGGTGTCGATCACTTTCAGCAGCAGGGCGGT
The DNA here is from genome assembly GCA_001544655.2 of Caballeronia turbans. GTDB lineage: Bacteria > Pseudomonadota > Gammaproteobacteria > Burkholderiales > Burkholderiaceae > Caballeronia > Caballeronia turbans. The sequence goes on from FCOD02000028.1 coordinate 33,031, forward strand.
CGGCTCAGGCTCGACGACAACGCTGATCGTGCTCCCCCGCGGCGAGAACTTCGACGCGTTGTTCAACAGGTTCTGCACGACCTGCACGAGCCGTGTGCTGTCCCCCACCACATGAACCGGCTCCTGCGGCAGCTTCGTGACGACGCGCTGCATGCGCTCATCGGTGAAAGGATGCACGAGCTCGGTGCTGCGCGCGACGATATCGCTCACGTCCACGCGCGCCATGCGCAGATCGATCTTGCCCGTGGTGATGCGGCCCATGTCCAGCAGATCGTCGACGAGCCGGCCGAGATGCGACGTCTGCCTGTCGATGATGTCGCGGCACGCGGCGACGCGCTGCGGCATGTCCGTTTCCATCTGCATCACGCCGATGGCATTGCGCACCGGCGCGAGCGGATTGCGCAGCTCGTGCGCGAGCGTAGCGAGAAACTCGCTGATGCGCCGCGACGATACCTCGAGCTGCTCGAGGCGCTTGCGCTCGCTCATGTCGCGCGTGACCTTCGCGAAGCCGCGCAGCACGCGATGCTCGTCGTACACCGCCGTGATGATCACGTTCGCCCAGAAGAGCGAGCCGTCCTTGCGCACGCGCCAGCCTTCGTTTTCCACGCGGCCAGTGCGAATCGCGGTCTGTAGTTCGATCTCGGGAAGGTTCGCGGCCAGATCCTCGGGGCAATAAAACGTCGAAAAGTGCTTCCCGAGAATCTCCGATGGCTGATAGCCCTTGATGCGCATCGCGCCCGTATTCCAGCTCGCGATATGGCCGCCCGTATCGAGCATGAAGATCGCGTAGTCGCTCACGCTTTCCACGAGCAAACGGAAGCGCTCTTCGGACAGACGCAGCTTTTCCTCCTCGGCGCGCTTGGCGGTGAGATCGTGCGTGCATTTCGCGTAGCCGATGATCTCGCCCTTCGTATTGCGCGCCGCGGTAATGACGACGTTCGCCCAGAACAGCGAGCCGTCCTTGCGCACGCGCCAGCCTTCATCCTCGAAGCGGCCGGTCGCGTACGCCTGCTTCAGTTCGTATTCGGGCCAGCCGCGCGCCACCGACTCCGCCGTGTAGAAGCGCGACAGATGCTGGCCGATGATCTCGTGCGCCTCATAACCTTTGATCTTGCGTGCGCCGCTGTTCCAGCTCGTGATGCGGCCGTTGAGGTCGAGCATGAAAATCGCGCAGTCTTCGATCGCATCGACGAGCGCGTGATACTGCGCGTCGGTCATTGCGCGCCCGCTCGAAGCCGGGCCTGCGACGCCGAGTTGGGGAACGGCGGATCTCGATCTGGTCATGGGTCTGTAGTCAGCGCAGCGGTGATGTGGTGTATCGCATTTCCGTGTAGCCGGTGCGTGGCCGGTGGACATCGCCTGGACAAAAGTCGCTTACGACAGTTTACCCGCTGGCGGCGCCTCGCACCGAAGCCTTTGTAACAAGCGGTAGGCGGCGGCTGGCCGTCCCGTAAACGTCCCTTGACAGCGCGCGGTGTGATTTATAGCTTTTAATCATTTCAATCCCGAAAAGAGCCTCGCTCATCCGTCGGATCGGCCGCTCGACGCATCCAGCGAACTCGTCTGTTGCGCACCGCCCTGACGTTTGCAAACGGAGGCTCTCATGGACCGTCGTCGCTTCCTCTCGCTGTCCGCGTTCTATACCGTCGCGGCCGCCACCGGCACGCTTGCCGCCTGCCATTCGGGCGATCACGACGACAACGGCAACGCCGGGGGCGGCGGTTCGACGCCGCCGCCCGCGGGCGCATTTGCGTTCCCGCAAGGCGTCGCGAGCGGCGATCCGCGCGACGTCTCCGCGGTATTCTGGACCCGCTGCGTCGCGAACGGCAGCAATGCGGCGGCGTCGCCGTCGCCCGTCGCGGTGACGTTGCAGGTGTCAGCGCAGCAGAACTTCGCGCAGCTCGTCGCCAGCGTGCCGTTGAGTGCCGTCGCAGATTACGACTTCACCGTGCGGACCAAGGTCACCGGTCTCGCCGCGAAGACGACGTACTACTACCGTTTCGTCGCGGGCAGCGACATCAGCGCGACGGGCACGACGCGCACCGCGGCCGCGGCGAACGAAGCCATCCCGCAACTGCGCTTCGCTTGGTTCGTGTGCCAGAACTGGAGCGCGAATCACTGGCAGGCAATGTCGCTGCTGGCCGCTGAAACCGATCTCGACTTCGTCGTGCATCTGGGCGATTACATCTACGAGGCGGGCTTCGCCGCGCAACCCGGCACCGTGGAGCCGGCGCATCCGGCGATCACGCTGCCGAGCGGCGGCGCCTATGCCAGCACGCTCGATGACTACCGCACGCTATATCGCACATATCGCGGCGACGCGCGCCTGCAGAACGTGCATGCGCGCTTCCCGGTCATCGCGATCTGGGACGATCACGAATTCTCCGACGATTGCTGGCAGGATCATCAGACCTATACGAACGCCAATCTTCAGCAGACCGCGCGACGCCGCAATGCGAATCAGGCGTGGGCCGAGTACTTGCCGGTCGACTGGGGCGACGTGTCGTTCGATCTCAACAACACGGCCTACGACAACATCCGCATCTATCGCGACTTCCACTTCGGCTCGCTCATGCATCTCGTGATGACCGACGAGCGGCTCTATCGCGACGATCACGTCGTGAGCGAAGCGGCCATCGCGCAGGCGCTCGGGCACGATCCGGTCAACGGCAACGATCTCGTCGGCTCGCGTTATTTCGTGGCCCAGCAAGTGCTCGCGCGATTCGAAGCAGCCGATACGCAACGGCTCGGGCGCGTACCCTCTATCTTCGGTCCCGCGCAGACGCAATGGTGGAAGGACACGCTGAAGGCTTCCACCTCGATATGGAAGGTATGGGGCAACGAAGTGATGATGAACCGACTGTGGCTCGATCTCACGTCGATCGCGCCCGCGCCCGATAACGTCGTGTTCGTGCTCGATTGCGACGCGTGGGATGGCTATCCGTCGCACAAGGCGGATCTGCTGTCGTTCGTGAAGGCGCAGAACATCACGAATCTCGTCGCGATCACGGGCGATCTGCATGCGTTCCAGGCGGGCATCGTGCGCGACGTGCCCAATCCCGCGACGGGCACGCCGGTGATGATCGATCTGATGTCGGCGGGCATCAGCAGCCAGCCTTTCTTCGAAGACGTGAAGACGTATGCGGCGGGCATGCCCCTCGCCTCGCTGATCGGTTCATCGGCGCTATTGGACAGCTTCATCCGCCAGAACAATCCGGACATGCTGTATGCCGATCACGACGGCATCGGCTACGCATCGGCGACTCTCACGCCCACGCAATTCGTCGCGATCTTCAACAAGATGAAGTTCCTCAATGCCGACGGCACTGCGCCGCAAAGCCCGCTGCAAAAGCGCACGCGACTGACGATCAATGCGGGCGCGGTATCCGTCGCTGTCGAGGACAACGTATGAATGCACAACGCGCTTCATACACAAGCGATCGATCCATCCATTCCTATCCGTGCTTTTGAGGGGATTTCAACGCCGATCCGCGCACGTAGACTGCGTGCACATTTCATGAGGTCGGTTGCTGGCAGGCAGTGCAATGAGGCCGATTTGAAGTGGCTATGTGAAACCCTCAGGAGCACTATCATGACCGGCAAACTCAAAGGCATCTTCCTCGTCGCGGCGCTCGCGGGCGCTTCCCATGCAATGGCGAGCGGCTATGGCCCTGCACCGTATTACTCGCCGATGGACGGCGCGCCCATGTCGCAGCAAGGCATGAACATGCAGACCATCGCACAGGATGCACAGCAAACCAACGACGCGAGCGTCGACAAGTCGAAGCAGGACAGCCCGCTCATGCAGGCGCAGGACTGAGCACGTCTGCGATGACTTCGCGTCCTGCCGGTCATGCCGGCGGGACGCGCTCGTCCTGAATCCGCCGATGCGGTGACACCCATGGTGAGCCGTTCTTCCGGGGGGATTTCAAGTCGAGCGCACGCAATTACACTGCGGGCACATTTCGGAGGGTCGAGCCTGTGGCAGGCAGTGCGAAGAGGCCCTTGAAGTGAACCTTCGAAACCTTCAGGAGCACGACCATGACAGGAAGACTCATCGGCATTGTCCTCATCGCGGCGCTGGTCGCCGGATGCTATGCGCTCGCACGCGGCCATGGTCCCATGACGTACTACATGGACGACAACGCGCTGCTGTCGCGCTATCTCGCCGATGCACAGACGCTCGCAAGCGACAGTCAGCCCGCGAGCGCGAGTGTCGCGACCGTGAAGCACGACAGCCCGCTGCTTCAGTCGCAGGACTGACGACGCTCGGCGAAATGCGGCTGATGTACTGGGTCGAGATCATCGCCGACGATTCAATGGAACGCCTGATTCGCCGCGTTTTTCGCGGCGTTCGATGCGCCGTCCGCGCCGACGTTCCCGACGGTTTCCTTCGCGCGCCCGATCTCGATCTTCGGCATGAACAGCATCGCGACGACGGTGCCGAGCGCGATCACGAACATTGCCGCGAACGTCAGATGCAGCGAGTGATGCAGCACGAGTCGGATCTCGTTGTTCGTCGCGAAGTCGCCGGGCACGGACGAGAGCAGTTGCTTCAACTGGTCCGCGTGCACGGGCGGCAGGCCGTCCGTATGCGTGAGGCCGTAGTTCTGCACCGCGCCGAACACGGCGGCGCCGAGCGTGTTGCCGAGATTGCGCGAGAAGAGGTTCGATGCGGTCGCGCTGCCTCGCTCGTGCGGCTGCACGATTTCCTGGATCAGGATGAGACACGACACGCTCGTGATGCCCATGCCTAAGCCGAGCACCGCCGAGCCGACGCCCGCCCAGATCGCGCTCGATTGCGGACCGAGCAGCACGAAGGGCAACGCGCCGAGCGGAATGAACACCGGGCCGATCATCAACAGGCGCCTCAGACCGATGCGGCTGAACGAGCGCGAAGTAAAGGTCGCGCCGCTCGGCCAGCCGATCATCATCATCGTGAGCGCGAGGCCCGCTTCGACCGGCGTGCGATGCATCACGCCCTGCACGTACATCGGCAGGAAGGTGGTGAGGCCCATCATCGCCATGCCGGCGAGCAGGGTCGCGACGTTGCTCGCCGCGATCGGCCGATGCGACCACAGGCCGAACGAGATCATCGGATCGGCGGCGCGGCGCTCCTGAACCACGAAGCACACGCTGGCGATGACCAGCACCGCGATCTCGATGCCGACGCGCGCATTGCTCGCGTGGCCGGCGTCGGTGAGCGTCATCATCAGCGCGGCGACGGCGGCGGTGAAGAAGAACGCGCCCGCGAAATCGATCGCCGGACGGCCGTGACGCTTTTCCTCGTGCAGGAAGAGGATGAAAAGCAGCGCGGCCAGAATGCCGATCGGCACGTTGATCCAGAAGATCCACGCCCACGAGAACTGGCGGATCAGCAGGCCGCCGACCATCGGCCCGAGCACGGCGGACACCGCCCAGACGCTCGCGAGATAGCCCTGCACCTTGCCGCGCTCGCGCGCCGGATAGAGATCGCCGACCACCGTCAGCGCGACCGGCAGGATCGCCCCCGCGCCGACACCCTGGATCAGCCGGAACACGATCATCGCGGGCATCGACCACGCGAAGCCCGCGAGCACCGAGCCGATCAGAAAGATGGCGATGCCCGCAAGGATGGCCGGCTTGCGGCCGTACAGGTCCGCGAGCTTGCCGAACACCACCGTGAGCGCCGTCTGCGTGAGCAGGAAGGAAGAAAACACCCAGCTGTAGAGATTGAGCCCGCCGAGTTGCGTCGCGATTTGCGGCATCGCGGTCGAGACGATGGTGGCTTCGATCGCGACCATGGCCATCGAGGCCATGACCGCTGCAATGACGAGGGGACGGGCGGTTTGTCTGTTCTGTGACATGCGGTGATGAATGGCAGATCGCGCGCCGCGCGAACCGGATGCGATGCGCGCGAAGCGGTCATGCTCGAAAGATGGAATTGCGGCGGCGACGCCCAGGCTTGCGAATTCCTTGCAGCCGAAGCAATGTCGCCGATGAAGAAGCGCCGGATGCAATGTTATCCCGCCGCGGGAAACGCTGCTCGGCGACGCCTGACGCGCCCTCATTCAACGCTAATTCTTCGCGCCTACGCTTCTTCATGTGGACGGGCGGCGCTTGCCCCAGCACTTTGCGGCTCGTTTCACGTTTTTCGTAACTCCTCAGCCCTTGGGCGTCGGCCGTCATCGGACCGACGCCCTTTTTCTTCCGGCGCTCACGCGCAGCTGTCACGCACATGTCGTCTTTCAGACCGAAATCTCCGGGAATGTCGCCTAAAATCGAACGGGCAGCTGAATCGCCCCGTTCCTTTCCGAAGCGGCGCACCCGGATGATCAAATCACTGAAGAATCAACTCGTCGTCGCGCTGGGGCTGCTCGTGAGCGTGATCGGCGTCGTGCAGGGCGTGAGTTCGTATCAGTTGAGCAAGACCGGCATGAGCGCGCTCCTCGACATGCGGCTCGAACAAGTGGCGGCGCGCATGCGCGACGGCTTCGCCGAGGGCATACCGCAGAATCCCGCGCGCGGCTCGCAGGACGATCGCGATGTCGTCGTCGTCGTGTGGAAGCCCGATGCCACTTTCCCGTTCCGCACGACCGATCCGTCACTGCATTTTCCGCGCGACGCGCAAGCGGGTTTCTCCGGCGTCGAGGTCAACGACGAACATTGGCGCGTCTTCACCCGTCAGGAGCCGACGATGACCATTCAGGTCGCGCAACGTTCGTCCGTGCGCCGCGAGATCACGCAGGAAGCCGCGACGCAAACGCTCTGGCCGATCGCCGTACTGCTGCCGCTCATATGGATCGCGGTCGCGCTCGTCGTGCGGCGCTCGCTGCGTCAGTTGAACGAGCTGGGCGCGCAGGTGCGGGCCATCGACATGGGTCATCTGCAGCCGCTGCCGACCGTCGGCGTGCCGACGGAAATCACGCCCTTCATCGAGTCGATCAACACGATGATCGAGCGCCTGGCCACCTCGATCGAAAAGGAACGCAAGTTCATCGCCGACGCCGCGCACGAACTCCGCACGCCGCTCACCGCGCTTCAGCTTCAGGCCGACAATCTCGCGCCGCATATCGTCGCCGGCAATCAGGAGCGCTTTCAGGAATTGCGCAAGGGCATCGCGCGCAGCGGCAAGCTCATCGCGCAACTCTTGCGGCTCGCGCGCGCCGATGCACCGGTGAACGGCGCACCGCTCGCGCGCGTAGACCTCTCGGAAGTGGTGACGGGCGCCGTCGCCGACGTGCTGCCGATCGCGATCTCGCGCGGCATGGACATCGGCGCGGAGGAAATGGTGAACGCGCACGTGCGCGCGGTCGAGACGGACATCGGGATGGCGGTGAAGAATCTCGTGTCGAACGCGGTGCGCTATACGCCGGATGGCGGCACCATCGACCTGCGCATGCGGCGTGACGGCGACATGGTCTGGATCGACGTGATCGACAACGGCCCGGGCATCGACGAAGCACTGCTGCCGCGCGTGTTCGATCGCTTTTTCCGGGCGAATCCGGACGTGGAGGGCAGCGGGCTAGGCTTGTCCATCGTGAAGGCTATCGCCGCGCGCTACGGCGGCGACGTCACGCTGAGAAACCGCAGCGACGGCCAATCGGGCATCGTCGCTTCAATCAGCTTTCCGGTCGAAGAAGTCAGCGAAAACGTGCCTGCGCCTGTATTCAACACGTAGGGATTTGCGCGCGCTTTTACGACGATTACAATGCATTCGCTGCGCGGCACAAAGCGATCTTCACCGGTCAGTAGAAGAATTAAATAGACCGGTCGTGCGTTTGGATTTTTCGGGCCGCATTCCTAGGCGCGTGGCGCGCGCCATTCTCGCGAGGCGCGGGGTGGAACATGCGAATTCTCCTGATCGAAGACGACGTGCAGATCGGCACGAGCCTCATGCGTGCGCTCAAGGATGCCGACTATGCCGTGGACTGGGTCCGCGACGGCAACGCGGGCCGCGAGGCGATCAACGCCGCCGAATACACCGTCGTGCTGCTCGATCTCGGCTTGCCGGGCGTGACGGGCATCGAGCTGTTGCGACAGGCGCGCACGGGCGGAAACGCGACGCCGGTGCTGATCCTCACCGCGCGCGATGATGTCGACACACGCGTTCAGGGCCTCGATCTCGGCGCCGACGACTATCTGCTCAAGCCCTTCAATATGCCCGAACTCCTTGCGCGCATCCGCGCGGTGCTGCGGCGCAAGGCGGGCTACGCGGTCTCGCGTCTCGGCGACGATTCGATCTGCCTCAATCTCGACCAGCGCACGCTCACCTGCGGCGAGAATTCGGGCGTGCTGTCCGCACGTGAATTCGCGCTGATGCACGCGCTGCTCGAACGTCCCGGCACGATCTTCTCGCGCGACCAACTGGAAGACCGGCTCTATGGCTGGGGCAAGGAAGTGGAGAGCAACGCCGTGGACGTGCTGATCCATTCGGTGCGCAAGAAATTCGGCGCGGGCGTGATCCGCAACGTGCGCGGGCTCGGCTGGACCGTGATGCTCGGGCAGGCGGGCCGCGAGGAAACGAAGTAGCGCGCGTTGCATCGGCGGCGCGGCGCTCAGGGCCGATCGTGATGCCGCCCGAGGGCGCCGCAGAAATACATGCTGTAGTCGTGATCCTGCGTTTCGACCTGACGCATGCGGCGTTCGAGATCGGCGAGATCGCTCGATGATGCGAGATAGGCGTCGCGGGCCTCGTCCGGCGTGTGAATCGAGAAGAGATGGTCGATGGACTGCGAAAGACGTGCAAACATGATGTGCTCCCGTCGTTGAAAAAAGGCCGATATGAGTGGGGCCGACGAAAGCAGGTTATGCCCGGCGAATTAGAAAGGAATGAGAGCGCAATCGCATGCCTTCGATGCGCGATTGCGCCCTTCGCATGACGAAGCGTTCGCCAACGCACCGTGAATCCGATCGCACTGCGGGCAGGCACTGCCGCGCCGCACCATCCCGTGCTATCGTGCTTTTATACGGGTTACATGCGGGTTTCGATACGAAACGCCGTGCGTCATCCGCGTTCGTCGATCGTCTCTCGTGAAGGCCGCCATGAACGATGTGTCTCGTATCCTCAGTGCCCGCGACCGCGTCGAGTTGCTCTGCTGGCTCACGTGCGGCAGTCTCGGCGCGTATTACCTGAATGGCGACTGGCCTGCCGCCTCGTTTCACGTGCAGGCCGCGCATAAATGGCTCGACCGGCATCAGCGCCTCGCGGACTGGCTCACGGTCGCCAAGCTCGCCGCCATTGCACGCGAGATCGCCACGCAGCATTGCGCGCTGCTCGAAGCGGACTGGGCGCGCGACGCCGTCGAGGAAATCCTCGACAGTGAAGACCTCAACTATCAATCGGATGTCGTCCGGCAGGTCTTCGACGATTGCCGCCGCGCACTCGCCGAAAAGCGCACGCCGGAATGACGTGCTCGCGCGCACGGGCAGGCTCTAGCGCGAATTACTGTATGGATGTACAGTAAGCCATTTTTATTGCCTGGCGGCACTGCCTTAGCATGTTCGGTGCGTTCTCCTCTGTCGATTTCGCCTTGAGCGCGTCTCGTTGCGCAGCGACGTTCTGATCGCCGCAATGGACACGCCGTCTCCGACACCCGCGCCGCGCCGCATCGCGCATCTCGACATGGATGCGTTCTTCGCGTCGGTCGAACTCCTGCGTTATCCCGAACTGCGCGGCATGCCCGTCGTGGTCGGCGGCGGCCGCAGCGCCACGCCCGAGACGCTCCCCGACGGCTCGCGCCGCTTCAGGCGCCTGCGCGATTACGCGGGCCGCGGCGTCGTGACCACATCCACTTACGAGGCGCGCAAGTTCGGCGTCTTTTCCGCAATGGGCATGATGAAGGCCGCGCAGCTCGCGCCCGACGCGATCCTTCTGCCGACCGACTTCGAGTCCTATCGCCACTACTCGCGCCTCTTCAAGGCCGCGATCGCGACGTTTACGACGCAGATCGAGAATCGCGGCATCGACGAGATTTATATCGACGTCAGCGATCTGCCTGGCGAGCCGGCCGATATCGGTCAGCGGATGAAGGACGCCGTGCGCGAGGCGACCGGGCTCACGTGCTCGATCTGCATCGCGCCGAACAAGCTGCTCGCAAAGATCGGCTCCGAGCTCGACAAGCCCGACGGCCTCACCATCCTCACGATGGCCGACCTGCCGACGCGCATCTGGCCGCTCGCCGCGCGCAAGGTGAACGGCATCGGCCCGAAGGCGAGCGAAAAACTCGCGGCGCTCGGCATCGTCACTGTGGGCGATATCGCCGCCGCCGATCCCGGGTTCCTGCAGACGCACTTCGGCGGCACGTATGCCGCATGGCTCGCGCGCATCGCGCAGGGACAGGACGAGCGGCCTGTCGTCGTGAGTTCGACACCCAAGTCGATGAGCCGCGAGACCACGTTCGAGCGCGACTTTCATCCGAAGCAGGATCGCGCGACGCTCTCCGCGGAGTTCACGGGCCTGTGCACGCGTGTCGCCGAGGACTTGCAGCGCAAAGGCTATGTCGGGCGCACGGTGGGCATCAAGCTGCGCTTCGACGACTTTCGCACCGTGACGCGCGATCTCACCGTGCCTGTTGCGACCGCTGATCCGGTCGAGATCCGCCGCGCCGCGACCGAATGCCTGAAGCGAATCGTGCTCGATCGCCGCATCCGGTTGCTTGGCGTGCGCGTCAGCGCGCTCGCGGGGCGCGATGAGAGTGGTTTCGCCGAGCCGGTGCAGGTCGAATTACCGTTCGACGCCGCCGGCGACTAAGCGTTTCCCCGTACGGCGCACTCGTCACCCAATGCCTATTAGGCTGATCAATACAGAAGTCTTTCATTGGTTCACCGCTCTGAGCGGGCTTTATCGCAGCGGCGCATAACGAAAGCTCGGATCCTTCGTTGCCGGCTCAATCGACGCGCGTTAGATTGTTCGCTTCCCCGAAGTTATCGATGGTTATCGATTCGACCGTGACGATTCAGACCGCTTTCAATCCCGCTCTCGCTTCCCTTGCCACATCCCGCGAAGCCGCCGATCAACCCATCGAGATTCGCCAGTTCGACGCGCCGCTCGGCGCCGAAGTGATCGGGCTCGATCTGTCGAAGCCGATATCGAAAGCCGATTTCGCGCGCATTCACCGCGCGCACCTGGATCATCACGTGCTCGTGTTTCGCGATCAGCGGATCACGCCCGATGAGCAGGTCGCGTTCAGCAAGCGTTTCGGCCCGTTGCAGATTCACGTGCTGCATCAGTTCGCGCTCGCGGGACATCCGGAAGTGCTGATCGTGTCGAACATCGTCGAGAACGGCAAGCCGATCGGCCTCGGCGATGCAGGCCATTTCTGGCACTCGGATCTCTCGTACAAGGACAAGCCGAGTCTCGGGTCACTTTTGCATGCGCAGGAATTGCCCACGGTCGGCGGCGACACGCTCTTTGCGAACCAGCATCTCGCGTGGGACACGCTGCCCGTGCATCTGCGCGATGCGGTCGAAGGCCGTGCGGCCGAGCACACGTATCTCGCCAAATACGCCGAGCTGCAACAGCGCAGCCCATGGCGGCCCAATCTTTCGGCGGAGCAGATCGCGCAGGTCAAGCCGGTCACGCATCCGATCGTGCGCACGCATCCGGAAACCGGGCGCCGCGCGCTCTTCGTCAGCGAGCATTTCACGACGCGCGTGATCGGCTTGCCCGAAGACGAAAGCCGCGCCTTGCTCGCGGAACTGTTCGCGCACAGCACGCGGCCAGAGTTCATCTATCGCCATCAATGGCGCGAGAGCGACATGGTGTTCTGGGACAACCGCTCGGTCATGCATCTCGCGGCGGGCACGCCCGACGATCAGCGCCGCAAGCTGTATCGCACGACCATCGAAGGCGACGCGCCTTTCTAAATACGAATATCGCTTCATTCACGGGGTTTTTCGATGCATTCTCGATCAGGGAAGGGCGCGCCGCGCGCCTTCATGGCCGCGCTCGCGGTCTCGCTCGGCATCACGTCGGCGAGCGCGCATGCGGAAGGCACATTGCGTATCGCCGAGCAGTTCGGTGTCGTCTATCTGTTGCTCAATGTGGCGCGCGATCAGAAGTTCATCGAGCAGGAAGGCAAGAAAGAAGGCCTTGATATCAAGGTCGATTGGGCGAAGCTGTCGGGCGGTTCGAGCGTGAACGACGCGCTGCTGTCCGGCTCGGTCGATATCGCGGCGGCGGGCGTCGGCCCCTTGCTGACGATCTGGGACCGTACGCACGGACGGCAGAACGTGAAGGGCGTCGCGTCGCTGGGCAATTTTCCGTATTACCTCGTATCGAACGATCCGCGCGTGAAGACCATCGCCGATTTCAGCGAAAAGGACCGCATCGCGGTGCCGGCGGTCGGCGTGTCCGTACAGTCGCGCATCCTGCAATATGCGGCGGCCAAGCAATGGGGCGACAAGCAATATGATCGCCTGGACAAGCTCACGCAGGCCGTGCCGCATCCCGATGCGACCGCGGCGATCATCGCGGGCGGCACGGAGATCAATGCGCACTTCGGCAATCCGCCGTTTCAGCAGCAGGAACTCGCGGGCAATCCGAAAGCGCATATCGTGCTCAATTCATACGATGTCCTCGGCGGCCCGAGTTCCGCGACCGTGCTCTACGCGACCGAGAAGTTCCGCAACGAGAATCCGAAGACATATCGCGCGTTCGTCGCCGGTCTCGCCGATGCCGCGCGCTACATCACGCAGCATCCCGATCAGGCCGCCGATATCTATCTGCGCGTGAACAACGCGAAAATCGATCGTGATCTGCTCATCAAGGTGATCAAGGATCCGTCGGTGCAATTCAAGGTCGCGCCGCAAAACACGTTCGCGCTTGCGCAGTTCATGCATCGCGTCGGCGCGATCAAGAACGAGCCGAAGTCGTGGCAGGACTACTTCTTCTCCGATCCCGCGACGAAGGACGGAAGCTGAACAGGCGCGCTTATCGGCGAGCGCGAATTGGATATGCGCATTGATTGGTTCGCTCGAGACGAGCGCGCCGGTATCGTGTTCGTTTGCCATCCAGCAGACAGATCATGGCCGCCAATCCCCAAGCGCTTTATTCACAGGAAGCCGATCGTCACACTTCCATGAGCGGCAAGCTTCTGAGCGCGAAGAACGTCACGCTCGAATACCGCACGCCCGAGCGTCTCGTGCGCGCGACGCACGATGTCAGTTTCGATGTGTACGGCGCCGACCGCTTCGTGCTGCTCGGGCCGTCGGGCTGCGGTAAGTCCACCTTGCTCAAGGCCGTCGCCGGTTTCATCGAGCCTGTCGCGGGCAGCATCGAAATCGGCGGCGAGCGCGTGCGCGGGCCGGGCGCGGATCGCATCGTCGTGTTTCAGGAATTCGACCAGTTGCCGCCGTGGAAGACGGTTCTCCAAAACGTCGCCTTCCCGTTGCGCGTCGCGCGCAAGCTCGGCCGCGCCGAAGCGCGTGAGCGCGCGCTGCATTATCTCGACAAGGTCGGCCTCGCCAAATTCGCCGACGCTTATCCGCACACGCTATCGGGCGGCATGAAGCAGCGCGTCGCCATTGCGCGCGCGCTCGCGATGCAGCCGCGCGTGCTCCTGATGGACGAGCCCTTCGCCGCGCTCGATGCGCTCACGCGCCGCCGCATGCAGGAAGAGCTGTTGCGCCTGTGGAGCGACGAGCGCTTCACGTTGCTGTTCGTCACGCATTCGATCGAGGAAGCGCTCATCATCGGCAATCGCATTCTGCTGCTGACGCCGCATCCGGGGCGCGTGCGCGCTGAACTGAACAGTCATCAATACACGCAGGAAAGCATGGGTCGCGGAGAGTTTCAGCAAAGCGTTGCGCGCATTCATCGTCTGCTGTTCGAAGAGGAGGCGCAATGAGCACGCCGCATCTGATCGTGCCGCCCGTGCGGCCCGAATACGAAGTCACGCCCGCCGCGCTTGCCGGGGTCGAACACGAAGCGCCGCTGCCGCTTGCGAAGCGGCTTGCGGATCGCGCGTGGCTGCGCAAGTCCATCATCGCGATCGTGTTGATCGCGATCTGGGAAATCGCCGCGCGCGCCGTCGATAACGATCTCCTGCTGCCGACTTTCAGCGCGACTTTCGTCGCGTTCGTGCAGGGCATTGCGTCGGGCGAGCTGATCGCGAAGGTCGGCATTTCGATGTCGGTATTGCTGCGCGGCTATGCGCTCGGCGCAGCGCTCGCGTTCGTGCTGACGTCGCTTGCGGTATCGACGCGCATCGGCCGCGACATCCTTTCTATGCTCACGGCGATGTTCAATCCGCTGCCGTCCATCGCACTGTTGCCGCTCGCGTTGCTGTGGTTCGGCCTCGGGACGGGAAGCCTGCTCTTCGTGCTCGTGCATTCGGTGTTGTGGCCGCTCGCGCTCAATACGTATTCCGGATTCCAGGCGGTGCCTTCGACCTTGCGCATGACCGGCCGCAACTACGGTCTCACCGGCATGCGTCATGTGATGCTGATCCTCGTGCCCGCCGCGATGCCGTCGATTCTCGCGGGGCTGCGCGTCGGCTGGGCATTCGCGTGGCGCACGCTGATCGCGGCGGAGCTCGTGTTCGGCGCGAGCTCGGGCAAGGGCGGCCTCGGCTGGTACATCTTCCAGAATCGCAACGAGCTTTACACGGATCGCGTGTTCGCCGGGCTCGCCGCGGTCATCGTGATCGGCCTCGCCGTCGAGCATCTCGTGTTCGATACCGTCGAGCGCGTCACGGTGCGTCGCTGGGGCGTGCAGCAATAACCGCGATCAATTTCCGTCGCGAATGAAGTCGATGAATGCGCGCAGCGGCCCCGGCATGTGCGCGCGGCTCGGATAGTAGAGCCGCGGGCCGGTGAAACTCTGCCACCACGGCTTGAGCACCGGCACGAGCGCGCCGGCGTCGATCGCCTCGCGCACGAATTCGTCGAACGTATAGACGAGACCCAGCCCGGCGATCGCCGCGCTTCTGCTTATTTCGATCGACGACGTGACGAGCGGACCCTGCGGTGCGATGCGCATCACTTCCTTGCCGCGCATGAATTCCCACACCGCCAGCACGCCGCTGTCGAAGCGATGCCCGATGCACGCGTGGTTCACGAGATCGCGCGGATGTTTCGGCTCGCCGTGCGCGGCGAGATAGGACGGCGCCGCAACCGCGACGAAGCGCTGCGTGCGCGGCCCGATCGGCACCGCGATCATGTCGCGCTCGATGCGCTCGTCGTAGCGAATGCCCGCATCGAAACCGGCGGCGAGCACGTCGATGAACGTATCGGTTGCGCTGATTTCCAGCTTGATGCCCGGATGCGCCGTCAAAAAGCGCGCGACGATGGGCGGCAGTATTTCGCGCGAGACGATCCTCGGCACGTTTAGCCGCAGCGTGCCGGTCGGGCTGTCGCGAAAGTGGTTGACGGTATCGAGCGCGCCCGCGATTTCCGCGAAGGCGGGCGCAAGGCGTTCGATCAGCCGCTCGCCCGCTTCGGTCGGCGTGACGCTACGCGTCGTGCGATTGAGAAGGCGCACGCCCAGCCGTGTTTCGAGCCTGCGGATCGCCTCGCTCAGCGACGACGCCGACACGCCGCGCAACAGCGCCGCCTGCCTGAAGCCGCGCGAGCGCGCGACGGCCAGAAACGCGTGAAGGTCCGACAAATCCGGCTCGTCCATGGTTTGCTCATTGTTCGCATGGGCGCACAGCCCATTCGCATTGAGGCGGATTATCGCACGTGTCAATTGCTCCCATAATCCTCTCCACGTCCTTCAGGAGAGAACCATCATGGAACAACGCAGACTCGGGAAGACCGGACCGCAATCGTCGGCCATCGGGCTCGGATGTATGGGCATGTCGGGCATGTACGGGCCATCGGATCGCGCGGAGAGCATCGCGACGATTCACGCGGCGCTCGAAGTGGGCATCACGCTGCTCGACACCGGCGACTTCTACGGCATGGGCCACAACGAAATGCTGATCGGCGAGGCGCTGAAAAGCGCGCCGCCTTCACGGCGCGATTCGGCGATTGTGAGCGTCAAGTTCGGCGGCATGCGCGACCCGGCCGGCAATTTCATCGGGTTCGACGGACGTCCCGTTGCCGTGAAGAACGCGCTCGCGTACACGTTGCAGCGGCTCGGCGTCGACCATATCGACATCTTCCGCCCCGCGCGGCTCGATGCGAACGTGCCGGTCGAAGATACCGTCAGCGCCATCGCCGACATGATCGAGGCGGGCTATGTGCGTCATGTCGGGCTGTCGGAAGTGGGCGCGGAAACGATCCGCAAGGCGGCGGCCGTGCATCCGGTGTGCGATCTGCAAATCGAGTATTCGCTGATCTCGCGCGGCATCGAGGACGCGATCCTTGCGGCATGCAGGGAACTCGGCATCGGCATCACGGCGTATGGCGTGCTGTCGCGGGGGCTCATCAGCGGACACTGGAGGAAGGACGCCGCGCAAGCGGGCGACTGGCGCGCGAACAGTCCGCGCTTTCAGCAAGGCAATGTCGAACGCAATCTCGCGCTCGTCGATGCGCTGCGCAAGATCGCGGATGCGAAAAGCGTGAGCGTCGCGCAGATCGCCATTGCATGGGTGCTGGCGCAGGGCGATGACATCGTTCCCGTGATCGGCGCACGCCGCCGCGATCGCCTGACGGAATCGCTCGGCGCGCTCGACGTGACGCTCACGAAGGATGACTTCGCCGCGATCGAAGCGGCGGTGCCGAGGGGCGCGGCGGCGGGCGATCGCTATGAGGCCGTGCAGATGGCGCACCTCGACAGCGAGAAAAACTAAGCGCTCATCGTGCGCGCAGAAACACCCACGCATTGAACGCGGCGCCGGCGAACATCAGCACGCTCGTCATCGCGAAGACGGAGTGCATGCCCGAATGCGCGGCGATGAAGCCGCCCGCGAGCGGTCCCGTCACCTGCCCGATGTATTGCGCCGATGTCGCGTAGCCGAGGATGTATCCGGCTGCGTGATCGGGCACGTTGTGACGCACGACGCTCGTGATCGCGGGCAGCAGGCCGCCCAAAGCGAGGCCCATCAGAAAGCGCAGCACGACGAGCTGCGTGCCGTTGGTGACGAACATCTGCGGAATCAGCAGCACGCCGCAGACGGCAAGACACGCGACGATCACCTTCGGTGCGCCGATGCGATCCGCAAGCCGTCCGACGCGCGGCGCCGCGAGCACGCTGCCGAGCGCGGCGGCCGACATCACGAAGCCCGCGACGAGCGTGACCTGCTTCGCGTCCTTCACGAGTTGCGCCACGTACACCGTGATGATCGGCTCGATCGACATGTTCGCGAACATGAGGAGCATCGCGCTCACGAGCATCGCGATGACGGGCGTAAGCAGCGGCACGTCGCGCCAGCCGCCGCGAGGCCTTGTCTTCGCGTGATCGGGCGCGCGGCGCGCTTCCTTGACGAGCAGCGTCGTCATGATGAACGAGCAGAAGATGAGGCCGCCCGCGAGAAAGAACGTCGCGCGTATGCCGATCAGTCCCGGCAGGAGTCCGCCGACGAGCGGTCCGACGAGATTGCCGGCCATCATGCCGGCCGCGTGCGTGCCGAGCGCCCATGCGGTGCGGTGCTTCGGCGTCTGCGTTGCAATCATCACGATGGCGCCGCTCGCATAGCCGCCGACGAGCCCCGCGAGAAAGCGCATCGCCACGAGTTGCCAGACGGTCTGTACGACGCCGAGCAGGGACATCGTGATCGCCATGCCGAGGCTCGCGCGGATCAGGATCGGCTTGCGGCCGTAGCGGTCGGCGAGACGCCCCCATAGCGGCGCGACGAGCCCCGCCGCGAGAAACGTCGCGCCGAAAGCGACGCCGGACCATTGCACCGCCGCATCCACCGACGAGGCCCCGAGCTGCTGCACATAGAGCGGCAGGAAGGGCAGGAGCAGCGTCATCGCCATGATGGTGGTGAACGAGCCGAATACGCAGACGTAGAGATTGCGCTGCCAGTGAGCGGAGCCTTCGGACATGGATGCAAGGAGGTCGCGGAGTTCGCGTGACTTTCGCAGATTTTGCGCCGATGCGCTCGCGCACGTTGCGGCACGCAAACTGCGACGCGTGTACGATCGATCCCGATCCACCGATGGAGAGACGCCGAGTGAAAATCGCGACCTTCAACATCAACGGCATTCGTCCGCGTCTCGACGCCTTGTTGAAATGGCTCGAACGCGAGTCGCCCGATATCGTCTGTCTGCAGGAATTGAAAGCGACGGATGCGCAGTTTCCCGCCGATGCGATCGCGAGCGCGGGCTATGGCGCGCTATGGCACGGACAGCAGTCGTGGAACGGCGTGGCGATTCTCGCGAAGGATGCCGAGCCGGTGCTGGTCCGGCGCGGGCTGCCCGGCTACGAGGACGACACGCATAGCCGTTATATCGAAGCGGCCGTGGGCGGATTGCTGATCGGTTGTCTGTATCTTCCGAACGGCAATCCGCAGCCGGGCCCGAAGTTCGACTACAAGCTCGCGTGGTTCGAGCGTTTCAATGCGCACGCGAAAGCGTTGTTCGACAGCGGTCATCCCGTCGTGCTCGCGGGCGATTACAACGTCGTGCCCACCGACGAGGATATCTACAACACGCGCTCGTGGCTGAAGGACGCGCTCCTGCAGCCCGAAAGCCGCGCGGCATATGCGGATCTCCTTGCGCAAGGCTGGACGGATGCGTTGCGCAAGACGTTTCCCGACGAGCGCATCTATACGTTCTGGGATTACTTCCGCAATCACTGGCAGACCAACTCGGGCCTGCGCATCGATCATATTTTGCTCAGCAAGGATCTGGCGAAGAAGCTCGAGAGCGCGGGCGTGGATACATGGGTGCGCGGCGAGCCGCATGCGAGCGATCATGCGCCGACATGGGTCACGCTCAAGCTCGGGCGCACGCGCAGGAAAGCGGCGGGCGCTTAGGCTTGCAGCGTGTCCCGCGCCGGTTGCAGCGAGGAGAGGAATTGCATGACGTGCTCGCGGCCGCCCATCGTCCAGACGTCGAGATGATCGGCGTCTTCGATGAGCGCGAGGCGCTTGTCGCCGCGTGCGGCGTCGAAGAGGCGCTGGAAGTGCGCGGGCGGGATCACCCCGTCTTTGGTGCCGCCGTAGATCAGAAGCGGCGCGCGCACCGATGCGATCTTCGAAAGGCTATCGTAGCGATCGCGTGCGAGCAGCCGCACCGGGAAGAGCCGGAATCGCATCGCCGCCACATCGACGATGCTCGTGAACGGGGCTTCGAGCATCAACGCGTTGATTTTTGCTTCGCTCGCGAGCTGCACGGCGACGCCCGAGCCGAGCGAATAGCCGTGCAGCACGATGTTCGATGAACGCGCCGATGCATAGGCGTAGGCGGCGCGTGCATCGGCATAGAGGCCGGCTTCGTGCGGCCTGCCGGGGTTGCCGCCGTAGCCGCGGTATTCGGCGAGGAGCACGCCGTAGCCTGCTTCGATCAGCTCGAGCGCGATGTGGCCGCGTTGGGCGAGGTCTTCGCCATTGCCGTGGAAGAGGATGATTGTCGAGGCGGTTTTTTGTTTGGGTGCTTTGTAGCGGACGGTCAGGGTGAGTTCGTCTTCGGTTTTTATGCGGACCGCTTCGGTTTGCTCCTCCAGTTCCGCGTTCTTGAAAGCTTCGATCTTTTCCAATGGATAGACCAGGCGGCCTTGTAGCCAATAGAGTCCCGCCAAGGCAATGGCGTAGAGCAGCGCGATCGCTGTCAGAAGAATCCAGAGGGTTTCTGGCATTTGTTTTTGAGGGCGAGGGCGGAGGTGGGGGCTTTCCTATGGTAGTGGGTTTGCTTTTTGTGCGTTTGTACGGTGGATTGCTTTTGGGTTTCGTTTTTCGCCGGATCCCGTTTTGTTTGTGGTTTATTAGCGTTGCCCCTATGCGGGGCGGCAGTCACTTTCTTTGCTGCTGCAAAGAAAGTAACCAAAGAAAGCAGCTCGATAAGCCCGCGGTCACACGCAGTTTGGCCATGCTTGCCATGTGATCGTGGGCTGCCTAAGTGTCGCCCTCACAAGACTAATCGGGCTTGGCTCGCGCACGGTCTGTCACCTCGCGCCGCACAGCGGAGCGGTTCAGCACCAAATGGCTCCGGCCCGCTTCGCGGCCGATGGGTTCATCGGGTTTGCGCGCGCTTCGTCGTAACGCTTCCATCTCATTGCATGTGCGATAGGTTGGTTTCCTTTGTAGACCCGTCGGCAGCGCGTAGCGCTGTGCCGGTGCTATTTGGTGCTGAACCAGCAAGTGGAGTGGTGCGATGATACAGACCGTGCGCGAGCCAAGCGCGGTTGGGCCTATGAGGGCGACACTTAGGCAGCCCACGATCACATGGCACGCGTGGCCAAACTGCGTGTGACCGCGGGCGTGTGGAGCTGCTTTCTTTGGTTACTTTCTTTGCAGCAGCAAAGAAAGTGACTGCCGCCCCGCATAGGGGCAGTGCTAATAAACCAATACGAAAACGGGATCCGGCGACAAACAAACAACCCTCACTCCCTCACATCCCCATCCCGTAAGCTCAGAGGCATCTCCGCAGCGATCTCCCTCTCGATATCCTCCGAATCGCGCTCCCGATTAAGAAGCGCATTGAGCAGAATCGCAAACACGGCAGCGAGCGTGATCCCGCTATGCGTAAGGGGCCCTGCCCACCCCGGCATATGGGCAAAAAACGTCGGCGCTGCAAGCGGAATCACCCCCACGCCCAAACTGATCGCGATGATGAGCAAATTGTTCTTGCTGTCGAAATCGACCTTGCTCAGGATCTTCACGCCGGTCGCCGCGACCATCCCGAACATGGCGATGCCCGCCCCGCCGAGCACGACAACCGGTATCGAAGCAATCAGATTGGAAAGCTTCGGCAACAGCCCCAGCAAAATCAAAATCACTCCCGACACCGCGACGACCCACCGGCTTTTCACACCGGTAATTCCCACGAGCCCGATGTTCTGCGAGAACGACGAATGCGCAAACGTATTGAAGATCCCGCCGATCACCGTGCCGAGACCATCGGTGCGCAACCCGCGCGTCGCATCGATGCGCGAAACGGGCCGCATCGTGAGATCACCAAGCGCGAGAAACATGCCGAGCGATTCCACCATGATGACGACCATCACGAGGCATAGCGACGCAATGGCAGCGATATCGAAAGTCGGCATGCCGAACGCGAACGGTCGCACCGGCGCGAACCACGCGGCCTGACCCACGCCCGCGAAGTCGACGAAGCCGAGCGGCAGCGCGATCACAAAGCCGATCGCCATGCCGAGCAACACGGAAATATTCGCGATGAAGCCCTTCAGATACTTGTTGATGAGCAGAATCGCGAGCAGCACGGTCGCCGCGATCATCAGGTTCCTCGGCTCGCCGAAATTCGCCGCGCCGCGCCCGCCGCCCGCCCAGTTGATCGCCACCGGAAAGAGCGTCATGCCGATCGTGAGAATGATCGTGCCCGTGACGAGCGGCGGAAAGAAGCGCATCAGCCGGCCGAAGAAAGGCGCGATCAGTATCGCGAAAACACCCGCCGCGATCGTCGCGCCGAAGATCGTCGTCAGGCCGGCGCCGGATGACGCCATCGCGACCATCGGCCCGACAGGGGCGAAGCTCACGCCCATGATCACCGGCAAGCGGATGCCGAACTTCCATACGCCGATGCACTGCACCAGCGTGACGAGCCCGCACGCAAAGAGGTCCGAGCTGATCAGAAACGCGACCTGATCCTTGGGCAGCTTCAACGCCGCGCCGATGATGAGCGGCACCGCGATCGCTCCCGCATACATGACGAGCACGTGCTGAATGCCGACCGCGAGCATCTGACCGATAGGCAGCACTTCGTCGACGGGATGAATCGTTTGGGCCATGTGCGCTCCGGCGGGTCGAATGACGTTCTTGTCTATCGCCCGAGTATTGCATCGGGCAATACCCAAAAAAATATTCCCGCCGCTATACACGGCATCGCACGGCGCGCCAGCGGGCGGCTGTACACGCACGCATGACACAGGATATTTGACCGGACTTCGGTGCCCGCGAGCGAAAGACCGGAAGCAATTGCCGATTCACCGACGTGCGACAGACGGCCAACGACATATTCACGGAATCCCTTGCGCTACAAGACTTCCCGGACTGTCGATTTTTGGGATGGCGTGCTACATTCCGAGCGCCTTGCGTCGCGTTTATTTCGATACTCGTAGCGGCGACGCAACAACCAACGTCCGGGGCTTGGCGCCCGATAACATCATTTGCACAGGATCTCGGCATGGAAATGGTCGGCGGAATGCGGCTTGCCCAATTGTTCACTAACAATCAGGAACAACTGCTCGCGGAGTGGTTCGCGCAGCAGCACGCCATCGCTTCGCGGCGCGGACTCGTCGGTGAAGCGGAGTTGCGCAATCAGTTCGCGCAATTCGTCTCGCTGCTGATGGCGGCGCTCGGCTCATCCGAGCGCGTCGATTTCAAATCGCCCGCGTGGCAGGATGTGCGCGCGTTTCTCGCGGAAATGTCCACGCAGCGCGCGCGTCAGGGCTTCACGCCGGTCGAGACCGCCATGTTCGTGTTCTCGCTGAAGCAGCCGCTCTTCATGCGTCTGCGCGAGGCGCTCGGCAACGATGCCGCGACGCTCGCCGATCTCACCTTGACGGTCAGCACGCTCTTCGACGACCTCGGCCTCTTCACGACCGAAGTCTTTCAGACGAGCCGCGAGCAGGTCATCGTGCGCCAGCAGCAGGAACTGCTCGAACTGTCGACGCCCGTCGTGCAGTTGTGGGACGGCATTCTCGCGCTGCCGCTCATCGGCACGCTCGATTCCGCGCGCACGCAGGTCGTGATGGAGAACCTGCTGCAGAAGATCGTCGAGACGGGCGCCGCGATCGCGATCATCGACATCACCGGCGTGCCGACCGTCGATACGCTCGTCGCCCAGCACTTGCTCAAGACCGTCGCGGCGGCGCGTCTGATGGGCGCGGACTGCATCATCAGCGGCATTCGTCCGCAAATCGCGCAGACCATCGTGCACCTCGGCGTCAACCTGTCGAACGTCACGACCAAGGCGACGCTCGCGGCGGCCTTCGTCATCGCGCTGCAGCGCACCGGCAAGTCGGTGACGGCAGGGTCCGCGCAGGACGCATTGCGCGCAGGCCGTTCGAGCGACGGCTTCGATTCGCTGCAACCGGAATGACGCCGCATCTCGCCATTCGAAGCACGCATCGAACGCAACGCGACTGAACGGGGCCCTCAAGCAATGGAACGCATTCCGATTCTCAGGATGGGCAAGCTGCTGCTCGTCACCATTCAGGTCGACATGCACGACCGGCTCGCGCTCGCGCTGCAGGACGACCTGACGAGCCGCATCGTGAAGGACGGCGCGCGCGGCGTGCTGATCGACATTTCTTCTCTCGATGTGGTCGATTCGTTCATCGGACGCATGATCGGCAATACGGCCGCGATGGCGCGCGTGCTCGACGCGGAGACGGTCGTCGTCGGCATGCAGCCGTCGGTGGCGATCACGCTGGTCGAACTCGGGCTCACGCTCTCGGGCGTGCGCACCGCGCTCAACGTGGAGAAGGGCATGGCGCTCCTCGCGACGAACGGCACGGTCTGACGGCCGCATGCGAACGACGCCATGACGACCTTCAACTCCACAGCCGCACCGACGTCCAGCACGCCGCCCGACACGCTGCCGATCCGCTCCGACGAACAGATCGTGCGGCTGCGCCAGTTCGTGCGCGAGCGCGCCGTCGCACAGGGCCTCTCGCTCATCGATCAGACCAAGTTCGTGACGGCGGCGAGCGAACTGGCACGCAACACGCTCATCTACGGCGGCGGCGGCGACGTGCACTGCTATCTCGTCGAGCGCAACGGCCGCCGCGGCCTTAGACTCGAATTCGTCGACAATGGCCCGGGCATTCCGGATATCCAGCGCGCGCTGTCCGACGGCTTCACATCGGGCAGCGGCCTCGGCCTCGGCCTTGGCGGCGCGAAACGTCTGTGCGACGAATTCGACATTCGTTCGGCGCCTGGCGTTGGTACGCAGGTCTCGATCACGAAATGGAAACCGTTCTGAAGGAATCGATGGCCGCGCAGCAGCGCTTCGAAATCGCGGAGGCGAGTCAGATCGCCTATGCGCGGCGCTCGATCGGCGAACTCGCGCGCGGGCTCGGTTTCAACGAGACCGCCGCGGGCGCGCTCGCGATCGTCGTCACCGAATGCGGCACGAATCTGCTGAAGCACGCACAGCGCGGCGAGTTGCTCGTGCGGCCGCTCGTCGATGCAGGCGAGGGCGGCGTTCAGCGTTACGGCATCGAAGTGGTGTGCATCGATAGCGGGCCGGGCATTTACGACCTGCATCGCTGTTTCGAGGACGGCTACACGACCGCGGGCAGCGCCGGCAACGGCATGGGCGCGATCGAGCGCCTGTCCCACGCGCTCGATATCTGGAGCGCGCCGGGACGCGGCACCGTGCTGCGCGTCGTGTTCTGGAACGCGGCGGGCGCGGCGCACGCGCCTGACACGCAACTGACCTATGGCGTCGTGAATCTGCCGCTGCACACGGAAACCGTTTGCGGCGATGCATGGGCATGCTGCGCGAATCACGGCGAATTCACCGTGCTCGTCGCCGATGGCCTCGGTCACGGTCCGCTCGCGAATGTCGCGGCGGTCGAGGCGGCGAAGGCGCTGGCCGCACATGGCGATCTGCCGCTCGAGCGCATCATGGAAGCCGCCAACGACGCCCTGCGCCCGACGCGCGGCGCCGCGGTCGGCATCGCGCGCATGCCGGCGTTCGCGTCCATGGCGGGCACGCCGGTTTCATTCGCGGGCATCGGCAATATTTCGGCGAGCGTGTGGGCGGAAAGCTCGCACAGGCATCTCGTGTCGCACAGCGGCATCGTCGGGCATGCGGCGCGGCGCGCGCAGGTGTTCGACGTGCCGTACCCGCCGAACGCGCTCGTCGTGCTGCATTCGGACGGGCTCGCGTCGCGCTGGGATCTCGCGCGCTATCCGGGTCTCGCGATGCGGCATCCGGCGCTCGTCGCGGCGGTGCTGTACCGCGACTTCTCGCGCGGCCGCGACGATGTCACCGTGTTCGTCGCCCGCGTGACCGGAGGCGCATGATGACGCAGCCGCTCTACGCGATGCATATCGAAAACGAGCGCGACATGGTCGCGGCCCGCGTGAAGGCGCGCGATGCGAGCGCGGCGCTCGGTTTCTCGCCGCAGGATCAGACGCGCATTTCGACCTCCGTCCTCGAAGCGGCGCGCACGGTGCTGACTGCGGGGCAGCCGGCGCGCGCCGAATTCCTCGTCGAAGCCGCCACGCGTCCGCGACGCTTCGTCGTGCGTTTTCTGGCGGCCGCGGGCGCAGGCGAGCGTTTGCGCGCGATGCGCAACGACGACGCGCAAGCCGCGCTCGGCCTGCTCGCGGCCCAGCGTCTGATGGATCAATGCGCGATCGCCGATGAAGCGGACGGCGTCACGTCGATCTCGCTCGCGAAGGCGCTGCCCGATGGCGTGCCGTGCGACCTGCAGGCGGTCGGCGACGCGCTTTCGCGTCAGCCGCGCGAGGACACGGCGGCGGAATTGCAGCGCCAGAATCGCGAGCTGATCGCCGCGTTGGCCGATCTGCGCGAGCGTCAGGAAGAATTGACGCGTCTCACGCGCGAGCTCGAAGACACCAATCGCGGCGTCGTCGCGCTCTATGCGGAACTCGATGCGCGCGCCGATCATCTGCGTCGCGCGGATGAATCGAAGTCGCGCTTCCTGTCGAACATGAGCCACGAGTTCCGCACGCCGCTCTCGTCGATCCGTGCGTTGTCGAAGCTCTTGCTCGATCGTATCGACGGCGATCTGACGGAAGAGCAGGAGAAGCAGGTGCGCTTCATCCGCAAGGCGGCCGAGGATCTGTCGGAGACGGTCGACGACCTGCTCGATCTCGCGAAGATCGAGGCGGGCAAGATCGAAGTGCGCCCGGCCCAGTTCGAAGTCGATACCTTGTTTTCGGCGCTGCGCGGCATGTTGCGGCCGCTGTCGCCGGGCGGCGCGGTCGAGCTGATTTTCGATTCGTGTGAAGGCCTGCCGCCCATCCGCACCGATGAAGCCAAGGTCGCGCAAGTGCTGCGCAACTTCGTGTCGAACGCGCTCAAGTTCACCGAGCGCGGCGAAGTGCGCGTCGCCGCGAACTATGACGATGTGCGCCGGCTCATTACGTTTTCCGTCAGCGATACGGGCATCGGCATCGCGCCGGAACATCAGCAAGTGGTGTTCGAGGAGTTCGGGCAAGTCGAGAACCGGCTTCAGCAATACGTGAAAGGCACGGGACTCGGCTTGCCGCTATGCCGCAAGCTCTGCAAGCTGCTCGGCGGCGACGTTTCGCTCACGAGCGAAGTCGGGCGCGGCTCGACTTTCAGTGCCACGATTCCCGCGCATTACGGCGCGGACGTCGACGCGGCGCATCATGCGGCAGGCGATACGCGGCCCGCCGTGCTCATCGTCGCGAGCAATCCGATCGAACGGCTCGATTGCGAAGCCGCGCTGCGCGATTCTTCGTATCGTGCAATGAGCGCCGCGACGCTCGACGAAGCCGGCCGCGTGCTCGCGCGCACGCAGCCCGTCGCGCTCCTGCTCGCGGTGCGCCCCGCGCCTTCGGAAGCATGGATCTGGCTCGCCGCGCTGCGGGCGCAGGCCGCGACGCGCAGCATTCCGATCGTCGTGCTCGGCGATGTCGAGGATCGCAATGAAGCGCAGGCGCTCGGCGCGGCCGCGTTCATCGGCAAGCCGGTCGGCGGCGGCGCGCTGCCGGGTGCGCTCGACGCGGTGACGGGCAAGGGGCCATCATGAGAAGCGACTGGAACGAGGTGCTGATCCTCAACGTCGACGACAACGACGGCGCGCGCTATGCGAAAACGCGCATCCTGTCGCGCGCGGGCTTCAATGTGATCGAAGCGGCGACGGGCACCGCCGCGCTCGAACGCGTGCGCGTGGACGCGCCCGATCTCGTGCTGCTCGACGTGAAGCTGCCCGACATCAACGGGCTCGAAGTGTGCCGGCAGATCAAGGCGTCGCCGGAAACCGCGAGCGCGCTCGTGCTGCAGACATCGGCGGCGGCGGTGCATAGCCTCGATCGCATTCGCGGTCTCGAAGGCGGCGCGGACAGCTATCTGACCGAACCCGTGGAACCCGCCGAGCTGATCGCGCATGTGCGTGCCTTGTTGCGCGTGCGGCTCGCGGAAAACGCGTTGCGCGAGAGCGAAGAGCGCTTTCGCCAGCTTGCCGAAAATATCGACGACGTGTTCTGGATGCTCGATCCCGCATCCGGCGAACTGCTTTACGTCAGCCCCGCCTACGCGCATCTCTTCGATCCGGGCGACGGCGCGCCCGCGCCCGTGCCGGGACCGGATCACTGGTCCGGCGATATCCTTCCGCTCGATCGTCATCATGTCGCCGATGCGTATCGGCAACTGCTCGCGAACGGCACGCCGTATCAGGTCGAATATCGCATCGTGCGGGCGAGCGGCGGGCCGCGCTGGGTGGCGGAGCGCGCGTTTCCGGTGCGCGGCGCGGCGGGGCATCCGGCGCGGCCGTATCGCATCGCGGGCATCGTCAACGATATCTCCGAGCGCAAGGCCGCCGAACTGCTGTTGCGCGAAGCGGACCGTCGCAAGGACGAGTTTCTCGCGATGCTCGCGCACGAGTTGCGCAATCCGCTCGCGCCCATCCGCAACGCCGTGGATTTGCTCGACCCCGACCGCGAGCCTTCCGTGCAGCACTTCGCGACGGTGCGCGCGATCATCGACAGGCAGGTGCGGCATCTGAGTCATCTTGTCGACGATCTGCTCGATGTCGCGCGCATCACGCAAGGCAAGATCACGCTGCGTCAGGAAACGGTCGATCTCGCGGCGGCGATCGCCGCGGCCATCGAGACCGTGCAGCCCGCGCTCGAACGAAAGCGCCATACGTTGACGGTGAAGCTGCCGGATGCGCCGCTTTACATCGTCGGCGATATCGTGCGGCTTGCGCAGGTGTTCGGCAATCTGCTTTCGAATGCGTCGAAGTACAGCCTCGAAGAGGGCGAGATCGCGATCGAGGCCGAACAGTTCGGCGACGAAGTGCGCATCGTCGTGCGCGACAAGGGCATCGGCATCGCGCCCGACATGCTGCCGCATATCTTCGATCTGTTCGTGCAGTCGGAGACGTCGCTGGAACGATCGGAGGGCGGGCTCGGCATCGGCCTGCCATTGGCGAAGACGCTCGTCGAGCTGCAGGGCGGGCGCGTCGAGGCATTCTCGGCGGGACCGCAGACGGGCAGCGAGTTCGTCGTGCGGCTGCCGCTCGCGCTGGATGCCCAGGTGGCCGCGCAGGGCGCGGGAGAAGCGCCGGTGGGCGTGGCGGCCGGCAAGCGCGTGCTGGTCGTCGACGACAGCGTGGACGCGGCCACCGCGATGGCGCTGCTGCTCGAAGCGGACGGCTTCGACGTGCGCATGGCGCACGACGCGGCTGAAGCGCTCGCGCTCTCCGATGTCTTCGCGCCGCAAATCGTGCTGCTCGACATCGGCTTGCCGGGGATGGACGGCTATAGCCTCGCGGGCGAAATGCGCGCGCGCCCCGCAACCGCCGACGCCTTGCTGATCGCGGTGACGGGATACGGGCAGGCGCATGATCGCCAGCGCTCGAAGGAAGCGGGCTTCGATCATCATCTCGTGAAGCCGGTCGCGTTCGCGGAGATTCAGCGGGCGGTCTCCGGGAAGTTCGCGTAATCAGGGTTTCGCGAGTTCGGGGCCAGATCTCACGGCATCGAGCATCGGCTTCCTCGCGGCCGTGCGAGCGGTCGACAGACTCGTCGTCGCCAATGTCATGGACTATGGACAAAATACATCCATCGTTCACGGTATCGTCCTTGAACGTCTGGCCGTGGTGCCACGCTGGCCGATGCTTCGTCTCACCGGCCGGGGAACCGTGCTCGACCGGCTACTTTGACTGATGCGTTACGACGCGGCGCGCATACCCGGAGTCGGCGTTTTCACCTAGCAATTCGAGGTTGACTCGGGCGGGCGCACGTCCGAAACTTTAGTCACTCGATGTGTGATCACAGGTCACACGATACGCAGACATTGCAGCAGCCGAACGAAAGTACGGAGGCAGATTGTGGCGACACGCTCGACGACGGACTTACCCGCGCTCGAATTGGTTGCACGCGAAACGATGGCCGGCCGCGTCTATGCGCAACTGAGGCAAGCGATCATGACGGGCCGCTTCGCGCCCGGACAGTTGCTGAGCCTGCGCAGCGTCGCGGAAGCAGTCGGCTCTTCGACGATGCCGGTGCGCGCCGCGCTCACGCGTCTGCAGGCGGAAGGCGCATTGATCGACGGCCCCGGCCGCGCGCTGATGGTCCCGCCGATGACGCTCGAGTTGCTCGACGAACTGCGCGACGTGCGCATCGCGCTCGAGGGCGCGGTCGCGAAGCGCGCGGCGTCGCGCATGACGCGCGCCCATCTCGAAGCATTGCAGGCGATTTTCGACACGATGGACGCCCATGTGGAAGCGGGCGACGTGCCCGCTTATCTGCGCAGCAATTTCGAGTTCCACATCGCCATCTACGCGCACGGCGCGAGCGACCTCACGCTCGCGACGATCCAGAACCTCTGGATGCGTATCGGCCCGTTCCTGAATCTCGTCGCACCCGACATTCCCCATATGCGCCGTTCGATGGCCGCGCATCGCCATATCGTCGAGGCCCTCTGGCGAGGCGACGGCGAAGGCGCGCGCGCGGGCATCGAAGAAGACATCGGCGATGCCGCCGCCGACTTGCAGGAGCGCCTGCAAAGCGGCGACATGTCGAAGGAAGCGAGCGCCTGAGCTGTACCGCAACGACAACAAAAAAGGAGACATGCATGACGGTTCTTCAGATGCTGAAACCGCAGGCGGGCCTGCGCGTACTCATCACGGGCGGCGCATCGGGCATCGGGCTCGTGATCGCGCGCGCGTTCATCGATGCAGGCGCGCGCGTGCACGTCTGCGATGCGAGTCCCGAGGCGATCGATGCACTGACGAAAGCCGAAGCGAGCGCGGAGTGCAACGCGATCACGTCGACGCTCGCGGACGTATCGGACAAGGATGCGGTCGAGCGCGTGTTCGCCGATGTGCAGAGCGAACTCGGCGGACTCGATGTGCTCGTGAACAACGCGGGCATCGCGGGGCCGACGGGCGGCATCGACGAACTCGACGTGAAGGAGTGGGAGCAAACCGTCGATGTCAATCTGAACGCGCAGTTCTACTTCGCCCGCCGCGCAGTGCCGCTGCTGCGCGACGCGCACGGCGGCGGGACGATCATCGCGTTGTCATCGGTGGCGGGCCGGCTCGGCTATGCATTCCGCACGCCTTATGCCGCGACGAAGTGGGCGGTCGTCGGCATGACCAAGAGTCTTGCGATCGAACTGGGGCCGTCCAATATCCGCGTCAATGCGATACAGCCGGGCATCGTGAAAGGACCGCGCATCGAGCGCGTGATCGCCGCACGCGCGAAGCAACTGAACCTGCCGTATGAAGAGATGGAGAAGCAATATGTCGAGAAGATCTCGCTGCGCCGCATGACCACGCCCGAGGAAGTCGCGGCCACCGCGCTCTTTCTGTGCTCGCCCGCGGGCAGCGGCATCTCGGGACAGGCGATCTCGGTGTGCGGCAACGTGGAAGTCCTGTAAAACAACGAGGATCACATGGCAACGAAACGCAAGGTCATCATCACATGCGCGCCGACCGGCGCGATCCATACGCCTTCGATGTCGCCGTATCTTCCGCTGACGCCGCAACAGATCGGTGATGCAGCGCTCGCAGCCGCACAGGAAGGCGCGGCGATTCTGCATCTTCACGCACGCGATCCGAACGACGGCCATCCGACGCAGGATCCCGCCGTGTTTCAGGAGTTCCTGCCGCGCATCAAGGCGAATACCGATGCCGTCATCAACATCACGACGGGCGGCAGTCCGCACATGACCGTCGCGGAGAGATTGAAGCCGGCGCATCACTTCAAACCGGAAGTCGCGTCGCTCAACATGGGCTCGATGAACTTCGGCCTCTATCCGATGCTGGAGCGCTTCAAGGATCTCAAGTACGAGTGGGAGCGCAAGCATTTGGAGAACAGCCGCGATCTCGTGTTCAAGAACACCTTCGCGGATATCGAATACATCCTCACGTCGTGCAGCGCGAACGGCACGCGTTTCGAGTACGAGTGCTACGACATCTCGCATCTGTACAACCTCGCGCACTTCGTCGATCGCGGGCTCGCGAAGCCGCCGTTTTTCGTGCAGAGCGTGTTCGGCCTGCTCGGCGGCATCGGGCCGCATCCCGAAGATCTCGCGCACATGAAGCGCACCGCGGATCGGCTCTTCGGCAAGGACTACGTGTGGTCGATTCTCGGCGCGGGTCGCAACCAGATTCCGCTCGGTTCGATCGGCGTCGCGCAGGGATCGAACGTGCGCGTCGGCCTCGAAGACTCGCTGTGGATCGAGCCGGGCAAGCTCGCCGAATCGAGCGCGGCGCAGGTGCGCAAGATCCGCCAGGTGATCGAAGGCCTGTCGCTCGATATCGCGACGCCCGCCGAAGCGCGCGAGATGCTCGCGCTCAAGGGCGCGAGCGACACCAATTTCTGACGACGGAGGGCATCGTGAACGCGAAGCTGAAAGTAGTCGCGATGCCGACGGGCTGGCTCACCGTCGATCGCTCGTCGCAGGTGTATGGCCGCTACTTCGGCCAGCAGATGAAGGTGCCGGTGTGGTCGACGGCGATCGTCGGCGCGCAGAAGAAGATCGTCGTCGATACCGGCATTCATGATCCGGGCTGGGTCTCGAACTTCGTGTGCCCGTGCGATCAGGCGCCGGAAGAAAAGCTCGAGCGCGCGTTGAAGGAATACGTCGGCTGGAGCGCGGATGACGTCGATATCGTCATCAACACGCATCTGCATTACGACCATTCGGGCGGCAACACGCTCTTCAAGAATGCACGTTTCATCGTGCAGGCGGCCGAGTGGGAATACGCGGGCCATCCGCTGCCGACGCAGGCCACGTATTACCAGGAGTTCCTGATCGGCCGCGAGCCGCTCGCGTATTTTCGCTGGCAGTTCGTGAACGGCGTGACCGATATCGTGCCCGGCGTGCGCGTCGTGCCGACGCCGGGCCATACGCCGGGGCATCAGTCCGTCGCGGTCGATACGGAAGAAGGCGTCGTGCTGATCGCGGGCGATTGCGCGAACTGCATGGAGAACATCGTCGATCTCGTGCCGGTGGGCATCGTGCATGAAACGCTCGCGGAAATCGGCTCGCTTTCGCGCATTCGCCAGATCGCCGATTTCGTCATACCCGGACACGATCCGAACGTCGTTCCCGGCAGCGCGGGCATCGCCTTGCCTGCGAGCGCTCGCCTGCCGCACGTCCGAACCTAGAAGCGCCCGCTTCATAACCATACGAAGACCGGAGGAAGACATGAAAGCATTGACGCAGTCGATTCGTCATGCGGGACGGGCCGCGCTCGGCCTCGCGTTCGCGGCGGCGCTCGCCGTCTCGGGCCAGGCGCACGCGGCCGGCAAGTACAAGATCTTCTTGTCGATGAGCTATGTCGGCAACGACTGGCAGACGGAAGCCGCGAATATGGTGAAGGCGATGGCCAACACGCCCGCGCTCAAGGACAAGGTCGATCTCGAAGTGCAGGTCGCGGGCACCGACGCGCAGAAGCAGATCCAGCAGATCAATTCGATGGTGCAGGCCGGCGCGAAGGCGATCGTCATCTATCCCATCTCGCCGACCGCGCTCAATCGGGCGATCAAGAATGCGTGCTCGAAGGGGGTCGTCGTCGCGGCGTATGACGGCGAAGTGACCGAGCCGTGCGCGCACAACGTCACGATCGATCAGCATCAGGCCGGCACCGTCACCGCCGAATGGCTCGCCAAGACGCTCAACGGCAAGGGCAACGTCGTGATGATCACGGGGGTGCCGGGCACGTCCGTGGACCGTGCGCGCACCGAAGCGGCGAAGGCCGTGTTCGCGAAGTTCCCGGGCATGAAGATCGTCGCGGAAGGCACGGGCATGTGGAGCCAGGCGACCGCGAAGACCGAGCTCTCGAAGATTCTCGCGACGAATAGCTGGGACAAGATCGACGGCCTGTGGATGCAGGTGGGCTGCTTCACGGCCGCGTCGATGCAGCTCGAGGCGGGCATCGCCGACGACAAGATCAAGCCGTGCGCGGGCGAATCGTCGAACGGGCATCGCGTGCAGATGCTGCCGCCGGGTGAAGTGAAGGGGCAGGGCGGCTATCGCTCCATCGGCTATCGCTCGATCTCTTACGGCGCGCCGCCGTACTCCGGCGCGATGGCGCTCAAGATGGCCGTGAAGAAGCTGGATGGCGGCGACTTTCCGCAGCGCGTGACGCTGAAGCTGCCGCTCGTGCTGACATCGGAGTCGAAGCTGTGCAAGACCGGCAGCATCGACGAGCTGAAGGCGGGCTGCACGGCGTTCCCGCCGGACAAGGTGCCGCCGGGCTGGTTCGCGGACATCTACTCGGAAGACACGAAGGAAGTGGGCTTCAACGCGGCTCTGACAGGTAATCAGGACTGAGGCATGGCGATGAACGACGCATCACTGGCGATCGATCTGTCGAAGGTGACGAAACGCTTCGGCGCGACCGTCGCGCTCGATGGCGCGTCGTTCTCGGTGAAACGCGGCGCCGTGCATGCGCTGCTCGGCGAGAACGGCGCGGGCAAGTCCACCACGGTCAAGCTGTTGTCGGGATTGATGCAGCCGGACGCGGGCAGCATCCGTGTGATGGGCCGCGACGTGACGATGCGCGGCCCGAAAGACGCGCATCGCGCGGGCGTGCAGACGGCGTTTCAGGAGATGACGCTCGTGCGCGATCTCACGGTCGCGCAAAACCTGCTGATGTCGTATGAGCCGACGGGTTTTCTCGGGCGCATCAGGAAGCGCGATGCGCAGCGGCAGGCGGCAGAATGGCTCGACAGGCTCGAACTGTCCGATGTGCGTCCGGGCGCGTATATCCGCGATCTTTCACTGCCGGTGCGGCAGAAGATCGAGATCGCGAAGGCGATCGTGCGCCGGCCGAAGGTGCTGCTGCTCGACGAACCGACTTCGGCGCTGTCGGGACGCGATGTCGCGTGGCTGTCGAGGCGCATCGACGAACTGAAGGCGAGCGACGTGACCTTCGTGTTCATCTCGCATCGGATGCAGGAAGTGCGCGAGTTCTGCGACAGTCTCACGGTGTATCGCAATGGCCGCGACGTGGGCGCATTCGACGCCGCCGATATCTCCGATGACGAAGTGATCCGCCTCGTCATCGGCCGGTCGATGGAGGCGAAGTATCCGCCGAAGGTCGCTTCAGTGAAGCGCGACGCGACGCCCGCGATTGAGACGCGCAACGTTCGCGTCGATGGCGTCGTGACCGATTTCGATCTTGCCGTGAAGCCTGGCGAAGTGCACGGCATCGCGGCGCTGCAGGGCATGGGGCAACGCGAGCTGTTCGAAGCGCTGTTCGGCGCGACCTATATCGACGATGGCGAGATACGCATCGACGGCAAGCCGGTCACGCTGACCTGCACGGCGGATTCGCTGAAGGCCGGCGTATCGACGAGCTTCCTGCCGGAGGATCGCAAGACCGAAGGCCTGTTCCTGCGCCTGCCGGGCGGCGAGAACGTGTCCCTGCCGGTGATCGGCCGCTATACGCGCTTCGGCCTTATCGATCGAAAGCGCGAGCAGGCCGCGATACGCCGCTCGCTCGCGCAGATGGAGGTGAATCCGCGCGCGCTCTACAAGCCGTGCCTGTCGTTCTCGGGCGGCAATCAGCAGAAGATCGCGATGGCGAAATGGCTGCTCACGCAGAGCCGCGTCTGGCTCATGTTCGACCCGACGCGCGGCATCGACGTCGGTACCAAGCATCAGATCTTCGTGTTGATGCGCGCGTTCGCGGCAGCGGGCGGCTCCGTGCTGTTCTATTCGACCGATGTGCCCGAACTCGTCAACGTGTGCGATCGCGTCTCGGTGATGTATCGCGGCCGCAATGTCGGCGAGCTGAGCGGCGATGCGCTCACCGAAGAGAACGTGATGCGCAAGATGCTTTCCAGTTGAGAGGTTGCTCATGAAGATAGCCGTTGCGTCGCCCGAAAGCGAGATCGTGCGGCCGGGCGCGCGCCTGGGTTGGGGCGCGCGCATCGATCATAATCGCGGGCTCATCATCGCGATCAGCGCGTTGCTCGCGATGCTCGCCGCATGGGTCGCGCTGTCCGCGACGCCCGTCGGGCTCTATGACATCGGCTCGGTGATTTCGAGCGCGACCACGCTCGCGCTCGCGGCGATCGGGCAGACGATCGTCGTGTTGTCGGGCGGCTTCGATCTGTCGGCGTCGGCGGTCGTGTCGCTCGCGAACGTGCTCGCGGTGCGCTTCGTGCAGGGGTCACCCATCGAACAGTGGGCGGGCGCCGCGCTGATTCTCGCGATCGGCGGCGGTATCGGCCTCGTGAACGGCGCGCTGATCGCATGGTTTCGCCTGCAATCCATCGTCGTCACGCTCGCGACGATGTTCATGGTGCAAGGCCTCACGCTGCTGATTCAGAACAAGCCGGGCGGCAGCGTTGGCGATCAGTTCGGCGCGGTGCTCACGGCCGATCTCATTGCCGACAAGATGCCGATGTCGGCCGCCTTGCTGATTCTCGCGTTGCTGATCTGGTCGTTCATCAAGCGCACGCGCTTTGGCGTGGGGCTTTATGCGCTCGGAAGCGATCCTGACGGCGCGTATGCGAACGGCATGCCGGTCACGCGCTATCGCATCTCGACGTATGCGCTCGCAGGCATGTTCTACGCGGCGGCGGGCCTGTATGTATCGGCGCAGACGGGTTCGGCCGATCCGCTCGTCGGTCGTCCCTTGCTGCTTTCGATGTTCACTGCCGTCGTGCTCGGCGGCACGCTGCTTGGCGGCGGGCGCGGCGGTTGCGTCGGCACCGTGTTCGCCGCGATGACGCTGATGATCACCGTGAACATCCTGCTCGTGCTGAACGTGTCGGCGTTCTTCACGACGATCGCTGAAGCCGTGATCCTGATGCTCGCGGTGCTCGGTTCGTCGATCGGCAAGCAGTCGGCGGCGCACGAATCCGCCCGTCATGCGGCGCAGTGGTTCAAGGCGATGCGAACGGGAACACGGGCGCGCGACGACAGAAACGCGCGACGCGTCACGTTCGAGGTCGACGATTTTCGTCCGGTCGAGAACACGGAGTTGAAGGGCCGTCCGATCGCCGACTGGATCGAGCGCAATCGCGAATGGGTCAAATATGTCGTTCCGGCGTATCTGCTGTTCTTTGCGGTCGTCATCATCACGGGCTTCGTCTATGGTCCCGGCGTGCTCGTCAGCGCGAACTTCTACAGCAGCCTGCTCACGTTGACCTTGTTCCTCGCGATTCTCGGGCTGGGGCAGGGTGCGGTGATTCTGACGGGCGGACTCGATCTCTCGATGCCCTGGCTCATCACGCTATCCGGCGTCCTGTTGACAGGACTCACGCACGGCATGAACGGCGCGGCCGCGTGGGCGGTGCCGATGGTGCTGCTCGTCGGGTTGCTCGTGGGCGTGTTCAACGGCGTGGGCGTCGTCATGCTCGGCTTGCCGCCCATCGTCGTCACGCTTGCTGCGAATGGCTTGCTGCAAGGGCTGACGCTGATCTATTGCAACGGCTCGCCGCAAGGATGGTCACCCTCGTCGATCAGCGAATTCACCAACGGTCGAGTCGGGCCGCTGTCGCTCGCGGCGTGGAGCGTGCCGGTGTTTCTCGTCGTCGCGTTGTTGCTGTTGCATCGCACGCCGTTCGGGCGGCGCGTGTATGCGCTCGGCAATTCGCCCGTCGCGGCGAAGCTCTCGGGCGTGCGCGTAGGCAACACGTTGATCGCCGTATATTGCCTCTCCGGTCTTTGCTCGGCGATCGTCGGCCTGCTGCTCGCGGGGTTCAGCTCGCAAGCGTTCCTCGGCATGGGCGATCCGTATCTGCTGCCGTCGATTGCCGTGGTCGTGGTCGGCGGCGCGCTCATCACCGGTGGACGCGGCCACTATCTCGGCGTGTTCGGCGGTGCGTTGCTGCTCACGGCGCTCGGGACCTTGCTTGCGGGAACCACCGTGCCGCCCGCGGTGCGGGACATCATCAACGGACTCGTCGTGCTGGCGGCTGTCATCACGCTGCGGGACAAGAAAGGCTGAACCAACTCGAATGAGGAACAGACACAGATGCAAGCGAAGAACATTGCGGTGATCGGCTCGGGCCGCATCGGCCGCGCGTGGGCGATCGTATTCGCGAAGAGCGGTTTCGACGTGAAGATTCACGATGCATCGAAGGACATGCTCGCGGGCGCGATTCCGTCGATCCGCGAAAGCCTGCAGGATCTCGCGTCCTTTCACCTGATCGACGAACCCGTCGATACGATCGTCTCGCGCATCACCGCATGCGAAAGCCTGGCCGACGCCGTCGCCGATGCGGATCTCGTGCAGGAGAACATTGCGGAAGTGGTGGAAGCGAAACGCGCGTTGTTCGTCGAACTGGATCGTCTGACGAAGCCTGATGCGCTGCTTGCAAGTTCGACCTCGGGACTGCCCGCATCGACATTCACGGAGGGTATTGCAGGCCGCGCGCGCTGCCTCGTCGCGCATCCGGTCAATCCGCCTTCGCTCGTGCCGCTCGTCGAGTTGTGCGGCGCGCCGTGGACCGCGCATGAAGCGGTGGAGCGCGCCCGTGCCATCTATGAACGGGCGGGACAAAAGCCCGTGACCGTCAACGGGGAAATCTCGGGGTTCTTGCTCAATCGACTGCAAGGCGCGCTGCTCGACGAAGCGTTGAGCCTCTATGAACAAGGCTATGCGAGCGCCGCCGATCTCGACACCGTGATTCGCGACGGCCTTGCGATGCGCTGGTCGTTCATGGGGCCGTTCGAAACGATCGACCTGAACGCGCCCGGCGGCGTGGCGGATTACGCAGCGCGCTACGGCGGCACGTATCGCACGATTGCGTCGGGGCGCACGCCGTTCGACTGGTCCGCCGATACGCTTCACAGGCTCGATGCGGAACGCCGCGCCGTGCTGCCGCGCGAAAGCATCGAGGAACGCAGCCGCTGGCGCGATCGACGCCTGATGGCGCTGCTCGCGCACCGGCGCGATGTCAAGGACGGTGACGACTAACCAAAGGAGATGACGATGGCCGAAGTACGCTTGCTGGTCGATGCGAACAATCACCTCGGCGAAGGGCCGCTCTGGGACGTCAAGGAGGAACGCCTGTACTGGATCGACAGCACCGCCGCGGAGATCTATAGCTGCCGCGCGGATGGCAGTGACGTAAAGCGCTATTTCGTGCCGCGTCATATCGGATCGATGGCATTGCGCGAGCAAGGCGGCGCGGTGGTCGCGCTCGCGAACGGCCTGCATTTCTACGACTTCGACGCGCAGACTGTGCAGTTCATCGCCGATCCGGAAAGCGACGATCCCGAGACGCGTTTCAACGACGGCAAGGTGGATCGACGTGGCCGCTTCGTCGCGGGGACGATGTCCTACGATTTCGATCGCTACGACGCCGATCGCGGTCAGCGCTCCACGCGCAGCGGCGGTCTCTACCGGCTCGATACGGACGGCAGGGTCGCGCGACTCGATAGCGGCATCAGTTGTTCGAACGGTCCATGCTGGAGCCCCGACGACCAGACGTTCTACTTCACAGACACGTACAGCAAGGAGATGTACGCATACGACTACGACATCGAAACGGGCGCGGCGACGAACAAGCGCCTCTTCGCATCCGCGCATGACATGGCGGGCACGTTCGATGGCGCGACCGTGGACGAGGAAGGCTATGTCTGGTCCGCGCTCGTGTTCGGCGGGCGCATCCTGCGCTTTGCGCCTGACGGGAAGCTCGATCGCATCGTGCCGTTTCCGGTGCGCAATCTGACGAGCGTGATGTTCGGCGGGCCGAATCTCGACATCCTCTATGTATCGACGATGGGCCGCCCAATGTGGGGCATTCCGCAGAAAGAGCGGGACAAGGGCGGCTTGTTCGCAGTGACGGGTCTCGGCGTGCGTGGCATTCCCGAGCCGCGTTTCGCAGGATGATGCACGAGCGTTATCATGCGTGCCTGAAAGTCACGAACGCTATCGCTCGATATGGATACGAACACGCTCATTGCGTCGCTGCCGTCGCGCATCGACGCGATCGTCTCGCGCGGCGCGAAGGCGCATCCCGATCACATTGCGTTGCATGAAGACGCGCGGACGCTGACCTATGCGCAACTCGACGATGCCGTCGATGCGCTCGCCGCGCGTCTTGCGGCTGCGGGCGTACGAGCCGGCGACCGCGTGATGCTGACCGGCGAAAACAGCGTCGCGCTCGTCGCATCGCTCTTTGCCGTGAGCCGTCTCGACGCATGGGCGCTCGTCGCGAATGCGCGACTGTCCCCTGTCGAACTCGATGCGATCCGCGCGCATGCGACGCCGCGCATCGCCCTCTATACCGTGGAAGCATCCGACGATGCCGCGCGTCACGCGCAACGCGATGGTGCCGTGGTCGAATCGCTCGAAGCAACGCCGATCGGTGCGTTTGCGCTGAGCGCCATCGAAACGACTTCCGCGCAAGAACCGCACGGCCTGCCTTCGGACCAGCAGTGCGCGGCGCTCATCTACACGACCGGCACGACAGGCGCACCGAAAGGCGTAATGCTGTCGCATCGCAATCTGCTCTTCGTCGCCGCGGTGTCGAGCACGCTGCGCCGTGTGGGTTCCGACGATCGCGTGTATGCCGTGTTGCCGATCTCGCATGTGTTCGGTCTTGCATCCATGTGTCTCGGCTCGCTCTATGCGGGCGCGACGCTGCGGCTCGCGGCGCGCTTCGACGCCAAGCGCGCGGGACGCGTGCTCAGCGAGGAACGCATGACGATCTTTCAGGGCGTGCCCGCGATGCACGCGAAGCTGATCGATCATTTCACGCCACGCGGCGGCCTGAATGCACCCTCGCTGCGATTCGTCTATAGCGGCGGCTCGCCGCTCGACACGACACTCAAGTCCGCTGCCGAAGCGTTTTACGGCGTGCCCTTGCACAACGGTTACGGCATGACAGAAAGCAGCCCGACGGTGTCGAACACGCTGCTCGATGCGCCGGCGCGCGATTCGTCCGTGGGCCCGTTGATTCCCGGCGTCGAGGCGCGCATCGTGCCGCTCGCGCGTGAGAGCGAGAGCGACGACACCGGCGAACTATGGGTGCGCGGCCCGAACGTGATGCTCGGCTATTACCGTGATGCGGTGCAAACGGCCGCCACGGTGACGACGGACGGATGGCTCAAGACCGGCGATCTCGCGCACTTCGAGGACGGCAATCTGTATATCGTCGGACGCAGCAAGGAGCTCATCATCCGTTCGGGCTTCAATGTGCATCCCGCCGAAGTGGAGCAGGCGTTCAACAGTCATCCCGCCGTGCTGCATTCCGCCGTGATCGGGCGAAGCGCGCGGGGCAACGAGGACGTGCTCGCGTTCGTCGAACTGAGGCCAGGCTGCACGGCGGATGAAGACGAACTCGCTCAGTGGGTGAGCGCTCGGCTCGCGCCGTACAAGCGGCCTTCCTCGATCCGCATTCTCGGTGCGCTGCCGGTGTCGGCGAGCGGCAAGGTGCTCAAGCATCGGCTCGGGACGCTCGCTAATTAGTCGATGCAACCGGTTTGATCGCAGCTTTCGTGTCCTCGCCGGCGCCGCCTAGCGACTGAAAGAGCGCGGCCGTATCAGACAGGCGGCTCGCTTGCGCGAGCGCGTAATCGAGTTGCGTTTGCAGCGCCTGGCGTTGCGTGTCGAGCAAATCGAAACGGCTCACGCCGCCTGCCGCATACCGCGCGTTGTTGGTATCGAGATTCGCTTGCGCCTGGTTTGCTGCTACGCGGCGCGCTTGCAATGCATCGCCATCGTTCTGCAGCGCCGTCAGGCTGTCGGCGACTTGCTGAAGCGCGTCCAGCACGGTTTGTCGATAGGCTTGCATGGCTGCATCGTAAGCCGCTTCCGACGAACGCTTCTTCGCGCGCAGTTCGCCACCATGAAACAGCGGCTGCGTGAGATTCAGGCCGACATTCCATACGTTCAGGCTATTGAGCATGTCGTGGATGTTCGTGCGCTGGGTTCCCACGCCCGCCGAAAGCGAGAACTTCGGATAGAGATCGGCCGTGGCCACGCCGACATTCGCGCTCGCCTGATGCAGCAACGCTTCCGATGCACGGATGTCGGGACGTTCGCGGGCGAGCGTCGAAGGCAGCGTGAGCGGAACGCTGTCTGGCAGACGCAGCGAGTCGAGCGTGATCGCATCGAAGTCGGCGACGGAAGGCTCGACGCCGATCAATACCGCAAGCCGGTGATCGGCCTGATCGCGTTGCGTGACGAGCGATGGCAGATTCGCGCGCGTCTGCTCGACGAGCGTGCGCTGGCTGCGCACATCGAACAGCGCGACGCCGCCCGCTTGCAGTCGGCCTTCCATGATCGACAGTTGCCGCATCTGTGCATCGACGAGGCGCTCGGTAAGCGTGATCTGTTGCTGCACTGAAGCGCGCCGGATCGCGGCGGCGACGACATTGCCCGCGATCGAGAGACGCGCCGCATCGAGTTCGAAGGACTGGTAGTCCACTTGCGCGCGCAACGCTTCGAGCGCCCGCCGCTCGCCGCCGAAGATATCGAGCGTGTACGACACGCTGACCGATGCATCGTAGAGCGTGAAGGGGCCGGGGCTCGGAATGGGCACGCCGAACGCGGCCGGGTCCACCTTCTGGCGCGTGCCGGAGACCGAGGCGTCGATGGCGGGGAAGTACGTCGCGCCCGCTTGCGCGCGGTAGTCTTCACGCGCTTGCACGAGCTTCGCACGGGCTTGCTCGAGCGTGGGACTGTCGCTCAATGCGCGATCGACGAGGCGGTTTAGCGCATCCGAGCCGAACTGCGTCCACCAGCGCGGCAACGCGTGATCAATGGCGGGAAAGCTTTGCGCCGCGACAGTCGTTTTGACATAGGTCTGCGTAGCGGGGGGCGCGGGCGCGTGAAAGTCGGGGCCGACAGTGCAGCCGCACAGCACGAGCACACAAAGCGGAAGAAGCGGTTTCATCGACGTCTCCCTAATCGAGCGTGCGCCGGTAGAAGCGCAGCGCAATACCCATCACGATGACGGTGAAGAGGACCATCGGCCAGACCGAAGGCCACAGGTCCGCCCAGCCGTTGCCCTTGAGCAGAATGCCGCGTATCAGGCGATTGAAGTAAGTGAGCGGCAGCAGATTGCCGATGAACTGGGCCCACGCGGGCATGCCCGCGAATGGAAACATGAAGCCCGAAAGCAGAATGTTCGGCAGGAAGTAGAACATGGTCAG
Organism: Caballeronia turbans; assembly: GCA_001544655.2. GTDB lineage: Bacteria > Pseudomonadota > Gammaproteobacteria > Burkholderiales > Burkholderiaceae > Caballeronia > Caballeronia turbans. The sequence goes on from FCOD02000028.1 coordinate 75,328, forward strand.
TTGCATCGCCTGAAGCTGATTCTGCGCGAGCGACGACAGCGTGATGCCCACCGTCAGATTCGCGGCGATGAACAGCAGCGCGGCGAGGTAGATTGCGAGCGGATTGCCGACGAGCGGCACATGAAACACGAAGCGCGTGGCCGCGAGAATGATCGATGCCTGAATGAGGCCGATGAATACGTAGGGCACGATCTTGCCCGTCATCACTTCGACGGGGCGCACCGGTGTCGCGAGCAGGTTCTCCATCGTGCCGCGTTCGCGTTCGCGTGTCATCGCAAGGCCTGTCATCATCACGAGCGTCATCGTGAGGATCACGCCCATCAGGCCAGGCACGACGTTGTATTGCGTGATGCCTTCGGGGTTATAGAGGTTGTGGATCTGCACGTCGAAAGCGGCGGGCGTGCCGTTCAAGCGCGCGAGCGGGCCGGTGAGGTCCTTGCTTGCCACGGATTGCACGAGCGCTGACAGTGAATTGCTCGCTTTGCTGACCGCGTTTGGATCGGTGGCGTCGGCTTCGACGAGCAGCGCTGGCCGCTCGCCGCGCAACAGCTTGCGCGAGAAATCGGCTGGAATGCTGAGCACGAAAAGCACGCGGCCTTGTGCGAGCGCGCGGCGGCCGGCTTCGTCGTCGGGCAGCGTGTCGACGATATCGAAGTAGTCGGAGTGCTCCATCGCAGCGATGAAGCTGCGCGAAAACGGGCTTTGATCGCCGACGATCACGGCGGTGGGCAGATGCTTCGGGTCCGTGTTGATCGCGTAACCGAAGAGCGCGAGCTGCACGATCGGCAAGCCGATGATCATGCCGAATGTGATGCGGTCGCGCCGAAGCTGCAGAAACTCCTTGATCACAATGCTCCACCAGCGCGTGACGGAGAAGCGCGCGAAGAGCGCGATGCGATCGCCGGCCTTCATGACCTCACCTTGAAGTTGTCGGTCGAGCGGCTCATCAGATAGATGAAGACGTCTTCGAGCCCGGTTTCGATGGGCTCCGCACGCGTTGCGGCGTCTTTCGTCGCATCACGCACGGCCTGTTCCAGCGCGGCATGATCGCTGCCGCTCACATGGAGCGCCGAGCCGAACACGACCGTCTGATCGATGCCCGGTGTCTTGCGCAAGCGCTCGGAGAGCGCGCTGAGATGCTCGCCGTGAATGCTCCACGTCGCGAGGTTTTGCGACGCGATGACCTCGTTCGCGGTGCCTTGCGCGAGCAGCTTGCCGTATGCGATATACGCGAGCTTGTGACAGCGCTCGGCTTCGTCCATGTAATGCGTGCTGACGAGAACGGAAATGCCTTTCGCCGCGAGCCGATGCAGCTCTTCCCAGAAGTCGCGGCGCGCGGTGGGATCGACGCCCGCGGTCGGTTCATCGAGCAGCAGCAGTTTCGGCTCGTGCAACATGCATGCGGCGAGCGCGAGGCGTTGCTTCCATCCGCCCGAGAGCGAACCCGTCAGTTGCTTCGCGCGGCTTTGCAAACCCAGCGCTTCGAGCGCGCGGTCCACGGCTTCGCGGCGGTTTTCCATTTGATAGATGCGCGCAACGAAGTCGAGATTCTCGCGGATCGTCAGGTCTTCCCAATACGAGAAACGCTGCGTCATATAGCCGACGTTGCGCTTGATCTCTTCGCTTTCGCGGACGATGTCGTAGCCGAGACACGTGCCGCTACCCGAATCGGGCGTGAGCAGGCCGCACATCAGGCGGATGGAGGTTGTCTTGCCACTGCCGTTCGGGCCGAGAAAGCCGAAGATCTCGCCGCGCGCGACCTGCAACGACACATCGTTGACGACGTGCTTGTCGCCGAAACGCTTGTTGAGATTGTGTACGTCGATGACGTAAGGTGTGTCTTGCGCGTTCATTGCACCCTCACCGCGACGGGTTGGCCGGGATGGAGCTTCGCTGCATCGGCCCGTTGCGGATGCGCCTCGATCATGAACACGAGCTTCGAGCGGTTTTCGTTGCTATAGATCACGGGCGGCGTGTATTCCGCCTGATTCGACACGTAGGAGATCGTCGCGGGCACGTCTTGCGCGCAGCCGTCGCAATGAATCGATACGGCGCGCCCCGCCGCGAGACCGCCCACTGCGCTCTCTGGCACGAAGAAGCGAACCTTCACGTTCTGCGGCGGCAGCATCTGCACGACGGGCGTGCCAGCCTGCACCCATTCTCCGACGCGATAGAGCGTGTCGTACACGAGTCCGTCCGCTGGCGCCGCGACACGCTTTTGATCGACTTTCCATTGAGCCTGGACGACGAACGCCTTCGCGGCGGCCACTTGCGCGCGCTGCGCTTCGATCTGCTGAGGACGCCCGGGTAAGCGTGCGATGTCGACTTGTTCGGCGAGATCGCGCACTTGCGCAGCGGCAGCATCGGCATTGGCGCGCGAATCGTCGAGTTGTCCTTTTGCGATGCCGCCTGCACTGAACTGCGCTTCGTCGCGGCTCAGTTGCAATGCGGCCTTGCGGGCGTTCGCGCGTGCCTGCGCGAGTTGCGCGCGCACCGAAGCGATTTCGGGTGCGCGCTTACCTGTGAGGATGTCTTCGAGTTGCGACTGCGCGGCAGTCAACTGGCGTTGCGCCTGATCGAGTGCCGCGGTTTCATCGACGGATTCGAGCGCGAACGTGCTCGCGCCCGCTTTAAGCGTTTGCCCGCGGGCGACGGACAATGTGGCGAGCTTGCCGGATTGCGACGAGCCGAGGTAGACGAACTCTCCCTCGACATAGCCCTGATAGACGTCGCGGTCCTGATGAGAGCACGCCGCGAGTGCCGCGGCGAAAAGTAGATAGAACGGTATGCCGGTGATGCGGCTCATGGCGTACTCCATGATCAGGTTGTCTTTCATTTGGTTGGTCTACCAAACAATAAACGAGGCGCTTGGTTGCTGTCAATCGGAGCGCGCCTGGGGCCCGCGCTTCGGCGTTCAAGACAAGGATAGAAGAGGACTGCGTCGGCAAGGCGTCTGCCGAATGAAAGCGGGGAACGGGCGCTCGGAGCGATGGATTCGTACGCTCGGTCACGAACCGGTAGCGAGGAAGTAAATACCGGCAAGTCGCATGGACGGTATGAGTAAAAATGACACGCGGGATGTGCTTCCATTCTCGTGCGTGCGCTACTTCGTGTATCGAAATCCAGTCTGGCAGGACAAGTCCACCTTTGCGCGTGCTGTGCATTCGCATTACATTGCGATATCCGCGTGACTCGAATCGATACCGATAAAAAAAGGAGACGCCAAGATGAAGGGAAGGAAGAGACAACGCCTGCTCGCACTGATGATCGGTGCATCGCTCTGCGGACCGCTTGCGGCCCGAGTCGCGCTGGCTGATGCTCTCGCCGACGAAACGATCGCTGTAGCGGGACTCTCGCAGCCATCGGACATTCTGATCGACCACTGGGGTGTACCGCATATCTTCGCGGCCAACGACAGCGATGCGTTCTTTGTACAAGGCTTTAATGCCGCACGCGACCGTATGTTTCAGATCGATCTATGGCGCAGGCGGGGACTCGGTGAGCTGTCGGAAGTGTTCGGCCCGGCCTACGTGGAGCAGGACAAGGCGACACGGCTCTTTCTCTATCGCGGCGACATGGCGACCGAATGGCAGCGTTATGGTCCCGATGCAAAGCCTGCTGCCGTGCGCTTTGCCGCAGGCGTCAACGCGTACATCGACTGGCTCGCAGCGCATCCGGACCGCATGCCCTATGAGTTTCGCAAGATCGGCTATTGGCCGGCGAAATGGAATGCGAACGACATCGTGCGCATTCGCAGTCACGGTCTCACGCGAAATCTGACGAGTGAAGTCGCGCGTGCGCGTGTGGCGTGCAAGAGTTCGCTCGATGCTGATTCCGTGCGCTTCGGGCTGCAGCCGCCTTGGAAAGCCCAGATGCCTGCCGGCCTCGATCCATGCCTCCCCGATGACGTGCTCAAGGTCTTCACGCTCGCGACGCAAGGCGTGCGCGTAACGAAGGAGTCGATGAAGAGCGCGGATGCATCGGCGACGATGATCGCCGCAGCCGACAATCCCGAGGAAGTCACCGAAGGCAGCAACAACTGGGTCATCGCGCCATCGAAGTCGGCGACGGGCCGCGCGATCATGGCGAACGATCCGCACCGCGCGTACGCGGCGCCGAGCCTTCGATACATCCAGCAGATCAGCACGCCGACGCTCGATATCATCGGCGCGGGCGAGCCTTCCGCGCCGGGCATTTCGATCGGGCATAACGGTTCGATCGCTTACGGGCTCACGATCTTCAATATCGATCAGGAAGATCTCTATGTGTATGAGCTGAATCCCGCGAATCCGCGGCAGTATCGCTACAAGGGCAAGTGGGAGCCGATGCGCGTCGTGCACGAACAGGTCGCGGTGCGCAACGGATCGCCTGTCACGGTCGATCTGTTATTCACGCGTCACGGCCCTGTGATCTATACGGAGGAAACCAGGCATCGCGCATTCGCGGTGCGTACCGCGTGGCTGTCGCCGGGGATGTCGCCATACTTCGATTCGATGCGCTACATGCGCGCGAAGAACTACGCGCAATTCAAGGCATCGCTCGCGACCTGGGGCGCGCCGACCGTCAATCAGGTCTACGCGGACAAGGACGGCAACATAGGCTGGGTCCCGAGCGGGCTTGCGCCGATACGCCCGAACTGGGACGGCCTCATGCCCGTGCCCGGCGATGGCCGCTATGAATGGGCGGGCTTCTGGCCGCGCGATGCGATGCCTTCGGTCTATAACCCTGCGCAAGCCTATTTCACTACGTCGAATGAAATGAATTTGCCGGCGGCTTATCCGTATGCCGAGCGCAAGCTCGGTTTCGAATGGACCAACGGGTCGCGACATCAGCGTATCGATGAAGTGTTGAAGTCGCTGCCCAAGGTGTCGATCGAAGACTCGGAGCGCTTGCAGAACGATATCGTTTCGATTCCGGCGCGCAGACTCGTCGCATTGCTCGCGCCGCTGTCGAGCGATGACGAAGACACGCGCGCCGCACTCGCGATGCTCAAGGGCTGGGATGCACACATGGGCGCCGATTCGCCGCAAGCCGCGCTCGAAGAGGTGTGGCTGTCGCGGCATCTCGGACGCACATTCAAGGAAGCGGTCTTGCCGAAGAACGCGGCGGCATCGTTCGGCGCACCCGATACAGCCGTGATGCTCGACACGCTCGAACACCCTGAGGCGCGTTTCGGCGATAACGCTCAAGCCAAACGCAATGCCGTGCTGATGTCGAGCCTGCACGATGCCTATGTGGAAATGCGGCATCTGCAAGGCGACGATGCAAGCCAGTGGCAATGGGGAAAGCTGCAGACGAACATGAACGCGCATCCTTTGGCCGATGTCGTCGATGCGGATATGCGCGCGAAGCTCAACGTCGGGCCAATCGGAAAGGGCGGCAGCGCGTATACGCCGAATCAGTCGACGTATCGCGCGAACGATTTCCGCGAGACCAACGGGCCTTCGTTTCGTGTGGTCGTCGATGTCGGCAACTGGGACGGCTCGCGTGCGGTGAATCTGCCTGGCGAGTCGGGTGACCCGGATAGCCCGCATTACCGTGATCTCGCGCAGATGTGGCTCGACGGACAGTACTTCCCGTTGCTGTATTCCCGTAAGGCCGTCGAAGCCGCGACCGAGAAACGCGTGCATCTCGTGCCGGACGCGCATTGAGCATCGGATTCGCGCGCTTCATTGTTGCGAGATAGGCAAGGCATCTTCAACGCGAGCAGCGATGATCTTCACGCTGCCTTGCGTCACAATTCGATCGCGGTGGACGGGTGCTGGCTGGCGCCTTGCCGGACTCCTCATCCGGCTCGTCCTCCGCGCTTTCTCTCCTTCATCTCTCCCGTTGATGCCGACGCCCGTCGGCTGAAAACGTGCATCGCCGCGGGAATAGATCGCGACGTCCCCGGGTTAACCAATCGAAGCCTCAACGCTTGAAACTGATTCGAGTGAGTCGAAGCCGCGCAAGGGCCCTGTGCGTTCGATGAGGTTCGTGGATCGCGTGCGATCCGGTCAACCTTTCTGTCGGAGTGTGAACATCATGAACGCTATCGCCAAATTCGTCGTGTCCCTCGCCGTGGTCGCTGCGCCCACGTTCGTTTTTGCGCAGAGCCAGAACGGCCCGTTGACGCGCGCGCAAGTGAAGGCCGAGCTAGTCCAGCTCGAACAGGCAGGCTATTCGCCAGCGGTGGGAGAGCAAGCCAACTATCCCGCGGATATTCAGGCCGCGGAAGCGAAGGTCGCTGCGCAACAGAACACGAAGGAAACGAACGAAGCATATGGCGGCACGGGTGCCGGCGGCGCGTCTTCCGGTTCCGGCTCGATGCGTGCGCCCATGTGGAGGCAGCACGGTTCGATGCCGGCGTCGGATTGCGTCGGGCCTGCGGGATTCTGCACGCCGTTCTTTGGAAGCTGAACCGTCGGCTGGTTATCGGGCACGGGAAGATCAGTCATGGCTCTTCGCGCTCGCAACGCCTTGGCCTGGACATGGCATTCTTTGACGCCCCTGTGGCCTTAGAAAAAAATTTGCGAAGGGGGCTTGCGAGGACGTCATCGGCCCGTCATAATCTCGTTTCTCTGCTGCTGATGCAGCGACGCAAGACGGAAGGTGAGGTAGGGGTCTTGCGATGTGCTCTTTAAAAACTAACAGCCGATAAGTGTGGGCGCTTGATGTTGAGTGC
>FCOD02000032.1 GCA_001544655.2 Caballeronia turbans
GTTCACCAGCGCCAGTGGGTGAATGACCGCAACCGGACGTGTAGCAGCAACCAAGTCCGTAACCGGCGAAGGCCGGCGAAGGCCGGCAAAGGCCGAAGCATGTCGAGCGTCGGGCCGGACTCGGCCCAGACCGTGTCAAAACGCACAGCCACTCGAATTGACGAAACGCCGTACCGGTGCAACTTACAATCTTTCGTTGCGCATGCAGAATTCTAAGTCGCGGGCGAAGTTATCGCCGAGTGTTCAACTCCTGCGGGCATCACGCCCGTATCGCCTTCATAACAACGTCTGAACCAAGTATCTTAGTCACTCGCTTGATGTTGTATGCAAGCACGTGCAAGCTCATTTCCGTGCTCACCCGCTCAATGGTTCGAGTCAGGAAATGAGTGGCTCCCATCCAAGCCTTGATCGTGCCAAACGGGTGCTCGACGGTTTGTCGCCGGATCCGCATCATTTCAGGTGCATGATCGAGACGCGTCTGCATATCCTCAAGAACAGCTTCGTGTTCCCAACGGGCCACGCGACGTTGAGGACTGGGCGTGCAGTTCTCCTTCAACGGACATTGCTGGCAATTCGAACTCCAGTATTTACTGATCTTCAAGCCGCGTTCAATGGTAGAAAATCGCCAAATAAGTCTCTCCCCTGCCGGGCACCGATATTCGTTCGTCTTTGCGTTGTAAATGAAGTCATCCTTCCCGAAGCGGCCATCAGCAGTAGCCATCGAGGTCACTGTCTTCGGAACAAACACCGTTATTCCAGCCTCGTGGCATGCAAGTATCTCTTCACTCTTGTAATAGCCACGATCCGCAACAGCAGTGATCTTTTCGACGCCCATTTCAGCACGAGCAAGCTTGGCCGTCGATGTCAACTGATCGCGATCAATACCATCGTTAGTGACGACGTGCGCGACGATTAGATGGTGCTTCGTATCGACGGCCGTTTGTACGTTGTAGCCGACGACCCCCGTGCCGCGCGTCTTCATCGAACGCGCATCCGGATCGGTGAGCGATATCTGTCCGTCGGGTGCCGCCTTGAGTTGGACCTCGATCTCCTTCAGACGTTGCATCTGGTCCTTCAAGGCTGCAATCTTGTCCTGCAGTCGCTCCGTCCTGGCCTTCGCGATTGCAGGCTCCTGACGATCGGCTGTGTCCATCGCCTGAAGATACCGAGCAATACTTGACTCGATGTCGCGCATGCGCCGTTCGAGCTTGGCGTTCGTGAAGTTGCGGTCGCGATGGTTCACCGCCTTGAACTTGCTGCCGTCGATCGCGACGATTGCTTCAGCAAAAAGGTCCAGACGTTGGCATAGCATCACAAACTGACGGCAGACGTTGCGGATAGCTTTGCCGTTGTCTTTACGGAACCGAGCTATGGTTTTAAAGTCCGGAGCCAGTCGACCAGTGAGCCACATCAGCTCGACATTTCGCTGCGCTTCGCGTTCAAGACGACGACTGGACTGGATGCGATTGAGATACCCGTAGATATAGATCTTAAGCATCACCTCAGGATGATAAGCCGGCCTTCCAGTCAACGCAGGCTGTACTCCCTCGAACCCCAGATCATTAAGATCAAGTTCTTCTACAAAGACATCGATCACGCGGACCGGATTTGTGTCCGTCACGTAATCATCAAGTGCTTCGGGAAGGAGAAAGCTCTGGTTACGATCGTCGCCTCGAACGAACCGCTTCATTTTGCTTGTCCTCCGCCGTCGGATAGCAAAATTTTAGCGCTCCAAAAATGCGTTTTGACACAATCTGGGCCAGAAGCCGCCACCCGGTATCCGAAGCAAGCGGCCGTTCGAACGACAGCAATGGCCTCCGAAGCCGACGGCTACCTGCCTGCCCAAGACTTGACGCGCTGCGGCTTCGCCCGTTCATGCAGGCTCCCGGTGCCTGGGATGCATAACAACATCGGTCCGATGGTCCGATGAACTAGGATTTGAGTTAAGCACGATTTGAGCTAAGCAGGATTTGAGTTAAGCGCGGCTACGTAAAGCCAAAAGGCTAAGCCCCTAGGACAACGCAATCTGAAGTTTTTAGAGAAAGAGACCGCGTGAGACGACTTCTGCTTCGGGATCGCAGTGTTCCATCCGCTCGCCGTGATCTGTGAAAACATAGACACAGACGCGGTCAGGTCCGGCAATGATTTCGTTTGTTTTGAACTTTTCGTTCATCGGTCGCGCCTTCTAGTCTGGAAGCGCCGTAAGTACCGTCGGCTCTGCTGACTTCATGCTGAACGTTGTCCGCGCCGCTAACCCAGTTGCAACCGGCAACTCGACTTGCGCAGCTGTAGGATGGCATCCCTCAGAAATTGCTACTCGACTGACTCTACCGTTTTAGCCACGTAGCACAATTGACGTCCCCGAAACCTCATTGCGCGTCAGAACGGACTTCGCTTTGCGATCGGACCCGAACTTGCTGAGTTCCGTGTACCTCACGGACCAGTTGCTTGCGAACTCCAGATTCTCCGCTTCTTTATTAGGGACAGAGGTTTCTACCCTACCGGCGCCAAGCAGTTCCGCCGCCACGGTATTCAGGCAAACGATACGATTCGCCTGGTCTACGACAATTAAGCCTTGGCCAACGTTCTGGAGAGCTCGTGGCTGAGACCGGTTTCGAACCATAGCGCCATACTGTTCTAAGCCGCAGTAACCAATGAACTCAATTCCTTTTCATCGGGATACTCAAAAGCCCGTATTTCGCTCGACTCACAATCGAGGATCCATTCGACTCTTTCGTCGAGCATGATCGGATCGCATAACAAGAACGCGCATCGGCACTGATTTGCAAATAACCATGCCGCTGACGCTTCTGCGGATCCTGCACGCGTATCGGCTTATGTTTCTTCAGAACGTTTCCTAACACGCCGACGTCAAGCGGCTGTGCGTGGTTGCTATCACGAGGCTCGAGATTCTTATCCGACGCGTTGGACTGCATGAGCAACTGGAATGCTCCACTGGTCTCGTCAGGACGAAAGATCGCCACATCGTCTCAGCGGTAATGTTCGCACAGCATCCCGTGCAACTTTGACTTGCAGCATCTTCACTGCTGGGTTCGAAGCTTCTATGCGATCATCGAAAGAACTTGTACAGGACGTTCGCAGTATCGGAGGCCGGCAATCATGCATTCGGAAACACCTATCGTCGACGCGGTCATTCGTTCCCGCAAAGCCGTCCGGGTCTTTCTCCCGGACACAGTTTCGCGAGGAGCAATCGTCGATATTCTGGATGTCGCACGCAGCGCGCCCAGCAATTCGAACACGCAGCCGTGGCACGTTCATGTGCTAAGCGGCAGTGTCAAACAGCGACTCAGTGCAGCCCTCGCGCGTGCGCACATGGACGATAATCATCCGCCGCTGCAGCATTTTCCAGATCCGCTACCTGTTGCTTGTCAGCCGAGGCAGGAAGAATTTGGCGCACGTTATTACGGCGCGCTCGGCATCGACAAGACGGACACCGCGGCGCGCTCGCGAGCGTCCGGCCGTAACTTCGATTTCTTCGGCGCCCCCGTCGGCATGATTTTCACGATCGATGCGTGCCTCAAGAAATATAGCTGGCTCGATTACGGGCTGTTCCTGCAAACCGTGATGATCGCGGCACGGGCGCGCGGCCTCGACACATGCGCGCAAGTCTCGTTCGCGCGTTACCACGGCGTCATTGCCGATCATCTCGAACTGGCGCCCGGCCACGACGTCGTGTGCGGGATGTCTCTCGGCTACGCGGATGAAAGCTCCATGATCAACCGCCTTGCAATTCCGCGTGAATCCGTCGACCGGTTCGCGCGCTTCGCCGGCTTCGACGAACACGCGTGACGCGTCACGCGCGTGATCGCGTGCATTCCACGCCTTCTTTCAAGCACTTTTCAAACTTCTCCATGACCATCAAAGTTCTTGCACTCTGCGGCAGCGCTCGCCGTGAACCGCTGAATCGTGAACTTCTGGAAATCGCGGCGCAAGGCGCGCCGTGACCAGGGGAGCGAGATAAGTTTCATCTCCTTGGCCGACCATCCCATGCCTTTATATGACGGCGATTTCGAACAAACGCACGGTGTTCCCGACAACGTAAAAAGACTACAGCAGGTGTTCGCGGAGCATGCGGCGCTGTTGATCGCATCGCCGGAACATAACGGCGGATATACGGCGTCGCTCAAGAACGCGATCGACTGGATCAGCCGGCCACGTGAGAACGGCGACCCGGGCGTTCGGTTGTTCGCGAGCAAGGTGGCCGCCGTGATGTCGGCGTCGCCGGGACCGATGGGCGGTCTTCGTTCGATGCTCGGCATGCGCGGCGTGCTCGAAAAGCTCGGCGCCGTCGTGATTCCGCAAGGCTTTTCGCTCGGGTTCGAGAAGGATGGCACGCTCGCCGACGCAAAGGCAGACGCCGAAGTACGAACGGTCGGAGCCGGTCTCGTCGACGTTGCGCGAAGACTGGCGCGGTCCTGATTTACGATCTGCCGCTCGCAAGTCGACTGTCAACAGAGCGCAAGCGGGCGCAACGCATGCTCGGCGCGGGCGGCAAGAAGCGAAATGCGGTTATAAGACCGCTTCCGCCACGAGATGCAACGCCGGCGCCAGCTTCACGCATACGTCCGGCCGCTCCAGCGCGTAGGCCAGATTCTTCTGCGCGATCTGCACGTGCTCGGTCGCCAGCGCCTGCGCGCGCGCGCCTTCGCCGCGCGCTAGTGCCTCGACGAGACTGTGATGCTGCTGATGCGCCATGAATAGCCATTGCCGTCCTTCTTCGATGGCCGATTGCATCGGCAGCATCGCGCTCGCGGCGGCGAACGGCAGGCGATTATTCATGTCGATGGCGCGCATCAGCGCCGCATTGCCCGAACCCTCGACGATCAGCTTGTGGAAGCGGTTATTCATGTCGGTGTAGGCGGCGTAGTCGTCGAGATCGAGCTCGGACTTGGCGAGCAGACGGTCGCCCGCGCGCAGACATTCGGCGAGCGCATTCGACAACTGGCGCGGCACGCCATGTTCCGCGACGAGCCGCGCGGCCATGCCTTCGAGATGTCCGCGTACCGCGATGGCATCGGCGATTTCTGCGGCCGTAATGCGCCGCATGACATAGCCACCGGTGGGCGACGGCTCGACCAGACCTTCCTGTTCCAGTGTGGTGAGTGCGAGCCGCACGGGCGTGCGCGACGCCTTCAAGCGTTCGGCGAGCGCGACCTCGCCGAGTCGTTCTCCGGGCGTGAATTCGCCCTTGAGTATCAGATCGCGCAGATGCACCAGAACGCGTTCCTGTTGGGATTCCATGGCTTCTCTCCCGTTGCTGTCTTTGCAGATTCTAGGCGAAGGATGCGAGTCTGTGTTCGAAAAGCGCGCGATATGTTTTTGGCTGCATGCAGAAAGGCCCAAGCAATGCCCTTTTTCGGCACAGTGCGCCCATGCGGGTAAATCCCAATGAAGCAGGACCAATTCATATAAATCAAGGGGTTATCGTGAAACTATCCGGTGGCCACCGAAGATAAGCACGGGCGTGCTGAATACATTGTTTGTGCAAGATGGTTCTTATAAGTATTCTTCGTCGCATGAACACGTCGCGTTTGCATACAGCTCAGCGGCGTCTGAATTCAACGAACCGGAGCCAAAGTCATGATGAGTTCGCAGCAAAACGAGACGATCACCCGCGTCGGGCAAACCACGCCGGCCGGCCAACTGTTGCGCCGTTACTGGCAGCCCGTCGCGCTGGTCGAAGAATTGCCCGCCGAGCGTCCGGTGAAGGCCGTCCGTCTGATGGGGCAGGACTTCGTCGTCTTCAGGGACGAACAGGGCCGCTACGGCATGCTCGATCGCGACTGCCCGCATCGCGGCGCGGATCTCGCAGCCGGCCGTCTCGAAGGCGGCGGATTGCGCTGCGCATTTCACGGCTGGCTCTTCGATGTCAATGGCCGCTGTCTTTCGACGCCCGGCGAGCCCGTCGGCAGCACGCTCTGCAACAAAGTCCGTCAGTCGGCGTATCCGGTCACCGAGAAGAGCGGAATCCTGTTCGGCTATATCGGCAAAGGCGAGCCGCCCGCGTTTCCGAACTTCGATTGCTTCGCCGCGCCCGATGCCTACACCTTCGCCTTCAAAGGGCTGTTCGAATGCAACTGGCTGCAGGCGCTCGAAGTGGGCATCGATCCGGCGCATGCGTCGTTTCTGCATCGCTTCTTCGAGGACGAGGATGTCAGCGAGAGCTACGGCAAGCAGTTTCGCGGCGCGTCGGAGAATTCGAGCATGCCGATCACGCAGGTCTTGCGCGAGTACGAATCGCCCGAGATTCTCGTGAGCCCGGCGGATTACGGCTTGCGGCTCATTGCGAAGCGCACGCTCGACGATGCCCATACGCATGTGCGCGTGACGAATGTGGTGTTCCCCCAAGCCTTCGTGATTCCGATGAGCACGGAGATGACGATCACGCAGTGGCATGTGCCCGTCGACGACGAGAACTGCTACTGGTACGCGATTTTCACGAGCTTCGGCGCGCCCACCGACCGGGCGCAGATGCGCGAGCAACGGCTCGAGCTGTACGAGTTGCCCGACTACACCTCGCGCAAAAACAAGCGCAACAACTACGGCTTCAACGCGCAGGAGCAGCTCAACGAAACCTACACGGGGATGGGCTTCGATATCAACGTGCACGATCAATGGGCGGTTGAATCGCAGGGCGCGGTCCAGGACCGCACGCGCGAGCATCTGGGCACGACGGACAAGGGGATCATCGCGTATCGCCGCCTGCTCGTCGATGCGATCGATAAGACGCAGGCCGGCGAGAAGACGCTGATGCTGATCGACGAAGAGGAAGCCGTGCATCTCACGGGACCGGCTTCGATCGACGGCATCGCGCCGACGGATCGCTGGGATGAGTACTGGAAAGAGTCCGATGCGAATCGCCGCGCGCAGTCGCCGTGGCCCGCACCGAAAGCCTGAACGCAACGTCCCGCCACCTGAATGGAGCGCGCCGCATACGAGCTGCAGCGCGGATCGAACATGTCTTTCGTAGAAACGCACGGATTATGGACGGACGCCCAGCATGCCGCGTATGCCGGACTCGTCGAGCGGCTGAAGAAAAGCGATGTGAAAGTGGTGCGCTTTTCGTTTCCCGACCAGCACGGCTTGTTGCGCGGAAAAACGCTCGTCGTCGACGAGGCCATCAAGGCGATGAAAAGCGGCGTCACGCTCACGACGACGCTCTTCGCCAAGGACACGTCCCATCGCACGGTGTTTCCGGTGTTCACGGCGGGCGGCGGCTTCGACATGCCCGAGATGCAGGGCGCATGCGACACGATGATGGTCGCCGATCCCGAAACGTTCCGCGTGCTGCCGTGGGCGCCGCATACGGGATGGGTGCTGTGCGACGTGCATTTCGCCAACGGGATGCCCGTTCCGTTCGGCACGCGGCATTTGTTTCGCCGCGCGTTGGATCGCCTGTCGAATCAGGGATTCGAATTCGTGTCGGGACTCGAAGTGGAGTTTCATGTCTTCAAGGTCACCGATTCGCACATGAAGCCCGAGCATTCTGGACAGCCCGGCTCGCCGCCCGATGTCGAACTGCTGTCGCACGGTTATCAGTATCTGACGGAATTGCGCTATGACGCCGTCGACGATGTGATGGAACTGCTGCGCCGCAATGCCGAAGGACTCGGCTTGCCGGTGCGCTCGCTCGAAGTGGAATACGGGCCAAGCCAGTTCGAATTTACCTTTGCGCCGACCAAGGGCATCAAGAGTGCCGACGACATGGTGCTGTTTCGCAGCGCCGTGAAGCAGATCTGCCAGCGCAACGGGTATCACGCGACCTTCATGTGCCGGCCGCGCATTCCAAATGTGGTGTCGAGCGGTTGGCATCTGCATCAGTCGCTGCTGCATGCGGGCGCCGGCTCCAACGCGTTCATGCCAAGCGACGCATCGGAACCGTTGTCGATCACGGGGCAACGCTATCTCGCGGGTCTCCTCGCGCATGCGCGGGGCGCGGCATCGCTGTCCACGCCGACGATCAATGGCTATCGGCGCTATCGGCCCTATTCGAACGCGCCGGATCGCGCGAACTGGGGGCGCGACAACCGCGGCGTGATGCTGCGCGTGCTCGGCGGCGTGAACGATGCAGCGAGCCGCATCGAGAACCGCGTGGGCGAACCGACGGCGAATCCGTACCTGTACTTCGCGTCGCAAGTGCTGTCCGGTCTCGATGGCATGCAGCGCAAGCTCGAATTGCCGCCTTCCGCGGATACGCCGTACGAGACGCATGCCGATGCATTGCCACGCAGTCTGAGCGACGCACTCGCCGCGCTGTGCACCGACGAATGCCTGCGCGAAGGCCTCGGCAGTGCGTTCGTCGATTACTTCTGCAAGCTCAAGCAGGCGGAGATCGATCGATTCAATCTGGAAGTCACCGAGTGGGAACATCGCGAGTATTTCGAGGCGTTCTGACGCTGCGCCCGCTGCCTGGATCATTGCAAGGAGAAATGTCATGCCTCTCGTAACCTACATTTTGCGCGACGGAGAGCGTCGCGAGATCGACGTGCCAGATGGCACGAGCGTGATGGAAGCCGCGATCTACAACAACCTGCGCGGCATCGATGCGGAATGCGGCGGATGCCTGTCCTGCGCGACGTGTCACGTCTATATCGATGAATCGTCGACGGCGCAACTGCCACCGCCTGATGAGTCGGAAAGCGAACTGCTCGACGGCGTCGCGGCGGAGCGCCGTCCCGAGAGCCGCCTGAGCTGTCAGCTCGTCGCGAACGCCGCGATGAACGGACTCATCGTGCAGATTCCGCAAAGGCAAGGGTGAGAACATGAATCGCACGCTCGTGATCGTCGGCGCATCGTATGCGGGCGTTCAGCTCGCGGCGTCCGCGCGGGAATATGGTTTCGATGGCCGCATCGTGCTCCTCGGCGACGAACCCGATGCGCCGTATCAACGGCCGCCCTTGTCGAAGGCGTATCTTTCCGGTGCCTTCAGTGAGGCGCGTCTGCCACTGCGTTCACAGGCCTTTTTCGACGAAGAGAGGATCGAATGGATGCCTTCGGTGCGCGCAACGTATATCGATCGCGCGCGTCATGAAGTCGAACTGCACGACGGCACGCGCATCGGTTACACGCATCTCGCGCTAACGACGGGCGCGCGCGTACGCAAGCTGGATTGCCCCGGCGCGAAACTCGACGCCGTGCATTACCTGCGCGATCTGCGCGATGCGCGGCGGCTCGCGCAAGCCGCGCGTTCGGCGCGGCGCGCGGTGGTGATCGGCGGCGGCTATATCGGTCTCGAAGCGGCGGCATCGCTGCGTCAGATGGGCATCGACGTGACGGTCGTCGAAACCGAGGCACGCGTGCTTGCGCGCGTCGCGTCGCCGTGGATGTCGGAGTTCATGCAGCGGGCGCACGAGCTGCACGGCATCGCGTTCCGATGCGGGCGCAAGGTCGTCACCGTGCAGCCCGAGCGCGATGCGGTGTCCGTCGTACTCGACGACGCTACGCACTTGCCATGCGAACTCGTCGTGGTGGGCATCGGCGTGGTGCCGAACACGGAAATCGCGGCAGAGTGCGGACTGACGGTGACGGGCGGCATTGCTGTCGATGAATGTGCCCGTACGAACGATCCCGCGATCGTGGCGGCGGGCGACTGTGCTTCGTTCGTGCCACACTGGGCGCCGGCCGACTCGCGTGCGTGCCGCGTCGAGTCGGTGCAGAACGCGAACGACATGGCGAAGACGGCGGCCGCGACGATAGCCGGAAGGCCCGAGCCGTATCGCGCGGTGCCGTGGTTCTGGTCTGATCAATACGACCTCAAACTGCAGATGGCCGGCATCAACACGGGCTTCACGCATCATGTGGTGCGCGGTTCCGTCGAGGAAAAGAAGTTCTCGATCTTCTATTTTCGTGACGATGCGCTCATCGCCGTTGACAGCATCAATCGCCCGCAAGAGCACATGCTTGCGCGCAAGCTGCTTGCCAAAGACGCGAAGCTCACGTTGAACGAAGCCCAGGATAGCGCGTTTGACCTGAAGGGAGCCACGCAATGAAGCCGCTTGTCGGAGTGGTGTGCGACCGCTTTTTTGTCGGCGAGCATGATCTGCATAGCGCGAAGCAGAGCTACGTCCGTGCGTTGATCGCGTGTGCGCGCGTGAATCCGGTCCTGATTCCGGCGTCGCGCGATATCGAATCCGTATCGGACTATCTCGACGGCCTCAGCGGCCTGCTGTTTCCGGGCGGGGCGTCGAACGTCGAAACGCGCCAGTACGGCGGAGCGGCCGATACCGCCATGCTCGTCGATCCGGACCGCGATCATGTCGCGCTCGAACTGATGCGCGGCGCAGCCGACCGCGGCATGCCGTTGCTCGGCATCTGTCGCGGTTTTCAGGAGATGAACGTCGCGTTCGGCGGCACGCTGCACGGTGACATTCACGCAGCCGGCCATTCCGACGACCATCTCGAAGACCCGAGCGAAGCGTTGCTCATGCGCTATCGCTATCGGCATGAAATCGAGCTCGTCGATCACGGCACGTTATCGATGCTCACGGGTGGCGCGCGGCGGGTGCGCGTGAATTCGCTGCATCGTCAGGGCGTGGCCGCGCTCGGCCCGGGACTCGAGGTGGAAGCGCGTGCACCGGACGGCCTCATCGAAGCGATTCGTGTGGACGGTCATCCATTCGCGCTGGGCGTGCAATGGCATCCCGAAGCGATGACCGCGAGCGATGCGCTCTCGCGCGCGCTGTTCGAATCGTTCGGCGAGGGTTGCCGATACTACGCGATGTCGCGCACGGAGTGATGTCATGTCCGCGGACCGCATCGACCTCAACCTGCTGCGCGTATTCGACGCGATCTACGAAGACCGTAATCTCGCGCTCGCGGGCAAGCGCCTCAATCTCAGCCAGTCCGCGATCAGTCATGCGCTCGGACGCATGCGCGACGTGCTCGGCGACGATCTCTTCATCCGCACCGCACGCGGCATGGAGCCCACGGTTCGCGCGCTCGCGATGGCGACGCAAGTGCGCAGCGCGCTCGCGCAAATCAAGGCGGCGCTCGAGGTGGACGCGTTCGATCCGGGCCTCGCGCAACGAACGTTCGTGATCGCCGCGAACGACTACATCACCGCGCTCTTGCTGGGGAGGCTCAGTCAACGCCTGTGCGCGGAAGCGCCTCTGGTCGACCTCGTCGTCCGCCCGTCGACGCGGCTCGATCTTGCAGGGCAGATCGATGTCGGACGCATCGATCTGGCGGTCGGCATCTTCGCCGAGCTGCCGCGCCGCTTCCGTTCGCTCCAGGTCTGGGAGCAGACGGACGTCGTGCTGCTGCATCGCGAGCATCCGGTCGCGGATCGTGCGCTTACGTGCGAGGACTTGTTGACATATCCGCTGCTCGCGGTTTCGCAGGGCGGTGAGGAAGAAGGTGCGGTGAGCGGCTTTATCGTAGAACGCGGACTCGCGCGGCAATCGGAAATGTTCGATCGAGAAGCTCTCAACCGTGCTTTCGCCGATAGCGCCGAGATGCCGCGCGTGCGCATGGCTGTTGCGCACTCGCTCGCGATTCCCGCGCTGCTGCGTCACAGCGACATGCTGTCGCTGGCGCCTTCGTCGCTGGGCCGCGAACTGGAGCGTCACGGCGAACTGAAGATGCGCGCGACGCCTTATGAATGTCCCGACGTCGCCGTGCGCGCGGTCTGGCACGAGCGCAACGATGCGGACCCCGCGCTGCAATGGCTCAGGCAGCAACTGATCGACGTTTCGCGTCAGGTGCGCTGCTGCTGATGCGCGGCATGCAAGATCGTCATGCAAGGAATTCCCCACGATCGCGTCGTTGAGCGCGATCGCCCTAACGTCGTCGAAATGCCCTGAAACTAGGACTTTTTCTGATCGAAACGCTGCTATCGCGCGGGATGTCGCATGCCGCTTCCGTGTGGTTGGCGTCGTGCGTTCGTAGCTTGCCGGGTTGTTCGCCCGCATTCGCGCTCTTAATCTGGGCACCCGTCGATAAGAGAGGAAATCATGGAAGAGACAAAGACCGTCGATGTTCAGGCGCTCATCAACACGCGCCCGTTCTCACACTATCAGTGGCTCGTGTTCGCGATGTGCTTCGTGATCGTGCTGATGGATGGCTTCGACACAGCCGCGATCGGCTTCATCGCGCCTTCGCTCGTGGCCGAATGGCACCTGAGCCGCGCCGCGCTTGCGCCCGTGTTGAGCGCGGCGCTGTTCGGGCTCGCCTGCGGCGCGATCTCTTCCGGACCGCTTGCCGACCGTTATGGACGGCGTCTGGTGCTGATCGTGTCCGTGCTGATATTCGGCGTCGCGTGCCTCGCTTCAGGCCATGCCAACGAACTGACCGGACTCACCGTATTACGTTTCGTGACCGGCGTCGGATTGGGCGCCGCGATGCCCAATGCCGTCACGTTGATGAGCGAGTTTTGCCCGCAGAGCCGCCGTGCGACCATCGTTAACATGATGTTCTGCGGTTTTCCGCTGGGCGCGGCGTTCGGCGGCTTTCTCGCAGCGTGGATGATTCCGCAGTTCGGCTGGCGCGGCGTACTGTATTTCGGCGGCGCGGTGCCTCTTATCCTGACGGCGATGCTCGTGCTCGCACTGCCGGAATCGATTCAATACATGGTGTCGCAGCGCAAACCCGTCGAGCGCATACGCCGGGTGCTCGCGCGTATCGCGCCGGAAGTTCAGTCGGCCGATGCCTTCGTGATTCGTGAGACCGTCAAGCACGGGGCAGGCAGCGGCGGCGCAAGCGTCGTGCTGTCGCGCCCATACCTCCTCGGTTCGTTGATGTTGTGGGTCTGCTACTTCATGGGCCTCGTCATCTTCTATGGCCTGATCAACTGGATGCCGGTCCTGCTCAGGGATGCGGGACTGAGTCCGCAACGGGCCGCTATGGTTTCCGCGCTGTTTCCGCTAGGCGGCGTGGGAACCGTGCTGTGCGGCATGCTCATGGATCGTTTCAATCCGAACGGCGTCGTGGCCGCGGCTTATGCGCTCGGCGCGATCTGCGTCTATGCGATCGGTCAGACTGTGGGCAATATGGGCCTGCTCGTATGCACCGTGTTCATCGCGGGCGTGCTCGTGAATACGGCGCAAGCTTCGATGCCGTCGCTCGCGGCGGCCTTTTATCCTACGGCGGGGCGTGGCACCGGTGTCGCGTGGATGCTGGGCGTCGGCCGCTTCGGCGGGATCGCGGGTTCCTTTCTCGTCGCCGAGCTTTCACGGCAGCAGATGAGCTTGTCGGGCATCTTCAGCGTGGTGGCGATGGCGGGCGCAGTGTCGTGCGTGGCGTTGCTGTTCAAGCAGTTTGGGAGCCGTCAGAGCGCGGTGCAGGAAGTGAAAGACGGACAGCCGGTGGTCATTGACGGATTAAGACATGGTGGCCTTCAGGGAAGCGCGACATGGGCGTTCGTCCGATAATCGGGCGACCTTCACTGAACGGCGGAGACGGTCATGGATAAGGTCAAGCCTTACGTCGGTCTTGACGTGCACAAAGACTCGAAACCTGGCGTTGGTTGCCGATGGTCAAAGGCCTGATGACCCTTCGTAGCATTGACCTCATCTCCGCGCTGACCATTGTCGCTGAACTTGGCGATTTGCGACGCTTCCCGCATCCACGCGAATTCATGAGCTACTTGGGACTCGTACCGTTGGAGCATTCTAGCGGGAACACAACGCAACGCGGCGGGCTGGCGAAGACGGGCAACGCACACGTGCGCAGGATCCTCGTCGAAGCAGCGTGGAATTATCGGTTGCCCGCCAGAATCGGCGAATCGCTTCAGCCTCGTCTCGGAGGCCAGCCTCAATCCATTATCGAAATTGCGTGGAAAGCGCAGCTTCGGCTCTGTCACCGATTCCGCCGACTGCGAGCACGTGGTCTTCATCAGAACAAGACGTGCGCGGCCATCGCCGCGAACTATCTGGGTTCATTTGGGACATCGGGACGCGACTGCAGCCAACCTGATCATTCTCTCGACTCCCTCATTCATTCACAGAATTACGGAGGCGCTATAGCAGAACTGAAATTTCCTACCTGATCGGTAACGCGGCAGCGGGCGCGATGAGGGGAATCCTCGGGATTTTTTTGTGAGCACGCAATTGCGTGATCTCCGTGGTTAAGAGCGAGGCAGCCCCGTGACGGAAAGATGAAATGCGGTAACCAGCCCGCGGATATGAGCTTGATCCATCGTCGATAAGCAGCCTGTCTGCCGCGTTACCCATCAGGTCGGATACGTGGACATTCCCGATCGCGGCAGCGAGGGCGGCGTTCGTCCTGCTTGCAAAAACAGGCCATATGAAAAATCCTCTGCACGCCTTTCGACTTGCAGAGGATTTGCGCTGAGCGCTTTGCGGTTTATTGTGTGGGCGGTTCAATATCATACGCAATGCGTCCCGCAGGCAGGAAGAACAATGCGATCACGGCACCGCCCTTCGCCTCCGGATAGTGATGGCTTCCCGGGGCGGGCGCCGTCCATCCTCCGTAGCACCAGCCGCTCGGTCCGTTGAGCGCGGCGCCTTCGTCGAGCGGCACCACCATGTTGAATTCGCCATACGGATGCGCGTGATAGTCGCCGCGGAAACTGCCTTCGGGATTGTTCTGCTGGTTGCCGGTGCTGTCCATGAGAACGGCCGTGATGCTGAAGTAGAACGTGTCCGGGCCCGGCTCGACGAGCCGCGCGCGCCGGTATCGCGGACCGGAGATCTCGACGTCGGCGGCCCAGCCTTCCTTCACGCCGAGCCTGATGAGGCGCGCAAGGTCCTGATATAGCGCGCTCTCGACGCCGTATTTCGTGTTGAGCCATTGTTCGACGCTCGGGTCCGTCGTCATGTCCTTGACTTCCCGAAGAAAGGGCAGACATCGCGCTACGAGTTCGTCCTTGCGGGTTACGGCGGCTTGAATCGGGGACATTGCTTTCTCTCCTTGATCTCGAATGACGGCTTTTGCCCGAACCACGATGCCACGCCGCTCTGCATGCAGGAAGCGAAGTTATTGCAAGTGGAGCTTGAATATTCTGCAAGTCGCGCATCGGCGTAATGAATGGCGGTGTGCCGATATGCGGCGATTCATCGAACCGTTCAAGAGCGGCTTGAATACATTTCATCTCCTCCATCGGACTTCGGGTGACGTGGTGCTTCGCCTTTTTCGTAGTGGATTTCTCCTTCAACGACACAAGAGAGAAAAGACTATGCCTTTCGATTGCGTGCATCGAAGCACCCTCGTCTCGTGCGCTTTTCAGGATCGTGTTCGCGAAGCATTCAACTTCGGGATTTCCCTGTTGTCGGCCTCGCACTCCGTCCATAAGCTCGCCGCAGTGATTTTCATCAAGAGAGGCAAGCGATTCGGAAGCCGAATCAATATACAAGAAAGACACAGGAGGTTTCATGAAATTTGGCCGCACCGCGATCTCGATCGCGGGATTGATCAGCGTTTCCGCTTTTGCGCAAAGCAGTGTCACCTTGTACGGTGTAATCGATACGGGCGTCGAGTATGTGTCGCATGCCAATGCAGCGGGCGATTCCATCGTGCGCATGCCCGGTATCACGGGCGAGTTTCCCTCGCGCTGGGGCATGCGAGGCGTCGAGGATCTGGGCGCGGGGCTAAAGGCCGTATTCGTGCTCGAAAGCGGCTTCAATGTGCGCGCAGGCGATTCCGGACAGGGAGGCAGACTGTTCGGACGACAGTCGTTCGTCGGCCTGGAGGGCCCGTGGGGGGCGTTGTCTTTCGGGCGTCAATACACGATGACCTACTGGGCCATGGGCGACGCCGACATCCTCGGTCCCGACATCTACGGCATCGGCGCGCTGGATGCCTATCTGCCGAACGGACGAAGCGACAACACGGTCGCCTATAAGGGCAAGTTTTATGGCGTGAGCGTGGGTGGCACGTACTCGTTTGGCCGCGACAGCGCGGGCACGGGCAATTCGCCGGGACAGGGCACCTGCCTCGGACCGGTGCCGGGCGATGTGAGCCAATGCCGCGAATGGAGCGCGATGCTCAAGTACGACGGCACATACTTCGGGCTTGCTACTTCCTACGACGAGCAGCGCGGCGGCGCGAACGCGGCGGCGAACTTTTTCGATGGCGTGACGCCGTTGCATATCACATCGAGCGGAGAAAAGGACGCGCGTCTTCAGGCGAACGGCTATGTCAACGTGATGGGCGTCAAGCTGGGCGCGGGATGGATAGGCCGCCGCGTGAGCTCGGAAGGCCCGGAGGGCAGCGTGCGCTCGAATCTCTTCTATCTCGGCGGGCAATACTACCTGACGCCGGCGCTGGCGCTCGATGGAGAAGCGTATCGCGTGATCGTTCAGCAGCACGACACACGCGCGACCATGGCAAGCCTGCGGGCGACGTACTTTCTGTCCAAGCGGACCGCCGTGTACGGCAACGTCGCGTACCTTTGGAACAGCGCCCGAGCGCGCTTTTCGGTGAGCGCGGGCGGCGGCGGGACGACGCCTGCCGCGGGCATGGGTCAGCTCGGCGCGATCGTCGGGCTGCGACACTCGTTCTGAGCGCTTGCGGCGTGCCTTGTGGCGCCGTCAGGAAAACGGATAGGGACCGCTGGCGTTCTCCGTCGCGGCCCGATACGCCCCGGTCGTAAATGAAATGGTAATTAGGTTCAGGCGGCGTTTCGCCTCGACACCGTTCGGCCGATGGGAATTGACCGAGGTCAGCAGTCCTGCTGTCGGTTTCGACCAGTTGGAGACAGTCACCAATACTCCGCTGTTGACGCACCAACGGCCGTTCTGTTCCAGACACCCGACAACTGTCCGCTGCCCTTTGTGCGGTCGGCTACGGTATCCCCAGTTGAGTGGTCATCTTCTTGTGGCCCAATGGGAGTTGCGCATGAGAGCGCTGAAATCGCGACGGACGAAGTGGGGATCCTCATAGGCCATTACATCCGCCAAACCGGTGCCCTGGGTGGTTTCGGGTCGATGCTTAAGGCTGTCATAGAGAGCACGCATGAATGCCTCGGCGAAGTCCGGCGGGTGAGGATAGGCCATCTCGATGGCGTCTCGCTGGTCGGCGGTGAAACCGTCGTAGCCGGCGCCCACTAGATCCATGTTGGCTCCCTGAGCAACGAGTGCGGCCAGCGGCGATACCTGCGACGGGATACCGTTCGTCGTATGTAGCGCAATCGCAAGCCAAACTTGTTCGCTGGCGGCTTCGGAAATTCCATGGCTTCGCAAGAATTCCCGCGCGGCGTTGGCGCCGTCAACTTCGTATCGCATATGGCTTTGAGCATATCTCTCGGTCAAGCCGAAATCATGAAACATGGCCGCGACGTACAGAAGTTGCGGGTCGTAAGGTATGCCGCTTCGTCGCGCTGCTAAGGCAGCCCAGTAGTAGACCCGTGTTGAATGCTGGAAAAGAAAGTCTCCCTCGGCGTTACGGATGTATTGAGCGGCGTCGCGTGCCACTTTGCTGTCGGGGATCGCGACGTCCGCAATTCTAGCGGTCATTTCGGCAATCTGGTGGCTAGGCGCAGAAGGGCGGTCGGCGGCACGCACGGTGGGCGCTCGAACGCAAGATATGATGAAAATTAGAAGCACAGCGCAAGCCGTGCTTAGTAAGCTACCGATTTTCATAGTGCAACTCCTTTTCAACGAGCATATGCATGCTGCCGTCATGTGGGCGAGTGATCGCTATGTCATCGCTCGCCTCCATGGTTGTTGTGCGATCCCGGCTAAGACGGTCGTGACGATGGTCACCGGGGAATTACACGTGCTGATGCGTGGGATCTTGACAAATGCAGGCGTAGTGCGAGTCGTTCCAGGTGTTGCCCAGGATGATGCTGCAGAAGTTCATTCGACGGAAGCCGGGGTCCTCGAGCGCGAGGACGTCGTCGTTGACGGTGCCGAAGGTCGAATCGGGTCGGTGCTTCATTCCCTCGTTGAATGCATCGATGGTTTGCTCCTTGAAATTGTCTCCACGTGGGTGGGCGCTGACCACCAGCTTGCGCTGCGCCTCTGTGAACTCGTTGTATGCGAGGCCAAGGACATCCATTTCGACGCCTGCGGTCACCAGTTGAACCACGGGCTTCTTGAACTGGGGAATACCGGGGGTTGTATGCAACGCTATAGCGTCCCATACCAGATCGATCTCGTCTTCCGGGATGCGATGATTTTGAAGGAAACGTCGAGCGGCGTTCGCGTCATCGACTTCGAACCGGTTCTGGGACGAGCGAATTTGGGCTGTCAGCCCGATGTCATGAAACATCGCGCCGATATAGAGAAGTTCTGGATCGTATTTCAGCTGCCTGCGCTCCCCTGTCAAAGCGCCAAAAAGAAACACGCGAGTGGAGTGATGGAACAGCAACTCCGACTCTGTGTCACGAATGAGCTCGGTGGCCGCACGTGCCATCGCGCTGTCGGGAATCTTGATGCCTGCAATGATCGTCATGGCTAGGGCTCCTTAGGTAGGAGCTGGCGCGGCAAAATCGTTTCAGTTCCGCGTTAGAGATATGGGCGCGGTATCTGCGGAATTCGAGGGGCTTCCATGGTGTGCCACCCCGTGACGTTTACTGTTCCAGCACAGCCTGAGGCGTGTTCCGGAAGCTGATTGCCATACGGTTGTAGGTGTTCATCAGGCTAATCGCGATGGTCAGGTCAACCAGTTCTCGCTCGTTGAACACGGTGCGGGCAGCCTCGTAGGATGCGTCGGGCACACCGGTCTCTGCCACCAGCGTGACTGATTCTGCCCATGCCAGTGCGGCGCGCTCGCGGTCATCGAACAGATGGCCGGCTTCCCTCCAAGCCTGCACCAGCGCAAGCTTTTCGATCTTCAGGCCTTTCTTCAGGAGATCGCGTGTATGCATGTCGAGGCAATAAGCGCAGTTGTTGATCTGCGAGATGCGCAGGTAGACGAGGTCTACAAGAACCGGCGACAGGTCGCTCTGCATGACGTAGCCGTAGACGCCGCCGAGGGCTTTCACGCCGGCAGGTGCAATCTTTGTGTAGTCAAGACGCTTGCTCATGATGTGACTCCTTGATGAGGGGTTACTTGATGGGGGTAGTCAGGGCTTGGTCGTTGCTGTCCGCGATGAAGACGGCAAGCAACTTTGCCGGCTTCTTGTTGCTCACGTTGCGGCTTATGCGGTGAACGGCGCCGGGCGCCTCGAAGAAGCTCTCGCCAGCGTGGTAGACGCGCGTCGGACCATCGTCTACCTGGGACTCGACCTCGCCCGACACGACATAGGCATAGATGAAAGCCGAGCCCGCATGCCTGTGAGCGGGCGACGCTGCACCCGGTGGGCAATCGACGACGACAGCGGTCAACGACTTCCCCGGAACGTTGAGAATGGCGTGCTGAAAGTTCGGTGTGACCGTTTCAGTCGTGCCATGCGCCGACACTGGCACGGCGATACGAAGGCCATGGCTGCGCCGGCGGCGCTCACGATGGATCGGATGTTCATGATGTCTAGCTCCTTTGTGTTGCTCCATTGTCACGTGACATTGGGGCACGCAAAAGCACCAGGAATGAACAATTTCAATGCACCAAGAGGCGAGCGGGTGCCGGAGTCGCTGATCCGTCAGTGGCGCCCGCGCACGATTTCCAGGAGGCGAGAACAGTTGGCCGCCACTGTTCTTTCATTGAGATTCGTGACGCCGAGCAGCAGGCCCTGTTGCCCGGGCTTGCGTGTGTACCAAGGCGAGAGAGGAACTGGGGCCAGTCCGAATAGTCGCGCGCGGGAAGCGATATCCGTATCCGATACGGATTGAGGCACCGCCGCCACCACAGTCATGCCTGCCGCGGCATGGACTCCGATTGATTCCGAAGCCAGTTCATTCAGGCAACGAACCAGGGCCGCCTGTCGGGCAGCATAGAGACGCTTCATACGTCGCAGATGGCGAAGATAGTGTCCATCGTGCATAAATTCGGTTACGGCATGTTGCACGGATGAAGTCGGGGCGGGCGCGAGGCTCGCCGCGACTTCGCCGAACCGGCGCGCCATGGCGAGCGGAACTACAATAAATCCCAGGCGCAGTGCCGGGCTAATTGTCTTGCTGAAGGTGCCGATGTGCAGTACGCGACCGTCCTGATCCAGCGAGGCCAGTGCCGGTGCGGCCCGTCCTTTCAGCTGCAACTCGCCGAGATAATCGTCTTCGATGATCCATGCGTCGTGCTGTTTTGCCCAGTCCAGCAGCGAAATACGTCGAAGGAGCGACATCGTCATTCCGAGCGGCGCTTGCTGGCCAGGGGTCACCACTGCGAGGGCGGCTTCGGGCGCACTTCGAATGCCTGCATCAATATCGAGCCCATCCGCGTCTACCGGCACCCCTGCCACGGTCATGCTGGCAAGGCCGAGCGCCGTACGCGTGAGCGGAAACCCAGGATCTTCCATCCAGGCCTGTCTGCCTTCCAGTTGCAACCCGCGAATCGCCAGATTCAGCGCGCCGGCGAATCCTGCCGTGACGAATACTTGCGCGGACTGCATTGAAGCCCGCGTGAGACGCCGAGATACGACGCGATCTCCTGTCGCAACTCCGGCTCGCCCCTCGGATCGGGATATCCGACAGGGGCCGCTGCGGCCCGGCGCGCCGCTCGTGACTGAATGCGCGACCACAGCTTGAACGGAAAGGCATCCTGGGAGGGCACGCCCATCTGAAACGCCAAAGGCGCCGTGCTGAAGTCGTAAAAGAGATCAGGAAGCGGTGGTGCGTCCGGTGACCATTTGGTCGTCGCCGGCAAGGGACGCGCCGCTACCCGAGTGCCCGCAGCGCCCAAGCCGATCGCGAACTGCTCGTCGATCAAACGCTCATAGGCGGCACGCACGGTGCCCCGGGACACGCCGAGTTGGGCAGCCAAATCGGACCAGGAGGGCAGCCGCGCGCCGGCGGCAAGCTGGCCCGACTCGATCGCACCTCGAATCGAGCCGTAAATTTGCGCGGACAGCGGGATGCGGCCGGCGCGATCAAGGCTTACAGAGAGCGTTGCCATGGGCGCGATAGTACATTGAAATTCTTCAAACTTAGGCCTTTTCCGTGACGTATGCGAAGCGTAATTTCCTCGGTGTAGCGCCTTCAGCCACTTCCGGTGCGGAATAAGCCGCCGGCGTAGGGCGGTCCCGAAGTCAGTGTGCGGCAGCAATCGCACGTTCACAGCCCGAGTACATCGATGAAGCAACATAAAACAGCGCCAGCGAATCAAATGCCCGACATCGTCATTCCTGACAGTCAGCTAGTGCGGGAGGTGACTCAGCTCATCCGCGACACCGAAAGCGAGCTGCTGTTTAACCACTCGACACGGGTCTATCTATGGGGCGCGCTTTTGGGAAAGCGAAAGAGCGTCACTTTCGACCCAGAGCTGCTCTACGTCGCTGCGATGTTCCACGACATCGGTTTGACGGCGGCCTATCGCGAAAGCGAACTGCGGTTTGAAATCGACGGCGCCAACGCTGCACGCGATTTTCTACGCAGCCATCATGTCGACGAGGCGGAGGTAGCCAAGGTTTGGGCCGCTGTAGCGCTGCATACGACGCCGGGCATTCCCGAGCACATGCACGGTGAGATCGCTCTGGTGCAAGCCGGCGCCGGGATGGACGTGGCGGGACGGGGCTTTGATGACTTCACCGACGAAGAGCGTGTGGCGGTGGTCGCAGGCTTTCCGCGCGGTCCTGATTTCGCCGGCAAGATGATCGACGCCTTCTACGACGGCATGAAACATCGGCCAGGCACCACCTTCGGCACGTTCAACGACGATTTCCTGGCGTACAAGGACCCCGGCTTCGAGCGCGTGAATTTGTGCAGCATCATCCTGAACTCTCGGTGGGGCTGACTTCCTCTGTGTATGCGCTCTAAGATTCAACGCGAACAAGTAAAGGCGGCTTTCACGCTCATTGGCACGTCCTGTGCGTGAGCACGTCGTCTCGCGCCGCGAACTCAATCGCTGCCTGCGTTCGGCCTCTATGCAATAGCCAGTTCGGTGAGGTCTCTCATAGCGCATGTCCCGACACAACATTGGGCATGAGACCCGCAACTGTCTTTCGTAGCCAGACGTTGCCAGGATCGCTGTGGAAACGCGCATGCCAATGCTGCTTCACCGAATAGCGAGGCAATTCATACGGTATGTCCAAGTGTCGAATCGGCTCGCGCGATAACATCGCCAACGCGTAATAACGTGGCACGGTCGCGAGTAGCTCAGTCTCGCTCACTATCTGCGCAACGGCCAGGAAGCTTGGCACTCGCAATGCGATGTCGCGCGTGACGCCCGAAGACGACAGTGCCTTTTCGACCATCGCGGTATGGCCTGTCGCCGGATTAGATACCTCCACGTGTCGTTCGGCGACATAGGTGCTTTTGCCGAGCCGTTTTCCAATGCGCGGGTGCGAAAGGCTCGCAATACACTGAAAGTCTTGTTCGAATAAGGCTTGCTGATAGAAGCCGGCGTCGAGTTGCGGCATGTAACCAATCGCCAGATCGATGGTGCCGTCTTCGAGCCTTCGAGGACTGTCCGGATTGATCTTCTCCGCCTCGATATGAACGTTCGGCGCATGAGGCCGCAGATGGCCGAGCAGCCGCGGAAGCAGAGCGATCTCGCCGAGATCGGTCATGCACAAACGGAACGTCCGGTGCGAACTGGCCGGTTCAAAGACGAGTGCGCCTGTGCGCGCGACTTCCAGATCTTCGCGCACTTTGTGCAGCACCGGCTGCAGCGCGACTGCGCGTGGCGTCGGCAACATGCCGCGCGACGTCCGCACAAACAGCTGATCGCCGTAATAGTCGCGCAGACGATTGAGCGCGGTACTGGCTGCGCCCTGAGTCATGCCGAGCCTGTCCGCAGCGCTCGTCACACTCAGTGTCTTGTAGATTTCGTCGAAAACCCATATCCATTCCACATCGAGCGAAGCCATTTGTTCGTTTTCCAGTGATATCGAAATTTTCGATATGCGGTATCCCGCTGTTCGGTTGTCTCGATAGTAGCCCGATGGAAGAATACACGCATTCATCATCGATATCCGGACCCGACGTGACGCACGATCAATCTCGATTAGACATGTCAACCATGCACAGGCGGCTGCAAGCCGAACAATCCGCCAGCACACTCCCTGGCGAGATTTGGCGCTGGCGCGCCGTCGATATTGCCGCACAAGTGCGGGCGCGTTCCGTCTCTTGTGTGGAGGTGCTGGAGGCGTTTCATCAGCGGATCGATTCGATCAATCCGCGGCTCAACGCCATTGTCCATGCGGATCGCGAACGGGCGCTCGAAACCGCTAAACAGGCGGACGCGTTACTGCGCAGTGCGCCGCATGAAGCGGGCATTCTGCACGGCGTGCCGTTGACAGTAAAACTCAACGTCGATGTAGCGGGCGAAGCCACGACGAATGGGAATCCGGCTTACGCGGATCGCATTGCACCGGCGGATAGTTCCGTGGTCGTCAACTTGCGCAATGCTGGTGCGAACATCATCGGCCGTTCGAACGTGCCGCCGTTCTCTTTCAGGTGGTTCACCGAAAACCCGTTATACGGCAGGACGCTAAACCCCTGGCGGGCCGATATTACCTCAGGCGGATCGAGCGGCGGCGCAGCGGTATCGGTGGCAACGGGCATGTGTGCGCTCGCGCATGGCACCGACATCGCCGGGTCGATTCGCTATCCCGCGTACGTCAACGGTGTAGTGGGGCTTCGCACTACTCCCGGGCGTGTGCCCGCCTATCATCCGACTGTCAGCCAGCGCTTCTATGGACTTCAATCCATGTCCGCACAGGGTCCATTGGCGCGATCGGTCGCCGACGTGTTACTCGGACTACGCGCGATGACCGCTGCCGACACGCGCGATGCTACGTGGGCCGATGCGCGTCTGGAACACTCCGACGATTCTTCGGCAGTGAAGGTCGCCCTGATCGATGAGATTCCGGGATCCACGGTTTGTCCCGAGATCAAGGCGGCATTGCTCGAAGCAGCGAATGCCCTCGCGGCTGCCGGCTATATTATCGAGCGGGCGCACCCTCCCGAGATCGAGCAGTGCGTCAACGTGTGGCAATCGATCGTAATGACAGAGGCTCGTTTCGGCATGATTTCCGCGGCGGATTCGACGGGAGATCCGGATGTCAAACGATTCATCCGCAGCATGGCCGATTGCGCTCCAGCCGTCGATCTTGGCGGTTACGTCCAGGCAATCGCACGGCGGGACGAATTGCGTCGCAAGTGGAACGAATTTCTCGGCCGTTATCCAATCGCACTTTTGCCGGTTTCATGCTGCCTGCCTTTACCGTGGGGCGCGGACCTCGGAACGACCGAAGAGACGCGTACGCTCATAGCCGCTCAGAGTCCTTTGATCGCCACTGCAGCACTCGGCCTCCCGGGCATCAGCGCTCCGATGGGTTTCAGTGGTGGACTACCGGTCGGTGTGCAACTGGTGGCCGATAGCTTCCGGGAGTTGCGCCTGCTGACAGCCGCGTCCGTCATCGAGCGTCATACAGGCGGGATGTCCGCACTTGATTATGGGGCGGTCTGAATAACCCGAGCAGCAATAACGACCCACGAGTATATCTCATATATATCGCAGTACAAAGCAATAAGAACGTTCGAGCTGCACAATCAGGAGATGAATCATGTCGTCGGATAACACATCATTTGAAGTCCTGGATGTACAGGATTTCATCGATCAACAAAGGTTCTCACCCTATCAATGGCTTATTCTGGCGCTGTGTTTCCTGATCGTTGCTGCTGACGGATTCGACACGGCAGCAGCCGGATTCGTCGCGCCCGCACTCGCCAAAGACTGGGGGCTGACCTGGGTCCAGCTCGGTCCGGTGTTGAGTGCCGCACTCATCGGATCTGTAGTCGGCGCGCTTGTCGCAGGCCCTCTTGCGGATCAGATCGGCCGAAAGCGTGTGCTGGTGGGTTCCGTCTTTACCTTTGGCGCGCTTAGTCTTGCGTCCGTGCAAGCCAGTTCCATCGACGCACTCACGCTCTTTCGACTTGGCTGCGGAATCGGCTTGGGCGCAGCCATGCCGAACGCGACGACGATGATCTCGGAATACGTGCCGACAAAGCACCGGGGACTGCTCGTCAACGTGATGTTTTGCGGATTCACCATCGGCGCTTCGGCCGGCGGATTTGCCGCCGCTCTGCTGATACCGGCATTCGGATGGAGAAGCGTATTCTTCGCCGGCGGAGTTGCGCCACTGCTGCTTGCCGTCGTGCTGCTCGTTTGTCTACCCGAGTCGGTTCGCTTCATGGTCACGAAGTCATGGCCCGCGGCCCGCATCAACGAGGTGCTCGGTCGAATCGCGGGCACGCCATTGCAAGCATCCCGATTCAAGCTGCATGAAGGAACCGAGGTCCAAAAACACACGCCCGTCCGGTTGATCATGTCGAAGCGCTATCGCACGGGAACGTTGCTGTTGTGGCTCACGTATTTCATGGGTCTGCTCGTCTATTTCCTGCTGACCAGCTGGCTGCCGACCTTGTTGAAAGACAGCGGGATGACGTTGCAGCAGGCATCCCTGATCACGGCGTTGTTCCCGCTCGGCGGCGGCATCGGGTCGATCGTCTGCGGGTACGCGATGGACCGCGTCAACGCTCATCGTGTCGTTGCTGTCACCTATACGCTGACCGGCGGCCTTCTTTGGGGCATTGGACAGCTTTCCGGCGACACGTTGCTCATTGGCGTGCTGATATTCACCGCCGGTACCTCCTTGAACGGTGCGCAGGTCTCCATGCCGGTGATCGCGGCCGAATTCTATCCGACGCATGGACGAGCATCCGGTATTGCGTGGATGCTTGGAATGGGCCGCATTGGCGGCATCGTCGGATCGATAGCGGGCGCCAACCTTCTCCAAGCCGGACTTGGCCTCGGCGCCATCGTCAGCATGCTTGCGATTCCCAGTTTCATTGCGGCCTTCGCTCTTTTCTTGAAGGATGCCGTAGCGCATAAGCAATCGCATGCGTCTGTGATCTCAAAACAACTTACACCCGGTTCCGAATAGAGCATGCCGCCAAAAAGCACCGGCATATTTTTCTGAAACGCATAGGATGACGAAGTAGAGAGGCGAGTCTAACTCGTTGGTTGGAGACGCAATGAAAAGACTTTTGTTTGCTTTGGTCGCGGGAATGATCTGGACCAGTGGCTGCGCATTTGGGCAAAGCGTGCAGCTTTATGGAATCGTCGATACGGGTATCGAATATGTCACCCACGCCAACAATCTTGGCGACAGCCTGGTCAGGATGCCCGCAATCACCGGGTCCACTCCATCACGTTGGGGATTGCGCGGGTCCGAGCCGATAGGAGAGGGTTATTCGGTGAGGTTCAATCTGGAAAACTCCTTCAATCTTCGGGCTGGAGATCTCAATCAAGGCGGGCGCCTGTTTGGCCGCCAGGCGTGGGTCGGGATTTCAGGGCCAACGGGTTCGTGGTTCTTCGGGCGACAGAATACGGCAACGCTCTACACGATCCTCGATAACGATGTCATGGGTCCTGCAATCTATGGAATCGGCTCCGTGGACGCGTACATTCCGAATGCTCGGAGCGACAATGCGATCGGATATCTGGGCACGTACCGGTATGTCACGATCGGCGCGACGTATTCTTTTGGCAGAGACGTAGTCGGCGGAAATTCGCCCGGGCAAGGTCTGTGCGCGGGGTCCGTACCAGGCGCGCCGACTCAATGCCGACAGTGGACAGCAATGATCAAGTATGACGGGCCGACTTTCGGCGGCGGCATCTCGTACGACGAGCAGCGAGGTGGGACAGGCGCCGCGGCCAACTTTTTCGATGGCAGGCCTCCCGTGCCGATGACCAGTGCGACTGACATCGACTCGCGGCTGCTGATCGCGGCGCATGTCACGGTGGGCAAGGCAAAAGTCGAAGGCGGCTGGCTTCATCGTAATGCCGAAAATGAATCTTCCGAGCCGGATATCGGATCAGACATCTTCTTTGGTGGTGTGTCATATCAGGTGACGCCTTCGATCATTGCAGAGGCGGAGGTCATCAGGGTCATCAATAAACGGCACGATACTCGTGCAACCTTGTCCACCGTGCGTGGCTTCTATCTGGTTTCCGAGCGTACGGCACTGTATGCGCAAGTCGGCTACCTCTGGAATAGCAGCCAGGCCGCGTACACGATAAGCGCGGGCGGAGGTGGCACCACGCCACGCCGTGGCGCTAATCAGCTCGGCACGATGATCGGCATCCGGCAATTGTTCTAGCGCGTGGTTTTGCGCCGCTTCACCCGCTTTTTCCGTACCTTCAAGGTAGTTCAGAATGAAGACATTCATAAGATTGAGCGCGACCGTGTCCATTTCGATGGGTGCAGCCTTCGTGCCCCTCTCCACGGCAGCGATAGCCGATCCGGCCAGCCAGACCATTCAAAGCGTGCATGCCACGCCAGACGACTACTTTCACACAGGCGCCGGTGCACGGTATCTGCGCAGAGCCGACTCGGATATTGTCGTGCAACCCCTTCGCGGCAATATCACAGAGCTGATGGGTTCTGGCGGCAATATCACTGTGCTGTCGGGCAAGGAAGGAAAGTTTCTCGTCGATGCAGGCATCGGTAAATCAAAGAACAAGCTGCGGGCCGCGCTCGATAAGATCGGTCCGGCACCATTGAAATACGTGGTCGATACGCATTGGCACTGGGACCATACCAACGGCAACGCCTGGATGCATGACGCGGGAGCTACCGTCGTTGCGCACAGGAACACCTCGAAGCATCTGACCGAAACGACTCATGTCGATGCGTGGAACTGGACTTTCGAGCCCGTGCCGGAAAATGCTAGGCCAACGCTCGTTATCGATGACAAAAGGACGTTTTCATTCGCGGGAACCACGATCCAAGTAGAGAATTTCGGAGGCGGTCATACGGATGGCGATCTGTGGGTGTATTTCAAGGAGGCCGACGTGCTGGCCTTGGGCGACACCTTCTGGAATGGCTTTTATCCGTATATCGACAACGAGGACGGCGGCAGCATCGATGGTGCGATCAAGTGGGCTGACAAAGCTGTCGCGCGAACGACCGACCACACCATCGTGATACCGGGCCACGGCCCTGTCGGCACGCGAACTGAACTCATCGCATTCCGTGACATGCTGGTTACCGTACGAAGCAACGTTGCAGCGCTGAAACGGCAAGGCAAGTCACTTGACGAGATTGTCGCCGCGAAGCCGACCGCCGCCTTTGACGCCGTCTGGGGCAATTTCGTGTTCAACGGCGCTCAGTTCACGAAGATGGTTTATTCCGGTCTTTGAGCGATCGGTTGACTCGCGACTGCCGGGGCACACCGCAAGGTCGTATCGACCCGAGACGATAAATCCTGGAAGCTCGTTGACCGTGAGAACGGCGCGACCGGGTGCCCGATGCGTCCCGACCTTTACTCAGGGCTTTGCGCCGCATAGCGCTGCGAATGCAGATTGCCTGACGGATTCGACAACGCAGTCATAAATTTGATCTCTCAGGCCGGATCCTTCGGATCCGGATTTATGAGCGCTATCGACAGGTAGCGCTCTTTTTTTGCAGGTGCAATCGCAATTAGATCTGTGACTACAACTCGTCAGCGCGAACATCGGTGACCGCTGCCCAAATGGCGTTTGGACGTCGCCTCATGCCGCAAAGGCACCCGACGGAGGGGTCGCGTATCTTTTCGATCAGACCGATAGTCGCCTTCTTGCTCTGACCTCACCGGCCGGGGCATGGGGGACGTACATCGGAACCAAGGACGCGTCCGGAAATTCCGCCACTGTTACCCGCTTTGTTTATGACGACCCTGACAGCACACAGAACTTCGTCGCCAATCTGACTGACGCGGAGTGCGATGTATTATTGGCGAGTGGGGACCGCTTTGCCGCCCGGCGGCGTGCTCACGCTGCACCGCGATCCATACGCGGGATCGCTGCGCTATCACCTGGGACTCGTGACGCCGAACGACGACAACTGCGCGATCATCGTCGACGGCCAGCGCTATTCGTGGCGCGACGGCGAGGAAGTCGTTTTCGACGAAACCTATCTGCACTGGGCCGAAAACAAGACGGACAAGGACCGCATCATCCTATTCTGTGACATCGAGCGGCCGATACGACGCAGAAGTTCCCTTCGCTTGCATTTCGCTTCGGCAAGCCCTTGCCTCTGCAAAGCTGAGCGGCCACCGGCATGGCTTCCGACCGCGAGTTGACGAGGTCATTGGCGCAACTGTGACAAATCTAACACGGTGCACGCCGACAAGACTTTCCGATTGAGATACAAGGGTCCCTCGAAGAATGGCCGATCAAGGCCGCACTGGGACCTGGTGTGCTGGCTGCCGCCCAACGCAGGCGAGCGGCCGAGACGCCGCCCCGCGCCTGCCAGGCTGCCTTCGTCGAGCGTGGCGATGAACACTTTCATCGCGTCTATTCGGTCCATGTCGGCTCGGCGCTTCGATTGATCGACGAAGCGCCCAGTCTACCGGAGGAAATCGCGCGGATATCCTGGCGCCGTTTGAATGGCCGCTCCACTGAAAATTCCGCTCATCTGGGGATGCTCGCCGCGTTACGGCACCGCCTTGTCTGGGCTGGCTTGCCTTCGGCTGGCCTCAGTAGCGCCAGAAAATCGCAATTGCTATCCCGCCGAACAGCAGCCACTTCACGATGTAGTAGACGATCCGGTTCCATGCCTTCAGACGCTTGCCGACGAGCCGGATCGAATACAGATATTTGAACGCGCGATTCAGACCGCCGGTACGGTCACCGATCTCGTTCGGTGAGGTAGCCGCGCGCATCAGGAAGCCGCCTACCGCGTGGTTGAACGCCTGCGCCCATCCGCCGTGTCGGTGCGTCTGCAACTTCTCGACCGGCCCGTGAGCCTAATCGATGAAGGAATCGATGTCGCGTTGCGCATCGCGCATCTGTCGGACTCGACGCTCGTCGCGATTCCCGTCGGTGAAGTGCGGCGCGTCGTGGCTGCGTCACCGGGCTATCTCGGGAAGCATCCGCGCATCGAAAAGCCCGCGGATCTTGGGCAGCATCAGATCATTTCGATGACGCACTTCGGTCTCGATTCATGGAGCTTCCCCACCGCAGGCGGCTCGACGATTCCGCAAGTCGTGCAGTTCGCGCCGCGTTTCATCGTCAACACGGTGCGCGCGGCGGTTGCGTCCGCTGTCGATGGTAATGGCCTCACACGGCTCTTTTCCTATCACGTCGCCAAGGAAGTAAAGGACGGGACGTTGCAAATCGTGCTGTCCGACAGCGAGCACGGGCCGTTGCCGGCGCATCTGCTGACGCCGCACGGACGGCTGTCGGTGCCGAAAGTACGCGCGTTCGTCGATTTCGCTATGCCGCGCCTGCGGCGTCGGTTCAGGGAACTGCAACTCGATTCGATCGAATAGCGGAAGATTGTCTTCCGATCAACATCGATTCTCTCTAGATGCGATCGAATATAGGCTGGCCTTCATCGAGGCGCGCACGCCGCGTCTCCGGCAAAGATGGAGGGGGTATGCGTTACGCAGTCTTGAACCCATCGGAACCCGAGCCGTTCCAGGTCTGGCGCGGCATGCTCGCAGGGGCGAGCGCGAGTCTCGTCGGCATCGGGCTCGCGCGTTTTGCCTATACGCCGCTCTTGCCAGCGATCATCGGAGCGCACTGGTTTCCCGCGTCGACGGCCGCTTATCTCGGCGCGGCTAATCTCGGCGGTTATCTTGCGGGCGCGCTGGCCGCGGGCTTCTTCGCGCGGCATGCGCGTGCCGCTACGGTCCTGCGCGCGAT
The DNA here is from genome assembly GCA_001544655.2 of Caballeronia turbans. Lineage (GTDB taxonomy): Bacteria > Pseudomonadota > Gammaproteobacteria > Burkholderiales > Burkholderiaceae > Caballeronia > Caballeronia turbans. The sequence goes on from FCOD02000032.1 coordinate 30,652, forward strand.
GATGGTCATCGCGACCATTGCGTTAGTCGCGTGCGCGTTTCCGGTGTCGTTTCTGTGGTTCTTCGTGTGGCGGTTCCTGTCCGGCATTTCTGGCGGCGCGCTGATGGTGCTCGCCGCGCCGACGATCATCGCGCACGTCGCGCCCTCGCGTCGCGGCTTCGCGAGCGGGGCGATTTTCACGGGCATCGGGCTGGGCATCGCGGCGTCGGGGACGATCGTGCCGTTATTGCTGCGACAAGGTCTGACGCAGACGTGGCTGGGCCTCGCGGTGGTCTCGTTGCTGCTGACCATCGTCGCGTGGAATGGATGGCCCTCGCAGGATGCACCGGCGCCCGCCGCGCAGCAAGCGAGCGTCAAGGCGCCGCCGCCCGCATTGCGCGCGCTGTTCGTCGAGTACGCGTTGAATGCAGTCGGTCTGGTGCCGCACATGATCTTTCTCGTCGATTTCGTCGCGCGCGGTCTCGGCAAAGGTGTCGATGCAGGCGCGGAGTTCTGGGTGCTGTACGGGCTCGGTGCGATCGCCGGGCCGCTGCTTGCCGGTCATCTCGCGGATCGCGCGGGTTTCGGGCCGGCGCTTCGGGTCGCATATCTGCTCCAGTTGGTTGCGGTCGCGTTGCCCGCGCTGTCGTCGAGTTCGAGCCTGCTGATGGTGTCGAGCGTGCTGGTCGGTGCATTCACGCCGGGCATCGTGCCGCTCGTGCTGGGGCGCGTGAATGAGCTGCTCGCGCATCATTCGGCCGCGCAGAGGGGCGCATGGCGCACCGCGACGACGGGCTTTGCGGTCCTTCAGGCGCTCGCGGCATACGGTCTTTCCTTTCTGTTTTCGAGCAGTGGCGGCGATTACCGCCTGCTTTTCGTGATCGGCGCGGCGGCGCTCGCGATTGCCCTAGCCGTGGATCTTTTCGCTGCGTTGAGGTCAAAATGAGCCAGGTCGTTCAACCCTCGGGAGCCCTCGGCTATGCAGAACGCAATGGCCAGTACTGGCGACGCAATCTCGCAGTCTGCGTGTTCGGTTCGTTCACGACGCTCGTGAGCCTCAGCATGTTGCTGCCGTTTCTGCCGCTCTACGTGCAGCAACTCGGCGTGAGTTCGCAGTCGGCGGTGATCGAATGGTCGGGCGTCGCGTTCAGCGCGACGTTTCTTGGCACCGCCGTCACAGCGCCGCTCTGCGGACGTCTCGCCGATCGCTACGGCCGCAAGCCGATGCTTGTGCGCGCGGCGGTCGGCATGGCCATCGTGATGTCGTTGATAGGAGTCGCGCATTCGGTGCATCAACTCGTCGCGCTGCGTCTGCTTGCCGGTCTGATCGGCGGCTACGCGTCGGCGTCGACGGTGATGATCGGCACGCAGGCGCCGCGCGAGCGGGCAGGGTGGGCGCTCGGCATCCTGTCGACGGGCGCGCTCGCGGGCAATCTCTCCGGGCCGCTCATCGGCGGCATGCTGCCGGGATTGATCGGCATACGCGGGACGTTTTTCGCGGGCGCGGGAATGATCGCGGGGGCCAGCGCTACTCACGATCGTCCTCGTGAAGGAAGACTTCCATCCCGCCGATGCGAAGAAACACGCGGCGGATCCTGCTTCAAAGTCGGCGCATCGCACGAATTACGTCGTTGTGGCCGCGCTGCTCGCCACCGCGATGATGGTGCTGCTCGCGAACATGTCGATTGAGCCGATCATCACCGTGTATATCGGCGGTCTGGGCGTGACGGCAGACCATGTGGCGCGCATCGCGGGCGTCGTGATGGCGTGTTCCGCGCTTGGCAGCATGCTGACGGCGGCGCGGCTCGGCGCGCTCGCGGATCGCATCGGAAGCTGGAACGTGATCGTCGGATGTCTCGTGCTGACTGGCATCGCGATGATCCCGCAAGCGTTCGTGCATCAGTGGTGGCAGCTCGCCGCGCTGAGGGTGCTGATGGGCATGACGCTCGCAGGTCTGCTGCCGTCTATCTCGAAGCTCGCGCGCAGCGCCGTCGATGAGAACCGAAGCGGACAATTGCTCGGATATCTGCAATCGGCACAATTTAGCGGGCAGGTCACAGGGCCACTGATTGGCGGCCAGATTGGCGTGTGGTTCGGGTTGCATTCGGTGTTCTTCGCGACGGGAAGCCTGCTGATCATTTGCGTGGGCCTCGCGTATTTGGGCGCGCACCCGCTGAATCGTGCAGCGCGGTTTGAGTTCGGACTCAAGAATTCCAACTCAAGCAGCGGGCTCATTCCCCGCTTCCGCCCCATCCCGCCAGTTCTCTCGATGGCGGGTAGCTTAGCGCTTCATACAGTTGCTGCTTCTTTGAGGGCCGGGGCGGAGCGAATCGGTCCGACGTTATGCGATGGGTTCGCCCGACGTCCCTTGTCGCCTCCTATCGACCCAAGCGACTTGATAAATATGCACTAAAACTTTGTGGACGGCTCGGAACGGGTCGCATCGGCACTTGCTCGGAAGGCTGGCGCTCAGCCCCGCTATCGGCGTACGGTGCGTCCAAAACCGGCGGCGATTATGGTCACTGTGTGGGTGGTTGGTGAGTTCGACGCGAAACGGCGCAAGGCTCATATCGAACCCCAATGCGGCTTTCACGCAGCAGGCCGACGCGTACGGCAGCTCACGTGGACATCGCGAAGCCGCTCGCCCTTCAAGACGGCCTCGCACGCCTATGTCGCGTGGCACGACATCGCGCAGAGAACGCTAAAGGACAGCACGAGCACATTGCGCTAAAGTACTCCTACTGGTCCCCCCGGGAGGCACCATGCTGGCGACACTGAATGCAGGGAACACCGAACGCGAGGCGGTAGAGCGCATTTACCGCGCGTTCGCCGCGCACGACATCGCGTTGCTGCGCGAGGCCGTCACCCCAGACTGGGAATACGTTCCCGAGCCGCCCGGCCGGAAGCCGGGCCCCGATCAGATGATCGCTATCTTCGCCGACATGGCTACCGCGCTGCCGGACCTGCGCATTGAGATCCTGGACATGCTGGTGCAGGACGATCGGGTGGGCGTGCGCGCCGAAGTGAGCGGGACGCAGTCCGGCCCGCTGATGGGCATCGCCGCGACCAGCAAGCCGGTGCGCTTCGCGATCCATTCGTTTCATCAGGTGCGCGACGGCCGCATCGCGAAGACATGGCATCTCGAGGACTGGCTGAGTGTATTTCACCAGCTCGGCCAGATGCCGCGCAGTGCCAGGCGCTGAGCCCCGAACGCCGGACGTCTTCGACGCCTCGGCCGACTAGCCGAGCATCGAGCCGTTCGAGTTCGCGCCGCGCAAAGCGGTGGCCATTGCTTTCGAATGAATCGGCGAGCGGGCATTGAGCAATTGCGTGGAATCGCAAAGCTGTCAAGGGTCGGGCAACACTGGGTTTATTCCGCGAATCAGGGCTCGATGAACCTAACTGATACCGGAGGCACTGCATGGACGAAGAGAAAATTCGTGAAGCCCTGAATCTGCACTGGCAAGCGTCGGCGGCCGGCGATCTCGATACAGAACATGACATCTATGACGACGATGCCATCTGTGACTATCCCCAGTCAGGTGAACGAATCCTCGGGCGAAAGAATTTGCAGGCACTGCGCAGTCATCATCCAGGGAAGCCCGCAGGTTTCGATGTCAGGCGAATCCTAGGCGAGGGCAGTCTATGGATCACGGAATACTCCATCACTTATAACGGGCATGCGGCTTACACGGTAAGCATTATGGAGTTCTGCAACGGCAAGGTTCTCCACGAAACACAATATTTTTCTGATCCCTTTGAAGCGCCGGCTTGGCGGAGTCAATGGGTTCAGCAGACCGAGTAACGACGCATTTTTTGAGAGAGATGCGTGATGCGTCAATTCGATATGAAGAAGACTTACTCGAGGAGAATCTCCGGGCTTGAGAAGCGAAGTGCTTAATTTAGCTCCTGCTGGACCGCTTCAATGGCGCGTCGTCTATGTGAGATATTCGAGTCGATCATTCGGAGATCGAACGCCCCAAGAGGTTGTTGTCTCGCACCACTGCGGAAACGCGACGCGGAGCACGTTCGCACTAGTGATTCGAAGTGGGGTCGAACTGCTCCCCTCGATCAGACACTTGCAGTCAAACGCGTTCCTGCGATTCAGACACCAGCCGGTACACGTTGGCAGGCGGCTCTAGCAGCTTTCGCAGTAGCCGTCTGGTATCACTATCATTGGGCCGTTGCGACGAATGTTGAGGGCGTCAGCCGCACTTAGTGAGACCGCATATAACGTCGGCAGGCTCGCGCAAGACAGGGCTGGCGCGGTAAGCGGTGCACCTGGCGCAGGGTCACACCTTTGAAGACTGTGCGTTATGTATTCTGGCTACTATCTCGGCAACACGCCGTTAGTTCACGGCTGAAAGGCAGGGAAGGCGCGTGCGCTGGGGAGACATGGTGCCGGACGCCAACGATGCGCTTGCGTTCGACACTTGGGTGGCGACGGTTGTTCGTCAATTGCGGTCAATCTCGCACCAGCGAGCAAAAAATCTCGGCGGCGACAAATCGCGCGATTTTCGATGCCCTACAATACAAGCGGCGGCCGTGCGACTCTCGTCGAATCCTTCCGCTCGGGATTGGGTTGTTCTAACTCCGCGACACGCACGATATCATTGCCGTGCGCTGCTCTACAACGTCTCCGAGAAGGCACGCCATCGGGACCGGGCTTCGCTTCGACAAAGTTGCGAAGAGCGTCAGCGCCCGGCTTCATTCCGCAAAGAACGGGACGATCAGCGCGCAGCGACTCCGCGAGCGTAGGTGGATTCCCATCCGCCGCCAAGCGCCTTGCACAGCGTGATGAGATTTTCCGCCGCCGTCGCCTTGCTCTGCTCGAGCTTGCTCTGCGCGTCGAGCAACTGCTTCTGCACGTTAAGCACATCGAGATAGTCGAGTGCGCCGGCCTTGTAGCGCTGCTGCGCGATGCCAAGCGCGCGCTGATTAAGCGTGACGACCGACGCGAGCCGCTCGTGCCGGCGTTGCTCCGCGTCGTAGACGAGGAGCGCATCGTCCACCTCGCGCCATGCTTCGAGCACGGTGCGTTTGTACATGATCGCCGCTTCCTGCTGTTGCGCTTCGCGCAATTGCAGGGTCCCCTTGAGCCGGCCTCCTTCGAAGATCGGAAAGGTTATCGACGGACCGACCACGAACTGCCCGGAAGCCCAACTGGCGAGACTCGAAAGTTGCAGACTTTGAAAGCCAGCGCTGCCGTTGAGCGATATCCGCGGATAAAAATCAGCCTTCGCCATGCCAATCGACGCCGTCGCCGCATGCAGTTGAGCCTCCGCGCGCTTGATGTCCGGCCGGCGCTCGGCAAGCTCCGACGGAAAGCCGATCGGAATCCGTTCCGGCAGCGTGGGCACCTCACGCGACGCCGCAAGCATCTCGCGCAGCGCGCCCGGCTCCTCGCCAAGCAACACGCCGATCGCGTTGACGGTCGTATCGCGCTGGGATTCAAGCGTCGGAATCAGACTCTCGATGGTTTCCATCTGCGCGGACGCATTGGCGACGTCGAGGTCGGTCGTGACGCCTTCTCGCACGCGTATGCGCGTGAGTTTCACGGAGTCGCGCGCGATGTCAAGATTCTGCTTTGCGATTTCCAGCAATGACTGCGTGTCGCGCAACGCGATATAGTCGCGCGCGAGTTCGGCGCGTGCCGACAGCAGTATCGCATTGCGGTCCTCAAAAGAAGCGTCGGACAAGGCGCCCGTCGCTTCGACACTGCGGCGCACGCGGCCCCAGATATCGAGTTCCCACGATGCATCGAAGCCCGCCTGATACAGGTCGTACGCGGGAGAGCCCTTGGACCCCGGCATCGCCGATACACCGAGCGGCGCGCTGCCGGATGCGGATTGTGGCTGGCTCTGCGATGGCGTCACGCCGAGCAGCGAAAGAATGCCGTTCTCGCTGCCGCGCTCGCGGTTGTACGACGCCGCGCCGCCGAGCGTCGGCAGCGCGGCCGCGCCGGCTACGCGCTGTTCGGCGCGGCTCTGGCGCAAGCGCGCCGACGCGGCGGCGACGTCGAGGTTAGCACCGGCGAGACGCTGTTCCAAGGTATTCAACACAGGATCGTCGAAAAGCGTCCACCAGTCGGGGTTGAAGTCCGCTTCGACCGGCTTGCTCGGCGCTTGCGCCGTTTGCGTCCGCTCGAAGACATCGGGGGTGACGGACTTCGGCGGCACGAAGTCCGGTCCGACCGTGCAGCCGACCATCGCGAGAGCCGAGAGGATGGCGAGTGCGATTCCGCGCACCGTTGGTCCGTTCGTGTTCATTTTGCATCGCCTCTCTGCGCAAGCGCCTGGCCGCCTTGTCCGAGCGCGACTTCCGCCTCGACCGAAAGCCCGACGCTCAACGCGGCTGCGGCTTCCTGTCCGCGATCGATCGTGATCTTCACGGGAACGCGCTGCACGATCTTGGTGAAATTGCCGGTCGCGTTGTCCGGCGCGATAGGCGCGAAGCTCACACCGGTCGCGGGGGCAAGGCTATCGACGTGACCTTTGATGGCCACGCCCGGGATGCTGTCCACCTTAATGCGCACGGTTTCACCGGGGCGCATCCGCGTGATCTGATTCTCCTGGAAGTTGGCGACCACGTACGCATCCAAAAGCGGGACGATGGCGAGCACCGGCGCGCCTGGCGCCACGAACGCGCCGACACGCGCTGAACGGCGCCCAACCTTGCCATCGACGGGGGCTCTAATCTCTGTGTACGACAGGTTCAGCTTCGCCTGCTCGCGCACGGCTTCGGCGCGGGCCAGCGCGCCGGCGGCCTTGTCGCGCTGCGTGCGCAGCACATCGAGATTCTGCTGAGTGGTCGCCAAGGCGGCACGGTCGTGAGCCTGCTGCGCGAGCTGCTGTGCAAGCGTGCTCCACGCGTGCTGCTGTTCCTGCGCCGTGCCCGCGCCCGCATCCGACAGGTTCTGATACCGCGCGGCATTCGCGCGCGCGAAGTCGATCGCGGCATCGTCGGATCGCAGCGTCGCCCGTGCCTGATCGACGAGCGAAGGGTGCCGCGCAATCTCGGCATCGAAATTGGCGACGGCCGCACGCGCTGCAGCGACGTCAGCATCGGCGCTCATCAACGCGGCCCGATAGTCGCGGTCATCAATGCGCACAAGCAGTTGGCCGGATTTGACCGACTGGTTGTCGTCGACGAGCACGTCGGAGATCTGTCCGGCGACCCGCGGTGCGACGAGCGTGAAATCGGCCTGAACATACGCGTCGTTCGTCGATTCGGTATGGGAATCGGAAAGAAGCCTGACGCATGCCCAGGCGCCAATGGCGACTGCCATCACGGGCACCACGACACGGATTAGCTTTGAACGGGAGAGCTTGAAGGATGACATGGAATAACTCCCCTTAACGCGAGGACTGCGGCGAAGACTGGGATGAAGGGCGCGGCGTCGCGGCCCATGGCGGAGATATGCGCACGGGCAACACCGGAATGAGGAGAAGCAACGTGAAGGCAATGCACGCCATCACGCGGTAAAGGTCGGCGGACATCAGCACGAGCGCCTGTTCATGAACCCGATGCGCAAGCTGGGCCACGCCATGCGCGGTCTCGACGCTCCGATCGGTGACGAGCGCGCGATTGCCGAGTTGATCGACGAGCATGTTCGAATGGAAGCGCTCGCGCGCGGTGCCAAGCCCTTCAATGAGCGCGCTCGCGACAGCCGCGCTGAATGTCTTGAGCGAGTTAAACATCGCCGAGGCAAACGGGCCTTCGGTCGGCGGTAAGCCTGTCGTCACGCCCATCAGAATCGCGAGAATCACCATAGGTTGCGCGACGATCTGCAAAGACTGGAGCCAATAGAAGTTATCGCGGATCCACTCGGAGGTCATGAAGCTGCCCATCGCGCAGGTCGCGATCATCAACGACAGGCCGAGCGCCATGATCCAGCGTGAATCGACGCGCTTCAGGTTTAGGAGGGCGGCCGTCAGCGGCAGCGTGAGCAAAAGCGGAACGGCAACTAGCAGTGAAAGGGGCGTCGTTTGCAGCGGCCTGTATGCGTGGATTCGCGCGAGGAACTGGCCAGGTATTGCGGCAACGCCCACTAACAGGATAACCGCGCCTGATAGTGTCGCGAGGCCATGAGAGAAGTTTCTTCGCGACAGCAATTGGAGCTTGAAAAACGGCGCCGGATGAAACCATTCATTGACGAGAAATATGGCGAGCAATGCAGAACCGCCGACGAACATCACGCGGATGAAATCCGAGTTTAGCCAGTCAAGCCGTTCGCCTTGCAACAGGCCGATGACGAGCATTGCGACCGCCGGGCCGCCGGTCATGAAGCCGCACCAGTTGAAAGAGCGAAGACGTTCGAGCTTGAGCGGATCAGAGGGCAGGCCCCACTGGATCGCCACGCAGGTCGCGAGGCCGAGCGGCATGATCTGCCAGAACGCCATCTTCCAGTTGAAGAACTCGGTCCATAACGCGGCGAGCGGCGTGCCGAGCACGGGTCCGAAAGTCGCGGTCATCGCGTAGCCGGCGAGCCCGTATAACTTGATCTTTGGCGGAAGATAGCGCAGCGCCACGATGATCAGCATCGGCGGAAGACAGCCACCCGCAATACCCTGCAACACCCGCAACGTGTAGAGCGACGCAAGATTGGGTGAGAAGGGACAAAGGAAGCCGAAGAACATCGTGGCAAGAACGGCGGCGATCGTGAATCTCTTGAGCGTGAATGTGATGCCGAACCACGGCGCGAACACCATCGTGGTGACATTGGCTGCTTCGAACGAAGTGGTCAGCCAAGTGCCGTCGTCGTGACCGATCGAAAGTGCGCCTTGAATATCGGCTAGTGCGAAGGCGGTGACCTGTTCGTTGAGTATCGCAAGCAGCGAGGCGAAGAGCATGCCGATCAGACCGATGGCAAGACGGAGCGACAACGCGGACTGCACCGGCGCCGACGAAGGCGCCTTGCTCGCGGCGAGAAGCGCGGGCGCATCTTCGATGACCGGGTCTGGGGTCATGTTCGTCGGTGAATTGGCGCTATTCATAGAGGCTCTCGATCGTGTATCGGCTTAGCGGAATTCTAGAAAGAGAGCCTCGCTTGCTGAAGCGAAAAGAGGTCGGTTATTGGGCCATTTCGTGCGTGATTTCTGCCAGTGTGGATATCTCGCTACGGCATTAGCTTTTGCGTTCCACATCAGGGAAATACTGCGGCGCTTCACGCCGATCGAACATCCCGTACTCACGGATCACGCGAATATGGCGGAGGCGTACATCATTAAGTTGGGCAGCATCGCGCTCGAATGCGTCGGCGGCTGCCTGATCGCGCCAAGTCGCGACGACGATCGCATCTCCGGGCGATAGCAGCGCATTGAACGCATCCCACGCGACGAGGCCCTGCGCTTGCGTATCGAGCCCTAGCGATTCCGCAACGCTTTGCGCGCTCGCCTGCGCGATCCACTCGGGCGCGCGCATCGCATCGAGCAAGGTTACGGCTTTGCCTGCGCCGGCTTGGGTGACGTCGAGGCGTTGTTCCGTTAGCGCCTGGCCTTCAGGCACATGCGTGTCGGATACCAACTGTCCGATGCGCAGGCGATAGTCTGCGAACACGCGGTCACGCGCGGCCTGCTGAATCTTGTGATGCTTGCTTGTCGTGCGCCACCGCACGAGCGCCTTTTCGTCGCGCCAGCTCGACAGTGAAAGCAGCCATCCTTTGCGGGCCAGGCTCGCATAACGCGTGTTGTCCACAAATCCTTCGATCTGTTCGAGCTCGGGGCGCAGCATCTTTGCCATGCCGAGATAGACATCAAATTGATCGGGAACCGGATTGACTTCTAACATTGCTGAGAACATGCGGGACTCTCTAAAGGGTTGGCCATACGAAGCGACATCGCCCGATAACTTGTGGGCGTCGCGTCATTGTCGAAGACGGCGTCGCTTTACCATAGAAAGATGGAGGCTCGAATCGGGCCAATGGATAGCAAGCGCTGGCCATGCGTGACTTATGGGCCAATGTGTGTGCGACTTAGGCCAGTTCACCGAGCAGACGAACTTCTCTGGGCCGGGGTCGATAAGATTGCAACGCAGACGAGTCGTGAGTTGGATTGGGAATGGACAGATTGCGGGAGATGGAAGTATTCGTCGCCATCGTGGACAGCGGTGGTTTGACCAGCGCTTCGCAGAGGCTCGGGTTGTCGACCGCCGCGGTGTCGCGCGCGCTCAACGCGCTCGAAGCGCGCATGGGCGCGCAGCTGCTCGCTCGTACGACGCGTTCTGTGCGCCCGACCGATGCCGGCGTAGCCTTTCTTGATGCCTGTCGCAAGGTTCTCGATTGCCTCGCCGATGCTGAGGCGAATATCGGCGCATATCACCGAAAACCGGTGGGCACGCTCACTGTATCCGCGCCGGTGCTGTTCGGCCAGCGATTCGTCGCACCACTCGTCAACGCCTTCGCGCTGCGCTATCCGGACGTAAGCATCAATGCCGTCTATGTGGACCGCACCACGCGATTGCTTGATGAAGGCGTCGATATCGCGATTCGCATCGGTCATTTGGGCGATTCGACGACATTCGCGGTGCCGCTTGGTTTTGTTCGACGCAGAACATATGCCGCGCCGTGTTATCTCAAAGCGCGCGGCGAGCCGGGGCATCCACGCGAACTGACCGGGCACGACTGCGTGTCCTTCACGGGCGTGACGAACGCACTCGAGTGGGTCTTCGTTGAGGGTGGCGTACGTTTGCCGGTGCGCTTGCAGCCACGCATGATCGTCGATCTTGCGCCCGCGGCTATCGGGGCGGCGAAGGACGGCGTTGGCATCAGGCAGTTGCTTTCCTACCAGGCGACGCCCGAGGTGAAGGGCGGCACCTTGCGGCCCATTCTCTCGGCGTTCGAGCCAGACGCGGTTCCAGTCAATCTCCTGCATGTGGAGCGTCGCGGTACGAGCGGAAAGATCCGTGCGTTTCTTGAGTTCGTTACCGAAACCTTGCGCGGCCACACGGAACTGCAGTGCGGACACGACGTGCGATCGATCCGGAGAAAATAGACCCGGGAAGAATTTCCGTTTAGGCCACCGCAATGCGCAATTCGCGATAAGCGTTCACGAGGGCTTCCAGCGTGAATGACCGGTTAAGCCCGCTGGGATTGGGCAACACCCAAGTATCTGCGCCGCCGAAACGCATCGCCTGCTTTCCCCATGTGATATCGCGCTCGCCTGTCATCGCGGACAAGGCCGTCTTGCCAAGAAAGGCAATATAACGCGGCGCGATTGCTGACATCTTCTGCTCGATTCCCGACGTCGCCGCCCGTATCTCCGCGGGGCTCAGCTCATCCGCGCGTGCCGTCGGACGCGCAACCGCCGTGGTCAGTCCATAACCGAAATCGAGGAACGTGCGATCGTCTTCGGGACGAAGCTGTGCCGGCGTGAAGCCAGCAAGATGAACGGCGCGCCAGAATCGATTGTTTCTGCCTTCGAAGTGATGGCCGGCGGCCGCCGCGCGCAGGCCCGGGTTGATTCCGCAGAAGACGACCGAAAGACCGGGCGCGAGAATATCCGGGAGTGATTGCGACAAGACGGTCTCTTTCACGAATGGCTCCGATTACGCAGCTTCCGCGAATTCTTCGAGCATCGGGGCTTCTGCGACGGTCTCACGCACGGCCTGCATCGCGATGACATCCGGTGTTCCACGGAATCGCGCGCGGTACTGTTTGGGTGTGACGTTAAGCCGCCGCACGAAGGTCATGCGCATGTGCGTCGCGCTATGAAAGCCGCACTTGAATGCGATGGTCTTGAGCGGAGCATCGCTGGCTTCCAGAAGCTGCCTCGCGGTATCGACGCGAACCTGTTCGACGAACGCGGATGGTGTCACCTTCGCGTGCTTGGCGAACATGCGCGAGAACGTTCGGCGACTCACGGAAACTGCGCTGGCCAGTTGCTCGATCGACAGCGCATCGGCCAGATGCTCCGTCACGTACCGATGCACCTTGCCGATAATTGGCGCTTCTTCCTTGTCCGCGCTCACGTAAGGGCTGTATTGCGACTGGCCGCCTTCGCGCTGAATATAGACCACCAGACGCTTGGCAACCCGCACTGCCTGCTCGTGGCCCCAGTCTTCGGCGACGAGCGAAAGACTCAAATCGATGCCGGCCGACACGCCAGCAGACGTGAACAGACGTCCGTCACGAATGAAAATCTTGTCCGGCTGCACCTGAGCGTGCGGGAATTTCTTTGCGAGCCGTCCTGCATCCGACCAATGCGTCGTCACGAGTTGACCGTCGAGCAGACCGGCGTGTCCGAGTACGAACGCACCGTTACAGACCGAGCCAAATCGCGCCGCGCCGCGCGCTTGCTTGCGAAGCCACGCAAGAAACTCGACAGGCGGTTCCCAGTCGGGCAATTGCGGCCCGCCGGCCACGAGCAGCAGATCGTATTGCGTATCGGATTCGCAATAGCCGTTCGGCACGATGATCTGCATGCCGTTCGAGCACGTCACGATGCCGGCTTCCCGTCCGACGAGCGAAACCTCGTATTGCCGATGAGCGGGCAAATGAGTGTTAGCTTCGGCGAAGACATCGAGCGGGCCAGCGACATCGAGTGCCTGCACACCGTCGAACAGAACAATGGCGACCTTCATGTCGAAACCCTCATCAAGTAGATGCGTTGCCTGGCGCAACGGTGCCCCTAGTCTATCGCCAGCGCATCACGAGAATGACACCTCGGCCGGCAAATGACTTTTACCGCCATGTAACAAGCAGGCTGTGCTACCGCGGCCGACCACGGTGGCTCGAATCAGACATCAACTGGCCTGAGAACGAGTCAAATACCCCCGCTGGCGCAAATGCGGCTGGCTAGACTTGGGTTCAGGCACGCGGCACCCCGCGCACTAGTACATCGCCCATCCCGGAAAGGGACGGGCGGGGCAAAGGAAGGTCATCATGTTGATCGAGAAACTCCAAAGCACGTTCCTGTTCGGAGCCAATGCTCCGTATGTGGAAGAGCAGTATGAGTCGTATCTTGCCGATCCGGCGTCGGTTACCGAAGAATGGCGCGCGTATTTCAATGCATTGCGCGAAACGCCCGCGATCGACGGCAGCGATCGCAATGACGAACCCCATTTGCCGGTCGTGTCCAACTTCATCGAACTCGCACGACGTCCACGCAGCGCTTCATCTTCGATGGAAGGCGGTCTCGCGCTCGCGAGAAAGCAGGTGGCGGTTCAGTCGCTGATTGCGGCGTTTCGTACGATCGGTACGCGCAGCGCCAGTCTCGACCCGCTGCAATGGACGACGCGGCGCCTGCTGCCGGAACTTACGACGGCGTATTACGGTTTGACATCAAGCGACCTGTCGACGCGCTTTAGCACCGCCGACACGTATCTCTTCGATGGAGATGCGACGCTACAAGAGATCGTGACGGCGCTCGAAGAAACTTACACCGGCACCCTCGGTGCTGAATTTATGCATCTCGCCGATGCGAACGAACGACACTGGTGGGAGCTGCGCTTCGAATCCACGCGAGCGAAGCGTTCGTTCTCGGTTGAGCGCAAGCGCCGCTTTCTCGAACGGCTCACGGCGGCGGAAGGGCTCGAAAAGCATCTTCATACCCGCTATGTTGGACAGAAGCGGTTTTCGCTCGAAGGCGGTGAATCGCTGATCGTGCTGCTGGATGAACTCGTGCGCTACGGCGCCTCCAAAGCCGTGCGTTCCGTCGTGATGGGCATGGCGCACCGGGGGCGTCTGAATGTGCTCGTCAACGTCGCGGGTAAGCCACTGCATGCGCTCTTCGATGAATTCGAAGGCAAGAATGCCGAGGCGCTGCCCGAGGGCGATGTCAAATATCACAAGGGCTATAGCTCGATCACACAGACCGATGATGGTCCTGTTGAAGTGACGCTCGCCTTCAATCCGTCCCATCTCGAAGTGGTCAATCCAGTCGTGCAGGGCATGGCGCGCGCGAAAGCGGACGCCTTGGCGCCCGATGACCGCGCGACCGTGCTGCCCGTCGAGATTCACGGCGATGCCGCGATGTCGGGGCAAGGCGTCGTGATGGAAACGCTGAGCCTCTCTCGTACACGCGGACATGGGACGGGTGGCACCGTTCACGTGGTCGTGAACAATCAGATCGGCTTCACGACGTCGGACCCTCGCGACACGCGCTCATCGTTCTATGCGACCGATATTGTCAAGATGATCGAGGCGCCCGTACTGCACGTCAACGGCGACGATCCGGAAGCCGTAGCCCTGGCGGTGCATCTCGCGCTCGATTATCGCACCGAGTTTGGGCGCAGCGTGGTCATCGATCTCGTGTGCTTTCGCAAACACGGACACCAGGAGCAGGATAGCCCGGCTATCACGCAGCCGCTGATGTATCGCGCGATTGCGGCGCATCCGGGCGCGCGGACGGTCTACGCGCAAAAGCTCGTTAAACAGGGCCTGATGACGTTGGAACAGGTCGAGGCGCTGGTCGATGCTTGTCGCAAATCGTTCAGTGGAGCCCCCGCCGATACGAAGTCTGCGCCGGCGCTCTCTCAAGTTCATCTCGATGCCCCATCGCCGGAGCGACTGGGCATGCTCGCGCGACGGATCTCGAGCGTGCCCGATGGCTACGCACTTCATCCTCTCGTCAACAAAACGATCGCCGCGCGCCGTGACATGGCGAGCGGAAAGAAGCCGCTCGACTGGGGCATGGCGGAGCACCTTGCGTTCGCGTCACTGCTCGCGCAGGGCATCGATGTACGCCTGAGCGGGCAGGACAGCGCACGAGGCACGTTCAATCATCGCCACGCAATGCTGCACAATCAGTCGCGCACGACACGTTCGGACGGTGTATTCGTTCCGCTGGAGCATGTCGGTGAGAAGCAGGGGCGCTTTACCGTGACGAATTCGATTCTCTCTGAAGCTGCCGTGCTCGCGTTCGAATACGGCTACTCGACGGTGAATCGCAATGCGCTCGTGATCTGGGAGGCGCAGTTCGGTGACTTCGCGAACGGCGCACAGGTGGTCATCGATCAGTTCATCGCTGCCGCCCGCGCAAAGTGGGGACAGCAAAGCGGGTTGACCTTGTTCCTGCCGCACGGCCAGGAGGGGCAAGGTCCTGAGCACGCATCGGCGCGGCTGGAGCGTTATCTGCAACTAAGCGCGCAGGACAACATGCGCGTGACCCAGCCAACAACGCCTGCGCAACTGTTTGCTTTGCTGCACACGCAGGCAGCGTCTGCCGACAAGCGGCCGCTAATCGTGATGACGCCCAAGTCGCTGCTTAGGCATCCGGAGGCAGTCAGCACGATGGCAGAGCTATCAGGCGGCGCGTTCTACGAGATCCTGGCCGAAGGCGAGCGCATGGAATCTTCGGAGAGCTTGATCGTCGCTACAGGTAAGGTCTATTTCGATCTGCTGGACTATCGCCGGAAACACGCTATCTACGCTACGCCGATCATTCGTATCGAGCAGCTGTATCCATTCCCGGCGCAACAGTTGGCCGCCGAGTTGGCCCACTACCCGAATCTGAAGCGCGTCGTCTGGTGTCAGGAAGAGGCGCGCAATCAGGGCGCGTGGAGTTTCGTCGAGCCGCAGTTGCGCGAGCTCTTGCCTACGCGTGCGACGCTGTCGTATGTGGGACCGTCCGCGTCGGCGTCAACCGCGCCGGGATATTACGCGATCCATGCGGCGCGGCATGCGGACGTCATCGCGCGTGCGTTCGCTAAGTGAGAGAACCCGACATGACTCAGAACCCAACGCTTTTCAAACCAGCGCAGACGGATCACCTCATCTCCGGCGCCGATGTCATACTGCGCGTGCTCGCAGAAGAGGGCGTCGATACGCTGTTCGGCTACAGCGGCGGCGCGATCTTGCCGACATACGACGCCGTGTTTCGCTTCAATGAAATGCATAAGCACGAACCGACGCGGCAGATCAACTTCGTCGTGCCCGCCAACGAGCAGTCCGCCGGCTTCATGGCTGCCGGCTACGCCCGCGCAAGCGGGAAAGTCGGCGTATTCATGGTCACGTCGGGTCCCGGCGCGACGAACGCGGTGACACCGATCGCGGACTGCAACGGCGACTCCGTCCCGGTTGTTCTTATCTGCGGACAGGTCCCTCGCGCCGCGATCGGTACTGATGCGTTTCAGGAAGCGCCGGTCTTCAACATCATGTCGGCCTGCGCGAAACAAGTCTTTCTCGTCACCGATCCGGACAAACTCGAGCAGACGCTGCGCACTGCATTCGAGATTGCGCGCACGGGACGTCCGGGTCCCGTTGTAGTGGACGTGCCAAAGGACATCCAGAACTGGAAGGGACCCTATCGCGGGCACGGAACGCTGCATTTTCGCGGCTATTCGGATCGGCTGCGTCAGGTCGCTAGGGGTGCGCGCCTCGAAGGTGCGAAATGCTCGGCGTTTTTCGCCATGCTCGCACAAAGCAAGCGGCCGTTGCTGTATGTAGGCGGCGGCGTGATTGGCTCCGGTGCGACGGCAGAATTGCGTCAGTTTAGCGAGCGCTTTCGCATCCCCGTTGTGACGACTCTGATGGGTCTCGGCGCGATGCCGCCCCAACATGAACTTGCGCTCGGCATGCTAGGCATGCACGGGGCCGCATGCGCCAACTATGCGGTGGAAGACTGCGATTTTCTCATCGCCGTCGGTGCACGTTTCGATGATCGGGTGGCGGGCGGACAGCCCGACGCGTTCGCGCCCAAAGCGCGTCATGTGGCGCATATCGACATCGACGAAGCGGAGATTGACAAGGTCAAGCGCGCGGAATGGAGTCACGTCGGGGATGCAAAGGATGCGTTGCGCGCATTGATAGCGTGCGCGCCGGCGGCGTGCCCGTCACCGGACTGGAGCGCGCATGTGATGGCGCTCAAGCGCAGCCACGGGATGAACTACGACCGGCGCAGTCGGGCCATCCAGCCGCAACGAGTCATCGAGATGCTCAGCGACATCACGCTTGGACGCGCGATCATCACGACGGGCGTGGGCCAGCATCAGATGTGGGCCGCGCAGTTCTTCAAGTTTGCCGAGCCGCGCAGCTTCCTGACGTCAGGCAGCATGGGAACGATGGGCTTTGGCCTGCCTGCCGCGATTGGCGCACAGTTCGCGAAACCTGATGCGCTCGTGATCGACATCGATGGCGACGGCAGCATTCGCATGAATGCAGGCGAACTGGAAACGGCAAGCACCTACGGCGTGCCGGTCAAGGTGCTGCTGCTCAACAATCGCGGCGATGGAATGATTCGGCAGTGGCAGCGTCTTTTTTACGACGGCCGTATGTTCGTCAGCGACAAGACGCTTCATCGCAAGGACTTTGTGCTGTCGGCGCGCGCCGATGGATTCGAGTTCGCGAGTCGAGTGGAGACACTGGATGAACTTGAAGAAAAGCTCAACGCATTCGTACGGTTTGATGGACCCGCGTTTCTTGAAGTGATGATCGATCCGAACGCCGACGTGTTCCCGATGGTCGGTCCCGGTCAAAGTTATGCGCACATGGTTACAGGGCCGTTCATCGAACCGCGGGCTGCACGAGAAGTGCCCTTTGACGGCACGGACAGCAAACGCATGACAGACATGTTCTGAATCATGAACGCGGATCTGATCCACAAGGCGCTCGCGAACCCGTTGCGGCGAGACATTCTGGCGTGGCTGAAAACACCGGAGCATAGCTTCGCGCCGAATGCCGCGCGCTTCCCGCACGGCGTGCCGTCGAATACTATTCAGGCGCGCAGCGGGCGGTCTCAATCTACCGTCTCGGCGCATCTCGCGTTAATGGTCGAGGCGGGTCTCCTCGTCTCGACGAGAGTCGGTTCCTTTGCGCTGTTTTCGCGCAACGAAGCAGTGATTGACGCCTTCATTAAGCACATTGCTGAGGGGTTTTGACTCGTACCGAGGGTTTGTAGACGTGGACCGCGGCATTGACGGCGACGCCAATCTGTTGCGCGCGGCTGAACGCCTTCTACGCATGCCTCATGCGCCATCTGCGCGACCCCTTCACGCCGGAGAGCAACATCAACGCGACGACCGCGTCTTCCGGCGTTTTCATCCGTGCTATTCAATCGGGAAATCGGGGGTTTCCTCTATCAATCGACGCGCTCGGCGGTATGGACCGAATGGACGCGATTACGGTCTTCATCGCCATGCTGGGCGAAGGCAGCCTTGCATGCCGGTGGTGCCGCGTTCCATCGTGAACACGGTGCGGGCGACTGTTTTGGGTCGCTAAGGAGGTGACGGTCGCGCGCTGCATACCGCCCTCCTGGACTTGTTCTCTAACCTTGATTGCCGCAGGCTATCCTGACGCCACGGGCAGCAATGTTGACAACCTGAGTGATGACGTCGAGTACCCGGTCTGAAACCGCCCGTTCATTCGAAAGACACTCTTGCGCGGCGCGATAAGGTTGGCGGAGTATCTTTTTCGTCAACATACCGCTTGCTATTTGCTGTAACGCTGCGATGTTCCAGGGATGCGCAAAGTCAGCCATGCACCCTGCTTTCGATCGAGGATTTGAAGAGGGGACCGGGGCGACCCGACCCTGGGCCGTCCTCGCACACGGAAGGTTTCTATCAGCTAACTACCATCGTCCGGTCAATTAACCCCCCAAGCCGGAATCTTCGCTGCGGTGGCCATCCGGACGTAGCGCAGAAGCTCATTCCACGGTCCGATCAGACGAGGCTACCGAAGCGACGCACGCCGTTGCAACTCACTCAAACCTAATTATTGGGCTATACGATGGGCTCTGTAGATGACCTCAGCATCTGGTTGGGCATCTCGAGTGGTGTCTCTAACAGACTACGAGCGCTTATGTCTAAGAACCGCAAAGATGTGGCCGGGCTCGCGACATTCGCCGTTCATCGACGTCAACCTTAAGGATTCCATAAAATGCTTAACGAACTCTCTGTTGTCCCGGCGTCTGCCGATCTGCAAAAGTTGGTGCGAGGTGCGGCCACCTTTGGTCACGACGTTTTTCCGCGCAACCTAGAACTATACAGAAGGCTTGCCGAGGGGCAGTCCCCACATACGTTGTTCATCGCGTGCGCAGATTCCAGGGTTGTCCCGGAGCTGATTACACAGACCGAGCCCGGGGAACTGTTCGTCTGTCGAAATATCGGCAATATCGTCCCTGGCTTTGGCGAAATGATGGGCGGTGTGTCTGCCGTGATTGAATATGCGGTTGTTGCACTACGCGTCAGGCAAATCATTATCTGCGGCCACTCCGAGTGTGGCGCAATGAAGGGACTAGCCGCTGAGCAAGCGGTAGCTGATTCGATGCCGACCGTGCAAGCGTGGCTGCGCAATGCCGAGGCCGCGCGCAGCGTCGTACTTACACGCGAGCTTGGGAGGGGGAAAGCCCTTGTCCAGGCACTGGTTGAGGAAAACATCAGGCTGCAGTTAATGCATTTGCGTTCCCATCCGTCGGTTGCTGCTCGACTTGCGCAAGGGGCACTGACGGTTCATGGCTGGTTGTATGACATTGAGCACGGCACTGTTTCAATGCTTAACGAGGCGCAGAAGAGGTTCGAACCGCTTTCCCGAGTCGGAGCTCGTAGCGCAGAGGGGCTTTAAAATGACAATCCCGGGGCGCGTCCGTGCTGGGCAAATACTTCTTTACGTTGGGCGACCGCTTGCCTTGTTGTTTGCGTGGGACATAGTGGTGACTGTCGTGTACCTGTGTTCACACGCGAAGGTAAACTTCCCAGCGCTGCCGATGTCACTAATGGCGACCGTTGTCGCGATATATCTGAGTTTTAGGAACACGGCTGCATATGCGCGATGGTGGGAGGCACGAACACTCTGGGGATCGTTAGTGAACGCCTCGCGAACCTTCGCGCGGGAAGTCGTTATGCTGGCCGCTAGCGAATCGATCTCCTTGCAGCGAGAACTCGTGCTTCGTCATGTCGCATACGTCCATTCGCTGCGGTTGCACCTCCGTCGTGAGTCGCCATGGGAAGAGCTGTCCCTACGTCTCCCGCAAGAAGAGATTGTGAACTTGCGTCGCGTAGCGAATGTCCCAAATGCGATATTACGGCGGACCGCGGAAATCGTGGCTCGACAGTGCAACGTAGATAGTGTGAGACTCGTCGCTATCGAGCGGACCATGGCAGACATATCGAATGCTCAAGGAGGAATGGAGCGGATCAAGAACACGCCGTTTCCAAAGCAATACTCGACCTATCCGATCTTCTTCACGCATGTTTTTTGTATTCTTCTGCCGTTGGGACTAGTTGAGTCTCTTGGCTGGTACACAGTATTTGGGTCAACTGCGGCTGGCTTCTTATTCCTTGCGCTTCTCAAAATAGGTAGCGACATGCAAGAGCCCTTTGCCAACACTGAGAATGACGTTCCTATAACCACGCTTGCGAGGGCGATTGAAATTGATCTACTCGATGGACTGGACGAAAGACATTCGATCAAGCCTGTTCCAATCGAGAATAACGTTGTGTGGTAGGCGTCGCTCACCAAGGCAATCGCGGAGACATCAGTCAGGGAGCCAAGAAAGCGCCCGTCGTTCGCTTTCGCGACGAGATGGTCGCAAAAAATACGGTTCACGAGATTGTGAGGGATTGGTTCAGCTTTGCATGGAGCCGGGCGATAGCATGATCAATTACCGCCGTTCGCCTTGCCGGTCTCGACGCGCGAGCGAGAGTGACGCTGGCATGTGCGCCGGAATAGTGTCGAATGACCATCCCTCCGTTTTTACAACGGATGGCCAATGGCGCGCTCGGTTGTGGTGCATTACGCCGAAGGAATCACAGCGTCGTCGAGATAAGTTGCCTTTACAGCCGTGTTCGAGAAGGCGGCATCGGACGCGTCCTCTTGTCAAGACTGGAATCAGATGCCGTTGCCCTCGGCTATGCGATCGTGGTCATCGAAGCAGATAGGGCGAATCGTCGGACTATCGCCTTTTGCGAGAAGAGCGGCTTCCACCACCAGCGCCGTCTTCGGTGACAGATGGTCATCGCGCTACGGCGTTGTTGAAGAAAACATTGCACGGGTGAGGCCCGCAAATAGCACTTGCCTCGGGACTACGGTGTCTCGAGTAGCGCCTGCCGGCGATTCTGTTGTCACCGCGGGCGAGGCGTCCAAGGATGCCGTCAACCAAGCGTGAGCGAGGGCGGCGCGCTTCATGCCGCCGACTTAAAAGAGTTGCGCGTCGGGCGGCCTGGGGCTACTGAGTCTGACGACCTTGCGACGTTTCGAGCCGTCCGCATGAATCGAGCAGATCATTATCCTCGGACACGCGCTTCGCCCAACACCTCAACGATGCGATCCTCGTACCGCACGAGGGTGCCGCGAGGCGGTTTGCGTTTGATGCGGCTGCGACCGGTGGAAGAAGGCATAAGGATATCAACGCGGGCGTGCGGCGATCGTATCATGCCAAGATGCGGCGGCACATCGTGTCGCTCACCGGTTCACAGCAATAGGGAAGGGCAAAATAATGCGCCGCATCGTTGACGTTCTTCGCCGGTCCACGGACGCGGCGTGTTCGCGGTGACCCAGATCCGTGCCAACGAGCAGATTCTGGAATACAAGGGCAAGCGGGTGTCGTGGGCGCAAGCACAGCGCGAGTATGCGCGTTCGGCGGCCGAAGACGGCCACACCTTTTACTTCGATCTCGACGATGGGCGCGTGATTGACGGTGCACAGGGCGGCACCTCGGCGCGATGGGTCAATCACAGCTGCGCGCCGAACTGCGAGGCCGAACAAGACGGCAGCCGGGTATTCTTCCTCGCGCTGCGCGACATCAAGCCCGGCGAAGAGTTGTTCATCGACTATGGACTAATCGTGGAAGGGCGAAAAACTGCTGCGCTCAAAACACTCTATGCGTGTCGGTGCGGGTCCGACGGCTGTCGAGGAACGATGCTGGCCGCGTCCTGAAAGCGCCCACGAAACGACACACCTGCTTCTGGCTCTCGCACGTGAACTTCCGCACATGCTCGGCCGCGACGACTTTGACGCTGCACTCTGCTGACGGAACCTGACTGTCATGCCCTCACCGAAATGGACATTTGCTTCACGCTTTAGACGCAACGCATTCGGATGGCGAAACGTCGCTGCCGATCCAACGCCTGAAGGAGGCGGTCTCCGAGATCCGTTCGGTCGCGCGCACCGATCGCCCGCTCGCGGCCGAGGGGGCTGTTCTTCTTCTTGAAAAACTGTCGCCCGCACTCGAGCACGTCGATAGTTCCTCGGGCGCCCTTGGCAGCGCGGTCAATCGTGTAATCGAGGCGCTTGTCCCACTGATCGCCTCCGCCGACGTGACTTCTGCAGCACGGCAGCTGGCTGGAACGACTATTCGATGCGTTGCAGGACGATCAGGTGCCCTACATCGAGAGCCTGGGCGAACATTGGGGAACCTTGTGCGTGACGCCCGCGTTGGCATCTGACTGGGCCGACCGGTTGTTGCCGCTCGTCACACACGTGCTGGAGGCTAAACGATTCAACTACTCCGTCGGCGTGGTGCCGTGCTTGAGTGCGCTTTACGCGGCCGGCCGCTTCGAGGAAATCGTTAAGCTTGTGCCGCGCGATCGGCTGAGTTCCTGGTGGTATCGACGTTGGGCCGTCGACGCGCTGGTTTGCCTTGGGCGGCCGGGCGACGCGCTCCGCCTTGCTGAAGCGAGCCGAGGGCTGAATGCGCCCGAAGGTGCGATCGCGCGCGCCCCGGACGGTCAGTTGAAACTCCCCCAGTTTTGGTCGCGTAAAATCCCCCACCGGGTGAAGCAGGACGAGGTCGAGTTTTATTCCTCTTTCGTTTTCTGTGCAAGGGCCTCGGCGGCTTCCTTGAGGCGGTAGCTCCGGCCGTTGAACTCGAGCTGGTGGCAGTGATGCATGAGGCGATCGAGGATCGTGGTGCTCATCGTGTTATCGCCCAGATAGGGGTAATCGTCCTTTTCGTGCAAAATCTGGCGGTTTCACCTCAACCCCTTTATTTACTGGGCTCTCGGGGCGATTCTGACAGTAGTCGTCAGCTCAAAACCGCGTCTGCGGTAACATACCAGGCTGCGAATTTGGATCGCGCCGCTTCGGGGGAGTCAGGACATGCCGGGCCTGGAACTTCGCTATGTGGGACAGGATCGCCTGCCCACCCGGTTGACGGAATTTGATGTCGAACGTCACTTCGCGCTCACCGAAAATGATGTCGCCGCGATCAACGCACACTTCCGGCGCGACCGGCGCGCGGGTGCCGCGATTCAGTTGGTCTTCCTGCGGGCGAGCGGCCATACCCTTGACCATGTTGGCACCTTGCCGCGCCAGTTGCTGCGGTACGTCGGTGAGCGGCTCGACCTACCTATCCCGACGATTGCCTCGCTTCGCACGCTCTACCAGCGCTACAAGACGCAGTACGAACATCAGATCTGGGCTTGCGAATATCTCGGACTGAGGTCAATCGAGACGGGCCATTGGGCGGAACTCGAAGCATGGATGCGACGAGATGCCACCGAGTCCATTACGCTCGACGAGCTGTTCCAGCATGCCCATTACTGGCTGTATGAGCGGCGGATCCTGATACCCGCCGAGCGGACCCTGCGGGATCTCGGCCGTTCCATTTGGTCGGACATCGAGTGCGACGTGCTCGCCATGATCAAGGCGACTGTCACGGAAACGCAGCTGATACGTGCCGATGCTGTCCTCGCTACCCAAGAGGGAACCTCCGGCATGAGCGTTCTCGAATGGCTAAAAACACCCCCTGCCCGTCACAGTCCTTCGACCCTCACCGAGACCCTCGCGAAGGTCCGTTTCCTCAAGGAGCTCGGCGCACATGAGTGGGCACTTGATTCTGTGCCAATCGAAAAGCAGCGTGCGTATGCACAACGCATTCAGGCGCGCCGTCCTGCAAAGGTTCGTGAACTCAAGGCGTCGACCCGCACAATCGAGCTGATCTGTTTCCTGCGTGTGACCCTGCTCGATCTGACTGACGCGCTGCTCTATCAAACAGGGCGTCGAGTCTCCGATCTTGTGCGGCAGGCTTACGACCGCACCACGGTCCGACAGGCACGATCAGCAATCGCTTACAGGCAGAAGTTGGTCGCGATCAAGGTGCTTGTTCAGGATCACGAACGTCCGGCGGAAGACCGCATCGCCGAGATTGCCGGGCTGCTTGGTGATGTCACGGACAAACCACCCACGAGCCATGCAGCCAGCGTGCGAGAAGCGCTTACCGACGATCATCTGCGTATGCGCAACTTACTGGGTCCGTTACGAGAGTTGCAATTCGCCGGGCGGGATGCGGAACCGAGCCTGCGGCAGCTCGATCTCATCGGCGCTCTACATGATAGCGGTACCACCGAATTGCCGTCCGACTGCGACGTGCCGGTCAGTGTCGGCTGGCGTGATCTAGTCAAGGGCGACGATCGGGCACGTGCACTGCGTGCGCTTGAAGCGTCGGCAATCACGGGTCTGCGAAAGGGACTTCGCCGCGGTTCCGTGTGGATCAACCACAGTTTGTCGTTCCGGGAGCGTGACCAGTTGCTGATTCCACCCGTGCAGTGGGAAAAGGAACGAGAGCGGTACCTATCGTCGCTTGGCTTGCCGGCAACGGCTGAGCCTTTCCTCGAACGGCTGACGGAACATTTGAAGGCTGGTCTGGCAGCGCTGGAGGAAGCGCGCGAGGCAGGACGCGTAACGATCGGCGTCGACGGCGCGCTGCATCTGACGACGATCGAAGCGTTGCCGACCGATGGCATACCGAAACGCACGCGGGATCTGATATTCAAAGAAATTGGCACTGCGCAGTTCGCCGACGTGATCATCGAGATGGATGTCCACACAGGCTTCAGCGAAGTGCTGCTTTCGCGCAAGGCGCGCAATGCGGACGAGCTCATCGCGCTGTACGCCGCGCTGATCGCCCACGGCACGGAAGTTGATGCAAAGAACGTCGCTGCAATGATCCCGCAACTGGATCCAACGCACATTTCGACGGCCATGCGCTCCCTCGAGATGCCAGGTCGGCTGCCACGTGCCAACGAGCGCGTCGTGGAATTTCAACGTACGCACGCCATTACGGAACTTTGGGGTAAAGGGCGCCGGGCATCGAGCGACTCAATGAGCCTGGATACGTCACCGCACCTCTTCTATGCCCGGGTCGATCCGCGGCGACGGACCCATGCGGTGGGCATGTACACCCACGTGCTAGACCAGCACGGCATTGTCTATAACCAGCCGATTGTACTGAACGAGCGCCAGGCAGGCGTAGCAATCGAGGGCGTAGTGCGTCACAACGAGAGCCGTGATGACGGCGGACTGCTGCGGCTTTCTGTAGACACGCATGGATATACGAACGTGGGGATGACGGTGTCGAAGCTGCTTGGTTTCGACCTCTGCCCGCGTCTGCGCAACCTCTCGGAACGCAAGCTATATTTGCCCAGAGGCGTTGCCGCTTCCGGCAAACTGGCGGCGGTCGTTGCCTACGAGAGCTCCCACAAGGCGATTCGCGAGGGCTGGGACGAGCTGCTTCGCCTCGTCGCGTCGATTTACTCGCGACGCTTGAGCGCTATTGTCGCGTTGCAGCGATTCGGTAGCGCAGCGCAGGGCGACCCCGTATTCCGGGCCGCCGACCGTCTCGGTAGGTTGCTACGCACGCTGTTTCTGTGCGACTACTTCAGCAACACGGAATTTCGTCGTGAGATGCACACACTGCTCAACCGCGGTGAATCGGTTCATCAGCTGCAGCGCGCGATCTACACCGGCAAGGTCGCGCCAGAGCGTGGACGGCGTCGCGACGAAATGATCGCGATATCCGGCTCGTTGACGCTGCTAACGAACGTGGTGATTGCGTGGAACACGCAGCGCATGCAGGCGACCCTCGACGCCTGGCAAAAGAAGGGGCAAGGGATTGACGATGACTGGTTGCGGCGATTGGGACCGGCGCACTTCGCGCATTTAAATTTCCGCGGGACTCTGAGCTTTCCGATCGACCGCTACCGCGAGATGCTTCTGGATGCAGCGCCGTGGCAGCGCACGGCCGGATCGTGATGTGGGTCTTTGAGGGAGGGACGATGGACATCAATCTTGACGCCATTGACGAGGTGGTGCTCGCGCTGCTCCATCTGAATTTGTGCGACTGAAATCGCGCCTGGAAAAGCTTCGCCTCGTCTGCGCTGAACCGCTTGCACGAGAAGGGCTTTATTCGCGACCCGGTCAACCGCTCAAAATCGGTGGGGCTGACCGACGAAGGCTTGCGGGAAGCTAAGCGGTTGTTCGCAACGTACTTTGGGCGCTCGCCAAGCCCCGAATCCGAGCCCAAACCGACGTAATCAACATCAGTGCCCGTCGACAATCGGATCGTGCAGTACCGCTCCGGCCCTGCGAAAAACGGAATTTTGACAAGCAACTCCTCGATACGCCGTGCAGTTCGAGATCGTACGCCGCTGGCGTGACTGCTAGTCGCATGATGTTCGTCGATGGAAGCGCACCCGGGAACCCAGATACGGCGCGGTACATACGTACACGCGATGCGATGAGTCGCGAGAACGCCAGATTTTGCATCAAAAGGACAGGATTCAACTGTACCGACAGTCAGGCAAGCGTCTAATTTTAAACGTGATTTAGAAACAAACCGCCAGATTTTGCACGAAAAGGACGATTACCCCAGACACAGCACCAGCGCTGCTGGTTCCATTACGCCGATGTCCGGATTATGCCGAAGTCCCGGCTGCGATACCGGACTGCTGGCGGCGAACGCACTTTAGGTATCGGCATAATCCCGCTCAGTTGAGCGATGCTTCCTTCTCCGCATCTGCGAGGAGGCACATCATGTCACATCCATCTCGGGTCCGTATTACCGGACCGCTTGTCTCATTCAGAGACGGCTTCGCTGCCGAGCTGAGCAAACAAGGGTACCGGCCCAACGCCGTAGCGAACCAGCTTCAACTCTTTGGCCATCTGAGCCGCTGGCTTGTTTCCCGGCGACTTGATGCAACGATGCTCAGCGACCCGGTTCTCGGGGAGTTCTTGGACGCACGACGCGCAAAAGGCTACAGGTTGTGGCTCTCAACCAAGGCACTGGTGCCGCTGATCAGCTACCTTGGAAGCATTGGGATTGAGGTCGCAAGTGCTCCAGCGGCCTTGAGTCTCAGCGAAGAGCTACTCTCGCGCTACCACCGATATCTGCTCGATGTGCGCGGGCTTGTCGCTACTAGCGCTCGCGGGTATGTCGACATGGTGCGTCCGTTTGTCGAGGCGAGAGTCGTCGATAGCGAACTCGATTGGAAGACCTTGCAGCCGAAGCACGTGATCGACTTCGTGCGCGCTGCCCGCGACGGACGACCTATTGGTTCAGCGAAGCTTACGGTAACGGCGCTGCGCTCGTTATTGACCTACTTGCACGTCGAAGGTTTCATCGCGCTGCCGCTTGAGATGGTAGTCCCCTCAGTTGCTGGCTGGCGTCTCGCAGGATTGCCACGCGCACTGAAGGCCGGCGATGTGCGACGTTTGCTGGCAGCCTGTGATCGACGCACCCGCAGCGGCCGTCGCGACTTCGCGATGCTGATGTTGCTCGCGCGTCTGGGCTTGCGTGCCGGCGAGGTGGCCAGGCTTGATCTGGCCGACATTGATTGGCGCGCAGGCGAACTTGTGATCAGAGGTAAAGCGCAGCGCATCGATCGCCTGCCCTTGCCGGCAGACGTCGGTGACGCATTGGCAGCGTACTTGGAACGTGGCCGCCCCGATACCGCACAATGCCGCACGGTGTTCTTGCGCATACGAGCTCCGCACCGAGCGCTCTCATCCACTGGTGTCACAGACGCGGTGACCGCAGCAGCTTCACGCGCGGGCCTTGATCATGTGCGCGCTCATCGTCTGCGCCACACACTTGCAAGTCAGATGGTGTGTTCCGGCGTTGCACTTCCTGCAGTCTCTCAAGTACTGCGCCATCGTCGCCTGATGACCACGGCAATCTACGCAAAGGTCGACAGGGAGGGACTGCGCCTGCTCGCCCGTGCGTGGCCGGGGAGCGCAACATGAGCGAATTACGTCATGCTTTGACTGAGTATCTAAGCCTGCGACGCTCGCTGGGCTACAAGTTGCGGCGGCAGGAGAAGCTGCTGCATCAATTCATTGATTTTCTCGCGTCCACAGGAGCACCGACAATCACCGTTCAACACGCCTTGACGTGGGCATGCCAGCCGACGAACGGCGGCAACAATTGGTGGTCCTATCGTCTTTCTGCGGTTCGGGGTTTCACCAACTATCTGCACGCCATCGATCACACCGTCGAGGTGCCACCGTCGGACTTGCTGCCATGGCGACCACATCGGGCAAGTCCATATCTGTATAGCGACGAAGAGATCATCGCGCTGATTGAAGCAGCCGACACGCTCAGTTCTCCGCTGCGAGTGACGACTTACCAGACCTTGATTGGTTTGCTCGCTGTCACCGGAATGCGAGTCGGCGAGGCAATCAATTTGAATCGGCAGGACTTCGATGCGCGTAACGGAACCTTGATTATCCGGGATGCGAAGTTTAATAAAACGCGAGAACTTCCATTGGATCCGACGACGGCGACGGCATTGAAACGGTATCTCGCCTGCCGCAACCGAGAGCCCTACGCCGGACGAACCGCAGCGCTATTCATCTCCCCCACTGGCAGCCGGCTCCTGTACTGCAATATTCACTGGACCTTTCACCGATTGGTCCATCAAGCAGGCATCGTACCGCGCACCAGCCATTGTCGCCCCCGAATCCATGACCTTCGGCATGCTTTCGCCGTAAGGACGCTGCTTGACGCCTATCGAGACGGTTCCGACACGCAGCAGCGTCTCACGCTGCTTTCAACCTATCTTGGCCATGTCAATCCGGCGACAAGTTACTGGTATCTGTCAGCAGCTCCAGAACTGCTCATTAAGGCGGCCGAGCGTCTGGCGCGTCCGCCGGGAGAACAAGCATGAGCGCACTGGCCATCACCCTGCAAGCATTCTTCTCAGACCGACTCCTGCGGGAGCGTCACGCGAGCCCGTGTACGATTTCGGCATATCGCGATACATGGCGATTGTTGCTTCGCTTCGCCGCGACGCGAACCAGCAAATCGCCATCGGCGCTCGACTTTGCTGACTTTGACGTCCCGCTGGTCTGTGCCTTCCTGGACCATCTAGAACAGGATCGGAATAACAGCGTGCGTACTCGTAACGCCCGGCTCGCCGCCATCCATTCGCTGTTCCGCTACGCGGCATTACGGCACCCTGAATCCGCAGCCACCATTGCTCGCGTGCTGGCGATACTACCGAAGCGTTTCGAGCGCACGATCGTTACCTTTCTCACCGAGCCGGAAGTGCAAGCCCTCCTTGCTGCGCCAGATCGAGCGTCGTGGTCAGGGCGACGCGATTATGCGTTGCTACTGGTCGCGGTGCAAACCGGATTGCGGATCTCCGAATTGATCGGTCTGCGGCAAAGCGACGTTTACCTCGGCGCTGGTGCGCATCTCGCCTGTCACGGGAAGGGTCGAAAGGACCGCATCACGCCATTGACAGTCCCTGTCGTCAACGTGCTGCGCACGTGGCTCGCCGAGTGTAACGTCAACCCGCCCGCGCGGCTGTTTCCAACACGCACCGGCAAACCACTCAGCCGAGACGCGATCGAGCGCCGCATTGCACTCCATGCATCTACAGCATCTGTCGCCTGTCCGACTTTGACAACGAAGAAAGTAACGGCGCATGTGTTGAGGCATACCTCTGCAATGAGGCTTCTGGAAGCGGGCGTCGATCCCACAGTGATCGCTCTATGGCTCGGCCATGAGCATGTCGACACCACCACGATTTATCTACACGCGCATCTGGGAATCAAGGAGCAAGCTCTCGCCCGGGTTCGCATGCCTAACACCCAGCCCGGCCGGTATCGCCCCTCCGATACGCTTCTCGCCTTTCTGGAGTCGCTTTGATTATGCCGATACCTAAAGTGCGTTCGCCGCCAGCAGTCCGGTACCGCAGCCGGGACTTCGGCATAATCCGGACATCGGCGTAATGGAACTTATCCCGATGTCGGGATAAGTTCCACAAGATCGGCAACATCCTCAACGTCATGCCCAAGTCGCAGCACGGCAAGGCCAAGGTGGCGCTTGCTGAAATCTGGAACGCCGCGACAAGAGCCGATGCGATCGTCGCGTTCAACCAGTTCGTCGACACGTACGCGGCAAAGTATCCAAAGGCCGTCGAGAAACTCACGAAGGACCGAGACGAATTGCTCGCATTCTACGACTTCCCTGCCGAGCACTGGCAGCATGTGCGGACCACGAATCCGATTGAATCGACGTTCGCGACGGTGCGCCATCGCACAAGCCGCACACGTAACTGCCTGTCGCGCGCAACCTTCCTCGCGATGGCGTTCAAGTTGATTGAAGCCGCCGAAAAGTCATGGAGGAAAATCCGCGGCGCAGAGAATATCGAGGCGCTTCTGAAGGGTATCCCCTTCAAGGACGGAACCCCGGTGATTGAAAGCACACCGGCTCCTCAATCGCTGGCCGCCTGATCACGGCGTCCGACCCGCGTACACCAGTCTTGACGATTGCTCCGGTAACAGGCCACCGTACGCGGACTGACCGCCCGCTGCGCGACCAGGTACTCTGTAAAGAACTGCTGGATCAGCGCTGCGAACGAAGGCGGCTTCGGAGCAAGGGGCTCACGCATCTTGCACCTCCTTCCTGGCTGTGAACGACTCGAAACGTCCGGCGGCCAGAGCCATCAACTCGGGCACCGCTGAGAGGTACCAGTAGGTGTTGGTCACCATCGTATGCCCGACGTAGGTCGACAACGACAGCATGGCCTGATCGATGTCCACGGCCTGGGCTTGCCACTGCACGATGCGGCGCACGACGAAGGTGTGCCGCAGGTCATGGATGCGCGGAGCAAAGTGCGCCCCGCGGTTGCCCCATCCCAACTGCTGGCGGAGATCGCGGAAGACGCGCTCTACGTGACGCTCACCGAGTGCCAGGCCTCGTCTACGACCGCGGGTGCCGACGAAGAATGGGGCATCCTCCGGCGGCGGCCCCTCGGCCAAGTCACGCTGCCAGCAATACCGGCGCAAGGCATCCACGGTGCTCGGGTGCATGGGAACCTGGCGCGACTTGCCGAACTTGGTCCGGCGGACGGTTAGGATTCCGTCCTTGAGATCAATGTCGCCGTTGCGCAGCGACAGCGCCTCGCCGATCCGCAGCCCGGTGGCGGCGATCAGTCCAAACAGCGTTTCGTAGACGGCACCGCGTAGCCCCGGCGAAGGCCCGAGTCGGCGCGCGCGAGCAAGTAGGTCGACGATCTCTTCCTCGCTGAAGATGTGTGGCGCTTGCCGCTCGGGCAACCGCCCGAAGATCGAATCGTCGGGTACCTCGGTGCGCGGCTCGAACTGCTGCAACCACCGCAAGAACGTGCGCAGCTTCTTCAACCGTCGCGCCCACGTCCGCGGGTCATTGCTCTCGTGGCGGTCGTTTCGGGCCCAGGCTGCCATGAGTTCCACCGTCAAGGCACCGCGATGGCCGGCGGTGTGGACATGGCGGGCGAAGCTGCGTAGCACATAGCCATCGTTGCAAGTGGAGAACCCCAGTTGGCGACGCTCGGCCAGAAACTGTTCGACGCGTGCTTGCACAGAAGTCGGCGTGCTCATGCTGGACTCCCCGGCCATGGCAGCGCGACCTCGACCAACTTGCGGCTGTCGAGCTTGGCATAGATCAGGGTCGTGTTCAGCGAGCGGTGACGCAGAACGTCGGCTACTTCCTTCAGCGAGGAGCCACCGGCCAGCAAGCGGTTGGCCATCGTGTGCCGCAGCAGATGCGAGCGCGTGTAAGGAAGACCGGCGCGGGCGAATGCTTGCCGGATCGTCTTGCGGACGAGATCGGGACCGGCGGGTTGGTCGCGGGGCGCGATATGGCGGACGAAGACGGCTCGATTGGAAGTCTTGGGACGCTCCTGCTCGAGGTAGGCTGCGATGGCTTCGCCGGTAGTGGCAGGCAGCGGCAGCATATCCTCGCGGCGACCCTTGGTGTGGCGCAGGACGAGCGTACCGGCTTGCCAGTCGATATCGTCTAGGCTGAGACGGGCGATCTCGCCGCTGCGCAATCCGAGGTCGAGCGCACAGCGCACGATGGCGTCGGCTCGCCGCATCGAACGGCCGCGCTGGCCGAGCGATCCGATCAACCGCTCGACCTCTTCCGCCGTCAGCGACTTGGGCAACGAGGACAGCGACCAGTTCGCAGGATAGGACACCGCGCCAATCAGTCCGTGGACCAAATCGCCAAGCGAGGCGCGGTAGCGGAAGTAACCGCGAAGCGATGCCACGACTGGCCCAGCATTCGCCGGTTTGCTATAGAGCTTCGCTTGCCCGGCGAAGAAGCGCCGAACGTGCTCGGGCTTGATCGCGGCGACATCGACGGCGCCCTCGCCGAAACGGGCCGTCAGCAACCGCCCGACGATGCGCAGGGCCATGCTCCGCGTCTTCGGCGCCAGACCCCGCACGTGCTCCATGTACGCGCCGTAGCGGCGCAGTTCCTCGTCTACTGGTGTTGCACGGCCTGCGGGCGCCGCGATGATGCCCTGAGCGCGCAAGACCACGAGCAGATGTCCTAGCGCCGCGCTATGGTCACCCCGATCGCGTCGGATCGTGCCGGGGCACCCGCACTGCGGCAGATGTTCGTCGAGGAACTCAGCGATCAATACTGCGTCGAGCCGTTGCCGACGGTGCCCGAAGTACGCCCATCGGGCGAAATGCGTGATGCAGCGAAGATAAGTCTCGACCGTCTTTGCAGCGTACCGGCGTTGATTCAGGTACTGCTTGAACGCACCAACGCATGGCCCGATCGGCCCGTCGGGGAAACGGTCTATGTCAGTGCGATGGGAGCGGCGAACGATGTCCATGGTGACCTCCAGAAGTGGGACCACCACTGCATCCTCAGATGGAAACTATGTCCAGATCCTTACTCGCCTGTCTTGCCAGAGCTTTGCAATGCTTCGATCGGCGTCGTCAGCGACCGACCATCTGCGCATAGTTGCGACCTGAGCATAGGGGTCGCTATGAATAGGTTTACATAGCGACCCTTTGCCGCCGATCGTACGGTGGGACGTGGAAGGGCAGCAGGGGCGTGCTCACCGACCGCTCGAACAACTATCCCATGACTGGGAGGCGACTTAACCGACGCGGTGCGATTGTCCTAAGCGTACCTACCAATTAGGGTTTGTCGTCGGTATGACTCTCTCGGCGGATGCAAGCCGGCGAGATGGGCGATCAGGATCACGACGACTATGCTGCTCTTGTTTGTTGCGCCATTCACGATGACCATTCTTTGCCTATTTCCGATAACGACCTAAACTTAGGGCGGCACGAGGCACAGTTGGGCTCCAAGGTTGGCCCGCTTCGGCGGGCTTTTTTTCGTCTGCATCGCTCTTTGGCAATTCGTGACCGCATACGCATGGCCACACGGAAGAATCCACGGAGCAAGCAAACCTCAGATTCACATTGAGGGGGTGCCAGAATATCCTATTATATTGATGCGAATCAATCGACGAGGCGCGACCGTCGCTTTACTTGGAGATAAGACATGAACGCAATCAAAACACTCAGATTGGCTAGTGGCGCATTGATCGTCGTCACATCCATCAATTCTTGGTCGCAAAGCAGCGAACCCGCTGCTACCTCAATGGGATCTGAGACCTCGGCGACATCGCAAGGTATGTCCAAGTCCGAGGTCAGGAAGGCGAATCGAGCGCTCAGCAAAAAGGTGCTTAATGCCTTATCGAAGGGCGGCGTTGACACAGGGGGCGTTAGTGTAATCGTTAAAGGCAGCGCAATCACTCTGGCAGGGCACGTCCCTGACGCTTCTCAAGCAGAGAAGGCGGGCACGGCGGCAAAAAGCGTTTCCGGTGTTACGTCCGTGAAGAATGCGCTAACAATTAGGGAAGCAGGGCACTGATCCTCACTACGGAAATTCGATCGGCCGGTCCCCGGTGCAGTTCATGGCCACTTCCGAATCGTCGATCGATTTTTCCTGCATCTGTTTGCATAGGTCGTATTCCGCTGTCAAGGGCGGGCGAATCCTGGCGCAACGGGCCCTGAGGTTGAAAGAGGCGATAGGCGGCTTATGTTGTTGACCGCGTGGTATTTGGCTCACTCACCAACCTACAGACACATCGCGACGCGGAGGATGCATTCTCGCGCAAACCTCCGGCTAATGCGGGAGGTCGCGATGAGCTAGCGGATGGCATCCGCCAGACGCTCACGCGTATCGTCGAGCCGGTCATTTCAAGTGCCGAAGATAACATCGCATTGAGGCCTCGGCAGGCAAGTCGAGGGGCTCATCTTGCCCGTTGCGCTTGTGACGGATGGTGCTCCTCCATAAGCGCCAGCTTGCGCAGATGCTCCCGCGTTCTGCTGCGAGGCTGGCTGTACTGAAGGTGTCGCCTGTTGCGGGGCGCTCTGCGCGCGGGCCGTTCCTACTAAAGCGACTAGGCATACAGCACCGGCCGCCAGGATCGTTTGGGATTTCACATTGCCTCCTTGACTCACTTGCGAGTTAATGGATCGTCGTCCCCTTGCCGCCTCCTGGTCGATTCGGCGTGACAATCGCGCGACGCGATGCCGCCGCTATGGCATTCGGCCGAGCGAACGAAAAGGGAGCTCTTTTGCATCTGAGGCAGATGCGGGACTTATCAGACGGCTACCGGGAC
Organism: Caballeronia turbans; assembly: GCA_001544655.2. Classification (GTDB taxonomy): domain Bacteria; phylum Pseudomonadota; class Gammaproteobacteria; order Burkholderiales; family Burkholderiaceae; genus Caballeronia; species Caballeronia turbans. Next base: position 65,200 of record FCOD02000032.1, read on the forward strand.
AACGACGCGGGGTTTGTACCAGGCGGAGCACAAGGAAAGCGCAAATGCGCGCTTTCGTGTCGAAACCTTGTAGGTCCATTCACGAATAAGAACCTTGCTGCAGTTAACGTTATAGACCGCGACGGCATTGATTAACAGGTGGAATTGGCCAATTTCAATTCGCAAGGGGCCAGCGGTTAGTCGAAATATTCCCCTCCACAGACCGGACTGCTCCGAAGATGACGACGTCGAGGTTGTCCGTGCCAGAAAGCCACACGGGTCCATGAGCCGCGCGCGAAGGTCGCATCGTCGTCGACGGAATTGCCGGGAGCGTCGGCAAGTATTTGAAGCCGGGATCTGCGTCGAGAAGACCAGCGCGCTTGGCAGGGGCCACTGACAGAGGCGCGGACTTGCCGCCATGATCTAATAAGGGATATACCATGAACTGCCGCAACCGTCGTCACGGCACCGGGCAGTTGAGACCGGCCCCGAACGCGGCGCGCGCACGTCAGGACGGCAACGATGAACTGGCTCCTTGCTTTTGCGCAAGCGCTCGGTCCAATGGCTATCCGTGCAAGCTCCCGCTATCGCCAAGAACTTCAATAGCCTTGGCATAATCGCTTTGCCCGAGACTTCCCAGCACTGACGCGGCATGCTCACGCATTGGCGCCTCAAAATCAGGCTCATAACCGGCTCCATGGTTTCGGCTCATACGCAAGAACACAATTCATAGCTGCGATTCGATCGGCAGGATGGCGAGAAACCAGATGCCTGCGCGGCGCAGCGCCGATACTTCCGGCTCGGAATCCAACACCGTGACGGTGCCGTCCTCGGCCGTATCGTTCCAGACGATATGGCTCGCGCCGGTCACATCGGTGCGTAGTTCGAGCCGCCACGCTCCGCGGGCGAGGCTCGAATTGACGTGCTCGGTCACCTGCCGGGCGGCACGCTCGCTCTCGCAGTAGACACCGATCTCGGTGTTTAACTCGACCGAACGCGGGTCGAGATTCATCGAGCCGATGAAGACGCTCTCGCGGTCGAACACATACGTTTTCGCGTGCAATGACGCCTTTGACGAGCCGAACACCGAGTTCTTCTTGTCGACGTTGCTGTTGGTTGTCGCAACAGGCTTCAGTTCATACAATTGCACCCCCGCTTCCAGCAATGCCTTCCGGTAGCGCTGATAGCCGGCATGCACCGCGGCGACATCCGTTGCCGCCAGCGAGTTCGTCAGCACCGTCACGTGCACGCCGTGTTGTGTCAGGCCGCTCAACCATGCGACGCCGCGCTTTCCCGGCACGAAATACGGCGAGACGATCAGCAAGTGATGGGTCGGCTTCAGTTTCAACGCCCTGAACCGCGAGATCAAATGTCCTTCAACGTCGCTGGGCGTGCGTGCGATCTTTGACGGGTCGTCATAGAGTAACGTCGCCTTGCCCCACGTAAACTCGGCGTCGCGTGACTGGACTACCTGCGTCAGGCGCGCTTTCGTCTGCTGCACATACGCGCCGTTCTCCTTGGACGCAAGCCAGGCATCCAGCTCCGCGCGGCCAGTCGCGAGCGCCGATGGATCGGCCTGACGGCCGAGGAGGTTCTCGATCGGATACGACGCGTTCGAGTTCCAGTACTCGTCGAATGCCGTTGACACATCTCGCACGATTGGTCCGTGCGCCAGCACGTCAAGATCGCCAAACGCGACAGTGCTTGAGGCGCCGAAGTATTCGTCGCCGATGTTGCGCCCGCCGAGAATCGTGCCCTGGTTGTCGGCAATTAACGCCTTATTGTGCATACGCCGGTTGACGCGGCCAAACTCGATGGCCGTGCCGAGCGTCTTGAACCGGCGGTTTGCGACAGGATTGAAGAGCCGGATCTCAACGTTGGGATGCGAACTGAGCGCGAGCAGCATCTGGTCGTCCGCATTCGTGCCCAGATCGTCGAGTAAGACGCGCACGCGCACACCACGGTCGGCAGCTCTCAGTAAGGCCGCGGCGAGTTCACGGCCTGTCAGGTCATCGTGCCAGATGTAGTACTGCAGGTCGAGAGAGCGGTCAGCATATCCCATCAACACGACGCGCGCGACGAGCGCGTCGACGGAGTCGGGCAACAGGTGAAACGCGCTTTCTCCCGGGTGCTGCTGGTCTGTTGGTGCGAACGCTGCGCCGAGGCGCGTGACCTGCGTATCGGTGAGCGCGTGGGTGGGGACGCGATCGGCTTGCGGCGGAAGGCTTCCGCACGAAGTCGAGAGGACGACGGCGAACGCCGCAACAAGGTTCCGTAGGTTCATCATTCCGCTCTCCGCAGATCTAAGGTACCGGGAGATGCGAGCGGTTTCAAGTCGCGCGCCGTGACGTGCCTGATCGGGGCGAGACTTGCACCGTCCTCGCGGCCCCGGACGATCTCAATAACGCTGCCAGCAGCCTGACGACCATCGACAGAACGGCTCGCCTCAAACGCACGAACGAGGCCTCCGCGGCGCAGATCGTCGTAGTCACGGGTGGATTAAAGGCCGTATGGCGTAAATCGGGACCGACACCTTAACCGATTCACGCCAGGCCTTCGCAACCGCGACACTCGGGATCAAATGCTGCTTTGAGCGGAACCACCTGCGATTATTGTGCATCGTGCGGGGAGGAAAATTGACATGCAGGTACACCCGGATCCTGACCACATGATGATGATCGTATGGGAAGGCGACGAAGTACATGCACCCAGACTTCCCGGGAGCAATCTGCGCGGCTTGGCCGGGCTGCCCCGAACAACGGATGCATACTGGCTCCCGACTTTCAATGTCAACGATCCTCCGTGAACTAACTCCGGGCACATCTGCGCAACTCTCTGTTTCATCGCTCGGCGCGCAGATGATGCACACCAATCAACAGAACGACGGCGGACGCGACACTGGCGAGTGGCAATAATTGCAAGGCGGGCGCCAGGCCCAGTCGGTCTGCCAATATTCCCGTCACAACGGAACCTGGCGCCAGCCCAAGGAGGTTGAAGGCCAAGGCGAGCGTCGCCATGGCAGTGCTATGAATCGCCTTGGGCGTCAGCTTTGCAACCATCGTACCGCTCGGGCCCATAATGCCAGCGCTAAAGAACATTGCGAATGCGATGAGAGTGAGTTGAGCTGAGCCGGCGGGAAACTGGAATGCCGTGAACAGCAATGTTCCGCAGACCAGGTTAAAGGTGATCGCCAAGAGTATTTTCCGTCGCGGAGAATCGCGTCCCAAGCGATCGGACAGGGCGCCGCATAGAGGCATTCCACATGCGCCACAAAGGACGAAGACCGCCGCGACGCCGCCCGCCTTGCTCAGTGGCATGTCATAGACTCGATTCAGGAAACTCGGGAGCCAAGCAAGCAGGCCACCGCTGATGAAGAGCTGCAGCCCGCTGCCGATATAGACGCAGATCAACACCGGCGAGGAGAAGAGGTCTCTCAACACATGCCTGACGCGGACGGCCGCCAGCGATTCAGATTGCCTAATGCCGGCTGCTTGTCCTTTCTCACCTTCGATCCGCGACGGCTTGGCGACCATCATATAGACTAGGGTCAGCGCGATGCCGAAGATCGCCATGCCAACGAACGCACTCCGCCAACCGAACTGGCTTGCCAGTGAACCGCCAAGCCCGATCCCCATTACGGACCCGACCATGCTGCCCGCCATAAATGCGCCAGCTACCGTAGATGTGTGCCGTGACGGAAACATGCTGATGAGAATGGCCATGCCAACGCTGGCGTAAGCGGCCTCGCCGACACCGACCAGAAAGCGCGCCGACAGCAACGTGAAGTAGTTGTGCGACAGGCCGCACAGCAAGGTCGCGATGCTCCAGATCGCCGCCATGATCGTTACGCTGCGTACGCGACCCCAGCGGTCGGCCGCAAGCGAGATGGGGAACGCCAGGATGCCAACAGCCAGCGAGACAATGCCGCTGAGCGCCCCAAGCTGAGTGTCGGACAGGCCCCACTCCGCCTTTATTTGCGGAAAGACTGCGTTGAGCACTTGCCGAGACATATAGTCCGACAAGAGCAGTCCGAATGTCAGCGCAAAAATGACCCATGCGTAGCCGCGGGTTGGCCGCGGCTGCGCACCGTCGTCGTACGTTATTGCTTGCATATTCACTGCCACAATTCTGTCTCCTGTTAGTACTGCTAATGCCACCTGTGCGCAGCTCTCTCTTGTCAGCTCTGGCGTGCTCGGCGGCATGCGCCAGGCTTTCCCACGGCCGCTCATTCATGCTGGGGCTCTGGGCGAAAGCGAATCCTGCCCTGTGCTCAAGCTGTCATGTCGCTGAACGCCCCGATCGGGCCATCGCAGCAGAACAACCTGGACGCTAGCGCTCGAACTGTTCGAGAAATTCCAGGAGCAATGCGTTAACCTGATCAACGCTTTCTTCCGCCGCAGCATGGCCCACGCCGGGTAGCAGCACCTTCTTCTGCAGTCCGGACAGGTAGGTGTCGAGCCGGTCGTAGATACCGCGGATTTCGACCGGTTCGAGAGAAGGGTCGGCAGCGCCACCGATAAACAGGCTCGGCTGGTGGACCACCGCGCCGTCCAGAAACGCTGTGATTTCCCAGTTCCGGTCGCGACAGCGGTAATAGTTGATGGCGCCGGTAAATCCCGTGCGCGTGTATTCATCGACGTAGTAGTCGATCGCCCGCGCGCTCAACCACGACGGAAACTCCTTTGGGTCAGTGAAGGCGTTAAGGATGGGTTTACCGGGCTCGACGAACAGGCGCCAGCGTTCGGCGCCCACGGCGCTGCCGGAGACCGAGTAGAAGACGCTACGCATTGTCTTGCGCGGATCGCCGGCGAACTCGCGATCCGGCTTGCCGATCTGCTGGAAGTACAGGTGGTGGTACACCCTGCCTTTCGCCATCTCCCGCAAGCCGACGGTCGGTTTGACCTTTCCGCGCGGTGGCACCGGGGTATTGAGCATCACGAGCCCACGGAACAGATCCGGCCTCAGCATGGCGGCCGCTTGAGCGACCCATGCGCCCAGGTCGTGGCCGACGATCACTGCGGAGGTTTCACCAAGAACCTTCATCAAGCCAACCATGTCTCCGACTGACTGGCTAATGTCGTAGGCTTCAATGGCAGCCGGTCGATCGGTTTGCCCAAATCCCCGCTGATCGGGGACGACGACCCGAAAACCGGCCGCGGCCAACGCGCCGATCTGGCGCCGCCACATGTACCACAGGTAGGGAAAACCATGCAGCAGAATGACGAGCGGGCCCCGCCCCTCGTCGATGTAATGCATACGTATGCCGTTGACTTCGGCAAAGCAGTGCCTGAATGCGGCGGGGTCGTCGGCATCCAATTGCCCCATTGGGGCGGGAGGCTGACCCATTGCAGCGCTGGTGTCCATCGTCGATCTCCATCTGTTGATTGTCGGCCTCTAAGGTAGCCCTGATAGGCAACTTGCACTAAGCTTATAAGGACATTCTCTTGCGAAATTGGGACACGTCCATGCATGCCCTGACGCGAAGCGCCAGCCTTACCGACTATGAGCACGTGGCCCGTTCCGTTGGGCTCGATCCGTTCCGGATGCTGCGAATGGCTAAACTGCCGGCCAAGGTCCTCGACGATCCGAATCTGATGATTAGTGCCGATTCGGTGGGATGGCTGCTGGCGGAGTCGGCACGCCTGTCCGGCCAAGAGGCCTTCGGATTGTTGCTCGCAGAAACGAGAAGTCTGGCCAACCTGGGCATGTTGGCGCTGGCGATGCGGGAAGAGCCCACGCTGCGCGCAGCAATGCAATCTTGCGTCCGCTATATGCGACTGCACAACGCCGGGGTGCAGTTGCGCCTCGACGAAGCAGGCGACGTCGTACTGCTGCATGTGGGCGCGAATATGGTGGGGGGGCGTGGCGTCTGGCGCCAGACGATCGAAATGTCGACCGGGATTGGGATACGGATGTTCAATGTGCTGAGTCGTAATACCTTCCGTCCGTTAAGGATCAGCTTCACCCACGAGCGCCCCGCCAGCCTTGAAGTGCATCACCGCGTGCTGGGCACGGCAATCGAATTCTCACAGGAATGCAATGCCATCGTTTGCCGCGGTGGCAATCTCAATATGCCAATCCCTGCCGCGGATCCGACGCTGGTCCGCGAGGTGAAGCGAATGCTGGACATTCAGCTGGCCAACGTCCACGACGAGCCTGCGCAGCGGGCGCGCCAGGTCGCCAGGATGCTGCTACCAAGCGGACTTTGTTCCGTCGAGCAGGTCGCTCAGCATCTTGGCATGCATCGACGCACTCTTAACCGACACCTGGCGGCCGAGGGCGAGAGTGTCACAACAATCATCAATGCGGTACGTGCTGAACTCGCAGAGGAGTATCTGGCCGGCAGCAAGCGCAAGTTGTATGAAGTCGCCGAACTTCTCGGCTTTTCCTCCGCCGGTGACTTCTCGCGCTGGTTCCGCGGCCAGTTTGGCAAGCCACCCTCGGAGTGGGTCGCCCATCACCGAGAGAGCAAGGCGACCGCCGGATCCCTCTCGCGTCGGTAGGAGAGGCAGGTCCGGGATCGGCTCACGGTCCTCGCGGTCATCCGGGACGGCCACTGCCTGAAGCCGCCGTACCCACACCTTCCTCACGCAATAGATCCCCAATCCTAGTTTGCCGGGGTTCCCGTCCGAACTGCACGGAGAGCCGTTGCCGCCATCCGCTTCCCAAGCAGGGTTGGCGGCGTCGCGTCCCAAACTGCTAATAGATTGTCCCGTCAAGCCAATGGCGTCGCGGCTGTACGTCGTACTATCTATTCCGTTGTCCGACGAGACGGTGCACTGCTCCACTAACAGCGCCAGCACATCCGCCGGATGCACGTATTGCTCGCCGCCGCACCGTACATTTTGGAGACGTCAATGACAGCAACCGCCCTCACCCAAGACACCGTTTCACAAGCCACGCCCATGGCGCCGGCCATTATCCGGCCATCCGTACGCCAGCACTCGATCAAGGTGGAGATTTGCACGCCCGCCATCGGCGCCGAACTCAGCAACATCAGCTTGGCTGATGCCGCCCAGGATGCTGACGCCATCGCCGAAATCCGGGCACTGTGGTTGAAGCATAAAGTCGTGTTCTTCCGCGACCAGAACATTACGCCGATGGAGCAACAGAACTTCGCCGCGCAGTTCGCCGAATTGGAAGCCCATCCCCTCGCGCCGAGCCATCCGGAGGCGGACAAGCTGCTGATGCTGTACCGCAACCTTGACCCGAGCAAGCCCAAGAGCTACGTCGAAAAGGCCAGCCGCGAAAACCTGTGGCATGCCGATGTTACCTACAAAAAGGCACCGCCCCGCGGAGCGGTGTTGCGCTGCGAACTGGGTCCGGAATCCGGCGGTGACACCATGTGGTCCAACATGGTGATGGCATATGCAAACCTGCCCGACACCATCAAGCAACGAATCGCTGGCTTGTACGCCAAGCACGATGCCGAGCACACCTTTGGCGCCCAGTTGCCGATCGGAGAACGTCACGCGATGGCCGCGAAGAACCCCGCCGCCGAGCACCCGGTGGTGCTTATCCATCCGGAGACGGGCGAAAAGGTGTTGTTCGTCAACTCGGCGTTCACGACCCACTTCTCGAATTTCTTCAACTTCGAGAACATCCGATATGGCCAGGACTTCATGCCGGAGGCGCATCAGTTGATGAACTATCTGACCTCTCAGGCCGCGATTCCGGAATACCAGGTGCGCCTGAAGTGGAGAACGAACACGGTTGCCATGTGGGACAACCTGCAGGTTCAGCACTACGCAGTGGCGGACTACGGCAACGCGCCGCGAAAGATGCTGCGCGCCACCCTCGCGGGCACCCCGCTGGTTTAAACCGAACGGTACGCCCCGCCAAATCCAGGGCTCCCACCTGTCTCTGATAGGCGGCCAGCCCTGGCACGATTAGCAATTTCCGACCACACCACACAATCACTAATGGAGACAACTATGCTCTACGAACACATTGACACCGCAGTCATCGATGGCGAATCGCTGCCGTGGGTACCATTGACGCCCTATTCGGAAGACATCCTGCTGAAGTATTTCAAACTTGACCCGATCCGGGGCGAATGGATCGTACTGATGAAAGCACCGCCCGGCGTGAAACTTCCCAAGCACCACCACACCGGCACGGTCTTGGTCTACACGATCGAAGGCAAGTGGAAATACAAGGAGCACGACTGGATCGCCGGGCCCGGCAGCATCGTGTACGAGACCGCCGCATCGACCCACACGTTTGAAGTCGTCGAGGCAGGCAAAAACGGAGATGTGCTCACACTGGTTACGGTGACCGGCGATCTCTTGTTCCTCGACGATAAGGACAACGTCGTCGCGCTCGAAAACTGGAAGACCGGGCTGCAGCGCTACCTTGCCTATTGCGAGCAGCATGACATCAAGCCGAAAGACCTCACGGCATTCAACTGATCTGGATTTCATGGGAACTCCGATATCCACCGGGGCCCCCGTGTCACGCCGTGCTTCAGCCGCAAGACGCTGCAGAAGGTACGGCCATGTCGACGCTTGGGGGCCACGCCGAGTCATCGCAAGTCAATGGCGCCGAGAAGCAGGCTGCGTGCACCGACCACGCAACCTGCTTCACATCGCGCGCTTTCGCTCCCGTTGCCAGAGCTGTTGCCTGATCACAAAGACGCGGCAAAGCGGAACACGCGGTCTCAGTTCGCGCCCTTGGAGCGGAACCTGACAGAGGGGTACGGCTATCTGCCCGCTCCCCGATCACAGACATTACGAACGGAACGACGCCATGAATGGCTTGATGATGCAAAAGCAGTTGTTGATCTCCTCACTCATTGTGCATGCCGATCGCCATCATGGCGATACGGAGATCGTGTCCCGGCGGGTGGAGGGCGATATCCATCGCTACACTTTCCGTGACTGCCACCGTCGCGCGCGCCAGATGGCCAACGCGCTGACCAGCCTCGGTGTCAAACCCTCCGACCGGATCGGCACGCTCGCATGGAATGGCTACCGTCACCTGGAGTTGTACTACGGCGTCTCCGGCATGGGTGCCATTCTGCATACCCTCAACCCTCGTCTGCATGAAGACCAGGTCGCTTACATCGCGAATCACGCCGAAGGCCAGTACATCTTCTTCGACCTGACCTTCCTGCCGTTGATCGAGGCCATCGCGGGCCGCTGCAAGACGGTCAAGGCGTTCATCGCCATGACCGATCACGCTCACATGCCGAAAGACGCCGGCATCGACAAGCTGCTGTGCTATGAAGATCTGATCCAGCAGGGTTCGTCCATTTACTCCTGGCCGATTCTCGACGAGCACGCCGCCAATACGCTCTGCTACACCTCTGGCACGACGGGCAACCCGAAAGGAGCCCTGTACAGCCATCGCTCATCAATGCTGCATACCTATGCGGCGGCGCTGCCTGATGCGCTGAACTGTTCGGCACGCGACGTGATCCTGCCCGTTGTGCCGATGTTTCATGTCAATGCGTGGGGACTTCCGTACATCGCGTGCATGGTCGGGGCCAAACTTGTATTCCCCGGGCCCGCTCTGGACGGGAAATCGCTGTATGAACTGCTCGAAGCCGAGCAGGTTACGCTCTCCGCTGGCGTTCCGACTGTCTGGCAAGGCCTGCTTAGAGTCACGTTGAGAAAACAGATCAGCAATTCTCGAGCATGAGACGCACCATCATTGGTGGCGCGGCCTGTACCCCGGCGATGTTGCGCAAGTTCCAGGAAACGTATGGAGATGTCCCACAAGGAGCGTCATGCCGTGCAATCCAAACAAGGCCGTGTAGTGTTTGGCGTCGACATGAAAATCGTTGGCGCTGACGGCATGGAGTTGCCTTGGGACGGCGCGACTTCTGGCGACCTGCTGGTGCATGGGTCATCGGTGGTGTGCGACTACTTCAGGAACGAAGGGGATAGTCCGCTGAATTTCGATGACGAAGGACAAGGATGGTTCCCGACCGGCGACGTTGCGACCATCGATGCCAATGGCTTCATGCAAATCACTGATCGCAGCAAAGACGTAATCAAGTCGGGTGGCGAATGGATTGGCTCCATCGACCTTGAGATATCGCCATGGCTCACCCAGCGGTATCCATGGCGGCGTGCATCGCGGCCCGCCATCCGAAGTGGGACGAGCGGCCGCTGCTCGTAGTGGTCAGGAAAACAGGAACCGAGCTTTCCCGCGAGCAGTTGCTTGGCTTCTACGAAGGAAAAATCGCGAAGTGGTGGACACCGGACGATGTGGTTTTCATCGACGAGATCCCGCTGGGTGCAACAGGAAAAATTCTGAAGAATCGTAAGCGCTAAATTGAGCACACGGCCTACGTATGAGCGTAGCCCAGCACCGTGAATTTGCTAGCGGGCAAGCGGCCT
>FCOD02000076.1 GCA_001544655.2 Caballeronia turbans
GGGGTGGGGTTTTTGTTTATCGCATGAGGAGCCTGACGATTACCTACTTTCACACGGGTATCCGCACTATCATCGGCGTGGAGTCGTTTCACGGTCCTGTTCGGGATGGGAAGGGGTGGGACCGACTCGCTATGGTCATCAGGCATGACTTGTTGTTGGGTTGAGGTGCTCAACACAACCAATCTGGGAAGAAGCGGTAAAGAATTGGGTGGCGATTGTCGCACACGCGTGACTCGCCAGTGGTGGCGCGCGGGGCGCGCACAAACACACTGGTTATAGGATCAAGCCTTACGGGCAATTAGTATCAGTTAGCTCAATGCATTACTGCACTTACACACCTGACCTATCAACGTCCTGGTCTGGAACGACCCTTCAAGGGGCTCGAAGCCCCGGGGATATCTCATCTTAAGGCGAGTTTCCCGCTTAGATGCTTTCAGCGGTTATCTCTTCCGAACATAGCTACCCGGCGATGCCACTGGCGTGACAACCGGTACACCAGAGGTTCGTCCACTCCGGTCCTCTCGTACTAGGAGCAGCCCCCTTCAAATATCCAACGCCCACGGCAGATAGGGACCAAACTGTCTCACGACGTTTTAAACCCAGCTCACGTACCTCTTTAAATGGCGAACAGCCATACCCTTGGGACCGGCTACAGCCCCAGGATGAGATGAGCCGACATCGAGGTGCCAAACACCGCCGTCGATATGAACTCTTGGGCGGTATCAGCCTGTTATCCCCAGAGTACCTTTTATCCGTTGAGCGATGGCCCTTCCATACAGAACCACCGGATCACTATGACCTGCTTTCGCACCTGCTCGACTTGTCGGTCTCGCAGTTAAGCACGCTTATGCCATTGCACTATCAGCACGATTTCCGACCGTACCTAGCGTACCTTCGTACTCCTCCGTTACACTTTGGGAGGAGACCGCCCCAGTCAAACTGCCTACCATGCACTGTCCCCGATCCGGATCACGGACCAAGGTTAGAACCTCAAACAAACCAGGGTGGTATTTCAAGGACGGCTCCACCGAAACTAGCGTTCCGGTTTCATAGCCTCCCACCTATCCTACACAGATCGGTTCAAAGTCCAATGCAAAGCTACAGTAAAGGTTCATGGGGTCTTTCCGTCTAGCCGCGGGGAGATTGCATCATCACAAACACTTCAACTTCGCTGAGTCTCGGGAGGAGACAGTGTGGCCATCGTTACGCCATTCGTGCAGGTCGGAACTTACCCGACAAGGAATTTCGCTACCTTAGGACCGTTATAGTTACGGCCGCCGTTTACCGGGACTTCAATCAAGAGCTTGCACCCCATCATTTAATCTTCCGGCACCGGGCAGGCGTCACACCCTATACGTCCACTTTCGTGTTTGCAGAGTGCTGTGTTTTTATTAAACAGTCGCAGCCACCAGTTTATTGCAACCTCTTCACCCTTCCAGCGCAGGCTGGTCAAGCTACAGAGGCGTACCTTATCCCGAAGTTACGGTACCAATTTGCCGAGTTCCTTCTCCCGAGTTCTCTCAAGCGCCTTAGAATACTCATCTCGCCCACCTGTGTCGGTTTGCGGTACGGTCATCGTTAGACTGAAGCTTAGAGGCTTTTCTTGGAACCACTTCCAATTGCTTCGCTTCCGAAGAAGCTCGCGCCACACCCTTGAATTCTGTGCCCGGATTTGCCTAAGCACCTTCTCCAATGCAGCGACCGGGACGTCCAACACCCGGACAACCTTCCGCGATCCGTCCCCCCATCGCATCTAACAATGGTGCAGGAATATTGACCTGCTTCCCATCAGCTACGCATTTCTGCCTCGCCTTAGGGGCCGACTCACCCTACGCCGATGAACGTTGCGTAGGAAACCTTGGGCTTACGGCGAGGGGGCTTTTCACCCCCTTTATCGCTACTCATGTCAGCATTCGCACTTCCGATACCTCCAGCACGCTTTTCAACGCACCTTCGCAGGCTTACGGAACGCTCTCCTACCACACGTACTTGCGTACGCATCCGCAGCTTCGGTGACTGGCTTGAGCCCCGTTACATCTTCCGCGCAGGACGACTCGATCAGTGAGCTATTACGCTTTCTTTAAAGGGTGGCTGCTTCTAAGCCAACCTCCTGACTGTTTTAGCCTTCCCACTTCGTTTCCCACTTAGCCAATCTTTGGGACCTTAGCTGGCGGTCTGGGTTGTTTCCCTCTTGACACCGGACGTTAGCACCCGATGTCTGTCTCCCGTGATTACACTCTTCGGTATTCGGAGTTTGCTATGGCGTAGTAATCCGCAATGGACCCCACAACCATGACAGTGCTCTACCCCCGAAGGTGATACACGAGGCACTACCTAAATAGTTTTCGGAGAGAACCAGCTATTTCCAAGTTTGTTTAGCCTTTCACCCCTATCCACAGCTCATCCCCTAACTTTTCAACGTTAGTGGGTTCGGTCCTCCAGTACGTGTTACCGCACCTTCAACCTGGCCATGGATAGATCACTTGGTTTCGGGTCTACGCCCAGCAACTGATCGCCCTGTTCGGACTCGCTTTCGCTACGCCTGCCTTAATCAGTTAAGCTCGCTACTGAACGTAAGTCGCTGACCCATTATACAAAAGGTACGCCGTCACCCCTTGCGAGGCTCCGACTGTTTGTATGCATGCGGTTTCAGGATCTATTTCACTCCCCTCCCGGGGTTCTTTTCGCCTTTCCCTCACGGTACTGGTTCACTATCGGTCGATCACGAGTATTTAGCCTTGGAGGATGGTCCCCCCATCTTCAGACAGGATTTCACGTGTCCCGCCCTACTTCTCGTACCCCTAGTTCTTCCTCACGGTTTTCGCTTACAGGGCTATCACCTGCTATGGCCGCACTTTCCAGAGCGTTCAGCTAACCACGAAGATAAAGAGTACAGGCTGATCCCATTTCGCTCGCCACTACTTTGGGAATCTCGGTTGATTTCTGTTCCTGCGGTTACTTAGATGTTTCAGTTCACCGCGTTCGCCCCACATGACCTATGGATTCAGTCATGGGTACTCCATAAGGAGTGGGTTTCCCCATTCGGATATCGGTGGATCAAAGCTCGTTTGCCAGCTCCCCACCGCTTTTCGCAGGCTACCGCGTCCTTCATCGCCTGTGATCGCCAAGGCATCCACCACATGCACTTGTTCGCTTGACCCTATAACGAGTGTGTCTGCTTCGCATTCACCACGTCATAGGCTGAGTATTCGCGTTGTGCCGTATTCCAAAGCGATCTCTCGATCACTTTTTCATACTCGATACAATCACTACCCTGAATCCCTACTCACACCCATCTCTAAGTGCTTTCGAAGATTCTCTTTACTACTTCTTCCAGATTGTTAAAGAACGTTTAGCCTACAAGCGTACTGCCCTGCTTGCGGCATCAACTGGCTATCAATCGCCAATGCTTAACGCTCAACTGCTTGAACGCTAGGCATTGAAGATTGGTGGAGGATGACGGGATCGAACCGACGACCCCCTGCTTGCAAAGCAGGTGCTCTCCCAGCTGAGCTAATCCCCCAGTCATGCATCTCGACTCGTGGTGGGTCTGGTTGGATTCGAACCAACGACCCCCGCCTTATCAAGACGGTGCTCTAACCGACTGAGCTACAGACCCTTAGCCTGTCTTAAACAACAGCCGATAAGCGTGAGCGCTTAATATCTTCGTGCGAAGCTCGAGAAAGGAGGTGATCCAGCCGCACCTTCCGATACGGCTACCTTGTTACGACTTCACCCCAGTCATGAATCCTACCGTGGTGACCGTCCTCCTTGCGGTTAGACTAGCCACTTCTGGTAAAACCCACTCCCATGGTGTGACGGGCGGTGTGTACAAGACCCGGGAACGTATTCACCGCGGCATGCTGATCCGCGATTACTAGCGATTCCAGCTTCACGCAGTCGAGTTGCAGACTGCGATCCGGACTACGATCGGTTTTCTGGGATTGGCTCCGCCTCGCGGCTTGGCAACCCTCTGTTCCGACCATTGTATGACGTGTGAAGCCCTACCCATAAGGGCCATGAGGACTTGACGTCATCCCCACCTTCCTCCGGTTTGTCACCGGCAGTCTCCTTAGAGTGCTCTTGCGTAGCAACTAAGGACAAGGGTTGCGCTCGTTGCGGGACTTAACCCAACATCTCACGACACGAGCTGACGACAGCCATGCAGCACCTGTGCGCCGGTTCTCTTTCGAGCACTCCCGCCTCTCAGCAGGATTCCGACCATGTCAAGGGTAGGTAAGGTTTTTCGCGTTGCATCGAATTAATCCACATCATCCACCGCTTGTGCGGGTCCCCGTCAATTCCTTTGAGTTTTAATCTTGCGACCGTACTCCCCAGGCGGTCAACTTCACGCGTTAGCTACGTTACTAAGGAAATGAATCCCCAACAACTAGTTGACATCGTTTAGGGCGTGGACTACCAGGGTATCTAATCCTGTTTGCTCCCCACGCTTTCGTGCATGAGCGTCAGTGTTGGCCCAGGAGGCTGCCTTCGCCATCGGTATTCCTCCACATCTCTACGCATTTCACTGCTACACGTGGAATTCTACCTCCCTCTGCCACACTCAAAGCCTGCCAGTCACCAATGCAGTTCCCAGGTTAAGCCCGGGGATTTCACATCGGTCTTAACAGACCGCCTGCGCACGCTTTACGCCCAGTAATTCCGATTAACGCTCGCACCCTACGTATTACCGCGGCTGCTGGCACGTAGTTAGCCGGTGCTTATTCTTCCGGTACCGTCATCCCACCACCATATTAGGGCGATGGTTTTCTTTCCGGACAAAAGTGCTTTACAACCCGAAGGCCTTCTTCACACACGCGGCATTGCTGGATCAGGGTTGCCCCCATTGTCCAAAATTCCCCACTGCTGCCTCCCGTAGGAGTCTGGGCCGTGTCTCAGTCCCAGTGTGGCTGGTCGTCCTCTCAGACCAGCTACAGATCGTCGCCTTGGTAGGCCTTTACCCCACCAACTAGCTAATCTGCCATCGGCCGCCCCTGCAGCGCGAGGTCCGAAGATCCCCCGCTTTCTTCCGTAGATCGTATGCGGTATTAATCCGGCTTTCGCCGGGCTATCCCCCACTACAGGACACGTTCCGATGTATTACTCACCCGTTCGCCACTCGCCACCAGGGTTGCCCCCGTGCTGCCGTTCGACTTGCATGTGTAAGGCATGCCGCCAGCGTTCAATCTGAGCCAGGATCAAACTCTTCAGTTCAATTCCTGTTACTGTTTTCGGGTTCCATGAACCCGGTCGCTCACTCAACGTACTGACGATGATTTACTCCATCCAAAGATGGAAAAACCTTCCTCTGATACTTCGTGTGAGACTCTTGATACTTTCGCTATATCCAGC
>FCOD02000105.1 GCA_001544655.2 Caballeronia turbans
TGTATAAGAATGGAAGCCTGTCTCCAACATGCCGTAGAGTTCGATAAGCCGACCCTGAGGGAAAGCCGAGCCGAAGAGTCTAATCGTTTCTATCGACGCAGATGCACCGCCGGTTACCATCACGCGTAGCGAGGAGCAGTCCGTCGAGCTTAACTCCGGCGCGTTGAGCATTGCGACGATGGCAGCGGGCGCGGTCGGAACGAACGTCACATTCTCCGAAGCGATGCGCTCAAGTGCGGCACGCGCCGAAAAGCGCTCTAGCAATACAGTGCATGCTCCCGCCATAACTGACTGAAGCAACGTCAGATAGCCCCAGTTCAGCGCTACCGGCAAATACGCCAGGAACACGTCGTCCTTAGTAACCCGCATGTCGCGATTCAAAAAAGCTGCAGCACACAGTGTAGTGTTAAAACTATGCAGTACACCCTTCGGATTACCGGTTGTTCCAGATGTAAAGCACATTCGCATGATCTCGTCAGGGTCCATGTACAGCCGATGCTCGTCACGAATCTCAGGCAAGACGGAAAGTGTCTGCGCGAAAGAGACGACGTCGTCGCCTGAAACGGGATCGACGCAAACGGCCAACACAGGGGCAGGCAACCTGCCGCGCACGTCGCGAAACATGTCAATGTAATTGAAGCCCTTGAACTGAAGCGCGCACACGTATGCCTTAGACTCAGAAAAATCGAGAATGTAGCGCAATTCCTCCGCGCGCAGATCGGGACTGATCTTATTCGCAATCGCCCCAATCAGTTCGAGTGCGAAGAACACGACCGGAAACTCGACGCGGTTCGGCACTTGCAGTGTTACGACATCGCCATGTCCGATCCCTTGGCGGCGCAGCAGTTCCGCAAACCGCCGCACTTCGGACCACAGCTGCGCGTAAGTCACTGAACGGCGGTCATCTTTGAACGCAATGCGATCGGGCATCTCGTAGACGCGCTTCTCCAGTATCTCGCTAAACGTAACGTCTTTCCACCAACCATTGCGACGATAAAGATCCTGCAAATGCTGCGCTACTTGGCGCTCCGGCTGAACTCTCATGGTCGGCTCCTTTGCTGCAATGACTGGACGGTCTAGCGGACGCCGCGAAGCAGACCGCCGTCAACCTGAATGGCAGCGCCTGTAATGTAGGCGCCGCGCGGCGACACC
>FCOD02000089.1 GCA_001544655.2 Caballeronia turbans
CCATTAGTCAGTATGACTCCGCGAGGCAGGGGCTGGCCTGGCGCGCGGAATCAGACGCGGGTTAGCATCGCTGCCAGAGCCGCACGGTGTGGACAGGGCCACACCCGGCGATATCCATCACGGAGGCCAGCGTGGAAAACGATAGCACACTGTACGTAGGGCTCGACGTCCATAAGGACTCGATTACAGTTGCCTATGCGCTGGGCACAGGCGAGGTCGAACTTCTCGGCAAAATCGGTACGACGAAGACGGATATCGATCGCCTGTGCAAGCGCCTTCAGTCGAAGGCTCGGCACATCGTCATCGTCTACGAGGCGGGTCCGTGCGGCTACGGACTTTACCGTCAGCTCGTGCAGAAGGGGTTTGACTGCATGGTGTGCGCGCCGTCATTGATTCCCAAAAAGCCTGGTGAGCGAGTCAAGACCGATCGGCGCGACGCCGTCAAGCTCGTGAGGTCGCTGCGCGCCGGGGATCTGTCAGCGGTGTACGTCCCCAGCGTGGAGGACGAAGCATTCCGCGATCTGGCTCGCGCGTGGGTCAGCGCCAAGGACGATCTGAAGCGCGCCAGACAACGGTTGAAGGGCTTTCTGCTCTCGCATGGGGTGCGCTATACGGGCCGAGCCGACTGGGGGCCGGCGCACCGGCGCTGGGTGAGCACGTATGCATTCGAGAGCTCGTGGCAGCAACTGGCGTTCGAGGAGTATCGACGCACCATTGAGGATCGCCTGGCGCAATGCGACCGGCTGGAGGCCGCGTTGCGCGATGCCGTCGTCAACTGGCGCTTTTATCCTGCCGTTCTGGGCCTGCAGACGATGCGCGGCGTGCAGTTCACCACGGCAGTGGGCATGCTCGCTGAGCTCGGTGATCTGTCACGCTTCGCGCACCCTCGCCAATTGATGGGCTGGCTGGGCGTGACGCCCTCCGAGCACTCGTCAGGAGAAAAACGCCGTCAGGGCAGTATCACCAAAAACGGCAACAGCTATGCAAGAAAACTGTTGGTCGAAGCGGCCTGGAGCTATCAACATCCGGCCCGCGTGAGTCCCGGGATCCAACGTCGTCACGATGGTATTCCAAAGCCAATCGTGGACCGAGCCTGGGACGCGCAACTGCGTCTGTGCCGGCGCTTCCGGAAGCTAATCACGCGCGGCAAGCAGAAGAACATCGCGGTGGTCGCGGTCGCCCGCGAGCTCGCCGGATTCATTTGAGACATCAGTCGACTCGCGATGTCACTTGCCATACCCTGCGAGCCGCTCACAACATGATGCTGCGGTTGAGTAACTTTTAGTCGAATGGGGAGGAGTTTCCTGAAGGCGGCGTAGCCCGGCACACGAGTAACCCGCGATTCGGCTACGCAACGATTTCTATCCGACTTGCGACATTAGATAGCGGCAGGCTCATTGGGCGGATTTCTGTAATGCGGTACCCAACCCGCGAATATCAGCATGATCCACCGTCGAGACTTACTGCTACGTCGCCCTCAGGAAATTCGGCAAGATGCGCACATCAACAAACCCAAAACCGATCGCTATTGACAGGCGGAGTCATATCAGCCG
>FCOD02000009.1 GCA_001544655.2 Caballeronia turbans
GCTCTTTAACCAACACTTCGTCATTCCTGAGCGACCAAAAACTTGATTCAACGAACTTCTAACTCAGCACACTAGCGCATCGCAAGAGGCCATCTGTGCCCTTGCGCCGATATCTGCGATGCTCCGCGCGCGCACCTGGCGCGCGCTGCAGGCACGAGCTTCGTCTCGTTTGGCCGTAATGCCGCGCTAGCATCATGCTGGCCGACGGCGAGCACTGTCCGTTTAGCCGCGCGCATCATTCAATCCTGGCGGAGAGACCTACGATGACTCGTCTGAGTTCTGCGCTGGCTCACGCGACCGTTATTGACTGCCTTCGCAATGCGCGCGTTGACGTGCGGTTCGAGCGGCACCCGTTCGAGTGCGGCGTTTGCGGCTCAGGATCGACCGATGAGGCCGATAGCAAGCCGAGTGCCATCAAGCCCGGAGCAGCGGAACGTCACATATTCAGCTCGACGCGATCCGCCGCCGCGCGCCCGTATTAAGTGGTCTTCTTCAGCGGATTGTGAGCGGCATCAGCCAGAGTTGAATCAGTGATCAAAGCCATATCGTGACGCCTTATCACGACATTGATGTGGCGCTTCCGGACGCAAACTAAACGCAAGTAGATGCTACGACACAGTGGGATTCTGGAACCGAGGAGGTAGCCATGGCTTTGCTCGAATTGCTCGGCACGACGTTGTTTGTCGCCGTCGTGTTTTTTTCGTTACTGGCGATGATGGACATCCTGATACCGCGCTCGATTCCCGCCTCGATCGTTGGCCGTCCATTTGACCACTCGCGCGCAAGCAAAATTGCAAGTGAAAACTCGCGTGCACGCTAATCACGCACCAGGCTCCGCGTCTCCGCTAATTCTCGACTGTGCCGACGGAACCGACTTAAGGCCGGAGCAAGTGCTGAATGCTTGACCCGTGACTACATGAACCACTTCACTTTAGGTGGGCCGGTGGCGCCGGCAACGCGACAAATCGCATACCGACGTTTTATCGGACGTGAGCTTGCATGGACGGCCGGTCAGTCCGGTCCGATGCCTACGGTGACGCCCTCGGGCGGCGATGACGTCTCGACGATCGACCGTATTGAATACTACGCCGGTCGTTTTGATCACTACAAACGCTCATATGCCTCGTTCGATCGCGCATTCGACGCAGCGATGCTTGAGACGTCCCGCCTAACGCAAGGCCGTTCCGTGGAACAATCCCCCAAGTAGGGGCGCAGACTACTTCTGGAGTCTTATGCAGCAAGGCTCTAAGGGTTTTATCGCTGCTGAGGGGATTGTTTCACGATATCTTCGTCATCGCGATATGCGCGCGGCGCTCAAGCTGCGGTCGAGATTATTCGCCCCCGCTGACGGCCCGAGCAGATTATCGTCGCGCAGGGATGGCAGGAGGCCATACACATTCGCGACTTATCAAGAGCGCGAGGCATAAACAATCGGCCCGCAATCAATTGGTGGGCTACTCTCTAAACTTACGGATACGTCCAAGCCACCTTGATTTCGACGAACGGATCTGGACGGGAGGCTGGAGTAAATCGGAAAAACTGCGATGGTGTAGGCGGAGTGCTTGCGGCAAGGGCAGAGGTGCCTTGCCCTCTCGTTCCCACGACGCCGCGTTGGGCTTACCGGGCTACCGAATACCCGACAATCGGAATTCCTCAACTCGTTGCGAGTTCAATCGAGCGTCGGCCCGAAGGGCGGCCCCGCAGTTTGTGAAGCCGCTGTCTCTGCCTAATAAGCAGCGACATCGGCATGGCAATTGCGGAACTAGAAATCTGCCAGAGGGCGTGAGAGTGTCCCAAGTCGGGACACTCGCGGGATGGGGCTCAGAAATTCATCGAGTGAAAAACCGGACAAAGAGTGTCCCAAGTTGAGACACTCTGACTAAAGGACGATCGACGTGCGAGTCACGGAGGCGTCGGCTGAAGAAAACCGTCCCCGGATATCGAACGTTCCTAACCGTTATCCCCGAACAACTGCGCGACCAAATCACGGACCTGCTTTTCTTTATCGGCCGTGAGCATGCCCGCTTTGATTTTGACAGTCAGTCCCATCGAATCCTTGGTGATCGACCCCGCCTGAGATCCGCCCGCGAAAATCTTGTCGATGCTTCGATCGCTCACGCCCTGCGCCGGCTTCCCCTCGTCCTCCAACGCCTGCTTAATCGCCTTCCCAAACTTCAACTGGTCCAAATCGCCCGCTACCACCCGCGCCCACAGATCCTTCGCAATCTCGAACGCAGCGCCATTCCGTCCGCGGAGTACAGAGACGACGCTCTCTGCAGCTGTCGCACCCAGTAAGCGAGGCTGCACATCCAGATCCTGAACGACAAAATCGGGCAACTCACCGAACGACAAATAGCGATAGAGCTCGGATCGAGAAATCCCCAAGGCTTCAGCCATTCGTTTGCGGTTCGGAAACTCTTTCTCGGTCCGTCGAATCGATCGCGAAATCTCGTAGTCGCAGAGATCCTCGCGTGCGACGTTTTCCACTAGGGCAAGCATCGCCATCTCTTCATCCGAGAGATCGACGACCAAGACCTTGATAAACTCTTTTCCGATCATCTTGTGCGCGCGCCACCGGCGCTCGCCTGCGACAATCTGAAAACCCGCGCCGACGCGGCGAACGACGATAGGCTGGACGAGACCCGCCTCGCGAATCGACTCGGCCAGTTGCACAAGCTTCGCATCGTTGAACACCTGACGCGGCTGCCAAGGATTCGGAACGATTTCCGATACCGGTGCCTCTGACGCGGGACCGGCGTGCTCGAGTTGAGCGATGCGCTGTTGCGCGGCCGCCAATGCGGCCGCCATTCCCGGCGCGGTACGCGGGCTCGCGGCCTTTTCCTGCTGCGGATCGAGCTGAATGTCTTTGGCCGCACGAACTTCAGCGGTCTTGCTCATCATGCGGTCGCGAAGGCTGCTCATTGTCCTGCCCTCCATTGGGCAACATATTGGTCATCGATCCATTTGCAGTAATCCACCATCGGCTGTTTTACACGCGCCAAGGTTTTCGCGACGGTCTCGGCACGCGACAAATCGAACACCGTCGAGAACGCCAACGCGCCATTACTCATGACGGAACTGGCCGGGATTTCGGTGGTATGCAACCAGTCTCCATAGGCTCGCTGGGACCACGAGCGTACGACCGGCGCAGACGACGTGCTCCCATAGTCCACACGCGAGAGCAGCACCGATACGAAATCGTAGGTTTTGTCGACCTCGTGTTCGACGAAGCCATTCGCAACCTCGGCAAACAATGACCAGAACGACACGGACGAAATGAAGTCGAGACTTTCGGGCACGAGCGGCATCACCATCGAATCGGCGGCCATCAGCCCGTTGAGCGTCATATACGAGAGCGACGGCGCCGTGTCCAGAATGATGTAGTCATATTGCGCACGCAGCGGTTCGATCCCTTTCCTTAGCACTGACCAGAACTCGAAGTTGGCATTCGTCTTCTGCGCCGTCGGCAGGTGGAATTCGGCGTCGTGCAAATAGTTATGTGCCGGAATGACGTCGAGCCCGTCCCAATACGTAGTCTGTACTTTTGACGAAAGGCCACCCTCGATATCCGGATCGTAAATAAAGGGCAGGACTGTATCCTCCCAAGTCAAATCCTTCTCCGCGTACAAGCCGCACAGTTCCGAAAGCGATGCTTGCGGGTCGAGGTCGATCATGAGAACCTTGCGACCACGCAGACTCAGCCCTTGACCAATGCACATCGACGTCGTTGTCTTGCACGAGCCGCCTTTGAAGTTCGCGGTGATCAGGACGCGACCCCGATGCTCGCGCGTGCCAGTGACGAGCGGCGTCTGGTAGATGTCCGAGACCTGTTGCACCCAAGTCCGCGCATCCTGCAATGAGAAGATGCGCGCACGGCCGGTTCCGTGCGTCTCGCCCGGAGGCAGTTCGCTTCCCTCCTTGGTTGCCAGATAGTTGATCTTTTGGCGATCGATTCCGCACATGTCGGAGAGCTCGCCGATCGTGAAGACGGGAGCCGTCTTTCGCGGCCTGGGCGCCAGAATCTGATCTCGCAGTTCGTTCGTCATGACCGACAAACGCTCCGCGAACTCTCCAAGATTGGAGAGCTTTACCCTTCGATTGATCCCTGGCAGTTCACTCAAATTCATTCGGCGCTTCCTTTTAAGTCCACGGTGAGGTGTTTTATCCACGCTCGGTGGTGTTTCCACGGTTTTGCTGTAACTAGACGTCGAACCGTAGAATACTCGCCGGGTTGATGAATGGCTATTGGAATCGAATGAAAGTTGCAAAATCGTTCGCCGCGCTGAAGAAAACCCTTATTTATCCGACGCTTATGCACTCGCGCGGTGCCGCTGTTCTGGCTGAACGGCAGCGGACCGGCGCGTCGGTACATCCATCAGGCAGCAACCTGACACAAAACACCTCACCTCAGCGAGAGGCCGCGCACGCTATGAGCCGCAAGCGATCGCACCGATCACAATTCGCCTCACCCAAACACCCCGTTTTTATGTGAATGAAAACGCCGCATATGCAATCCCTTTTTGAGTACCCCGCAACCCCTTTGTCCTAATCGCTGGTTAGTTTGTTTTTTTAAAAAACAAAACGTACCACCACCAACAGACATACCAAGTCCCCTATAAATCAGTTACATACGCTCAGATGGTGAGGTTTACTGTGATCAAAGTGATGTAGATTGAGCGTCAAGGTGCTGCGTTTACCCCACCAAGGTGAAGCGAAATGCCGCCCAAGGTGAGGCGTCTGGGCGGTAATGGTGAGGAGATTTGTGATGAAGGCCGGTTAAGGTGAGCTTTTATGTGTCGACGGCGGCCCAAGGTGAGGTAGCTTGTGTTGACATCTCACCTTGCAGCCGTTAACGTACCGCTCGATAGCAAAACTACAGCGCGTGACGTGGAGGCGGGATGACGACAGGAGGGCAGGTGGCCACGTCCAGACAACTGGCACTGGCGTTATTCGACGACGCGAACGCCGAAGGCCTGCCCGTTGATGCTGCACGATCGGACATCGGCTTCGCGCGCAAGAACGTTCTGATTCGGATCGTCGATCTCGGTGTGTCGGCTCGTCGTCTTATCGACGCAGCCTATTTCATCGTCGCTCAGGAACACAAGGTTCACGATCTTTACGACGTCGAGCTGGACTATTTCAAGTGGCTCATGCGTTACTCGAGCCGCAACAACGCGCATCTCGAACAGGTGATCACGGAGGCGCAGCGGGCCCTCATTCAGGCGACCGCCGAACCCGATGCCGACGGCTCGAAGCCCTTCGGATCGGTTCAACTGATCGGACGTATTTCGTACGTGGGCGGGCGCTTCCAGTTCCGTGTGCCTCCGGATCTCATCGGGATCATCCGCGGTCCCGGGAAATCGCACTGGCTGAGCCTGCGCATCACATCTCTTTTCACGCTCAGCTACGCGCGCGTCATGTACGACCATCTTCTTCCGTACGCGGGCGAGGGTGTAACCGAATGGTTCACGCTCGATGAACTGCGCGCGTGGCAAGGAACGATGGGCGCGAAGGCACAGGAGTTCAAGTACTTCAAACGGGACTGGCTCGCGCCTGCGGTGGACCAGATCAATGAGGTGTCCGATCTTTCCTTGTCGTACGAGACGCGCAACGAACCGGGCTCTCGCAAGATCGGGCGCATGCGTTTTCGCGTCGAACGAAAGGAGATGGCCGAGCGTTTGCTTCACACGCACGAACATGCGCAGGCGCTGTATCAGACGCTGAAGCAGGAGATTGGTCTTTCGAGCACGCAATTCGGCCAGATCGCTTCCGACCGTGACACCTACACCGATGCACGCCTCGAACAGGCAATCGAGCGCACGCGTTTCAGTCTGAAGCTGGGCAAAGTCTCGAAGAGTCCGGCTGGCTTCTTCATGAAGGCCTTGAAAGAAGGCTGGATCGTCTCCGATGCGGAGCGTCAGATGGTACAGATCCAGGAAGGCTTGTCGCTGACAGACCAACGCGAGGCCGAGGCCAAGGAGCAAGCAGAGGCGCGTCGGGCATTGCAGGTCGCAGCGCAAGACGTCAATGCCCAGAACCGGATCGTCGACGAAGTTCGTCGGGGCTGGGAAGTGTACGAAGCCGCGACGCCGCGACAACGCGAGGACTGGCGCCGCACTTACAAGACAAGCCCCGGCGGGAAACTCACGCTGCGCAGGCTCGGCATCGATCCATCGAGTGACCTGGCCGAAGCCATCATTCAGAAGTACCCCGACCTGCGGGACGGATTCTCGGGGTATGTGTTCAACAAGGTGCGATCCGTGAAGGGCAGGGGCTAGCGGCATCGGGACGATGCCCGTCAGCATTACGGCTGCTCGATCGCCTACGCCCCGAGCGGACGCGCAACCCGCCTTGCGCGCTTCCCGACTTTCGTCGCAGATGCGAACAACGCAAGCCAGAACGATTTCGGCTAGCCTGTCCGTTCCATCTCCAACTTTCACCACGCTTATGTCCCGCGCTCTCCAAATCGACTTCGTCTCCGACATTGCCTGCCCGTGGTGCGCCGTCGGCCTGTCTTCTCTGCTACGCGCGCTGGAGCGCCTTGGTAACACCGTCGATGCGCGCATCAGGTTGCATCCCTTCGAACTGAATCCGGACATGGGGCCGCAGGGCGAGCGCATCGTCGATTATCTCGGTCGCAAGTATGGCCGCACGCCGGAGCAGATTCGCGAGACGCAGACGATGATCCGCGAGCGCGGCGCGCAAGAAGGCTTCGCTTTCGGTGAACGCAACTGGGTGTACAACACGTTCGATGCGCATCGGCTGCTGCATTGGGCGCGCATCGAGGGCAAGCAGCTCCCGCTCAAGCTCGCGCTGTTGCGTGCCTATCACGGTGACGGCAAGGATACGAGCGATCCGGACGTTCTCATCGAAGCGGCCCGAAGCGTCGGCCTCGATGGCGAAGCAGCGCGCGCGGTGCTGGAAAATGGGAAATATGCCGACGAGGTGCGGGCGGAGGAGCGGGAGTTCCAGGAACTCGGCATCCAGTCGGTGCCCGCGATTATCTTCGACCAGAAGTATCTGGTGAGTGGCGGCCAGCCTTCCGAAGCATTCGAGGACGCGATTCGGAAGATCATCGATGAGAACGGTTGAAGCAGTTGTCGATTTTCGGCGATGCTGGCCCGACACTTCTCTGCGCTAGCCGACCACATGTAGTTCACTCGTATGCCCCCGCCGTCGAACGCCCCACGCGCACTATCCGATGCCGTAGAGCGACGAGCGCGCGCATCAGCGCGAAGATTCATGTGGCCGTGCGATGGTCGCTCCAAAAGCGCTTCACGAGATTCCGCGTCGCGCCGTATGCATGACGACTGTCGATCTTGACGGGCCTGCCGTCCTTGTCGCGCTCGTTCAATGCCGATGGGCGCAGTCCAACCCTCGTCTGGAACGCGGCGCTCGCAAGCGCGCAGAGCATTCCTTCAGATGCGTGCACATGTCGCACGAAGACAGACGCAGCCTGTGCCCATGCGCAAGCCGATCAGCGCGCGAAGCGAATCGCCGCCGCCGGGACACTGATCGATGCGAGCGGACCCTACGTTGTGCTCGCGGCGCGCGATCGTCTCGATGTGATCGTCCTCCAAACGTGCGCGAGCAAGCCCGCGACGATCGATCTCGAACTGCACGCGGGCGCGCGGCTGCCTGTCGCTTCGTCGCCGCTGGGCTGGGCGCTCCTCGCCCGCGTATCTATCGAACGTTCTTCGCAAGAAAGCGGTCGAGTTGCGCGGCGAAATTCTTGCCGTCGCGCGGTGCATACGGTGACGGTCCGCCCGTCTGGACGCCGGAGCCGCGCAACTGATCCATCATCGCGCGGATCGACAGGCGTTCCTCGATGTTGTCCGCGTTCATCCATTCGCCGCGCGGATCGAGCGCGAAGGCGCCCTTTGCAATCACCGAGGCGGCAAGCGGGATGTCCGACGTGATGATGAGATCGCCGCCCTCGGCAATCTCGACGATGCGGGCATCGGCCACGTCGAACCCCGCCGGCACCTGGATGGCGCGTATCCAGGGCGAGGGTGGCGTGCGAAGAAATTGATTTGCGACCAGCGTCACGTTCACCTTCATGCGCGGGCCTGCGCGAAAGAGGATGTCTTTCACGACGGCGGGGCAGGCGTCGGCATCGACGATGATTTGCATCGGTTGGTATCCCGGAATGTTATGTCGCCGTCGCGAAGGGGAAGCGAGCATAGCGTCGCGACGAGTATCGCACGATGTCTTCCGGCGACGCGGCGCGGACCCGAGCGCCTATACTTTCTGAAACGCATCTCCTCCAGAACGGAGAATCACCGTGAGAACGAAGCTGGCAAGCATTGCTGTGTCACTCATCATGGGCGTTGTGGGCGTGTCCGCGGCCCCGCTTTCCTATGCTCAAGATACTGGTTCGGCCGCAACGGACGCGACGCAAGCCGCACCCATGACGAAAGCGGAAAAAAAGGCCGCGCGAAAACAGGCGCGCGCGAAGAAGAACGCCGAGTTGAAGAAACTCGAGGACGCGGGCTACAACCCCGGCCGCGCCAACGATCCCAACTATCCCCAGGATTTGCAGAACGCTCAGAAAAAAGCGGGGATCGGGGCGGGCGCGAGTCAGTAGGTCTTTGCCCGTCGCGGGTTGCCGTTGCCGCTGAAGGCATCGGTCGATCTCGTGATAGGACGGCTGCGATAGCTGAACAAAAAAATCCGTGCAATTGGGGTTCGGGCCGCTTGCACGCCGAATTCTCTTGTCCAACACTTCATTGCATTCCGATTAGCCAGATATCTGTCCGATATACTGGACAGTGCGCCGTGACTAGCTCTACGATGCAGACGGGCTTTGGAACCGGTTCCGCTTCCCAATTTTTCCATCAGGACCCGCACATGAAACTCTCGAACTTAGGCGCAAGAAGTGTCTCGCTGTTCGTCATCGCCGCAGCGCTGGCGTTGTCCGCATGTACGAAAGTTTCGACGCCGGCGGAAGGGGGCCCCACGGCAGGCTCTGCTCCCACGCTTCAGGCCGTACTTCAACGCGGTACCTTGCGTGTCGGCGACTGCCTGACCTTCGCGCCCTTCGGCTTCTACAACAAGGACGGTCAACCGGACGGGTACGACGTCGATCTCGCCAAGGAGCTCGCCAAACAAATGGGCGTCAAGCTCGAAGTCGTGAACACGACGAGCGCGAACCGGATTCCGAACCTGCAGACGAGCAAGGTCGATGTCGTGTTCTGCAACTTCACGCGCAACCTGGAGCGCGCGAAGGTCATCGAATTCACGACGCCTTACGTCGTCGCGAGCGAGGCGTTGCTGGTCAAGAAGAGCAGCGGCATTCAGTCCGTCAAGGACATGGGCAACCGTACGATCGCGACCGTGAAAGGCTCGACCAACGGCGATGAAGTCCGCTCGCTGAACATTCCCATCAAGATCCAGGAATACGACAGCTCGCAGGCCGCGATTCTCGCCGTGAAGCAAGGTCAGGCCGACGCGATGATCGAGGACAACAACTTCCTCGCATATCAGGCGACGCTCGACCCCGAACTGACCGTGACGAACGAAGCGCTCGTGCCGCTCGAATACAACGGCTTCGGCGTGAAGGCGGGCGATCAGGCGTGGCTTAATTACCTGAACCTGTTCCTCTTCAACATCAACGCGTCGAAGCTCAACGCGCAGCTCTACAAAAAGTGGTTCGGCACCGATCCGCGCTATCCGCTCAACCCGCAGTTCTGAGAAAGGCGTGATGTCGATATCGCATGAAACCGGAACGACGCGGAGGCTGAAATGAGTTACGAGTGGCTCACCTTGTGGGGCTATGTCCCCGAGTTCCTGAAAGCCGGCTGGCTGACTCTGCAAGTGACGCTGCTCGCGTTCGTGCTGGCGGTGCTGCTCGGACTGCTGACGGCGCTGGCCAGCATATCGCCGGTCGCCGTGTTCCGGTACATCGCCCGGGCTTATGTCGAAGTCATCCGCAATACGCCGGTTCTCCTGCAGATCTTCATCGTGTTCTTCGGCTTGCCGTCGGCGGGCATTTCGCTCGATGCCTACTGGGCGGGCGTAATCGCACTGGGGCTCAATGTCGGCGCTTACCTGTCGGAAGTGTTTCGCGCGGGCATTCAGTCCGTGCCGCGCGGACAGCTCGAAGCCGCGGGCATTCTCGGTCTCGAGCGCGGTCAGATCTTCACCGAGATCGTATTGCCGCAGGCCGCGCGTGCGGTTTATCCGGCGATCGTCAACTATCTGATTCAGCTCTTGCTCGGCACCTCGCTGCTGTCCGCGATTGCGTTGCCCGAACTTACGGGCACCGCGACGGTGATCAACTCGCGCACGCTGCTGTACGTCCAGACCTTCGCGGTCGTTCTCGTCGCGTATCTGGTGCTGAGCAACGTGCTGTCGTGGATCGCTAGCCAACTCGGCGCCCGGATGTTTCATCCGCCGCTGATCGTGCGGCCGCGCGCACGGTTCGGCGGCTTCGCGTTGCGCCGCGCCAATCGCGCCTGATGCCCGAACCGGAGCCGCATCATGTCAATCGAATTGCTGAGAACCAGTCTGTCGATCCTGCTGCAAGGTCTCGTGACGACGCTGCTGCTGTCGGTCGCCTCGATCGTCGGCGGCACGTTGATCGGCCTTCTTGCCGCCGTGTTGCGATCGTTCGGACCGTGGGGCACGGATCGCATCGCGCGCCTTTATACCGAGCTCTTTCGCGGCACGCCTGTCCTGATCACGCTGATGTTCATCTATTTCGGCGTCTCTTACTTCGGTTATGCAATCGACGTCTTCGCGGCCGGCGTGATCGGCCTGAGCGTCTATCAGGGCGCGTATATCGCCGAAGTGTTCCGTTCGGGGATCGAATCGGTGGCGAAGGGCCAATGGGAAGTCTCGCAGATTCTCGGTCTGTCGCGCATGCAGGCGTTCGCGTTCGTCGTGTTGCCGCAGACCGGCAGGATCGTGCTGCCGCCGCTCATCGGACAATACCTCTCGCTGATCAAGGACACGTCGATCGTCAGCATGATCGGCATGTCCGAGCTGATGCACGGCGGGCAGGCGATCGTCGATCGGATCGGCAAGCCGGTCGAGATATACGGGCTCGTCGCACTCATCTATTTCGTCGTGTGCTTCCCGCTTTCGCAATGGGTGCGCCACCATGACCGCAGGAGACTGTCGTGAGCAATCAAAGCCAGACCAGGCCCGTCATTTCGCTCTCGGGCGTCAGTAAAGCATTCGGCGCGACGCGCGTGCTCAACGAGATCAATCTCGACGTGCGGGCGGGCGAGGTGCTCGTGCTCATCGGCGCGTCGGGTTCGGGCAAGAGCACGGTGCTGCGCATCATGGCAGGACTCGAAACGACGGATTCCGGCGAAGTCTGGGTCAACGACGTGCCGATGCACGACCCGAAGCGCGCACGCGACATTCGCGGTCACGTCGGCATGGTCTTCCAGCAGTTCAATCTGTTTCCGCACAAGACCGCGCTCGGCAACGTGACGCTTGCGTTGATCAAGGCGCGCAAGATGAATCCGGCCGATGCGCGCAAGCGCGCAATGGAGGTCCTCGATCGCGTCGGGCTCGCGGATCGGGCCGACCATTACCCGAGCCAGTTGTCGGGCGGGCAACAGCAGCGCGTCGCGATCGCGCGGGCGCTCGCGGTCGAGCCGGGCATCATGTTCTTCGATGAAGCGACGTCGGCGCTCGATCCGGAACTCGTCGGCGAAGTCACCGAAGTAATGCGCGGACTCGCACGCGACGGCATGACGATGGTCGTCGTCACGCATGAAATGGGTTTCGCGCGCAAGACCGCCGATCGCGTCGTCTTCATGGACAAGGGCGTGATCGCGGAGCAGGGCGAGCCGGAGGAGATCTTCGTCAACCCATCGAACGAGCGCACCCGGCAGTTTCTGCATCGCGTGCTCGACCATTGACGCATACGGAGTGAATGCATGGCAGTTACAGAATCGTCGCGAGCGAGAGGCGTGGACCGGGTCATTGCCATGTTTCGGCAATTGCATCTCGCCCAGCGCCCGATGACGATGCGCGAGTTGATCGAAGCGACCGGTGCGCCGCGTTCGAGCATCTATGAGCTGGTCGCGATTCTCGCGGAAGTCGGCTGGCTCGAAACATCGGCCGATGGAAGCGTCTTCTTCGGTCGGGAGATGCACTACTACGGCTCCGACTATGCCACGCACAACGACCTGATCAGCCGCGCGCATCAGTCGATTCTCGCGCTGGTGCGCAAGTATGACGAAACCACGCAGTTGTGCATGCTCGAGGGCAACAAGTACACCGTGGTGCTGTCCGAGAACAGCGCGCGCCCGTTCAACATCAGTTCGGATATCGGCGTGAGAGTGCCGATTCCGTGGACTGCGACCGGACGCCTCCTGCTGGGTCATCTGAACGCCGACGACATCCGCGCGTTGATTCCGCGCGAGGACTTCACGCTCGACAACGGCGTGACGATCGACTTCGATGAATTCATGCGCGATGTCCAGCGCGCGAAGGAACTGGGCTACTGCTGCACGGAAGGATTGTCGAACGCGTTTCGCCTGTGCATGGCGGCGCCCGTGCGCGATCGCGCCGGCATGCCGATCGCCGCGCTGTGCTTCATGACGGGTCGCGATACCGATCCCGAACGCCGGCAGGCGATGCTCGACGACCTGCTTCAGTCCGCGAAGGCGCTGTCGCGCAGATAGTGTTCGTATGGCTCGTCGCAAGTTCGCGTGGAAGAGCGCCGCGCGGCCGGGACGGTTACTTGCACGCTCACACCGCAGGCGCGCACGGAGCACGCTTCGTCCGCGAACTCACTTACCGCACGCCTTCGCTCTGGTTTGCGCTCCTCGATCGCATCGCGCGAAGGGCACGAGAAAGCGCGGTTCAGCTTTGCCAAGGTACTCGTAAACTCACGCTGTTACGATTTCGCCTCTTTCCTCTCGAAGACAACGAACTCATGAAAAAGGCTGTTCTCGCCGTATTGGCCGCTGGCATGGCATTTTTTTCCGTCGCTCCGGCTTTTGCTGACTCGCATCACCATCATCCGGTGTGCCACAAGGTGCGCGTGCATCATCATTGGGAGCGCCACTGCAAGTAAGCGCATTACGCTGCTGAAAGCACAGAGCCCCGTCGCGAATGCTGACGGGGCTCTTTTTTTGATGCGACGCTTCAGCGAACCCGCGCCACCGGCACCGCCGCATCCGACAACGCCCACCCCAGCCCGAGGCTTTTCTGAAGCGACACGAAGTCCTTCAGCAATTCGGCTTGCGCCGCCACCACGTCCTGTTGCGCGACGAACTGCGTGCGTTGCGCATCGAGCAGATCGATGAGCGTCGATACGCCCGCCGTGTAACGCTGACGCACGAGCGTGGCCGAGCGTTCCGCCGATGCCTGAACCTGCTGAAGCCGCACCACGTGCTCACGCTGATTGCCATAACGCGACAGCGACGAATTGGCGTCCTTCAGCGCGCCGAGCACGGTCTTCTCGTAGCGCGCTTCGGCTTCGTCGCGCGCGGCTTCGGCGGCATCGACATTCGCCGCCGTCCGTCCGAAGTCGAACAGATTCCATTGCAGATACGGCACGCCGACCCAGGAAAAATTCTGCTTGCGCAGCAGATGGCCGGGGTCCGACGCGGAAAAGCCGATATCGCCGAGGAGGGACACCTTCGGGAAATAGTCCGCGATATGCTCGCCGATCTGCGCATTGCTCGACGCAAGACGCCGCTCGGCTGCGCGAATATCGGGACGCTGCTGCAGCATCGTCGCCGGATCGCCGATCGGCACCGACGACGGCAACGCGGGCAGCGGCGCACGCGCGCCGAGTTCGGCATCGAGGGCGCCGGGCGTGCGGCCCGTCAGCACGGCGAGCTGATCCAGCGAGTCGGTGATCTGCACTTGCAGCGGCACGAGCGTCGCGCGCGTCGTATCGACCTGCGTGGTGAGGCGTTCGACATCGACTTCCGCCGCCGTGCCGCGCGCGCGGCGCTGCTCGGTGAGCGTGAGCATCTGCTGTTGATACTCGGCCGTGTGTTCGGCGAGGGCGAGCCGCTGCTGCTGGTCGCGCAGGTCGACGTACACCGAAGCCACTTCCGCGGCGAGCGAAACTTGCGCGTCGGAAAGATCTGCATCCACGGCGTCGGCTTCGTCCGATGCGGCTTCGATCGCGCGGCGCGTGCCGCCGAAGAGGTCGATTTCCCAGGAGGCGTCGAAACCCACGGTGTAGAAATCGACCGGACCGCGCCCGTTCGATGCCGCCGCGCCCTGATCACCCGACGACGAGCCGAAGATCGACGTATCCGGCGAACGCATGCGCAGCGCCGCCGCCGAAGCCGACACCTTGGGCAACTCGTTGGCGCGCTGCCCGCTCAGTTGCGAGCGCGACTGGCGCAGACGCGCCCGTGCCATCTTGAGGTCGGGATTGTGCGCGAACGCGGCATCGATCAAGGTATTCAGTTGCGCATCGTCGAGTGCCTGCCATCACGCCGCGGGCGCATGCGTCGCGACGACGCCTCGTGCCGGTGCGCGCACGAATGCGCCGCTTTTCGCGGCATCGGACGCGACATCCGGCGCGCCGTGATAGTCGGGGCCGACCGTGCACGCGGCGAGCGCCAGCGCGGCGAGCGGAAGCAAACAGGTGAAGCGTGAAGGAAACATCGTCGAATGATTCATGACATCAGTGGCCGGCGGACGGCATCTCGCCGGCTTGAGCGCGCGGCGTCTTGAGAAGGAGCGCGAGCGGCAGGCACGCGAGCAGTGCGATCGCCAGCACGTAAAAAGTTTCGGAGTAGGTCATCACGATTGCCTGCTGGCCGATTTGCATCGACAGCTGACCGAGCGCCTGCATTTTCGCGTGTGCGATGTCGCCACCTTGCGCCGCGAAGCTCGCCGCGCTCGCCGCCATGCGCTCCTGACCGATCACCGAGTTCGCCGTCAGCGATTCGCGGATCGCCGCCGTATGGAAGTCGTTGCGACGGTCGATCACGGTGCCGATGATCGCGAGGCCGACCGACCCGCCGAGATTGCGCGCCATGTTGTAGAGGCCGGCCGCATCGCCGGATTCCTCGCGCGAAACCGCGGCCATCGACGCCTGATTGAGCGGCATCATCGCGAGCATCTGGCCGAAGCCGCGCAGGATCTGCGACCAGAAGAAGTCGTGCCCGACGCTTTGCGCGGTAAGCGAAATGTCGAGCAGGCAACTCGCCGCGAAGAACAGCAGCCCCGTGGTGACCAGCACGCGAAAATCCACCTTGCCGAGCAGACGCGGCAGCACCGGCATGATGAGAAACGCGGGCACGCCGGACACCAGCATGATCGAGCCGGACTGCAATGCGTTATAACCCGCGACCACGCTCAGGAACTGCGGCAGCAGGAACGACACGCAGTAGAGTCCCGCGCCCACGGCGAACACGATCAGGATCACGCTCGCATAGCGCGGATTGCGCAGCAGCGAGAGCCGCACGATCGGCTTTTTCGCAAAGAACTGCGAGAGCGCGATGAAGAGGAAGCCGAACGCCGTGACGCAGGTGAGCATCACGATCTCGCTCGATTCGAACCATTGATTGCGCTGGCCTTCCTCCAGCACGACGGTGAGCGAACTCAGACCGATCGCCAGACCCGCAATGCCGAGCCAGTCGGCCTTGAGAAATGCCTCCCAGTGCGACTTCTCGGGCGGCAAGCCGGTGATGAGCAGCGCGACGAGCGCAAAGCCCACCGGCACGTTCACGAAGAAGCACCACGACCATGAGATGTTCTCCGCGAGCCAGCCGCCGAGCACGGGGCCGAGCAGCGGTCCGAGCAGCACGATCAGACCGAAGATCGTCATGCCGACAGGCATCTGCTCGCGCGGCAGCCGCGTGCGGATGATGGTCTGCGCGGTCGGGATCATCGCGCCGCCGGTGAAGCCCTGACCGATGCGGCCCACGACCATCATCGGCAGCGAGTTCGAAAGGCCGCACATTACGGAAAAGAGCGTGAACAGCACCGCGTTGCCGAGCAGGAAGCTGCGCAGGCCGAATACGCGCGTGAGCCACGCGGCGAGCGGAATCATCACGATTTCCGACATCAGGTAGCCGGTCGATATCCATGTGCCTTCGGTACCGGTCGCGCCGATCTCACCCTGAATCTGCGGCAGCGCGGAGTTGGTGATGGAGATATCGAGCGTGGCCATCAGCGCGCCGAGCGCACCGGCCGTGACCGCGATCCAGTCGACGGCGCTCGCGCGTGCGTGCGATTCAGTCATGGCGATTCTCGGCGGCGACGCGCTTGCTGTCGTCGGTGGCCGCTTTCGTGTCGACATCGACCGTCACCGACAATCCCGGCAGCAGCACCTTGCGCGTTTCAGGACCCGTATCGACGCGAATACGCACGGGCACGCGCTGCACGATCTTCGTGAAGTTCCCGGTCGCGTTCTCGGGCGGCAGCAGCGCGAACTGCGCGCCGGTGCCGGGCGCGAAGCTTTCGACGACACCGTGCAGCTCGGTGCCCTTGAGCGCATCGACGTGCAACGTCGCTGGCTGACCGACACGCATCCGGCCCACTTGCGTTTCCTTGAAGTTCGCCTCGAGATACAGCGACTGGACCGGCACGACCGTCATCAGGCGCGTGCCGGGTTGCACGTACTGGCCGACGCGCACCGTGCGGTCGCCCACGCGACCCGCGACCGGACTCACGAGCGTCGTGTCGTCGAGGTCGAGCTTCGACTGGTTGAGTTGCGCCTGCGCCGCTTCCATCTGCGCGCGCGCCTGCGCGATCTGCGCTTCGGTCGCGCCGATCTGCATCGTGGCGGAGCGCGCGGCGGCGAGATTCGCGGCGAGCGTGGCGCGCGCCTGATCGCGCGTCGAAACGAGACTGGCGAGGCGCTCGGCGGTTTCGGCGCCGGTCGCGACGAGCGGACGATAGCGAGTGACGTCGTCCTCCGCGTGCGTGAGGCTCACGCGCGACACATCGGCCTGCGCCTTCGCCTGCTCGGCGTTCGCGTGCTGCTGCTTCAATTCGGCTTGCGCGCGCTGGATATCGGCGGCGCGCGCATCGAGCGTCGCCTTTGCCTGATCGAGCGATGCCTGATACTGCCGCGCGTCGAGGCGCGCGAGCGGCGCACCCGCCGCGACGGCCTGATTGTCGTCGACCAGGACTTCCGTGATGTAGCCGCTCACCTTCGGCGCGATGGTCACGCTGTCGGCCTTGAGATAGGCGTCGTCGGTGGTTTCGACGAAGCGGCCGACAGTCCACCAGCGCAAACCCCACGCAACGCCGACGACGACCGCGACGATTCCGATCGCGATCAGCACGCGCTTGCGTGACGGTTTGCCTTGGGCGGCGTCAACGGGTTGGTCGCCGTGCGTGGGCACTGTGACTGACATGATTTCTCCGGGATCTTTTGCACTACCGCGTGCGTACGGTAGTCTTCGGTGAATACGAGACGGCGAGCGCGCTTGCGGCGTGTGCGATACACGCGGTGCGCTCGCCAAACTAGACGGTGTCGTCTAGTATGCCCGAGTCTAGACGATTGCGTCTAGTTTTGCCCGTCCCAGGAGCGACGATGAAGAAGCCTCGTGCGGATAATGAAAGCGAATTGCAGGGTCAGGAGCGCGGCAGCACCGCGCGTTCGCCGCTGCAGGCGCGCGGGCGTGCGCGCATCGAGGCTGTGCTCGACGCGACCGCCGAGTTGATTGTCGAAAAAGGTCTCGAGGGCGTCACGATGCACGGCGTCGCCCGGCGCGCAGAGACGCCGATCGGCTCGATGTATCACTTCTTCCCGGATCGCGACAGCCTGCTTGCCGCGTTGTGGGATCGGCACGCGGCGGCGCTCGACGAACTGGAAGACGAGCTTGGCCGGATCGACAGCGAGACGTGGCGCGGGCTGTCGGCGGAGGCGGTGATCGATCGCATCATGACGCCGCACATCGAATACTTCGAGCGAAAGACCGATTTCCTGATTCTGATGTCGGCGAGGCCGCACGACGAAGCGAAAAAGAAACGCAAGTCCAGCATGATGAGAAAGGTGATCGACGCGCGCATGCCCGGCGTGAAAGCGTCCGAGCGCGAACTTTACGTGGAGATGCTTCATGCACTCGCGGGCGGCGCGTTAGCCGTCAAATTGCGTCCGTCGATGGGCGATGTGCAGTTGGCGCGCCGCTATCTGCGCGAAGTCAAGCGAGCGCTGGCAGCCTATCTGGCCGCTGTGGAAGCGGCGGTCCTCAAGTGATGCGGTTGGGAAACAGCATGCGAACTGATTAGAGCTTCGTCGTGCGAAATATATCGAAGCGCATAGGAGTTCTTCGCGGCCGCGCCGAACGCAAAGCGCTACGCAGTGTTTGCATCCACGCTTATTCTCCGCCGCCGACGACCTCGGCCTGCCTTCGAAGCTGGCGCGTCATGAACTCGCTGGAATCGACATCGTCCGGAGTCAGCGAACGGCCACACGCTGAACACGCCGGCGTGTTGTCCGCGAAGAGGCGGTCGGTGCCGTCGTAGTGGCCGTTATCGGAGAGGCCTTGCAACGTCGCCCGATACCAGTGCGAGTGCCCGTCATCGTAGATGCTTTCCACGATCGAGCCGCGATGCCCGCAGGGGCAATTCACGTGTGTGATGATGCCGACTTTCATGCGTGCCTCGATAACGATAGCGAAGCGTTGAAGTGTGAGAAGCGCCCAGCAAGCGTGTCAATGGACAAAACACGCGCAACGCGTGTACCTGATTTCCTCGAATTTGGCAGGCGATCGGATAGCGAAGTTCATTCCGCATACAAGCAATCCGGCAAATAAGCGTCATCCTTCTCCGTAGCGGGTCGGGTCCGGTGAAAAGGACTCTCGACGCGTTTTCATTGTCGTCATGCATCGGCGGCATCGACGAAAATTTCGCTATACAAAATCCATAAACCGCGTAGGATGGAACAACTCAAGCGAGTTGAAATAATTCGCAGCATCCGATAGCGCTCAAGCGCCGGCCCCGAACGGGACAGCCTCACATCGGAGACCGTGCAACGCGGTCATTCGTGTCAGCTTGCCGATACTGCTCTACGCCCCCTTAATACATTGCCGCCTGCTTGCGGCGAGAGATCATTTCAT
Source organism: Caballeronia turbans (assembly GCA_001544655.2). Taxonomy (GTDB): domain Bacteria; phylum Pseudomonadota; class Gammaproteobacteria; order Burkholderiales; family Burkholderiaceae; genus Caballeronia; species Caballeronia turbans. The sequence continues at coordinate 19,008 of FCOD02000009.1, forward strand.
GACAGTCGAAAACCGCCTTTACCGTGGCCTGGAAATATGCCCGCTCGTCTTTTCACATCGGGCCGCCGGAGCCGTTCACGCATACAACCAGGACGATGGGTTCGATGCCGCCGTGCGCATTCAGGAACCGTCGGAGTCAATGGGCCTGTCGCGCAGCCGTGTATTCAAGCTTAGCGCAAGCGAGCCGTTTCAGAGCGCCGGCGACGCGCGTCGCGCATCGATCGCCTATGCCGAGCAGATGATCGACAAGTGCCCGCAGGCGAGATCGTTCCTCGACTAGCGTGGTGAGCAGTTCGGGCAGCGCCCTCGACGGCCTGCTGTCGCAACCGGCGAGGCCGGGATTGACCGCTTCTCGCGGCGATCGGAGAGTAACTGTGATGCAACCCGACATCAGCAACATTCGCATCGATCCAACGCCGCGCCGGGCCGATGGGGAGTACATGGCGCATGCCCGCATCAGTACCAGCGGTGCGGACGGCCGCGAAACGGATGTCTTCGTGAGCGGCGACCTTGCCGGATTCGACCGGCGCGACGAGGCCGTCGCTTTTGCGGCGAACTGGGCGCGCGCGTGGCTCGAAGTCCGGTTTGGCTGAATTGACATCGGTATAACAAATGCCGTGATTTCGTATGCGCAGGCCGCCGCGCCTCTGGCTAACGTCTCACGTTGGCAAAGAAGCTGAATGTGGAGAGAGGATGGCCGGTTCCCGTCGAAATCAAGTAAGCGAAGTTCATCATCCGGACGCGCAAGGCGTCGTAGCCGATGCGGTGCAGTCCGACCGGCAGCGACGCGCAGACGAACAGCAACGGGCGGTACGCGCTTTGATCCGTGTAGCGAGGGATCAAGGCTTTGTCACGCATGCGCAGATCAATGATCACCTGCCCGATGATGTTGCGCAGCCGACAGTGCTCGAAGATATATCGCGCACGTTCCTCGAAATGGGCGTGACGGTCTACGAACAGGTTCCCGATACCGAAACGCTGTTGCTCGATGACGCGCTTCCTGCTGTCACGCTCGACGATCAGACGGAAGAAGACGCCGAAGTCGCGCTTTCGACCGTCGATGCCGAATACGGCCGCACGACCGATCCCGTGCGCATGTACATGCGCGAGATGGGTGCGAAGCAATTGCTGACGCGCGCGGCCGAGGTTCAAATTGCGCGGCGAATCGAAGAAAGTATCAATGAGATGATTCAGGCCATCGCGGCTTGTCCTCCCACCATCTCGATGATTCTCGCGAGCGCCGGGCAGGTCGCGGAGGACAAGCTCGGCATCGACGAACTCATCGACGGCATCGACGATGCATCCATGCCGGCGGATCTCGACAAACCCGGGCGCGCCGATGGCGAAAGCGATCCGGAGGCCGAGGACGAGGCGAACCGGTTGCGGCTGATGCAACTCAGGCACGACGCACTCGATCTTTTTGCGCGGGTGGGCCAGTGCGTCGATCAGCTGCGCGAAGCGGGCGCGGACGATGTTCCGGCCGCTCACGAGACGATTCGACATGAACTTGCGCGCGTGCGCTTTACCGCGCGCACGGTCGAACGCGCGTGCAACGACATCCAGCAGCGGCTCGCGCACGTGCGTCAGATCGAGCGGCGGATTTCCGGCATCGTCATCGACCGGTGCGGCATGCCGCGTGAGCAGTTCATTGCATCGTTTCCGGGCAACGAGACCGACCTCGACTGGACCGCGAATACCGCCGCGAAATCGCGCGATTACGGTCCATCGCTGGAACGCAGTCTGCCCGCCATTCAGGCCGAGCAGATGCGCCTGCTCGATCTCGAACGGCAGGCCGCCATGCCGATTCAGCGCCTGAAGCACATCGGCCGCAAGCTGCTCGCGGCGGAATCCCGCATGCGGCATGCGAAGAACGAGATGATCGAGGCCAATCTGCGGCTCGTGATTTCGATCGCCAAGAAATATATGAATCGCGGCGTGCACTTCCTGGACCTGGTTCAGGAGGGCAACATCGGATTGATGAAGGCCGTCGATAAATTCGAATACAGGCGCGGCTGGAAATTCTCGACATATGCGACGTGGTGGGTTCGTCAGGCCGTGACACGCGCGGTTGCGGACCAGGCGCGCACGATTCGCGTGCCAGTGCATATGGTCGAGACGATCAACAAGCTCAACCGCATTTCGAGCGAGATCCTGCAGCAAACCGGCAAGCCTGCGCTGCCCGCGGTGCTGGCCGAGCGCATGGAATTGCCGGAGGCGCGGATCGGCAGCATTCAGAAGATGGCCATGCGCCTGATTTCGCTTGAAACGCCGGCGAACGATGACGCTGACGCGACGCTTGGCGATCTGATCGAAGATTCGAACGCGGAGTCGCCGCTCGATGCCGTCGTGCGCGCAAGTTTGCGCGCTGCCATCGACGATGCTTTGAACGCGCTTTCACCACGCGAGGCCAGAGTGCTGCGCATGCGCTTCGGCATCGATATGCTCAACGAATTTACGCTTGGCGAACTGGGCACGCATCTGGGCGTGTCGCGCGAACGCGTCCGGCAGATCGAAAGCCAGGCAATCCGCAAGCTCATGCATCCTCGTCGCGCGGACAAGCTGCGTTCGTTTCTCGATCATTGAACGCCCGCAGGCATGGACGCAACGGACGCGCAGTGCAATGCGTCAGTCGTTCGTGAGGCTCATCAGTACGTCTGCGTACCAGGCGCTGTTGAGGCCGAGCGACTCGTCGACCTGCAAATCGCGCGTGTTCATGTCGATTGTCGACGAGTGAATGCCCAGCAGCCGCCAGGGAAGTGCGCCCGCCGCCCCGTTCTCATCGGTCGGCAGGTGGCTGATCACTACCGGCGCGCCGCTCGTGCCCCGGTGCGTGCGCGCATCCGTGATGAAGCAGCCTTTGCCCTGAAACCGCAGCCCGAATGCGGACGCGATGATGCCTTGTCTGACCACGGGCAGATGATGCAGCGAGTCATGAAAGCCCAGCGGAAAGCCGACGATCAGCACGGATGCGCCAATCGGCATCGCTTCGCCGGATGTGGGGAGATGTTCGGGACCAAACGCGGCGAACACGGCCGTGGCCGGCAACTGATTGCGGGGGACTTCGAGCACGGCGACGTCGATTTCGCCGCCGGTATCCGATGCCTGGCGCCACAAGCTCATGCCTTTGTCGTATAGCGGCAGTGATGCCCACGCTGACGCGCCCAGATTGCCGCCATCCACGTGCAATTCGATCTCGATACGGTCCGGATAATGCCTGCTCGGGGTGTCCGTGAGCACGTGACGGCTCGTGACGAGAAAGAGGCGATCGCCGCGCGTGAAGAAAAAGCCGCTCGCGTTGGTCAGATGGTGCGTCTGCGCGAAGGTGCGCACTCGCACCGCCGTGAGCAGAAGCGTTTCCACCGTGGGCCCGCGTGCCGCGTCAGATTCGCTGGGGACATTCGAACTGGCCGTGCTTCTTGCGAGGAAGTCTCGCAGCGCTTCGTGCTGCGGGCCCTGATTCTGCCGGTCGTTTTCCGACAGAAACTCCGCGACAGGCTTGTCCGAAACAGAGCCGCCGGACGCTGCGTTTGGCACGTGCCTGACAACGGCACGCGCTCCATCGAACAAGAGCCAGCTGTCGCCGTTTGAACTGCGATAAAACTCGGTTGGGTGCATGCCGTAGTGTCCTGGTGACGCGCATTTGCAGCGTCGCCGTCGTCCACGCGACCGTCTATCCAAATGGGTCGCTTCGGGTGCAGCGGTCGCCGGGAATATGCAGATTGGAGAGGACGTGAACCGGAGCATGGATGCTCCCGCTCACGATTGAGGGACTCGAGCGGCGCGGGGTTTATCGCCGCGTAAGGCAGTTGATTGGTGGACAGCTATCGAATGCTCAAGCTTGAATCGACGATACGCATCTCGCTCGACCCGGTCAAGGTGTTTTCTCGGACCAGGCAGCGGGCGAAACGCGATACGCGGACGAACAAGTGCACGCGTGAATGAAGCGAGGCCCGCGGGCCACGCACTATCCGCGTGTGTCGATCCAGTCCTTCGCCCAGCGATAGGCGTAAGCGACGGCCTCGACTTCTTTCGAGAAATAACCGAGGGAATAAAAAGTGTATTGAGATTCTGAAGAACGCTTGCTCGTACGGTCGACAGACACATTTGCCGAAAATGTACGATCTGGCAGGCGGTGGGCGGTCGCTTGTACCGCATAGCCTTGATAACTCTGAATAGATGCCATTAGGTTTTATATTTTTTGGCGCTGATACTTACGTTCAAACGCGATGAGTGGGAAAAGAGTGCGCGCAATCAGTCACCGACCAATGTCGGGACACGCGGCAGGGAGGGGGTGAGGAGAAAAGCGGAGAGACCTGAGGGAACGGGACCCGGAGAGCGGATCCCGTGATGCTGCAATTACAGCGGCTTGATGTTCGAAGCTTGCATGCCCTTCGGGCCGCGCTTCGTTTCGAAGCTTACCTTCTGACCTTCAGCCAAGGTTTTGAAACCGTCAGCGCGAATCTCGGAGAAGTGCGCGAACAGATCATCGCCGCCGTTATCAGGGGTAATGAAACCAAAACCCTTGGTGTCATTGAACCACTTGACGGTGCCGTTATCCATGAAAAATCCTTGAAATAAAAATTGGGGTGTTGAAGAGGTGAAGCATCAAGGAGAGAGTGGACAACGAATTCCGGTGCAACGGACGATTGATGAGCAGCAGTCGACTTCTTGAACTTCAATTTGAATAGTACCAAACCCCAATGAATTGGTCAACTATTAGTCGAATTAATTGCGGCGAGCGCGGCGGGACGGCCTCATCGGCAGTCATCGGCGACAACGCGCCGCTCGACGATCTGCGTCGCAACCTTCATGGGACCGTCGCGCTTCGTCCGACAATACGGAGAATTAATGATTGACTGCCTCACGCCGCGAGGCCGATGCTTTCGGCAATACTTCGTCATGGAGCCCCTGGACTGATTACGCGCTGAACATATTTCCTTCCGCCATGCGCGACATTGCATGGTCTCGATAAACGGAGAAGAGAATGCGAAGGATACGAGGGCTGGTTCTCGCTATTTCATCAGGAGTATTGATTTCCGGATGCGGCGGCGACGCCGGGTCCGATGCTCCGGGTTCGAACGGAAAGAGTGCAACTGGGCAGCCGGCGGCGCAGCAAGGTGCCACGACCAAGGGTTATGCGCTGTCGACCGTCATCTGGGACCGCGTTCCCATTGGCGTCTGCTGGGACATGAGCAACGCCGATTTCGCACGGTACTCCGCAGAACGCGGCTGGAGCCGTCTCGCGGTTCAGGCAACCTGGGAGGAGCATTCGGGCGCCCGTTTCACGGGATGGCAGCAGTGCACGAACGATCCGAACTACTACGGCATACGGATTACTGTCGAGGACGAGCCGGGGAGCGCACCGCACACCCTTGGCCTGGGTGCGATGCTGGACAACGCGGCGGGCGGAATGGCGCTCGACTTCACCTTCAGGAACTGGAGCCAGAGTTGCCAGGGGCGTGAAGAGTACTGCATTCGACGGGTTGCTGCGCACGAGTTCGGTCATGCGCTGGGCTTTGCGCACGAGCAGAACCGCCCTGACACCCCTTCGACGTGCAACGAGCCCGCGCAAGGCACATCGGGCGACACGATGATCGGCGCATGGGATCTCGCATCGATCATGAACTACTGCAATCCGAACTGGAATGGCGACGGCGAGCTTAGCGCCACCGACATCGAAATGGCGCAGAAATACTACGGACCCCCGCGGCGCACCGAAACCGTGTACACGTTGACGCGCGCCCAGGCCCCGGCTCGGGTGACCGCGTACGATCTCGCTTCGCGCGTCGCCAAGGCTTCGATCGATCTTTCGCTGACGGGCGACTATAAACAGGTCGATCAGATGTTCGCCAGCCTGGACGGGACACGGCTGCACGTGCTTCTGGAGAGAAATCCGACGTCGATCGATCTCGCCACGATCGACACCGCAACCAACAGGGTTCTGCACGTCACGCCCATCGGTCCATTGCTGACGACCTCCACCGGATATAGCCTCGAGCCTGCGCCGGATGGGAAACAGGTCTATCTGTCGAGCAAGAACATCATCAACGTCATCGACACCGAGTCAGGCGCGCTACTCAGGAAGCTGGTGCTGCCTAAGGACTTCAGCCTCATCAAGGTAGTGACGGCGAAGAATGACGACGAACACCTCTACGCGCTGGCGAGCGCGCCGGGAGCGAGGCTGGAAGTTCTGCGCATCGAGACGGCCAGCGGGTACATCGTGGGCGGCTATCCGGCGGGTTCGGCGTCAAGCACGATGAGCGGCGAATTTACCGTGACCGACGATGCGAAAAAGGCTTATTTCGTGAGCTTTGCATCCGTTCAGGCCGCGGGCAGCCTGACCGAAATGGATCTCGGGAGCGGCATTACGCGCGTGCTGACCGATCTGCCGGAAAAGAAACCGAGATTCCTCACGGCCATCAATAACCAGCAGATTCTCTTTGCCGACGACAACGACACGAGCCCGAGTCCGATCATCCTCTATGACGTGACGAGCAGAACCCGCACGACCTTGCTGAATTCACCGAGCATGGTGGCATACATGCAATACGATCCGATCAACAGGTCCATTCTCCTCGAGCGAAGCGGCGTTTGGTCGGTCAATCAGTTGAAGCAGCGGGCGGACGGCAAGTACCGGAGCACGGACCTCGGACTGCGGTCATTCACCAGCGGCGCAACGTACAACGGTCTCGCACCGTTCGTATTGGTGGCGCGCTGAACAACGCCATGGCGGGCGCCGTGGGCGACGGTCCATGCGCGCCCTCGCCGTCTCGCGGCCTTCGAAATCGCATGAAGAAAAATATTAAGCGATCCGAACGATGATATTCGTCAGATGTAATGCGGCGAGCTTCGACCCACTGATGAGCGGAAAGACGAAATTGAGAATACGCGCTTGACGATAGCCGAAAGTGCCGTATGATGGTCCTGTATATTGCAGTGCAGCAAAAACCATTTCGGTCATAAATACGGCGTCCCGTCGAATCTCATTTCAGGAGCATCAATGTTTCCTTCTTTCCCTAATCAGACATTCGCATTCCCGGCAGCCAACGTGCAAGTTCTCGTGAATATCACCAAGCGCTATGTGAGCGGGCTTCAGCAGCTTGCCGAACTGAACGTTCAGACCGTGAAGACCGTTTTCGAAGAAAGCGCAGCGGTCGCCGGTGCGGGCCCGAAGGCGAAACCGGGCGACTTTCTGAACTGGCAAACTACGCTGCTTGCCGAGATGCCCGAAAAAGCGGCCGCATATTCAAGGCACTTTTTGCAGATCGTTCGTGCGACTCAGACGGATATCCTCAATGAAGCGAGTGGCCCGCTCAAGCAGTTCGGCTTTGAGTTGAAAGGGGTGACTGATTCTGTTTCGCAGAAGCCGCTCGCACTCCTTTCGGATATCGCCAGGACGTCGACCGATGTTGCGGATGCCGGCGCCGAGGCGATCAGCGAATCCGAAAAGGCACTCCGGCCTTCGAAAGCCGACTCGAAGCGCTAATGCATGTCATCAACCTGACGTGCCGCCAATGATGTTCAAAGCCCGCACCAAGCGGGTTTTTTATTCCGCCCGACCCCACGGGGAAAATCGATGAATCCCTTCCATCCCCTTGCGTGGGCGCACGACTCGTTCTGGTCGTTCTTCCCTCGCGAAATCGTCGGTCTCACGGCACAGTTATTCGACAACGCCGAGACCGCGATCGCGGCACCCGCAACTCCATTGCAGTCGGAGAGCGAAGCGCACACAGCGCATGCCAAAGATGACCCGCCGCGCAGCGACACGCCGGTCGCGCGAGTGAGCGCGACCGCCTCCCACGCCGAAACGCTCGTGCCCGAAGCGACCGCTCATCGTTGGTTGAGCAAACATTTCGAGCATGGCAACGAGACGTATCGATTCAAGGTCTACATTCCCGGTGCACACGATGGTCGTCCGTTACCGATGATCGTCATGCTCCACGGTGCGCAACAGGACTCGGACGACTTCGCGTCAGGGACCGGAATGAACATCGTTGCCGAAGAGAATGGCTTCATCGTCGTTTATCCGGAGCAGCCGGAGAGTTCGAATCCACTGAAATGCTGGAATTGGTTCCTGCCGGCGAATCAGACACGCGAATCGGGCGAAGCGGCGGCGATCGCGGCGCTCACGCGCGAGGTCGCGGACATGTATAACGTCGATCGCGCGCGCATTTATGTTGCAGGCATGTCGGCCGGTGGCGCGCTGGCCGTCAATCTCGCCGTGACTCATCCTGAGCTGTACGCTGCCGCGGCGATTCATTCAGGGCTGGCATTCGGCGTCGCCGACGAGCAACTGGCGGCACTCTGCGCGATGAATGACGGCAAGGGAAAGGTGCGCCTTCCGCAAGCGTCGTCCGGGCGAGCCACGCCGCGCGCCGTGCCGCTGATCGTCTTTCACGGCGATGCCGACGACACCGTGCATCCGCGTAACAGCGAACAGATCGTGTCGATGAGTCAGCTATTGCATGGCATGTCTGACGACACGGTGACGTCATCCGTAGTCCACTTCGCCCAGGAGGAGGGCGGCCACGCTTATACCCGACACGAGTTTCATGATCGTGACGGTGTATTGATCGGCGAGCAGTGGATCGTGCACGGGCTAGGTCATGCATGGTCGGGAGGCCATCCCGATGGAACCCACACGGACATCCGCGGACCGCGGGCGAGCAGGGAAATCGCTCGATTCTTCGATCGACTCGCAGGAAACGGTAGCCTCTAGCCGCCGGCGTCCGGTTCAATGACGTCCGCATTGATTTTTCCTTCTCGCCGCCTAGACTTCGATTCCACACCATAAGCAGTCGACGAAAGCGCGAATTCGTCTGCGCATTTCCACAAGTGCTTCTGCCTGTCCGTGGGCGTGCCGAGAGGAGAGACGATGAAATGCATCGAGTTATACACCGGCCACGACGGCCACTCGTCGTTCAGAACCGTCCACACATTCGAAGCAAGCCCCGTGATATTCAATGGCGTCGCCGTGTCGTTATCGGCGCCGCAGCCGTGCGAAAGCGTGCTCGTGCATGAGTTCGACGCAGACTATGTGCTCGGCTGGCACAACCCGCCATGCAGACAGTACGTCGTCGTCCTCGAGGGGGAACTCGAAATCACCGTGCAAGGCAGTGACGCCGCGCAACGTTTTGCAGCAGGCGCGATATTCATTGCCGGTGACATGAACGGCACAGGCCATACGACGCGCGCCATCCGATCAGGCCGCGCATTGGTCGTCAACCTGCGGGGATGACACCATGTTATCGAAGGATGCGCTGGCAGTCGTGACGGGCGGCGGCAGTGGCATAGGCCTCGCCGCCGCCGAACGATTCCTTGCCGAAGGCGCGCGCGTGGTCATCAGCGGACGTAACGCGGAAAAACTCGAACGTGCTGCGCACAAGCTCGGCAGGAACGCGCTGCCTGTTGTCGCCGACGCCGCGGTTCCCGACGACATGCGTCGGTTATACGAGACGGCAGTCGGCCACTTCCAATCGAATGTCGATATCGTCGTCGCCAATGCGGGTGTATCCCGTCAAACGCCGGTGCGCGACACGTCGCTGGCGCAGTTCTCCGAAGTGTTCGATACCAACGTCGGCGGGGTCTACGCCACCGTGCGCGAGGCACTGCCGTTTCTCGCGAGACCGGCGTCGATCATTCTCGTTGCGTCGCTTGCGGCCCATCAGGGCACGAAGAATTTTTCTGCGTACTGTGCGTCGAAGGCGGCGGTCGTTTCGCTTGCAAAGAGTTTCGCGGCGGAGTTCGTCGAGTCCGGCATACGCGTCAACAGCATTTCTCCGGGCGTGGCCAATACGCCTATATTCGATAGCCTCGGCATGTCGGAAGCGCAACTGCTGGAATGGTCTCGCGTAATTCCGATGAAGCGGCCCGCCGACCCCGCCGAAATCGCCGCAGCCATTCTCTTTCTTGCTTCCGATGCATCGCGCTACATGACAGGCGCCGACCTCGCAGTCGACGGCGGCATGTCAGGCATCAGTCCATTTTGATGGATGCTGTCAAGACGCCGCGCTAACCAGAAGCGCGCGCCTTTTTCCCGCACCCCGCGAAAACCCCTCTGCCGCCATGCGAAGCACGCTTCGCGGCTCGCCCCCGTTATCCCCGCATCAAGCGAAGCGGCATTCGCCGGCATTGCCAGCGCTCATCGTCTAACCCCTTGCGCGACAAGGCTTTGGCGCGTTTCTTCAAACTGGCACGACCTTCGCAAACAGAAGTGCGTGCGAGCTTCGAGTCTCGCCAAACAGCGCAAAAGGAGCGACAAAATGCACGATATCGGAAGTTCCCGGCCCACCGGATGGGGCCCCGGCTATAACGAGTTTGAGCAGGAATTGTCGGCTGAAGCGGCGGGCGAGACGGCTCAGGAATTCGAGGGCGAAGGCGAGTTCGAAACCGAGTTCGAAGTCGGCGAAAGCGAGTTCGAGAACGAATTCGAAGGCGAAGTCTCGGGCGAAATGCAGGAGATGGAACTCGCCGCCGAACTGCTCGCCGTCAGCAACGAACAGGAGATGGAACAGTTCCTCGGCGGGTTGATCAAGTCCGTCGGACGCGCGGCGACGAACTTCGCGAAGTCGTCCGCGGGCAAGGCGCTCGGCGGCATCCTGCGCTCCGCGGCGAAGTCCGCGTTGCCGATCGTCGGCAGTGCGCTCGGCAACTTCGTGGTGCCCGGAGCCGGCGGGCTGATCGGCGGCAAGCTCGCGAGCATGGCCGGCAGCGCGCTGGGTCTCGAACTGGAAGGGCTCAGCAACGAGGATCGTGAGTTCGAAGTCGCGCGCCGTCTCGTGCGCATCGGCCAGCATGCGACCCAGCATCTCGCGTCGATGCCCGCGCACGTGCCGCCCGCCCGCGCGGCGCGCATCGCGTTCCTGCGCGCCGCGCGTCAGGTTGCGCCGGGACTCGTGCCGGCAATGCGCGCGATCTCGCGCAACGGCATCGCGGCCGCGCGCCAGGCGCCTGTGGCGATCTTCGGTGCCCCCGCGCGCCGCTATCCCGGCCAGCGCTATGCGCCGGGCGCGTACTACGACGGCGCCGCAACCGCATCGGCCTACGAGGGCTCCGCGCCCGCCGCGAGCGCGCCTTGCCCGAACTGCGGCACGCATACGCAGGTCGCGATGCCTCACAGCGGGCAATGGCGTCGTTCACGCAACGGGCGGGCCATCATCCTCTATCTGGGCCCGCGCCGTACGGCGTACTGAACCGCGAGGCTCGAGTGCGATGAACTCGTGTGAAGAAGCGCTGCGTCTGCTCGAACAAGAGGTGCTCGGCATCCGGGCACGGCTCGACGCGCAACTCCCGTATGCCCTGCAGATGCCGATGGTGCCCGCCGCGAACGTCAGCGACGAAGCGATGGGCGCCATCGAACGGCACATGCAGGCGGCCCGCCAGCAACTGCGCAAGCGCATCGCGCAATTTCTGCGGCAGTTGCGCACGCTCGCGGCCACGCCGGCGAACGTGGCCCGGGCGCAGCGCCGCCATGCGCTCCTGAAGCTGTATTTCCAGGCCGCGCTCACGCATTTCGAGATTTTCGCGGAGGTGCTCACGCAGCGCAGCCAGCACGGCACCGGCATCTGGCTCGCGGGCCTCGATGTCGCCGCGCAGGACGGCCTGCGACAGCCGGGCGTGCCGGTCGCGCCGCCGCCTGTCATCTGCTACGTCGAGCGCGGGCACGGCGGCGCGATACGGCGCGCGCGCACGCGGCTGCCGGGCGGCGGCAACAATCCGGTCGCGGTGATTCGCATGCCGCGCGAGCGGATGGTCGGCACGGGCATCGCGGCGTCGCTCTATCACGAAGTGGGGCATCAAGCGTCGGCGCTGCTCGATCTCGCCAACGCGTACAAGCGCGCCTCGCCGTCGCGTTTCGTGCGCGGGCCTTCGATCTGGCGCGCCTGGGATCGATGGATCGGGGAGATCGTCGCCGATCTGTGGGCGGTGTCGCGTGTGGGCATCGCGGCGAGCGTCGGGCTGATGAGCGTCGTGAGCCTGCCGCGCGCGTTCGTCATGCGCATCAATCTCGACGACCCGCATCCCGCGCCGTGGATACGCGTGAAGCTCTCCGTCGCGATGGGCCGCGCGCTCTATCCGCATCCGCAGTGGTCCGCGCTCGAAGCGGTGTGGGAGCGGCTTTATCCGCGGATGCAGATGAGCGCCACGCAGCGCAGTTCGTTCGATGCGCTGTCGCGTGCGATTCCACGCTTCGTCGCCGTGCTGCTGTCGCTGCGGCCGCATGCGTTGCGCGGCCGGACGATCGGCGCCGCGCTCAGTCTGCCGGACCGTCATCCCGAAGCGCTGCTCGCGCTCTGGCAACGCGTGAAGGCGCGGCCGCAGCAATTGCTCGCGGATACGCCGGCGCTGTCGTTCGCCGTGCTTGGGCAGGCGCGCTACAGCGGTCTGCTGCCGGCGCAGACGGAGTTGAAAGTGATCGCCGAGCTGCTGCAACGCTGGGCGCTCGCGGGTTATCTGCCCTGGAGCGCGGGCAGCACGCAACTGAGCGTCGCGCTCAATCAGCGACGGCCGCCCGCAACCTCGCCTCACGCAAGTTCGCTGCACGCAAACCCATTCGCCGCATACGCATGATTTCATGAAGGAGCACAACGATGAGCACCATCTTATTTCCGGGCGTGCTGCAACTGAAGATCGATGGGGACGATCCCACCGATCCCGGCAACTACACCGTGCAGATATCCGTCGAAACGCTCGCCGCCACCGAGCGCAACGCGAAAGGCCTGCTGCTGCGACGCGCCGGCTTCACACCCGCGAAGCCGGCCGCCGTGAGCGCGGGCGGTTCGATCGACGGCGCGCTCACGCTCTACACGAATCCGGACAAGGCGAGCGAGCTGGACGCGGGCGACCTGATGCTGCAACTGGTCGATGCGCTCGGCGCGTTCGTCACGGCCGACACCGACCCGAACGTCATCACGAAGATGGCGGCGTTCCTGCTGCAGGGCGAGAACGTGAAGCTCACGGGCAAATTCACGGCGCCGCTCGATGCCGGGCCCGCGGCGGCGCCGGTGAATGCGCCGATGAACGCGGCGGTCGATCCGAAGCGCATCGAACGCATCAAGGTGGGCGCGCGGCCCCTTGCGAATCCCGCGTCCATCGACCCGCTCGCCAACGAGCACCACGCCCTCGCGCCGCTCGCCGAGCACGCAGTGGCGCTGCCGGACCCGCCCGCATCCATCGAGGTCGACGACCAGGACAACGGCGGCGATCTCATCGGCGAACGCTCGGGCGTGGTCAACGACAACAGGATGTTCAGCAAACTCACGCCGGTCACGATGCGCCGCGCGACGCTTCCGCTGACCGCCGACGTCGCGCTGTGGATCCTCATCAAGCGCAACGCCGACATGCTGTCGTGGGACAACTACACGCGCAATCTCGATCTGCTGTTCTTCACGGGAAAGAGTGTGGACGGCATTCCGCTCTACAACGAAGCCACGCGGCTGAGCCGCCGCCGCTTTCTGCCGTTCACCGATACGGAGGCGTATCGCGCGCTCAAGGTGGCGACCGAGGCGTTCGTCGTGACGTGGGGCGCGGTCGTGCAGAACGGCGACGACATCGTGATGCTCAAGGATCTGCTGATGGGCGACCAGCGCGCGGTGGCGCTCGCCAACGAGCGCCTCGGGCTCAATCTCAACACGACGGACGTGTCGATTCTCGCGGACATGTACTTCAAGGAGAAAGGCCAGCTCGACGATTCGCCGTCCGTGCCTTATCTGGAGCGCATCGTCAGTCAGTTGCAGGGCACGGGGGCGGGCGAGATCGCCGTCGAAATGACGAAGGAGATTCGCGGCGAGCGGAGCGATCAGTGCGGCGGCAAATGCCTCTGGCTCACGCAATGGAACAACAACTACTCCGCGAAGCTGTTGCACCCGCCGCTCGTCGAACTGATCTGGAGCTACTGGATGGAAGAGCTCCAGCTCGTGCAGACGATGAACGCGGTGTCGCGGCGCTTCCAGAACATCTCGAGCGGCCCGCGCGATCCGCTCGGCCAGCTCGAGCTCGATTCGCTTCGGCCCCTGAACAATCTCATCTGGGGCTGGGTGCAGGACGAGCAGCATCGTCTGCCGATCGAGCGGCGCGCGGCGGAATACGCGCATCAATACGGCCTGCAACTGTTCGGGCGCGCCGTTCCGAAGATGCGTACCGCCGATAACCGCAGCAAGTTCCTCGAAGCGTTCCACACGCTGCTGAACTTGTGCGTGCCGTTCTTCCGTCAGGCCGACGACACCACGGTCGTGCCCGACGGATTCCCGATCCTGAACGCGCTGCGCGAAGTGCATCTGATCCTGTCGGAAGGCGCGCACAACCAGTTCCTCGATCTGCCGACGACCTCGCGCATCGAAATGATGATGCAGCAGTGGCTGCTCGCGCGGCCCGAATTCCGCGAGTATCTGCCGCGCCGCGCGATGGTCGCGTATCCGGAGCCGTGGATGCATTCCGTCGAAAGCATGCGCAAGCTGCAAGGCTGGGGCGACACCAACTCGTTCCAGTTCTGGCAGCTCGCGACGATGGGCGAGCAGATCGTCTCGTCGATCCGCTGGGGCGACTGGAACTCGATCAACGATCCAGCCAATGCCGCGAACTGGGCCACGTTCTTCCGGCCGGAGATCCAGGCGTACATCCACTCTTACCGCGCGGTGACGGGTGTGGACGTGAGTGCGGAACCGGTCGATGTGCAGGTGCCGGGCATTCATCTGCTCAGGCGTCTGCGCGAGCGGCGCGGCAGTCTCGCGGCGTAAAGAGAAGAGGGGCGCGCGATGATCGACTTCGCTTCCGCGCTGTATCTCGGCATGCGGCATCCGGCGGGCGCGCTCGGCACGTGGGACGCGCTCACGACCGGGCTGCCCGCCGCGCTGGCGGCCGCGCCGCTCGCCCGCCGCGTCGCCGCCGATGCCGCGTCGCTGCAGGGCACGGAAGCGGGCATGGTCGGCGCATCGACGCTGCATCTGGCGATCGATGCGTTCGACCGGCTCGGCCGCACGCATGCGCTGATCGCCGATGACGCGCTGTATCCGGTGATGCGCTGGGCGCTCGAGCGGATGATGGGCCGGGGCGTGCCGGTAACGTGGTTCAGGCACGGCGACGCCGCCGATCTCGCGCATAAGCTCGGGCGGCGCGCGGCGGCTCGCCCGCCCGCCGTCGTCACCGATGCGACCGTCGGCGATGGCGTGCCCGCGCCCATCGAACGATATGTGAACGCGGTACGGCGCGAAGCGGGGCTCGTGCTCGTCGATCACAGTCAGGTGCTCGGGCTGACGGGTGAGCGCGCATCGTCGCGCAGTCCGTGGGGGCAGGGCGGCGGCGGCGCCTTGCGGCATGCCGCGTTGACAGCGCCGTCGACGCAGCCGGTGCTGCTGCTCGCGTCGTGGGCGAAGGCCTTCGGCGCGCCGCTCGCGACGCTGTGCGGGCCGGCGGCGCTGATCAACGATATTGCCCGCGATGGCCCCGCGCAATCGCATTGCAGTCCCGCGAGCGCCGTGGCGCTGCTCGCCGCGCTCGCCGCGCTCGCGATCAACCGCCGCGCGGGCGCACGGTTGCGGCTGCGGCTGTTGCATCGGTTGCATCGTCTGCATGACGGGCTGCGCGCGCTCGCGCGGTTCGCCGTGCCCGATCTGCATGTGTCGGGCCGATGGCACCCGCTGCAACGGCTCGAACTCGCGAGCGACGAACGAGCGCTCGCGCTGCATGCGGGCTTGATCGCGCGCGGCATGCGCACCGCGCTGCTGCGTCAGCGCGGCGGCGGCTACGCGCTGATCGTGATCGCGCGGGCCGATCATCGCGTCGCGGACATCGACGCGCTGCTCGACGCGATCGCGTCGCTCGCGCCGCGCCTTCCCGCTGCGAGGGGTGTCGCGCGGCGCATTACAGCATCTACGGAGATCGAGCATGTTTAAGACCGCGGACGGACACACACTGGAGCTCGCGCCGTGGCGCATGCGCCGGCTCATGCGGCTCGTCGCGCAGGCGCGGCGCACGCCGCCAGGCATGAGCTCGCGCACGCTCGGGCAGGACATGCAGATCCTGCTGCGGCGCGCACGGCGCGTGAGCGCCGACCCTCATCGCGGGATCGTGCGTTTCGAAAGCTCGGGCGCGTGCTGTCGCGCGTGCTTTCTCGCGCGGCAGAAGCGCGATGCGATGGAGATCGTCGCGCTTGCGGTCGCGCCGGGCGCGCATGTGCACGAGCAGGAAGCCGGAGGTTTCGGGATCGACTTCGAATCGATGCCGAAGTCGGCGAACATCACGCTCGCATGGACGCCTTACGACAGTCTCGAAAGCGCCGCGAAGAACGTGCGCGGGAAAGGCGTCTATATCCTGACGCGCGGCGGCAAGCCTCGCTATGTGGGCAAGTCGCTCGATCTCGCCGGGCGCATGCGCACGCATCGCCTGTATGCGACGCAGCACGGCGCCGGCCTCGGCGTGTGGGTGGCCAATACGCGCTCGCCGGAACAGGCGGCGGCGGTCGAGCACGCGCTCGTGAGGACGCTGGGCCGCGGCCTGACGAACTCGAAGCTGCATGGCGACATGCGAATCGGCAAGCGCGGGCTCGATATCAACGGTCTGCTGCCGACAGTGTTCGGAACCTACGAAAAGGCCCCGGGAAACCGGGCATTCCGCAAGCCGGGTGGAATTTTCGAGCTCGCGCCATGATCATCGACTTCCATGTACACGCGGGCCAGGGCGACGGCATGACCGGTCCGTGGGACACGACCGCGCCGCTCGCCGCTTACGCGCGCCGCGCGACACGCGCGGGCATCGCGCGTTCGGTGCTGCTGCCGGTGTTTCAGTCCGACTACGCGCGCGGCAACCGCGATGTCGCGGCGATCGTGCGCGCGGACCCGCAGCGCTGGATCGGCTTTGCGATGGTGCATGCCGAGCGCGACCGCGAGCGCATTCATCGCATGATCGAGGAAGCCGTGCTGATGCTGGGCCTGCGCGGGATCAAGGTGCATCGGCACGACGCGCGCATTCATCGGCAGGTCTGCGATGCCGCGCAACGCTGGAATCTGCCCGTTCTCTACGATCCCGGCGGCGAAACGGGCGGGCTGGAGCTGCTTGCGCAAACGCATCCGAATGTCGCGTTCGTGTTCGCGCATCTCGGCAGCTTCGCCGATGACTGGGCCGCGCAGCGGCGCGTCATCGATCTCATCGTTCGATATCCGAATCTGTATGCCGATACGTCCGGCGTGCGGCGCTTCGATCTGCTCGAAGAAGCGTTTCATCGCGCGGGGCCGCGCAAGCTGCTCTTCGGCACCGACGGCCCGTGGCTGCATCCGGGGCTCGAACTCGCGAAGATCCGCGCACTCGAGCCGTCGCGCGAAGCGTTCGACGCCATCGCGGGCGGCAATGCGATGCGCCTCCTCGCGCGCTCGCGCGTCATGGCGGCGCCGCGCGCGGCCGCTCACTGACCTGCTTCGGACGGCCGCATCTGACGACGCAACTGCAGCGCGCGCGGCGTGACGCGCAAGAGTTCCGCCGCGCGGCTCGTCGATCCGGCGCGACGCTCGGCCAGTTCCACGGCAAGCGTCTCCGCAATCTGCCCGATGTTCTTCAGCCCGAGTCCGGCGTCGAGCGCGCCTTCGATTGCGAGCGCGAGCGCCTGCTCCCATCCGCTCACGCTGACGGAGGGCGCGCCGGGCGTGAAGGCGTCGCCCAGACAGCCGGTGCTCAGCACCCGAAAGCCGCGCTGCCTGTCCGCGAGGCGCAGCACGACGTTGCGCAGCTCGCGCACGTTGCCCTGATAGTCCGCCGCAACGAGACGCTGCATTACTTCGGGCATGACCTGCGGCGCGGCATCGCCATGTTCGGCGAGAAAGTGTGCGACGAGCAGCGGGATATCGTCGCGCCGCTCGGCGAGACTCGGCGCGCGCACGGTCCATCGCGCGATGCGGAAGTACAGGTCGTTGCGAAAGCGCCCGGCGAGCACTTCGCCTTCGAGGTCCCGATTGGTCGCACAGGTGAGACGGAAGTCCGACTTGCGCCACACGTCTTCACCGATGCGCTTGTACGTGCGTTCCTGAATCACGCGCAGCAGACGCGCTTGCAAACGCGGCTCCAGTTCGCCGATTTCGTCGAGAAAGAGCGTGCCGCCGTCGGCCATTGCGACGGCGCCATCGCGCGCGCAGACGGCGTGCGTGAATGCGCCTTTCGCGTGACCGAAAAGCTCGCTGCCCGACAGTTCCGGGCTGAGCGTCGTGCAATCGACGACGACGAACGGCCCGCGCCTTCGCACCGGATCGAGATCGTGCACGAGGCGGGCGAGCAGCTCCTTGCCGCAGCCGCTTTCGCCGAGCAACAGGCAAGCGCCGTCGCCGAAGCGGCCGATTTCCGCCACCGTGCGCAGCGTGTTGCGCCAGATCGTCGACGTGCCGACTGCGCGCTCGCGCAGCCATTCCGAATCGAGGATCGACTCCATCTCCGCGAGACGCGCGACACGTCGCGCGATTTCATCGAGCAGCAGGTCGTCATCGCGGGCAAGCACCATGTCGCACAGCGACGCGGGCCACCATGCCTCGGGCTGGCAGTCGGCGCGCGTGGCCGGCGTGCATCCGACGATGAAGCCCTCCGGCAACGGATGACGCCGCAGCCAGCGCGCGGCCGCATCGGCGACCCGGTTGCCCTGCGCGATCACGACGACCACGTATGGGCCCTCGCCCGTCGAACCCATTTCGACTTCGTGAGGGACGCCGCGCTCGCGCAACGCTGCATCGAGCGCGCGCGGATCGTCGTGATGCAGAACGATGCGCATCGCGTTCACATCGGCAAGTGGTCTTGCGGGCTCAGCGAGGCTCGGGTTCTGTCAACGCGCGAACGCGTGCCGTGTGCGTGCCCCGCGCGATGCGCTTGTCGGGAAATGTCCGCGTGTTTCGCATGTGAACCTCGCATTCGGCCGGCTGTCATGCGCCATGCATGCGCCCGCGATCGGGCAGCAAGGCAAGGACGCGCCGTGCCTGAACACGGCGCGCGTGCCTCTGCCCACATTGATCAATGCCCGAAGGATGGTTCCCGCTTTGAGTGTGCGGTCGCGTTGTGATGCCGACGCGTGGTGTATCGGAGCCGGTCGAGCAGCTTTCGTGTATGCGTATCGTAGGAAACG
Organism: Caballeronia turbans; assembly: GCA_001544655.2. Taxonomy (GTDB): domain Bacteria; phylum Pseudomonadota; class Gammaproteobacteria; order Burkholderiales; family Burkholderiaceae; genus Caballeronia; species Caballeronia turbans. Next base: position 38,098 of record FCOD02000009.1, read on the forward strand.
TTTGCGCTGTCCTGTTGAACGAAAGCGCTTTACGTGAGGGTTAGCGCACAATCGTCCGCTAATACGCCGAGGGACGCGAAACCGAATGAATTCGTTATCCGTATCAATGACCGCTAAGTGCGTGATCCTGGCGGATAACGTCTTCAAACGCGGGCTGCGCGGGTTTTCAGTACTTGCTTCGTGAAACGGCGCGGCCCGGTCTTTCGTGCCCGCGTCGGCGGCCGACTCCAATGTGGACCCAACGATTGGTCCCGTCTGGCACTAACTTTCCGGATTTTTCGCTGTGGATACTCGGTCACCGGTTCGCTGCACGCGCAACGAGCCTGCACCGGAAAAGGGGAATGCCGCGCGCAAGGCGTTTCCCATCCTCCACTTCTCCAGGAAAGCTCATGAAAACGATCCGCGTCTCCGGCTTGAAATGGTTGCCCCGCAAGCTGCTTCGAACGTTCGCGCCGGCGCGCGCGCTGGCCTCGCTTGCGATCGCCGCGTGTGCATGGGGCGTCGCACAGGCAGCCCATGCCGAAGACAAGGAAGTGACGATCGCGTACCAGCAGATCGTCGATCCGTGGGTCGTCGGCATCGCCGATGGCTCGATCGCCAAAGCGACGGGCTACAAGATCAACTGGCGTCAGTTCGAATCGGGCGCGAAGGTCGCGACCGCGATGGCGTCAGGCGACGTCAAGATCGGCGTGATCGGCTCCAGTCCGCTCGCCGCCGCCGTGAGTCAGGGCGTGGATGCGCAGCTCTTCTGGATTCTCGACAACATCAACGAGGCCGAGGCGATGGTCGTGCGCAACGGCTCGGGCGTCGAGAAGCCGGCCGATCTGAAGGGCAAGACCATCGGCGTGCCGTTCGTCTCGACGACGCACTATCACACGATGTTTGCGCTGCAGCACTGGGGCATCGATCCGTCCTCCGTGAAGATTCTCAACATGCAGCCGAATCAGATCGCGGCGGCATGGGAGCGCGGCGACATCGATGCCGCTTATGTGTGGGACCCGGCGCTCTCGCAACTGAAGAAGAACGGCAAGGTGCTCATCACATCGGGCGACCTGTCGAGGCTCGGCAAGCCGACCTTCGATGGCATCGCCGTCGATCGCGCATGGGGCGAGGCGCACAAGGACTTCATGGCGAAGTTCGTCAAGGCTATTTCCGATCTCGATCAGCAATATCGCAGCGATCCGTCCAGGTGGAGCGCGCAGTCGCAGCAGGCCGCGGCGATCGCGAAGACGATCGGCGGGACGCCGGCCGACGTGCCGGGATCGCTCGCGCTGTACGGCTATCCGTCGGCGCAGGAGCAGGCGTCGAAGCAGTGGCTGGGCGGCGGTGCATCGAGCCGCGCGGCCTTCGCGCTGAAGGACACGGCGGACTTCCTCAAGCAGCAGAAGCGCGTCAACGCGGTGCTGCCGGACTATTCGAAGTACGTGACGGCCGAATACGTCGAGGCGGCTGAAAAGCTGAAGTGAGTCCGACTGCGGGCACGCGCCGCGCGCCCTTGCCATATCCGCGTCCGGGAGGACATATGAGCTGCATGCAGGTGAAGAACGTCAGTGTGGTGTTTCCCGGACGACGCCCGGGCGAGCGCGTGCATGCGCTCGATGGCATCGATCTCACGATCGGCGATGGCGAATTCGTCGTCGCGCTCGGTGCGTCGGGTTGCGGCAAGACGACGCTGCTCTCGCTGATGGCGGGCTTCATCGCGCCGTCGTCCGGCGAGATGTTGCTCGGCGGCAGGCCGGTCGAAGGGCCGGGCGCCGATCGCGGCGTCGTGTTTCAGAAACATGCGTTGCTGCCGTGGCTCAACGTGCTCGACAACGCGACTTTCGGACTGAAGTTGCAGGGCGTGCCGAAGGCGCGGCGTGAGGAGATCGCGAAGCGCAACCTCGCGCTGGTCGGCCTTCAGGACTTCCACAAGCACATGATCTATCAGTTGTCGGGCGGAATGCAGCAGCGTGTGGGCATCGCCCGTGCGCTGACCTGCGATCCCGCGATGCTGCTGATGGACGAGCCGATGGCCGCGCTCGACGCCCTCACGCGCGAGACCATTCAGGAACTGCTGCTCGATGTCTGGCAGCGCACGCAGAAGATGCTGTTCTTCATCACGCACAGCGTGGAGGAGGCGCTTTTTCTGGCGAGCCGCCTGATCGTGATGTCGCCGCGTCCGGGCCGCATCACGCATAGCTACGATCTCGATTTCAACCGCCGCTTCCTCGCCACGCGCGATGCGCGCGCGATCAAGTCGAGTCCCGATTTCATCGAGATGCGTGAGCGCGTGCTCGGCATCATCTACGGCGACGAACGCGCAGCGCATCAGGCTGCCGAGGAGATTCATCATGGATAAGCGCGTATCGATGACCGTGCCCGCTGCCGCGATCGAACGGGAGATCGGCGCATCGCGGCGACCGCCCGGCAGACCCGCGCGACAGTCGAAGAAGAAGCCGGTGAAACCGGGCGACACCTTCGGCGTGCCGGGCTACGGCAGCAGCCTTGCGATGAGCATCGTCACGGTCGCCGTGCTGGTGGCCGGCTGGTTTCTGATCACCGGCATGCATTGGGTCAAGCCGCTGTTCCTGCCGTCGCCGCAAGCGGTGTTTGCGAAGTTCGTCTCGGTGGCGAGCGAAGGTTTCGCCAACTCGACGCTCACCGAACATATCGCGGCGAGCCTGTTGCGCGTATTCAGTGCGTTCGCGCTCGCCTGCGCCACGGCGATTCCGGTCGGCGTGATGATGGGCGTCTCGCGGCATGCGCGCGGCGTGTTCGATCCGCCGATCGAGTTCTATCGGCCGCTGCCGCCGCTCGCATATCTGCCGCTCATCATCATCTGGTTCGGCATCGGCGAGTTCTCGAAGGTCTTTCTGATCTATCTCGCGATCTTCGCGCCGCTCGCCATTGCCGCGCGCGCGGGCGTGCGCTCGGTCTCGATCGAGCAGATTCACGCGGCCTATTCGATGGGCGCGACGCGCACGCAGGTCGTCATCCACGTGATTCTCAAATCGGCGCTGCCGGAGATCTTTACGGGAATGCGCATTGGCATCGGCGTGGGCTGGACGACGCTCGTCGCCGCGGAAATGGTCGCATCGACGCGCGGCCTCGGCTTCATGGTGCTGAACGCGGCGGAGTTTCTGGCGAGCGATGTCGTGATCATGGGGATCATCGTCATCGGCTTCTTCGCGCTGTGCTTCGATCTGCTGATGCGGTATCTGGAGAAGGCGATGGTGCCGTGGAAAGGGCGGGTGTGAGTGCTGTACCGGCGAATGCGGGCGCTGCTTTGCTACGCCCGCAAGCGCCTGCAGGTTCGCGCATTGCGCCTGGCCGTTTCGTACAGTGGCTAATGGCCGTCGCGGTGCGCTGCGACAGCTTAAGCATTGATTGTGCCGCCGGCTCATCGACCTCGTCGTGTCGTCGAGGCCCGACGAAGGTTACTGATTGGTCGGCTCTCCCGGGTCCTCGACGCCTTTCTCGATGTTGTCTTTCTGATCACCATAATCCTTTCGATTCGCGCCATTGGTGATCTCGACATCGCCCTTTACCTTGCGGTCTTCATTGCCGGTGACGGTTCCGATTACCGTGTCTGTCCACCCTTTGATCTGTTCCTTGATACCTTCCTTTTGATCGCGGTTCATCGTGTGCTCCGTGGTTCGTATGTGAATCGGCGGTGTGTCCTGCGATGTCCGAAGCGCTCGTCGTGAGCCTAGGCTTCATTGTCGGACTTGCCTGGTCTGCCGCTGCGGCTCGCGGGTTCGAGATCCGGATCGACGTGATCGTGTTCGGGTGCGTACGGACCCTCGTCGGGATGTTCCTTGCCCTTCGGCACGAGGCTCGGGTCGATGTTGCCGTGCTCTCGCTGCTCGATAGTGCCGTCGCGTTTCTCTTTTACATCGCCTTCGCCGAGCGTTTTGCGGCGTTCGTCCGCGCGCTCGACGGGATCGGATGGTTCGTTTTGCATCGTCTGCTCCTTTGCGTCGGATGGGATTGCGTCGTACTTCCGAGCAACGGATATGCCCACGTCCCCGGCGTGTTGCAGCGCGGAAGCGGGTTTGTCAGGCGCAGGCAGTCAGGGGGCACACGTCATGCTGAATCAAGGCAATCCTCAACGAAACGCGGGTATGCCATGCGAATCAAACTGAAATCGCTCGACGAGCAGGTCATCGTCATTACAGGCGCGACAAGCGGGATAGGGCTCGTCACCGCGCGCCTTGCCGCTGCACGCGGCGCTCGCCTGATGCTCGTCTCGCGTGATGAGACAGCGCTCACGGAACTCGTTCGAGAGTTGTCGCGGGACGCTCACGACCGCGTCGCGCATGCCGTGGCGGACGTCGGCGACCGGACGCAACTGCAGGCGGCCGCGGATGCCGCGATCCAGCGCTTCGGCGGATTCGACACCTGGATCAACAATGCGGGCGTGTCGATTTACGGACGTTGCGCCGACGTGCCGCTTGACGAGCAACGCAAGCTCTTCGACACCAACTTCTGGGGTGTCGTGAACGGATCGCTGATCGCCGTGCAACATCTGCGTGAGAAAGGCGGGGCGCTCATCAATCTGGGCAGTGAATTGTCGGATGTCGCCGTTCCGCTGCAGGGCGCATATGTGGCCTCGAAGCATGCGGTGAAAGGCTATACCGATGCGCTGCGCATCGAACTCGCCAATGAAGGCGCGCCCGTATCGGTGACGCTCGTCAAGCCCGCTGGCGTCGACACGCTGTTCGTCGAGCACGCCAGGAATCATCTCGACCGGCAGCCCAAACTGCCTCAGCCCGTCTATGCGCCCGATGTCGTCGCGCGAGCGATTCTGCATGCGGCCGTGCATCCGACACGCGACATATATGCAGGCGGCGCATCGCGCGGCATGGCGTGGTTCGGGCGCTCGGCGCCGCGCGTCTACGACGCCATACTGAGCAAGCTCGGCGTGAAGGCACAACTTACCGACGAGCCACGTCGCGACGGCGACGCGCTCGATCGCGGCGGCGCGGATCTGCGCGAACGTTCGGGACGTCATGGCAGGGTGCGCGAACGCAGCTTCTACACCGATGCCTACACGCTCGCCGCAGGTCCGCGCGCGGCGCTCATCGGGATCGCGGGCGTCATGTTGGTCGCGGCAGCGGGGCGCTACGTGCGCGAGGCCAAAGGGCATCGCATATCGGCGTTCTGAAGCGGCGTCGGGAAGGCTGATTCGGCAGCGTCACGGCGCAAAGCCGGTCGAGAGATAGGGAGGCATGGCATGCAAACGCACATCCGGGAATTGCTCATCCGCGCGATAGGTTCCGGCTCCGCTGCCGGGCTGGCGTCGGCAGCGGTCGCGTCCGCCGGCGCGATGCACAAGGGGCACGGGCCGTACGCGGCGATGAACGCCGTCACGCATTGTTTGTGGCGCGACGCATCATGGCGAAGGAGGCCGAGCGCGAAGTACACGGGCCTCGGCGCGGCGATTCATATGGGCAGCGCGGTCTTCTGGGGCGTGCTGTTTGAAGCGCTGTGCGAGCGCGGATACCGGCGATCCGGGGGGACGAGCATCGCGAACGCAGCCGCAACGACTGCGGTCGTGGCCTACGTCGTCGATTATCACGTCGTGCCCAAGCGTCTCACGCCAGGTTTCGAGAGCCACCTGTCGAAGGGCTCGCTGGGGCTGACTTATGTCGCGCTCGGTGCGGGCTTCGCGCTCGCGGCGTTGCTGCGGCAGCGGGCATAGCCTCCCCCTCGACGGATGAGACCGCTGTTCCGGTGGCGCGTTGGGCGTCCATGCCGCATGGTCGTTTGTGCGTCGCTTGTGGCGGGTTTTCGTTGATGCCTCTTGGCGCGCTGGAGATCTGTCCGTTGATCAGCAATCGCTAGACGTGGCCCAGTGTCTAGGCGCTACTGGCTGGCGCCCGAGGGCGTGTCGCTGGCGGCCGTAGCAGGGAAGCTCGCCGCAGCCGGGCCGGATGCACCCGACGCTGGCGCAGCCGCCGCGGTGTCGCTGGCCGCGTTGCCCGTGGTGACGGTCGTGCGGTTGCGGTTGCAGCCCGCCGTGAGACAACTGCACGCCGTCAATGCGATGATCAGCGATATTTTGATGCGGTTGGAAGCCTTCATGGTGCGCTCCTGGTCAGACGGCGGGTGAGAAGCGATGAGCCCTCATTTGAAGGCAGAGAAGCATCATGCGTACCCGGCGCGGCTCATGCGAAGGAATCGACGGCAGGTTTCACGCATGGTCGTGGTCGGCATCGAGCGGGATCACGGGTGCATCGCCGCGGAAGGACGACGCAAACAGCGAAACCCGATCCGAGTGGGCCGTACTGGATTCGAACCAGTGACCAACGGATTAAAAGTCCGCTGCTCTACCATCTGAGCTAACGGCCCGGACGCACTCGACATCGGTCGTCATCCCGCCACTTCGCGCGTTCCGCTCATCCAATATCAATAGTCCGACTCGCGGATCGTGCCGGCTCCGTTTTCGGCACGGTCAGCGTCAGCACACCGTTATCGAATTTGGCCAGAGCGTGGTCAGGGTCGGCGTCTTCCGGCATCGGGATCGTGCGCATAAAGCGTCCATAGGCTCGTTCGAGCCGATAGCAGCCGTCCTCCTCGCTGCGAACGTCCTGCCGTTTCTCACCGCGCAGTACGATCGCTCCGTCCTCGACGCTCACAGTGACGTCATCGCGTTCCATCCCTGGCATTTCAGCGGTGACGCGCAGCACTTTCCCTTCGTCGACCACGTCGATGCGCGGCTGGAAGCGCGACGAACTGAAGTCGCCAAACCATCGCTCGAACGCGCCACGACCTGCGAACGGGTCATGAAGGAACTCCTCCACTGCGCGCCACGGCTCGCGGGAGAACAGCCGCGGAAAGTCAGGCCACGAGGCACGCCACTGTTCGTTTTCCGGCGGGCTTTCCGGGCTCTGCGCCTCGGACTTGTGCACCGCCCCGCGAAGAAACTTGAATGGATTCCACTTTTTTGGATCGGTGTTCATCGTTTCCTCCTTCAGGATGCACGGCAAGCGAGCCGAATCGGAGGGTGGCGGCTGACGCGCCGCCACCGATGATCCCCTTGCCGCTACCCCTGCTTTCGCCTTCAGTCCGTCCGTACCTCGATCCGGCGCGGACGAGCTTCATCCCGTCGCGGGATCGTCAGCTTCAGCACGCCGTCCTTCAGGCTTGCATCGATTTTCGATGCATCCAGGTCGCCGCCAAGAGAGAACGCCCGCGCAAAGTGAGGCTGGCGAACCTCGGCGTGTTGCAGGCGCAGACCCGCGGGCGTGGATACCGCCGCCTCGGCCTCGATGAACAGGTTGCCATCGTGGACCTTCACGTCGAGCCGGTCTTTTGTAACGCCGGGCAGATCGGCCCACAGGGTTACGCCCTGGCTATCCTCGAAGATGTCCACGGGCGGCGTCAGCGTGATCCGGCGTTGCGACGAGTCGTCTTCGCGCCGGGTCATCGCCGTTTCGTCTTTCCGGGTAAGTTCGGTCGTGTCGTTCATGATGTCAGTCCTCAATCCTGCGACAAGTTTCATTGAACAGTGATGGCCCGCGGCTTCGACATCTCTCGCTTGCCGATGCTCACAATCAGACAGCCATTGATGTACTGTGCCGTGACCTTGTCGGGGTCCGCATGGTCCGGCAGTTCAATGACGCGCCGAAAGGCACCGGCGAACCGTTCCTGCGCATACGTTCGCGTGTCGTCGCCGGCTGCTTCCGGTCGCGCAGTCCCGCGCTCGCCGCTGATGCTCAGCAGCCCTTTGTCGATGGATACATCGAAGCTTTTCGGATCGACACCCGGCGCGAACGCGACGATCTCGATGGAATCGTCGGTCGAACCGATGTTGACCTGCGGAAAGGCGCCGGAGCGCCCCGAACGGATGCTGGAAGGGAAACCGCCGAAGGCGTTCGCCATCTGGCGTTGCAGACGGTCGAACTCACTGAAAAGGTCGGTCCCGAAGAAGAGATCGCTCATGGTCATTTCCTCCTTTTAAGCAGCAGGAAACGAACTGGCTTACGCGCTCCAGTCCGTCTGCCGTGCTGCAGGCAAACAAATCGAAACACGCAGCGCGCCGGACTGCCGGCGCGACTGTCCGAGCGAAATTCAAGATAGTTTCGGGAGCGGAAATTTCAAGGGGGCAAGGCGATTTTTTGCACGGAATCAACTGCCGTCCAAAGCCGCTTGCGAACTCTTATATAAGACATAAGACATAAGACGTTTGACGTTGTCCGCGACCTTAAATTAGAATGGCGATGAACGCGGTGCCCGGAACAGCCTCGGTGTGTCTGGAAAGCCTTTCCCTGAAACGCAATACAACGGTCCCCCATGCTTGAAAATTTTCGTGCTCACGTAGCCGCACGCGCAGCGCTCGGCATTCCTCCTCTGCCGCTGACCGCCCAGCAAACCGCCGAACTGGTCGAATTGCTGACGAACCCGCCCGCCGGCGAAGAGCAGATCCTGGTCGATCTGATTACCCACCGCGTGCCCGCCGGCGTGGACGAAGCCGCCCGTGTGAAGGCGGGCTTCCTGGCCGCCGTGGCCAAGGGTCAAACGGCCTGCGCGCTGATCTCGCGCGCCCGCGCCACCGAGCTGCTCGGCACGATGCTGGGCGGCTACAACATCCAGCCGCTGATCGAATTGCTGTCCGATGCCGAAGTGGGCGTCGTGGCCGCCGATGCGCTGAAGAACACCCTGCTGATGTTCGATCAGTTCCATGACGTCAAGGAACTGGCCGACAAGGGCAACGCCAACGCCCGCGCCGTGATTCGAAGCTGGGCCGACGCCGAGTGGTTCACCAGCCGCCCGGAAGTGCCGCAAAGCCTGACCATCACCGTCTTCAAGGTGACGGGCGAAACCAACACCGACGACCTGTCGCCGGCCCCGGATGCGACCACCCGCCCGGACATTCCGATGCACGCGCTGGCCATGCTGAAGAACGCCCGTCCCGGCATCACCCCGGAAGAAGACGGCAAGCGTGGCCCGGTCAAGTTCATCGAGTCACTGAAGGAAAAGGGCCATCTGGTCGCATACGTGGGCGACGTGGTGGGTACCGGCTCCTCGCGCAAGTCGGCCACCAACTCGGTGCTGTGGTTCACCGGTGAAGACATTCCCTTCGTTCCCAACAAGCGCTTTGGCGGCGTGTGTCTGGGCGGCAAGATCGCCCCGATCTTCTACAACACGATGGAAGACGCCGGCGCCCTGCCGATCGAGCTCGACGTGTCGAAGATGGAAATGGGCGACGTGGTCGAACTGCGCCCGTACGAAGGCAAGGCGCTCAAGAACGGCGAAGTGATCGCGGAGTTTCAGGTCAAGTCCGAAGTCCTGTTCGACGAAGTGCGCGCCGGCGGCCGCATTCCTCTGATCATCGGTCGCGGACTGACGGCCAAGGCACGAGAAGCGCTGGGTCTGCCCGCATCGACCCTGTTCCGCCTGCCGCAGCAGCCCGCCGACAGCGGCCGGGGCTTCTCGCTCGCCCAGAAGATGGTCGGCCGCGCCTGCGGCCTGCCGGAAGGCCAGGGCGTCCGGCCGGGCACGTACTGCGAACCGAAGATGACCTCGGTCGGCTCGCAGGACACCACGGGCCCCATGACGCGCGACGAACTCAAGGATCTGGCGTGCCTGGGCTTTTCGGCCGACCTCGTCATGCAGTCCTTCTGCCACACCGCCGCCTATCCGAAGCCGGTGGACGTGAAGACGCACCAGACGCTGCCGAACTTCATCAGCACCCGTGGCGGCATCGCGCTGCGTCCGGGCGACGGCGTGATCCACTCGTGGCTGAACCGCATGCTGCTGCCCGACACCGTGGGCACGGGCGGCGACTCCCACACCCGCTTTCCGATCGGCATCAGCTTCCCCGCCGGTTCGGGCCTGGTCGCCTTTGCGGCCGCCACCGGCACGATGCCGCTCGACATGCCTGAATCGGTGCTCGTCCGCTTCAAGGGCAAGATGCAGCCGGGCGTGACCCTGCGCGACCTCGTCAACGCCATTCCGCTGTACGCCATCAAGCAAGGCATGTTGACGGTTGCGAAGCAGGGCAAGAAGAACATCTTCTCGGGCCGCATCCTCGAAATCGAAGGTCTGCCCGAGCTGAAGGTCGAACAAGCGTTCGAATTGTCGGATGCGTCCGCCGAGCGTTCGGCCGCCGGTTGCACGGTGCACCTGAACAAGGAACCGATCATCGAATATCTCAACAGCAACGTCACGCTGCTGAAGTGGATGATCGCCCAGGGCTACCAGGACCCGCGCAGCCTGCAGCGCCGCATCACCGCGATGGAGCAGTGGCTGGCCGATCCGCAACTGCTTTCGCCGGATGCCGACGCCGAGTACGCAGCCGTCATCGAGATCGATCTGGCCGATATCCATGAGCCGATCGTGGCCTGCCCGAACGATCCGGACGACGTGAAGACGCTGTCGGAAGTCGCCGGCGCCAAGATCGACGAAGTGTTCATCGGTTCGTGCATGACGAACATCGGTCACTTCCGCGCCGCGTCGAAGCTGCTGGAAGGCAAGCGCGACATCCCGGTCAAGCTGTGGGTGGCTCCGCCGACCAAGATGGACCAGAAGCAATTGACCGAGGAAGGCCACTACGGTGTTTTCGGCACCGCCGGTGCGCGTACCGAAATGCCGGGCTGCTCGCTGTGCATGGGCAACCAGGCACAGGTGCGCGAAGGCGCGACGGTCATGTCGACCTCCACCCGTAACTTCCCGAATCGTCTGGGCAAGAACACGAACGTGTACCTCGGCTCGGCGGAACTTGCGGCGATCTGCTCGCGCCTGGGCAAGATCCCGACCAGGGACGAGTACATGGCCGACATGGGCGTGCTCAGCGCGGACGGCGACAAAATCTACAAGTACATGAACTTCGATCAGATCGAGGACTTCAAGGAAGTGGCCGACACCGTGAACGTGTAAGTGTTCTTTTCATAGCGCCACGCAACGGCGCCGCGGGCTGAAGCCTGCGGCGCCGTTTTTCTTTTCGGGACGAGGAGATTGACGCGCCTCGCATCACATGAGTACCGTTGGAGTTCTTGCGGATACACGGCAACCTGGAGCAATCAGTGAAGAAAATCCTCATCATCGGAATTGGCGCAGGCGATCCGGAATACGTCACCGTTCAGGCGATCAATGCGATGAACCGGGCCGACGTGTTCTTCGTGATGGACAAGGGCGTATCGAAGGCGAAGCTCGTCCAGGTGCGCAAGGAAATCATCGAGCGATACGTCAAGGAGCGGGACTATCGCATCGTCGAGGCAACGAGCCCCGAGCGTCAGCGGGACGTCGCGAGCTATGTCGATGCAGTCGAAACGCTGAATCACGAGAAGCAGGTCGTGTTCGAGTGCCTGATCGAGGAAGAACTGCGTGACGGCGAATGCGGCGCATTTCTCGTCTGGGGCGACCCGTCGCTCTACGACAGCACGATGCGCATCGTCGAAGCCATCGCCGGCAGCGGACGGCATCGGTTCGAGTATGAGGTCATTCCGGGCATCAGCAGCGTTCAGGCGCTCGCGGCGAAACATCGTGTCGCGCTCAACACGATCGGGCGCGCAGTCGAGATCACGAACGGCAGAGGCATCGCCGAAGGTTTTCCTAAGAATGTCGATAGCGTCGTCGTGATGCTCGACGCGCAGAATGCGTTTCGACAGGTCGCGGATGAGGATCTCGATATATTCTGGGGCGCCTACGTGGGCACCGATGACGAGATTCTCATAGCGGGCCGGCTGCGCGAAGTGATGGACGACATCGAACGCGTGCGCGCCGAGGCACGCGCACGCAACGGCTGGATCATGGACACGTATCTCCTCAAGCGACGAACGCAGCCGAAAAACTGAGCGAAAACGGCAGTGAAGTTCGCTCCGCGTCGGACGATCAGGCGCCCTGCCGCAGGCTTCGTGCGGCCGCGACCATGTTCTTCAGCGCGGGAATGACTTCATCCCACTGACGCGTCTTCAGGCCGCAATCGGGATTCACCCACAAGCGCTCGGCGGGGATGCGCTCCGCCGCCTTCTTCATCAGATCGACGATGTGCGTCTCGCTCGGGATGTTCGGCGAATGAATGTCGTACACGCCCGGCCCGATCTGGTTCGGATATTCGAAGTCATTGAACGCGTCGAGCAGTTCCATGTCGGAGCGCGATGTTTCGATGGTGATGACATCGGCATCCATCTCCGCGATCGACGCGATGATGTCGTTGAACTCCGAATAGCACATGTGCGTGTGGATCTGCGTCTCGTCGCGCACGCCGTTGGCCGTGATACGAAACGACTCGACCGCCCAGCGCAAGTACTCGTTCCACTGCGAGCGGCGCAGCGGCAGGCCTTCGCGCAGCGCGGCCTCGTCGATCTGGATGACGCGCACGCCAGCCTTCTCGAGATCGAGCACCTCCTCGCGAATCGCGAGCGCGAGTTGCTGACACGACACCGAGCGCGGTTGATCGTCGCGCACGAAGGACCAGTTTAGGATCGTCACCGGACCGGTGAGCATGCCCTTCATCGGCTTGTTCGTCTGCGATGCGGCGTACCCGATCCACTCGACGGTCATCGCCTTCGGTCGGCTGATGTCGCCGACGAGAATCGGCGGCTTCACGCAGCGCGAGCCATACGATTGCACCCAGCCGAACTGGCTGAACCCGTAGCCATCGAGCTGCTCGCCGAAGTATTCGACCATGTCGTTGCGTTCGGCTTCGCCGTGCACGAGCACATCGAGACCGAGCGCTTCCTGTTCCTTCACGGCGCGCGTGATCTCACGCTCCATCGCGGCCTGGTAGCCGGCGTGATCGAGTGCTCCCGCCTTGAACCGGCTGCGCGCGCGGCGGATCTCGCCCGTCTGCGGAAACGAGCCGATGGTCGTCGTGGGAAAGGCGGGCAGGCCGAGGATGGCTGCCTGCTTCTTCGCGCGCTGCTCGTAGGCGCTCTGACGCTTGCCGAGGGCTGCGTCGATCTTCGCGATCGCGGCCTTGACCGCGGGATTATTCACGCGCGGCGACTTTCGACGGCGCTCGATCGCGGCGGCGTTCGCCGCGAGCGCATCGGCGACCGAGTCGCGGCCGTGGTTCAGCGCGCGGGCCAGCACGTTCAACTCATCGAGCTTTTGCAGCGCGAAGGCGAGCCATGATCTGATGTCGGCGTCGAGCGTGACTTCGCTGTTCAGATCGACCGGCACATGCAGCAGGGAGCACGACGGCGCGATCCAGAGGCGTTCACCGAGTTGCCGATGCAAAGGCTCCAGCCAATCGAGCGTCGCATCGAGGTCGCTCTTCCAGATGTTGCGGCCGTTGATCGCGCCAATGGACACGATCGCGGTCTCGGGCAGGTGCCTCACGACTTCATCGATCTCATCGCGCGCGTTGATCGCATCGATATGCACGCCGTCGACCGGCAGCTTGCATGCGAGCGGGAGGTTGTCCTGCAATTGCCCGAAGTACGTTGCGAGCAACAGACGCACACGTCGCGCCGACAGCGCATCGTAGGCGGTGACGAACGCGTCGCGCCATTTCGCATCCAGTTCGGTGACGAGCGCCGGTTCGTCGATCTGCACCCAGTCGACGCCTTGCGCCGCGAAGTGATCGAGCAGCGCGGCATATACCGGCAGAATACGCGGCAGCAGCGCGAGCTTGTCGCTTTCATCCTTCGCCTTGCCGAGCCACAGATACGTCACCGGGCCGATGATGACGGGCTTCGGATTCACGCCCTGAGCGCTCGCTTCGCCGAGTTGCTCGATGAGGCGCGACGCGTCGAGCCGGAACTGCGTGTCCGCTTCGAACTCCGGCACGATGTAGTGATAGTTCGTGTCGAACCACTTGGTCATCTCGCCAGCCGCGACGCCGCCGCAACATGCGGCGTGGTCTTGCGCGTCCTGCGCCGACCGGCCGCGCGCGACGCGGAACGCGTTGTCCAGCGCATCGCCGTGAAAACCACGCACGCGCGCCGGCAGGTTGCCGAGCGTGAAGCTCATATCGAGCACCTGGTCATAGAACGCAAAGTCGCCGACGGGCACATGGTTCAGATGCGCCTGGTCCTTCCAGTGGCGCGCGCGGAGCCCGGCGCCTTCGGCCTTCAGCGCATCCCGCGACGATTCGCCTTTCCAGTATTTTTCGAGTGCGAACTTCAGTTCACGCTTCGCGCCAATGCGCGGGAATCCCAGGTTATGTGTCGTGACCATCGTGCGATGTCGTCCGTAAAGAATAGATCGTTGCCGATGATAGAATTTTTGACGTATGAATAAAAATGGATTGTTTTCATACTTCGATTAACTTTCTTCATGGAGCGGCGATGCTGGAACGCAGCCATCTGATGGTCGTGCGGGAAGTCGAGAAGCAGGGCTCGCTGACCGCCGCAGCCGACGTGCTGAATCTCACGCAGTCCGCTTTGAGTCACACGGTCAAGAAGCTGGAGCAGCAACTGGGCACGCCGGTCTGGACGCGCGAGGGCCGCAGCATGCGGCTCACGCAGGCGGGGCATTATCTGCTGGGCCTTGCCAACCGCATGTTGCCGCAGTTCGAGCAGGCCGAAGTGCGCATGAAGCAGTATGCGCAGGGCGAGCGCGGCACGTTGCGCATCGGGATGGAATGTCATCCGTGTTATCAGTGGCTGCTGAAGGTCGTGTCGCCTTATCTCGCCCGCTGGCCCGATGTCGATGTGGACGTGAAGCAGCGGTTTCAGTTCGGCGGCATCGGCGCGCTTTTCGCCTTCGACATCGACGTGCTCGTCACGCCCGACCCGCTCAGGAAGGACGGATTGAAATTCTCACCCGTATTCGATTATGAGCAGGTGCTGGTCGTGGCCGAAAACCATGCGCTGGCTTGTGCGGACTATGTCATGCCTGAGCAGCTTGCGTCCGACGTGCTCATCACCTATCCGGTCGAAACGGATCGGCTGGACATCTACACGCGGTTTCTGACGCCGGCGAATGTGGTGCCGAGACGTCACAAGGTGATCGAAACCACGGACATCATGATGCAGATGGTGGCAAGCGGGCGGGGCGTGGCGGCGTTGCCGCGCTGGCTCGCCGAAGAATATGCGGACCGCATGCCGATCACGCCGGTCAAGCTCGGCAAGAAGGGCATCGCGAAAAAGATCTACCTCGGCGTGCGCGAGGCCGATCGGTCTATCGACTATCTGGCGGCATTCATCGCGTTGGCGCGCGAGGCGGATTGGGCGCAGTCGCGCGTCCGCGCGTGACGGTGAGCCCGAAGGTACGAGCAAATAACAGTTGACCGCACCCGTTAACCAGCCTATAACCATCCATATGGATGGCAAAAGGAAGGAAATCACGGATATGGCGAAACAGGAAGGTTTTGACGCCGGACGCTCCCGAGGCGGCGAAACGGAAAAAATTACGATCAACCTAGGTCCTGTCGACCTGGGTCAGATCGACCTGCTCGTGGAAGAAGGCTTTTATTCGAACCGGACGGATCTGATCCGAACGGCGATCCGTAACCAGTTATCGGTTCACGCGCTGGTCGTCAAGGAAACGGTGACGCGACGCGAACTGGTGCTGGGCCTCCAGTACTTCTCCCGGCGGGATCTCGAAGCGGTGCGCGCGGCGAACGAGCGGCTCAATATCCAGGTTCTCGGATTGGCCAGCATCGCCAACGACGTATCGCCCGAACTCGCCCTCGCAACGATCGACTCGATTCTGGTGCGCGGTGCATTGCATGCATCGGCGGCTGTCAAGGCCGCGCTGGCGGATCGAATCCGCTAATGCCCGCATCGAACAACATACACACGGTAAATAAGATGAAACTCAATGAAGGTTTTCTGGACTCGATGAAGGCAGCGTTTGCGCACTTTCGCGAGAGCGATCCCGTCGCAGCGACGGAGGTGATTCAGCGCGCCTTGCGCGGCGCGCCGGCAAGCGCGGCGCCCGAAGCACCGGCTGCGTCCGCAGCACCGGCAGCACCCGCAGCGCGGGACGCGAAGGAAGAATCAAGGGCGTCGCACATCGCCGACATCCTGCAAAAGTTCGGCCGTGCCAGGCCGCACACAAGCAAGCCCGAAGTCGAAGATCGCGGGCATTTCAGCACGCGCAGCTACTCCGGCGCCGCAGGCCAGCGCAATTACAAGCTCTACGTGCCGAGCGGTTATCGCAATGAGCCGCTGCCGCTCATCGTCATGCTGCACGGCTGCACACAGGATGCAGACGACTTCGCCGCCGGCACGCAGATGAACGCGCTGGCCGAGCGACACGATTGCATCGTCGTCTATCCGGTTCAACCGCAGGGCGCGAATCCGTCGAAATGCTGGAACTGGTTCAAGCCCGCCGATCAAAACCGCGAGAGCGGCGAGCCTTCGCTGATCGCTGGCATCACGCGCGAGGTGATGGCAAGCCACAACGTGGATTCGAAGCGCGTGTATATCGCCGGCTTGTCGGCAGGCGGGGCGATGGCGGCAATCATGGCGCAACGCTATCCCGATCTATACGCTGCGGCAGGCGTGCATTCGGGTCTTCCTGTCGCGAGCGCGCACGATTTGCCGTCCGCGCTCGCCGCGATGCGTGGCGGCAAAGGCCGCGCACAGTCGCGCGCGGCGGACGCGCCCAAGTGCCCGCTCATCGTGTTTCACGGCGATGCGGATACGACCGTGCATCCGGCCAACGGTCGGGACCTCGTTCGCGGATTCAGCGTGAACGCCTCCGCGGCCAGCCAGCCGTCAGCCGGGGCGGCGAGCGCGCGCAAGCATACGGTCGCCCATCTGAAGTCGTCAGACGGCGTGCCTGCGGAGCTTTGGACCATCCATGGCGCACCGCACGCATGGTCGGGCGGCAGCCCGCGCGGTTCTTATACCGATCCGTCCGGGCCGGACGCCAGCGCGGAAATGATGCGCTTCTTCCTTGCTCATCCGCGCGGTCATTGAGCGCACGGACCACTGACACCGCAGCCGGGATCGAATGTCGATACCCGGCGCGACGGTAGTGAATGTTGGCATTGGGTATCCGACGGCATGGCGATTGCGGTGAGACAGGGTGCACCGCACATCCGCCTATTCCAGGAGAATCCCATGGCTGCCAAGACCTTGAATGATCTGTTCATCCACGCCCTTTCCGACGTGTACAGCGCCGAAAAGCAATTGACCAAGGCGCTGCCTAAGCTGGCGCGCGCCGCAACCCATCCCGAACTTGCCGCCGCTTTCACGACGCATCTTGAAGAAACGCAAGGTCAGGTCGAGCGAATCGACCAGGTCGTCGAGGCTTGCGACATCAAACTCAAGCGCGTGAAGTGCGTCGCGATGGAAGGCCTCGTCGAAGAAGGACAAGAACAGATCGAAGAGATCGAAAAGGGGCCGATTCTCGATGCCGCGTTGATCGCAGCAGCGCAGAAAGTCGAGCACTACGAGATCGCGACGTACGGGACGCTCGCGACCCTCGCGAAGAAACTGGGCTACGAGCAGGGGATGAATCTGCTGCTGGAGACGCTCGAAGAAGAAAAGGCCACCGACACCAAGCTGACAATGCTGGCCAAACAAGAGCTTTCGGAAGCAGAGGTCGGGAAATAACGATTACGAGAAGGCGGTCGGGCGCGGGGTTCGCTCGCGCCCGCTGCGCGGCCCCGTTTGAAGGCTTCCAAACCAGTCAGAACGTAGTGGAACGCTGCGGTTTGCTTCATTCGGCAGTCTCGTCCGATCGGGAATGCCAAGTGCGCGTGATGTTCCTGACATCCTGGAGAAGACAATGCGCACACACACAGGAGCCCGGCTACTCCTGGCCGACGACGATAGCGTGACGCTTCAGGCTTGCGCAGACGCACTGGTGCTCGAGGGATTCGAGGTTCGCACCGCGATCGATGGATATTCCGCACTGACAGTCATCCTGAGTTGGCAGCCCGATATCGCGTTGCTCGATATAGAAATGCCGGTCATGGACGGGTGCACGGTCGCACGGAACGTTCGGACCGTGGCTTCAAAAGCGCCCCCCTTGCTGATCGCGCTGACGGCTTTGAACTCTCTTCCGGATCGATTGGCCTCTATTCAAGCGGGATTCAACTATCACTTCACCAAGCCTGTTCAGTTCGAAGCGCTTCTGCGAACGCTCGACTTTCATCTTGACAAGTCGATCAGGCACTTTCCGCCAGTCGATGGCAAGGCCTGACAGCCAATGCAAAAAAGCGGCCCATCCTCGGGCCGCTTTTGCATTGCTATTACACCAACCCGATCACGCAGCTTGGCCTGCTCCGAGTTCAGCACCCGTGACCGGGTCGCTGCTGGGATCGGACGCCGTGCGTGCAGCCATGGCTTGCAGCGTTTCGACATCCGCCGGCGTCACCGTGACCGTCGCCAATCCATCGCCGCCATCCACTGCGGGTTGGGGATCGCCGACAAACGTCCACTCCGGTCCGTCGTTCCACGGGCCACGCGTGACTGCCGCGTCGCCCTGCGACATCTTGTAGTAGACGCCCGCGAATTCCGGGAAGCCGGGAAGCTTGCCTTGCGGAAAGTTCGGCTGTATCGAATGAAGGGCTTTTTCGAATGATTTCTGATGCGCGATCTCTCGCGTCATCAAAAAGCCGAGCGTGTCGCGAATGCCCGAATCGTCCGTTACGTTGATGAGCCGCTCATAAACGATCTTCGCGCGCGCTTCGGCCGCGATGTTGGAACGCAGGTCGGCAGTGGGTTCGCCGATCGTATCGACGTACGCGGCCGTCCACGGCGTGCCGGCCGAGTTGATCAAGGCAGGTCCGCCGCCATAAAGCAGGGATGTGGTGTGCGAATCGTTGCCGCCGCCTGTCATCGAGCGATAGAGTTCTGCCTCGCTCTCGACCGCCTCGGCTAGCTGGCCTTTCGCACCCTTATTCAGCATCGCGATAATCGAACCGATGATTTCCAGATGGCTCAATTCTTCGGTCGCGATATCGAACAGCAGATCCTTGCGACCCGGATCGTCCTCGCCCACGGCCTGCGTGAAGTATCGGCATGCAGCGGCGAGTTCGCCTTGCGGTCCCCCGAACTGTTCGAGCAACAGGTTGGCGAGACCGGGATTGGGCGCTGCGACGCGCACGGTGTATTGGAGGCGCTTGTTGTGAATGAACACGACGTTTTTCCTTTGAAGAAGAGTCTTCGCCATGTGCACGAGACGTCCCGTATTTATCGGACGCTCTCGCCAATGACGATATTTCGCCGAGCAGTCCCGCGCCAGAATTGACGCGGCACGCCTTCTGATGAAGGCGCTCAGTTCTCAAAGCGAAAATCGCTTTGGCGTGGTTAGTTTCAGTTATCGGGTGTCGATAAGACGGGTGCCTGCATCTCGCGTTGAGAGGCGGCACCGCAAGTGGGCTAACGCTTTGCTTTGCGCTTTTTTGCTTTGGCAGGTGTGAGCGCCGCGGTCCAGAAATCGACCACGCCGCGTTTCGCTGCGGCATTCGCACGACCGCGCGCCGAGCCGATCACCGTGTTCGCACCGCTCAGCCACATGCTCATGAACGGATTCTTTTTCGTCCAGGGATTTTTCATGGAATGTCCCTCACAAGAGCCAGGGCGAGCGCCATTCAGAGACGCCCGGCAATCGCCCCGGTTTTCATTTACACGGATTTCGTCGGCGTCTTTACGATCGCATCGTCCGCGCTTTGCGTGCCGGGCGGACGTTCTTGCTCCGCCGTCTTGAGACCGGCCGTGCCGGCGCCGACATGCTCGACTTCGACGTCCGTGCCGCGCAAGGTTTCGTTGATGGTTTCCGTGCGTTCGGTTGCCTCGCGGCCTACGACGACCTCTTCGATGACGTGTGCCGTCTTGGCCACCACTGCATGTTCAGCCGTCTCGCGAATTTCCACCGAACCTTCCTTCAGATCGGCGGCCGTGGCCACGCGATCCACCGGCCGGCGCTCGATCGTCGCGTGGGCTTCGCGCAGATTCACGGTCTCGGAAACAGGCGTTTCCGTGGCACGGGAGTAGACGCGCACGCCACCGGTCTCCACTTCGCGCTTGCCCACGTCGAGCGATTCACGCGTCACCGCGAACGCTTTGCGATCCGCGGCAACTTCATCCGGCGTGTAAGCCTTGGCGGTGGAGTCGAAGCCTGCATAGCCATTGCTCTTCCATTGCGCTACGCGTTCATCGATATCTACGGCGCCTGCTTCATGCAGAGTCGAGCGCACCAGTCCGACGTGCGCTTCATCGACCACCGTGACGGTGAGCAATGCGCCGCCGCGTCGGACGGCTTCCTGATAGTCGCCCACCTCGTCCGGCCGATCGTCTGCGCCGAACATATTGCTGAAGAAATGTTCGATCTTGCCGAATACGCCGACTTCGTCCGTCGTCGCGGTCGACGAGCGCGTATCGACCACCGTGCGCTCGCCGGGCACGTTTGCTTGACCGGTGGCGTGCACCTCCATGTCGGCGCGGTCGAGACCGCCTTGGACTAGGCGCGAGACAGCGGTCTCAGCATCCTGAAACGAGTCGAATACACCTACGATTGCCTGAGTCATGTGTAGCTCCGAATATATGTTGTCAGCCTGACGGCCGGCCAGAAATTGAAATCTATACAGCGGGATTTGAAGCGGACTCGCCCACGCCTGAGGACGGTATCGCGGGGTCCGCGATCCAGTCTCCAGCTGATCCGACTCGTCTTTCTACGACGACTTCCTGACGCTGCACCTCGGCGACGTGGACGTCGGACGTGGTGGAGACGACCGTCGTAATACGCAGCTCTTCTCTGAGCATCAGCCGGAGTTCGGTCACCGGCACATACTCGAAGACGGGCACGATCAAGGTGTCGCCCTCTTTGCGCGGAGCGAACTCGGCATCGACGAATTTATTGACTGCAACACGTTCCATCTGCACGGCGGTGCTGTGCAGCAGAACGGGAAGCTCACGCAGTTCGGTATGGGTGATGGTGCGAACGCGAACCGCGCCGGTTTCCTGTTCGTGGGCCGAAAGGGCTAGCCGTTCCTCGCTAGCAGTCAGCGTAGCCGAGTCGCTAGCGAGTTCCCGCATAGGTTCAGCGTCACTGCTCATGTCCGTGCTCCGGTTCGCGAGGCGCGTCGCTCAGTGCGCAGGACGGCTGCGCGGTGCGGTGCGGTCAGTCGAGCGGACGTTATCGTCCTCGTAGGCAGCACCGCCGGCGTCCTCGAACCGCGGCTGATGACGAAAGCCCGCGCCACCCGAAACAAGGGCGATGATCGCGCCGACCACGAGTGCCGCGAAAGAGAACCATGAGGCACGGGCAACGCCGCGCGCTGCCGTGTCGGCCGCCTGGCGCGTATCGGCTTCAGCCTGAGGACTGGAGGCCATGGCGGTCGCCGAGGCCACCGCGCCCTGAACCTGAGCCTTGAGCGAACCCATCATCGTTCCACTGGCGGCGGACGGATTCGCGGCGGCGGTCACCGTCGCGCCTGTCGATGCAATATTGCCCGCGGTGTTGACGGCGCTGCCGACCAGCGACGTTGCACCGTAAGCCATCACGATGATCATCACCGCCCAGGCGAGGAGGCCGTGAAGCCAGCCCAACACCGGCGCGCAACGGCCGGCGAAGTACGAACCGATGAATACAGCGATGACCGTCATCGCGATCATGTAAGCGCCCGAACCGAACGCGAAACCGCGCGTGGGGTCGGGCTGAGTGAGCGGCGACAGGACCGACGCTCCGATAGCCGTTCCGAGCACCGTGAGAATGAGGTAAGCGATCAGGGACAGGATGACCCCGGCGATGACGGCACCCCAGGAGATGCGGGGAAGACCGTCTTGTGTAGTGAGCAGGCGCATGTTCGAATCCATATCGTTAGGAAGCCGAAAAACATTGAGTTTTCGGAGGTGGTGCTGAGGTTGGTAGCGCAACGGCTATGCCCAGGGGGCGAAGCGAATGGAGCGAGGCCTTATGCGCACGTTCCGTTGCCCGGATGAGCGCAATTAAGCGATATCCACTCAATCTATGAGTGCCGATGGGTCTAATTACCCGTGGACGCTACGGCGACGGATGCGCTCGAAAGAGTTCGAGCTGAGGGAAGTTTCAAGGAGCGGGACTGGCTGCCACGCGAAGTTCGCTGGGCGTGGTCGACCGGCCTTCGGCATACAAAACCCGCTCGAAAGCGGGTCCTTGTTTGTTGCTGCAATGGGTCGTGCTGAAACGAGCAGACCCAGCTATTCAATGCTTTTGATTCGGCTTGTTCACCGACTGCATGGCGGTATCGGCGCCGGTCTTCACGGCATTGCCCGCGGCCGAGACATTCGACTGGGTTTCCTTCGCGAGTGAATCCGCCGCGTTCGCTGTGGCGTCGAACGATGCCGAGGTCGCCTGCTTCAGGTTTGTCTCCACAGCCGCAGCAGCCTTTTCGGACGCCGCGGATGCGTTTTCCACCGCGGTCTTTAAGACCTCGTTGACTTGACCGCCATACGAAGCGAACTGGCTTTGCGCCTCGCGCACCACATCCTCACCGGTCGCCGAGACAATTGCATAAAAATGGCGACTATACGATGCCGATTTTTCCTGAAACTGCTTGAGCAAATTCGATTGCCATTCGCTCACGTCGTTCCCGTTCTCAGGCGTTAAATTAGCTGCACCCTCGTTTTCGGAAATGAGCGTTCTGACCGTTTGCACATTCAATTGCGTCAGCTTTTGAAAACCGTCCATATATTTATCGGTCAGGCTCATCCAGGCCTGGAATTTGGCTTTTTGAAACGCTGCTACTTGTTGCGGAGAGATCATGAACATGGAATATCCCGTGGAAATTTAGAAAGGGTTTGAATCCGAGGCAACGCGGCAAATCTGTTGTTGCACCGCACAGTGAAATTCATGCTACAGCATTAAATTCGGGCGTCAAGCCTTATTTCAGTTAACCCGGAATCAAATTCCCCACTCGTATTTTTTACGCCGCCCCATTTCGATAATTCACTGAATGACTTGGAACAGGTATAAACGACCCATTTAATCTTCCAGCACGCCGCCTGATTGAGCCGCATATCGTGCGTCGGCGACGGTGTCGAAGAACCGCATCATCTCGCGCGCAGCGTGCGGTCCCCGGGCGTCGGTATGCGTGGCGTTCGAATCGCCGCCCGACCAGGCGTGCCCAAGCCCGTGAATCAGCCACTGTTCGCCGAAAACCTCGCCGCCGCCATGACAAAACGTATTGCGGGTATAGGGATAGCCTTGCTCCACTTGTCCAAGCTCGGTCGTAACCGATGCGCGCGCGTCCTCGGTCCCGGCCATCAGGTTCCGATGCATCTGCATGAGGACCTCGGCGTTTTGCGGATGCACCGTAGTGTCCTGATCGCCATGAAAGACGATAAGGGGCACCGCGCGGCGCACGCCTATCGCATCTCGCGCGGCGCTCAACAGGGGCGCGCAGGGTCCCATCCTCATTGCGGACATCGCCGAAAAGGCTTCGTCGGCGACGCCGAACGCCAGGCCGGAATGAATTCCAGCCGCCGCGTAAAGGTCGGGGTGGGTGACCGCAAGATTGACCGCCATCGCGGCACCCGCCGACATTCCGGCGATGAAAACCCGCGTCGGGTCGATCTCGTAAGATGCCATCACCTCGCGCGTGATGCCTGCGATGATGGAGGCTTCGCCGGAATCGCGGAGCTGATCCGCCGGCCGAAACCAGTTCCAGCATCGGAACATATTGGCACTGGTTCCCTGCTCGGGATACACGACGATATGACCGCCGCTTTCAGCGGCCAGATTCATTTCGGTGCCGAGCGCAAAGTCGTCGGCGTCCTGGCCTGCGCCGTGAAGCATGACGATCAACGATGTAGCTGCGCCGTCATAGCTCGATGGCACGTAGACCTTGAATTCATGCACGCCCGTGGGGTGGGAAAATCGGCCGGAGAGCCATTGCGGGCCCGGTTGCAGCGCGCGTTCGGTTTTATTGCCTGATTTCGGTGAGTGCGAATCGAGATTCGATGCTTCGGTGAAATCGTCATTAGGAACGGCCGAAACGAATAACCCTACTCTGGGGGTAACTGGCTGTCGAAGGGCGGATGGCTCAAATTGCTTCTTGCGGCTGCTACGTTGAAATTTTTCATTGGACGCTTCTATTTAGAAATGACACAAGCAAGTGTCAAGCGTGGATCGGATACAGGCGTGTCACCGGGCGGCCAGCGAAACTCGAAATGGCCTATTTCCCGACGGGGGCAAACGCTGCAAATCAAGGTAGTCAGGGAAAAACAGATGCGGTTAGTGCGGCTGATCAAGATTTGTAATTGTGCGCTTCGATATCATCGTACTCGCGTTTACCCTTAACACGAAGGCGAAGATAAATACTTACGCGTGTCGGTACCACAAGATGTCGACATACCGGGTGGAAGCAGGCATACGGTCATCGTTTCCGGCAGCCGCGCCGAGTGCACGCGCATAGCGCAGAATAAGACTCTGGGCACTTATAGAACGGAACGTGCCTGAAGGAAAGCAAATCCATGGTCCAGAGACTACCCACTACAGAGAAAGCGATGAAAAAAGGAAAGACGAAAGTTACGCGTCAGGATGCCGAGCGGCTTTTTGAGGGCCTGCCGGCCGGCACCACGACAGCAGCGAGCCGACCGGAAAACCCATTCGGTGACGAGCCGTTCAAGGCAGCGAGCCGTGCCGACGACGAAGCCAAGCTTTGGAAAGACAATCTCATCACGCTTCCGGTGACGATCGAGTTGCCGAGTGGCTACGCGTCCGCGTCCCGCATGCGCGAGGCGCTTGCGCAGGCGTGGCGCGTGAAGTGGGTGAGAGTGACCGAAAACGAGGTTGTCGGCGATTTTCCTGAAGGATGGAAAGCCGTGCGCCCGGGAACAGGACCGACAGAGTTGCGAGATTCGTCCGACGTGGTACGCGCCGTCTACGGCTGGGCAAAGGATGCCGAGCTCAGGATATTGCCGCGCTACCTGGTGGAGTCGCAAGCGAACAGCACGAGCGGATTAGGCAGCGTGCTTGTCCGCGACCGCGAGACTGGCCAGGTCCTCGAGAGGTCATCGGTCTGGTCGGCGCAAACGGGTACGAATCATCCGGACTGGAGCCGGCTGTCGAGCTGGCTCAGCGCGCGCTATCCACACAATCGAGACCCGCTGCGGTACTGGGAAGACTGTGAGGCGAACGTCCCACGCTGAGTCGCTTTCGAAAAGGCACTCACGCGCGAATCTCGTAGCGAGCGTCATCGCGGTCGTCGACGTCGCGCCGTGCCTGTGCTTGTGCCCGGGCGGACACTGGATGACATCGCCTGCGGGGATTCCGAATCGCGGCTCCCTGCCTCGCTCGATTTGCAACTAATCGTCTAGTTCGTCTGTAGTCCGAGACAGCTACGCCAATCATCTGCGCGCCTCGTCAAGAATTAATTCGCTATCCAAAGCATCCCCGCTACATCGAAAAAAGACACGAAGCGCGCTGTGATGACCAAACGATGCCGCCGCTGATTTGCTTTCGCCAAAGCATTCGTTGGCGATGCGCGCATCGCGCTTTAGCATCGGGCGCCAGAGATGATTTCACGCTCTGGCGGCTTTCCAGGAAAACTTCATGCGATACAAGGGATATGACGTGGCACCGTCCGCACATGCGTTGCCGAGCGGCCTGTATGCGGCGAACCTGATTATCGAGAGCCACACGGCGGCGAGCGGGGCATCGTTTACGTTCGATGCGCTCGACTACTTCTTCGAGCCCGATCACGCCATCGCATATGCGGCGCGCTGGGCCCGGCTATGGATCGATCAGCGCAGCAAGTCCGCGCGCGCCGGTGCGTGACAGGGCGCGCGGCGCTCAGGCGAGATCGGGCGGTGCGGCCTTGAGCACATCGACGTGCTTCGGTATGAGGCCGAGCTCGACGAACGTATCGGCGATCTGCTGCTGCTCGCCGATGATGTCGCGCGTAATGACCTCCGTGCCGAACGCCTGCCGGCTCACCGCGAGTTCTACGACAGGTTGCGGCAAGCCCCAAAGCCGCGCGAGCTCGCGCGCGAGTTCGTCCGGATGCTGCTTGCCCCACTGATCGACCGCCTTGATTTCCTCGATGACGATGCGGATCACATCGGGATTCTTCGCCACATAACGCTGCGACGAAAAATAGTAAGCGCGATTGCCGACGACGCCGCTCGTATCCGCCACGATGCGCGCATTCAGCGTCTTCTGCGCCGCGGCGAAGAACGGGTCCCAGATGACCCACGCATCGATGGAGCCGCGCTCGAACGCGGCGCGCGCATCGGCGGGGGCGAGAAAGGCCAGTTCGACGTCGCCATACCGGAGACCGTGCTTGCGCAGCAGCTTCACGAGAAAGTAATGGACGTTGCTGCCCTTGTTGAGCGCCACGCGCTTGCCCTTCAGATCCGCCGCCGCTCTGATCGACGATTGCGCGGGGACGATCACGGCTTCGGATTGCGGTCGCGCGGGCGTCGCCGCGACATACGCGAGCGGCGCACCGGCCGCCTGCGCGAAGATCGGCGGCGCCTCGCCGACGTCGCCGAAATCGATCGAGCCGACATTGAGCGCTTCCAGTTGCACGGGGCCGGCGGAAAACTCCGTCCAGCTCACGGATACGTTGAGCGGCGCCAGCCGCTTTTCCAGCGTGGCGCGTCCCTTGAGCAGGTTCAGATAACCCTTCTGGTTGCCGATGCGAAGCACGCGCGGCTCTCCTTGCGCGCCCTGCTGCGCGAAGGCTGCGGGCATCGCGGCAAATGCGGCGGCGCTCGCCGCGGCGCGCGCGGAAAGAGACAGGAAAGCACGGCGAGCAGCGATAGGTCTACGTTTGGACATGACGGGAATCCGGCGTTTCTAAGGAGCCTCAGATCGTAGAGCGAAGGCGCATACGGACCAACGTAGCAATGGAGATAACGCTATCGTCATCGCGTTCATATGCTTGTGCTTCCGGTGGATAGCCGATTTCACCGCGTTCGCGCGCAACGCCGGGCCGAATCTCTCAGTCTGCTTTCGGACCTGGACTGGTGCGAAGCCGTGGGCGGGCTCTGGTCGGCGACGCACAGACAGTGGCGGCGCGCTGCAGGAATATGCAAAGGCCGGCGCGGACAGCTTCGTGCTGCCGGGCTATTGGCGTTTGAATTTCCGCTTCGCCGGGCAAGGGGCGCGTCACGACCGGCGCGTCACGGCCCGCGGTGAAGAAGCGGAGTTTGTCATCGTAAGGGAGGAGTAGATGAAGATGGCTCACCGGGTCACGTCGTCGACGAGCGGCCCCGAATGGGGACTGGTGTTCGGTTTGATCATGACGGCGATCGGCGTGGCACTGTGGTACCGCGGCGTGTCTTCGTTCGCCGATACGGTCGACCAGTCGCTGGGTGTCGCGGCCTTGCTCGTGGGCGTTTTCATGTCCGTGTACGCCGGCCGCGAAACCCTTCACGCGAGACGGCGCAAGTAGCATCGGACCCGGCTGTCTCGAACGTTCGGGCAGCTACTCGATCTGCAAGGCTTCGTTCGAGAATCCCGCGAAGGCGCTCGACGGCGCATCGGGGGTCGGCGTCAGCGCAGGCTACGCGATCGGCGCGACGCAGCACGACCACGAGCGCCTCGACGATCAGATAACCGCCGCCGGCCCGCACGCATTATCGGTGGCTATATCGAAAGACAAAAAAGTCATTTCCGCTGTGCAGCCGACGATTTCATACTGAAGCGTTGATCCGCCGCGCAAAGGGGAAGACCGATGAGCAACAGATCGATTACCGGCGACGCCGTCGCGGGAAACGCCGTACCGTCGAGCGAAGCGCGCAGACCTTTCGGCACGGAAGACTGGTGGGCAGTCGCCATCGGCTTGCTTGCGATCGTCATCGCGTATGCGCTGTTCGCCTCGGGCAGCAGCATCAAATGGCTGGCCGTCGCGCCGGCGAAATGGTCGGGCATCGGGCAACTCGCGGGCGATCTCGGCAAGCATGCGAGCGGCTACGTCGCGCTCTTCATCACGTTCGCGGCGGTGTTTTCGGTTGCCATCGCCGCGCTCGGCCTGCACGTCGGGCGATTCCTCGCGGGCTTTCTCGTCATCTTCGTCGTGTCGACGATCATCTTCGCGGCGGGCGCATGGGTAGAGGCGAGCGCCTACAACCTCGAACCGCCGCTGATCGCGCTGGCGCTCGGGCTCTTCGTGTCGAACCTCTTCACGTTGCCCGCCTGGCTCGCACCGGCGCTGCGCGTCGAGTTCTATATCAAGGTCGGCATCGTGCTGCTCGGCGCGACGCTGCCGCTCACGCTGATCGTCTGGGCAGGACCGGTCGCGATCGGACAGGCAACCATCGTGTCGCTCGTCACCTTCTTCGTGATCTACGGCGCGGCGCGGGCGCTTGCCATCGACAAGCGCTTTGCCGCAGTGCTGGGCGTCGGCGGCGCGGTATGCGGCGTGTCGGCCGCCATCGCGATCGCCGGCGCGGTGCGCGCGCGGCGCGAACAGGCGTCGGTGGCGATCACGCTGGTCGTCGTCTGGGCGATCGTGATGGTGTTCGCGCTGCCCGCCGTTTCGCGCGCGCTCGGTCTGCCGACCGGCGTCGCGGGCGCATGGATCGGCACGTCCGAATTCGCCGATGCCGCCGGCATCGCCGCTGCGCAGGCCTACGGCGATTTCGCGCGGCATGCGCCGGGCGTCGTGGCCGGCGCGCCCGATGCGTCGCTGCAGGCCTTCGTGCTGATGAAGGTCGTCGGGCGCGATATCTGGATCGGCATCTGGGCGTTCGTGCTCGCGATCGTCGCGACTACACGCTGGGAGCGCGATGCCGCCGACGGCGTGCAGGCCAAACCGAGCGCCCGCGAAATCTGGACGCGCTTTCCGAAGTTCGTGATCGGCTTCGTCGTCGCTTCGGCGATCGTCACGTGGATCGCATCGCACTACACGCTGGCGGACTATCGCAGCATCGTGACGCCCGCGTTCGTCGCGCCGATCGTCGCGCTGCGCACCTGGGCCTTCACGTTCTGCTTCCTGAGCATCGGACTGACGACGCGCTTCTCGACGCTCGCCGGAACCGGCGCGCGGCCGCTCGCGGCTTTCACGGCAGGCGTCGCGGTCAATGTCGTGATCGGCTATCTGCTGTCGGTGCATCTCTTCGCGCCGTATTGGTCGGCGCTCGGGCAATGAGCGCGCGGCCTTGCGCGGGCGCGCCCGAATGCGGGCGATGCCGCCATTGGGCCGATGACCGCGCGTTGCTCGAAAAGCGTATCCCCGGGCTTGCGTCGTTCGGCTCGGCGTACGGCGCGAGCGTGGGCGAAAGCCGGTTGTGCCTGCGCCACGACCGGCTGACGATGCCGCGTGATCGCTGCATCGCGTTCGTCGCGCGAGCGGCAGTCGATACGCCGTCTCACGATTGACGACCTGCAATGCATTGCAGAAAAGCTTCGTTGTGGAACCGTTCCCGGCGGCCTAGATTTTGAAGCAATGGTCCTGCACGGAGCGAAACCATGAGCAATGTGGTGGTCGAACAACCGGTCGAAGTCGAGGCCGCACTCAACTATCTCGTGCCCACGGGCGTCAGGCCGACTGCCTACGCTTACGAGCCGCCGCCCGGCGTGCCGCGCCGCACCGGCGAATATCGCACGCATGCGGTGACGATCTCGAATGCGCGGCTGCGCCCGCCGCCGGGCGGTCTGTCGCTCGACAGGAACGGTTTCGAGCTGCATCGCGAGCCAAGCGCACTGTCCGATTTCTCCGACGATGCCGCCATTCGTTCGGTCTACTACTCGCAATCCGAGCGTCTGCTGAAGCAGTGGACGGGCGCGAAGCGCGTCGTCATCTTCGATCACACGCTGCGCGACGGCAGCGCCGCGCGCGCGAACGGTGTCAGGGAGCCCGTGCATCTGATCCACAACGATCAGACCTTCGTATCGGGACCGCGCCGCGTACGCGATCATGTTCCCGCCGACGAAGCCGCGCGACTGCTGCAAGGGCGCTTCGCGATCGTCAATCTGTGGCGGCCGGTGGGCGACGTGGTCGAGTCTTCGCCGCTCGCACTGTGCGACTCGCGCAGCATCGATGAGCGCGATATCGTCGCGCAGGACTTCATCTATCCGACGATGACCGGCGAAACCTATGCGTTCGTCCACAACCCGCGGCATCGCTGGTACTACTTTCCGCGGATGTCGCCCGACGAGGCGCTGCTCATCAAGATCTACGACTCGGCGGGCGATGGCCTCGCGCGCCTCACCGCGCACACCGCCTTCGACGATCCGGCTTCGCCGCCCGACGCGCGGCCGCGCCGCAGCATCGAACTGCGCACCTTGCTATTTTTCTGAAGCGCAACGAGCCGCCGTCGCTCGTTCCCAGACAAGATCGATCAATGGGCCTTGAGCGCCGCGCGGACAGTGCGTGCGAGTTCGTCGAGCTGGAAAGGCTTGCGCAGCGCGGTAAAGTGCGTTGCCGTGATCTTTGCGATATCGACGTCCGCGTATCCGGTGGCGAGGATCACTGGAATGTCGGGCCGGATATCGCGCACACGCATCAGGACTTGCACGCCGTTCAAGCCCGGCATCGCATAGTCGACGATCAGCAAGTCCGGCTTGTCGGTGTCGAGGCGCGACAAGCCGCTTGCGCCGTCGTGCGCGTGCGTGACCTTATAGCCCAGCACCTCCAGGCATTCGACGAGCATCGCGCGCACTTCTTCGTCGTCCTCGATGACGAGAATGTGACGTGCAAGGAGCGGGACATCGGGCGAAGCGGCTTCGACGCTCGACTCCGCAATATCGCTCACGCTGACCGGAAGCCAGATCTGCACCGTCGTTCCCTTGCCCGGCTCGCTCTCGATGCGCGCTTCGCCGCCCGCTTGTCGAGCGATGCCATAGACCTGACTGAGTCCAAGCCCCGTTCCTTTTCCAATCGGCTTGGTCGTGAAGAATGGATCGAAGACACGTGAGAGCACGTTCGGCTCGATACCGGAGCCGGAATCGCTGACGCTGACCACGACATAACGTCCCGCAGGGAGCGCCGCATCGTCCGACGTTCGTTCGTCGGCATGAATGGAGAGGCGTCCGCCGCCGGGCATCGCGTCGCGCGCGTTGATCGCGAGGTTCAGGACCGCGAGCTCGAGCTGGTTGGCATCGGCCTTCGTCCAGAGGTGCCTGGAACTCGAAGTCGTCGACAAGTCGATATGCGATCCGAGCGAGATCGAAATGATGTCTCGCATTCCGTCCAGCAATGGGGCAACGTTGATTGCCTTGAGGTCGAGGTTGCTCGTGCGGGAAAACGTCAGTAACTGCGCGGTGAGCTTCGCCCCTCGTTCGGTGGCGCGCTTCGTCGTCGCGGCCATCCTGCGGACGCGCTCGTCATCGCTGATGCGCGAGAGCAGTTCAGCGTTCGCCATGATGATGTTGAGCAGATTATTGAAGTCATGCGCGATGCCGCCCGTCAACTGTCCGAGCGCTTCCATCTTCTGAGACTGAACGAGCACTGCTTGCACCTTGGCGCGCTCATGAATCTCTTTCATGAGGCGATTGTTCGCCGACGCGAGTTCCTGCGTGCGCTCCTCGATGCGGCTCTCGAGGGATGCGTTGAGCTTTTCCAGTGCTTCCTGAGCTTGTGCCCGTTCGATCAGATGCTCTTGCGATTCCGCAAGATGTCGACGTGCGTCATATTGTCGAGTGCGAGCGCGCAACGCCGAGGCGACCGCGCGGCGCAGGGTTTCCGAATTCAACGGCCGCTCGAGCACCAGGACATTGCCCAGTCGCTCGAGCATGTCGATGCTCGCCGCCGAACGCCCGCTCGAGAGTTTCCCGGAAAGCAGCACCACCGGAAGGTCCGACCAGGCCGCCTGCTTTTGCAGCCATTGCGCAATCGCCGCACCGTTGTCATGCCGAAGCGACTCTTCGGTCATGATGGCGAGGCCCGCGCCCCGGTCGAGTTCCGTCGCAAGCTCATGCAAGTCGGCGCATACGAAGCACGTGCGATTTTCCGGCGCGAGGACGTCGGTGATCACACGGGCGTCGCGGCCGAACGGGGCCAGAATTAGAACGCGATACTCCATTTTGTCATCGGCCCGGAGGTTCGAGTGACTCGCCGCGGGCCGGCGCAAGCATGGGCGAATCGCCGGAATACGAGGGCAGGCCGCTCAGGATGCCCTCGAAGTCGCGCAACGCTTCACCGACAACCAGTCCTTCACTGTCGAGCCGGAACTGCCGGATTGAGCGTTCGTGTCCGTTCGCGCGACTCTTCACCGCGGTAATGGCGCTCAGGACTTCGCCGTGACGCTCGAAATATCGGAACAACAGGACGACGTCGCTGAGATAGCTGATGTCGATGTCGCTTTGAATTTCTCCGATGATGCCGTGCTGCCCCAGCACCAGTAACGTAATCACGCCGCGCTGGTTGAGATAGGTCAGCAATTCGTGCATCTGCAGGAGCAGATAGCGTTCACCGGGCATGGCCTGAAGATACGCATTGAGGCTGTCGATGGCGACGAATCGTGCACCGTGTTCCTCGACGCACTTGCGCACGTCGCTCGCAAACTCGCCGGGAGCGATTTCGGCGGGGTCGATCTGGCGAAGCGTCAGGAGTCCGCTATCGAGGTGCGGCCGCAGGTCGATGCCGAGGTTCGTCGAGCGACGCAGGAGCGTCATGCGCGTCTCATCGAAGAGATAGTAGGTGCACGGCTCGCCGCGTTCGAGCGCAGCGAGAAGACAGGACGCGACCGTGGTCGTCTTGCCGACGCCCGAAGGCCCGACGATCAGCGTGTTGGTGCCCGGAACCAGTCCGCCACCGAGCAGCGCATCCAGGCCGCCGGTGCCGGTGCTGAGCGCGCTGGACGAATAGTCCGTGTGATGCTCGGCTGCGATCAGACGCGGATAGACCTCGATGCCGCCCGTCTTGAGCGTCATGTCGTGAAAGCCTTCGCGGAACCGGATGCCGCGCATTTTCGCGATCCTCAGGCGCCGGCGTTCTCCGCCGTAATCGTGCGTCACGTTGTCGAGGCTAATGACGCCATGCGCGATGCTGTGCAACTGCAAGTCGCCCGGCTCCGAGGTATTGTCGTCGAGCAACAACACGGTGCAGGCACGCGTCGCGAAATAACGCTTCAGGGCAAGGATCTGGCGACGATAGCGCAGCGGATTCTGCGACAGCATCCGAAGCTCGGACAGGCTGTCGAAAACGAGCCGGGCCGGCTTCATCTCATCGACCTTGGCGATCACGTCGCGAACGGTTTCTCCCAGCTCGACCTCGGCAGGATGCAGCACACTCTGCTCGAAGCTCGGGTCCAGCCCTTCATCCGAGAGCAATTCCGTGATGGTGAATCGTGTCGTGTCCCAGCCGTGACTTTCGGCGACCGCGATCAGTTCCGCCTTCGTCTCGGACAAGGTGACATAGAGGCCGGATTCGCCGTTCTCGACGCCCTTGAGTAAAAATTGCAGGGCAAGGGTCGTTTTACCTGCGCCCGGCGCCCCTTCCACCAGGTACATCCTGTGAGGGGTCAGCCCGCCGCCCAGGATGTCGTCGAGGCCCAGAATGCCGGATTCGATGCGGCCGTTCGGGGCGTGAAGCAGTTTTTCCGGCATATGCGCGCTCTTCGATATGAATGTACGGATCGGTAGAAGCGGCAGCGAGCAAGAAACGGGCCCCCCCGGCCGCGGTCGATGGCGCAGCGGCCAGGGCGGCACCGGGTTCGCGGCGAAAGAAAGGGATTCGAAACCTGGTGATTCGCAGCTACGACGCGATTGCCGCCTCGGTGATCTACGCCTCTGGCTTGCTGCGCCCGTACAGCAGCAACATCGCTGCGATCACCACGCCGTAGATGATCTGACGTCCGGCTTCGGGCATCTGTGCGACCGAGAGGATCGACTGCAGCAGCGTGATGAGAATTGCGCCAGCCACGGTGCCGAGGTACGACCCGCGACCGCCCAGAATCGACGTGCCGCCGAGGACGACCGCCGCGATGGCCGGCAACAGGTAGGCATCGCCCATCGACTGCGCGGCCTTCGACGCATAACCTGCGAGCAGCACGCCGCCGAATGCCGCGAACGCGCTGCACACGGCGAAAGCGGCCACGGTCACGAGCCGCGTATCGATGCCGGAAAGATACGCCGCGCGTTCGGTGTTGCCGATCGCGTACAGCGTTCGGCCGAACGTCGTGCGCGACAGCAGGAACATCGTCGCGCCGCCGATCACGACCCACAGCGCGACCGCATTCGGCACGCCCGGCACGAGCCAGCCCGCCGCGAGCCATCGCATCACGTGCGGCGCGGAATCCTGCGGCGACGATCCCCCCGTGTAGACGATCATGATGCCCTGCGCGACCGCATTCGTTGCGAGCGTCGCGATCATCGACGGAATGCGCAGGAGCGCCACGAGAATGCCGTTGACGACGCCGATCAGCACGCCGCAACCGATCCCGACCGGAATCGCGAGGACGCGTCCCAGTTCGCCGTGCCCGGCGACGGCGCACGCCATCATCGCGCCGACCGTGATGGTCCACGGCAACGACAGGTCGATGTGGCCGAGCAGGATCACCATCATCAGGCCGGTCGCGATGATGCCGAGGAACGCGCCGACCTTCAGTTGCAGCAGGATGTACTCCGGCGACGTGAAGCTGCGCGAATACATTCCGCCGACGAGCAATAGCGCGACGATGCACGCGAACGCGATCACGATCGGTTTGTCGATCCGGCGCGCGAGCCTCGACACGAACGTGCTGCGGCCGTTTGCGGAAACGTCGCTCATTGGAACCACTCCAGGCGGTTGCGCACCCGGAACAGCCCGCACGCGCCGATCGAGACCGCGAGCAGAAGAATCACGCCCTGGAAGAGCGGCTGCCACAGCGCATCGACGTTGAACACGAACAGCAGGTCGCCGATCGAACGGAACGCGAATGCGCCGAAGACCGCCCCGATCGCGCTGCCCCGGCCGCCCAGCAGCGACACGCCGCCGATGACCACGGCGGCGATCGAAAACAAGGCATAGGAGTTGGCGCTGCCGAGGCTCGCTTCGCCCGTGTCCGTGAAGAACGTCAGAAAGAGGCCGCCGATCGCGGCGAGCAGGCCGGCGAGCGTGTAGCTCGCGAACTTCGCGCGGCGGATCGGCATGCCGGAGAGGAAGGCCGCGGGCTCGGACGAGCCGGTTGCATAAGCCGCGCGCCCGATCGCGGAGCGCTTGAAGGGCACCCAGACGATCACCACGGCCGCGAGCAAAATCAGCAGGCTGGCCGGGACGACGCCGGCGACCTTGCCGGTCAGGGCGT
Source organism: Caballeronia turbans (assembly GCA_001544655.2). Lineage (GTDB taxonomy): Bacteria > Pseudomonadota > Gammaproteobacteria > Burkholderiales > Burkholderiaceae > Caballeronia > Caballeronia turbans. The sequence goes on from FCOD02000009.1 coordinate 73,092, forward strand.
CGGCGAGATCTTCGTTGATCGCGCCGCCGGGCACCGGGCGAAGCAGCAGCGCCAGTCCGTAGTAGACGGCGCCCGTTGCGATCGTCGTCACGATGGGCTGCAGACGGCCGAAAATGATAATGACGCCGTTGAGCGCGCCGCACAGCGCGCCCGCCGCGAGCACACCGGCGATGCCGAGCGCGCTGTGCAGCGCGTCGCCCGTGACGATCCACGATCCGAGGCAATTCGTCAGCACGAGCATCGTTCCGATCGACAGATCGATGCCCGCCGTCAGCACGACGAGCGCCTGGCCCATCGACACCAGCGCGAGCAATACCGCCTTGTTGGCCGCCGTCTGAAACACATTCGCCGACAACGTCGACGGATAGTTGAAGAGGTAAATCGCGAACATCAGCACGAACAGGCCGAATGCGAACGCCGACCCGCGATTTTCCGCATACCAGTAGCGCAATCCGCTCATGGCGCGACTCCTGTGGAAGGCGCAACCTGTCCGACGGGCAGGTCCAGCGCACTGGCGATGAGACTCTGCTCGGTGATCGCCGCCCCGACCAGCTCCTTCTTGATCCTGCCTTCGTACAGCACGAGCACGCGGTCGCAGCAGCCGATCAGCTCGTCATAGTCGGTCGAATAGAACACGATCGCGGCGCCCTCGTCGGCGAGCCGCCTGAGCAACTGATAGATCTCCTGCTTGGTGCCGACGTCGATGCCGCGTGTCGGGTCGCAAAGCAGCAGGATTCGCGGCTGCCGGACCAGCCACTTCGCGATGACGACCTTTTGCTGGTTGCCGCCCGAGAGCGAGCCCACGGCCGCATCGACGCTGAACGACTTGATCGCGAGGAGCGCCATCATCCGGTCGACGAACGACTGCTGGCGGTCGCGATCGATCACGCCTGCGGTGGACATGCGATCGAGCGCGGCAAACGACAGGTTTTCGCGCACCGACATCGGCAGCATCAGCCCTTCGGTCTTGCGGTCCTCCGGAATCAGCGCCATGCCGATGCGATTGGCGCGGGCGGCCACGGGGCTTTCTATCGACACGGCCTTGCCATCGATCTCGATCGCCCCTGTGCAACCGCGCAGCACGCCGAACAACGCGAGCAGCAGTTCGCGCTGGCCTTGTCCGTCGAGGCCGCCCAGCCCGAGTATTTCGCCGGGCCTCACAGAAAAGCTGACGCCGCGCAGGGTGTCGTTCCACGCGAGGTCTCGGCAGGCGAGCACCGGTGCGGCGGCGCCGCGCTGCCCGGGCGCGTCCGCGGGCCTGGCGGGAAACACATGCTGGTACTTGCGGCCGATCATCATTTCGACAACCTCGTTGTCGGAGCGCGTGCCTGCCTCGAAGCTCATCACATGACGACCGTTACGGTAGACGGTGCATTCGTCCGCGAGCGCCTTCACCTCGTGCATCCGGTGCGAGATGAACAGCAGCGCGAGCCCTTCGTCGCGCAGGCGCTTGAGCACGTCGATGACGCGCGCCACGTCGGCCGCGGTCAGCGCCGACGTGGCTTCGTCGAGAATCAAAATGCGCGGCTCGTGGGCCAGCCCCTTCGCGAGTTCGACCATCTGCTGGCGCGACAGCGGCAGATCGCGGACCTTTGTAAGCGGATTGATGTCGGCCGCGCCGGCGCGCGCGAGCGCGGCCTCGGCCTGGCGGCGCTGGGCGCGGCGGTCGATCATGCCGAAGCGTCGCGGCGGGTTCGAAGCGAAGATGTTGTCCGCCACGCTCAGGTCGGGGATCAGCGACAACTCCTGATACACGCAGACGATGCCGGCCGCGTTCGCCGCGGCGGGCGACGCGAACGAGACTTCGCGACCGTCGAGGTGCATCGTGCCTTCGTCCGGCTGCACGACGCCGGACATCACCTTCAGCAGCGTGGACTTGCCCGCGCCGTTCTCGCCGAGGACCGCGTGAATGCGTCCCCGGCGCACCGCGAGTTCCGCGTGATCCAGCGCGACGGCGCCGCCGTAGCTTTTCGACACCCCGGACATCTGAAAGAACGGCCGCTCTGCGTCCTGCCGCATGCTTCGTCTCCCGTCACGTGGCCGGCCATCGTCCGGTTACTGGTTGCCCTGGCTCTGCTTCATGATTTCCTGTGCGGAGAAGTTGATGCCGCATGTCGGAAACGAGTTGCCGACGAAGAAGTTGTCGGATTCGTTGGGGAAGTAGTTGACGCCCGCCTTCAGCTTCGCATCGTCAGTGATGTCGAGGGGCAGCTTGATCGCCACGGGAATCGTCTGACCGTCCAGCGCGGCGAGCGCGGTCTTGATCGCCACGGCCACCTGCGCGGGACCGCTGCCCGCCGACGTGCATTTCAGGCCCTGGCTGCCGTACTGCGCGCAGAACTTGCGAAAGCCGTTTTCCGTCTCGCCGCCGAACGGAACGAACGGATGCTTCGCGTCGATCATGGCGCGCACGACGCCGGTGTCGCCGCCCTGCGCCGAAATGCCGTCGAAATGGCCCTGCACCGCAATGGCGTCGGCGGCGGCCTTCTGCGCGACCCCGTCGTCCCACTTGCCGTAGACCTGGACGATGTTCCACTTCTTGCCGGTCTCGTCGAGCGTCTTCTGGAAACCATTGTGCCGGTCAGTATCGACCGAGGTGCCCGCCACGCCGCGCACCTCGAGCACCTTGCCGCCGTTGGGCACATGGCTCGCGAGCCACTTGGCCCACAGCACGCCGAGCCCGTACTGGTCGACGTCGACGTTGATCGCGTCTTCGCTGTCGAGCGTGTTGTCGAACGCGATCAGCACGACGCCGGCCTTCTTCGCGCGGCGAATCGCCGGGCCGAACGAGGACGGATTCTGCGCATCGACGATGATCGCGTCATAGCCCGCATCGATGAAGTTGTTGACGGCCGAGATCTGCGCCGGGACGTCCTCGCCGGTCGAGACGACCTTGAATTCCTTGAGTTTCGCGGCGACCGCCGGTTGCGCGGTGTACGCCTTGGCCGTCTTGATCATCTGGATGCGCCAGGTGTTGGCGATATAGCCGTTCACGAGTGCGATGCGGTAAGGGCCGTTCTTCTTCGGATACTTGACGAACTTCGTGTCGCTCTTCCAGGGAACCATGCACGCCGGATCGCTGGACGGACCGGAAACGATCGAAGCCTGCGCGAAAGCCGCACTTGCGCATAGCGCCAATGCCGCGCTCGCCGCCACTCGAAGCACCTTGATTCCTGGACGCATGTTGTCTCCTTTTTGTTGGATTGAATCTAACGACTGCTGGCGCACAGGGCTCGTCGTGGATTCGCGACACGGTGCGCGCAAAGCGAGGAATCTTTCAGATTTGCCAGGCGGGACGCGATCGGACTGGCAGCAGGACTTTTTCCAAAGGCGCCCCTCGAAGCGCGAGGAAGGGCACGCGCGTACACATTCGCGTGTGACAGTACTGGCATACCAATCCACGCGCGATAGTGGTTTACGAGCGTGCGCCATGTATGACGCAATCGGGCTGAAAGGCTTGATGGGAAAGGCTGTAGCACGATCGGCTTGCGGCCGTCATGGCGCGCGACGCCGACCGCTGCGCGCGGCGATGCCGGCACATTTCGCGCGCGAGGCCGGCGAGTTCACGCGGGCCTCGCGCTAGCCGGAGCAGCGGCCCGACAGTTCGAAAGCATGGCACGCGGCGCACGCGTGAGCCTAGCTGTCGCGCGCCACGTCTGCACTGGCGCTGCTGTAGAGCGGCGCCGTCTTCCCACTGGCGATGCTGTCGCCGATAGCCTGCAAGTCGAGAGAAGGCGTCTTCGCGAGCAGCACGTAGGCGAGCCGATTCGTGCGCCACGTGACCGTTTTCATTTCGCCGACCCGACTCGCGCGCACCGGCGCATCGCCCTCGTTTTCCTCGATCACGCACAGCGCGACCGGATCGCCGCGTTCCGGCAGATACACCATCTGAATGAGCGGACGGTCGTGATAGTTCAGGCGCTGCACGCGCTTGAACTTGAGGCCGACCTGACGCAGATCGGGAACGTCGACCGGCATGCCGTCGCGCTGATGGATATCCGCCAGCACCTGCTCGGTGGTGGCCTTGTCTTCCCGGATATTGGCAACCGTGTCGCGCCCGTAGAGCACCTGATAATCCGCGACGCTCTGCACCCATGGATCGACCCCCGGCTTCAACGGATTCACGCCCCCGAGATAACCGGTGAGCACGCCGGAGCAGATCGCACCTGCGACGAAGGCCGCGGCGGCCCATTGCATCGAAAAACGGCGGCTGCCGCGCCGCGCGTCGCGCTCTTGCGGCGCGCTGACGCTCACAAGTTCCTCGATGCGCCGCGTCAGGCTTTCAGGCACGGGCGGCACCGATTGCCGGTCGTAAGCTGCGCGGTAAGGCAGGACCGATGCCTGCAATGCCGCGGCCCGCGCCGCCAGTTCGTCGGAATGCGAGATCGCCGCCTCGACTTCCGCGCGCTGCTCGGGCGAAAGCTCTCCGTCAACATAGGCCATCAGCAGCGTGTCATCGACATTCATCATAATGATTCTCCTTTTCGGGCCGCGGCCGGCGACTGCGCACTGAACTTCTGGCCGATCGTCAGCCGCGCGCGCGACAGCCGGCTCATGACCGTGCCGATCGGCACGTCGAGCACCTCGGCGGCTTCGCGATAGCTGAGTCCTTCGATTGCGACCAGCACCATCACGACACGCTGCGCCTCGGGCAAAGCCTCCACGGCGTCGATCACCTGCCGATGCAACAAATCGAGCTCCGGATTGTGCGCCGCGGGATCGGCGAAGGATTCGATTTCCTCGTCCTGCCAGTCCATGCTGCCGCGGTTTCGAATCGAACGAGCGCGCAGTTCGTTCATCCATGTCGAGTGCACGATCGAAAACAGCCAGCTGAGCGCCGACGTGCCCGGCTGAAGCTGATTGCGCCGCTCGAGCGCCCGCACGCACGCCCGCTGCACGAGATCCTCGGCGTCGTGCGGGTTCTGCGTGAGCCGCAGTGCAAATCGCCATAGCCGCGGCAACAGCGTCGGCAGGACGGTTTGCAGGTCGTCGTCGTTCATCGGCGCAACTCCTGAAATGGGCGCACTCATGATTGACAACACTCCAGGCTGGAATCTATTCCACGAATTTTTCGAGTTTTTTTGCGGAATAAGCAGGCGCGGGCGGCTGTTTTCGGGTCACGGATCGCGCAACGCGGCGCACTCGAACCACCGAATAGGAGACAGATCATGGAGACCCTCCTCGACCGGGCCCGGCAAGCAGGCATGGCGGTCATGCTGGACGCGTGCATCGGACGCGAACGTTTTCATAGCATAGTCGGTTCGGCGGCGACCCTCGAACGATTTGCACAACTTTGCGAAACGCCTGCGGTGGGTCGCGAAACGCTCGCGGGCTGGGCGGCGCTGTGCGAGCGCGGGGACATGCCGGCCGTGCAGGCTGCGATCCGCCGGGCGCTCGGCGCGTGATTCAAGGTTGATGCGGGACGTTGAAAAACGAATCGAAGCAGTATGAACAGTTAGCAATCCAAATAAATCAGGGCGATGGAAGTACGCCCGAATTTCAACTTCGCGATCAACGACGACGCGAATTTTGCCTGTGCCGCAAGGCGCATTTTTCTCTGGAGACTGACATGGCCGTAGATATGTTTCTCAAGCTGGGCGACATCAAGGGTGAATCACTGGCGGTGGGTCACACCGACGAAATCGAGGTGCTGAGCTGGTCGTGGGGATGCTCGCAGACGGGCACCACGCATACCGGAACGGGTGGCGGCACCGGGACCGCGTCGGTGCAGGATCTGTCGATCAGCAAGTACATCGACAAGAGCTCGCCCACCATCGTGCAATCGTGCTGCCAGGGCGTGCACATGCCGGAGGCCGTGCTCACGCTGCGCAAGGCGGGCGGCAACGAGCCGGTCGAGTATCTGAAGATCACGCTCAAGGAAGTGCTCATCAGCAGCCATTCGGTCGGCTCGGGCGGCGGCGATCAGGTTGCCGAGAACATCACGCTGAACTTCGCCGAATTCAACATGGAGTACCAGCCGCAGGACAACAACGGCGCGAAGAAGGGCGGCGTGGTGACCGGCAAGTGGAACATCCCGAAAAACTCGGCGACATCCGACTCCGGCGCGAGCAGCAGTTCCAGTTCGTCGAGTTCGACGAGAAGCCGCTAAGCCGCCTTCCGTTCAATGCGCCTCGCGGACACCGCCATGAACCTCGCAGATATCGCAACCTGGCTGACCGACCTCACGCCGGATTCTCCGTGCGGCGAGGACGAAGAGTACAGCGCCGATTTCCGGGCGCTGGAGCAGGCAATCGCCGGCAAGCCCGACGCCCAGTATGGCGGCACCGTGATCGCCGCGACGCCGCCCGACTGGACGCTGGCTCACGCCCTCGCGACGGCCCTGCTCGCACGCACACGCGACTTGCGGGTGGCGGTGCATTACACGCGGGCGAGCATGGTCCGCGAGGACTTCATCGGGCTTGCGCGCGGGCTCGCGCTGATCGAAGGGCTGCTCGCGCGGCACTGGAGCGGCGTGCATCCGCAACTCGATGCAAGCGATGGCGACGATCCGACCGCGCGCGTCAACGCGCTGTCGGCGCTCATCGACGGCTCCGGGCTCGTGGGCGAGCTGCGCGACACGCCCTTCGTCGCGCCGCGCGGCCAGCGCGGATTCACGCTGCGCGACATGGAAGTGCTCGCGGGCGAAGCGCCGCTTTTCGAAGGCGACGAGATGCCGACCCTCGCGGCCATCGATGCGGCGTTCGCTCAAGCGGGCGCGGAAGCGGGACGGGCGCAGTGCGAGGCGCTGTCGTCGGCGCGGGCTTCGCTCACGCAGATCGAGACCTTGCTGACAGAGCACGTGGGGCCGGCGCGCGCGCTCGACTTCGGGCCGCTCGCGCGTCCGCTCGGGCGCATCGCGGAGTTCGTGGCGGCGCGGGTCGGAGCGCCCGATCCGGATACGGGGCGAGGGGGCAGTGCGATGGAGACCCATAGCAGTGAAGAGGGCGCGGGTTGCGCAGCGGCGGCGCATGCCGCCATCGGCGGACCCGCCACGCCCCGGCGTATCGCGAGCGCGCAGGACGTGAGCGATGCGCTCGACGCGATCTGCGCCTACTACGACGAGCACGAGCCATCGAGCCCGCTGCCGGTGCTGCTGCAGCGGGCCCGCAGGCTGGTCGGCAAGCGCTTCATGGAAATCATCGAGGACGTCGCGCCGGACGGCGCACATCAATTCAGGCATCTGGGCGGGGTCGTCTGACCGGACTCAGGCAAAAGCAAAGGAGTGGATATCGTGGCAAAGGAAAGCAGTCAGAAATTCATCGCGCGCAATCGCGCGCCGCGCGTGCAGATCGAATACGACGTCGAAGTCTACGGCTCGGAAAAGAAAGTGAACCTGCCCTTCGTGATGGGCGTGCTCGCGGATCTCTCGGGCCAGAGCGCGGAGCCGCTCGCGCCCGCCGCCGAGCGGAAGTTCCTGGAGGTCGATGTCGACAACTTCGACGAGCGTCTCAAGTCGATGAAGCCGCGCGTCGCGGTGCAGGTGCCCAACACGCTGACGGGCGAGGGCAACGTCGCCGTCGATCTGACTTTCGAGAGTATGGACGACTTCACGCCCGCCGCCATCGCACGCAAGGTCGAACCGCTGCGGCAACTGCTGGAGGCGCGCACGCAGCTCGCCAACCTGCTGACCTACATGGACGGCAAGACCGGCGCCGAAGCGCTGATCGCGCGCCTGCTGGAAGAACCCGCGCTGATGAAAGCACTGAGCGCAGAGCCTCGCCCGCACGGCGACGAAGACGAGCCCACTACCGGAGCATGACGCGATGAACGATCTCAGCATCCAGCAACAGGCCGGCGCCAGCGTGATGGAAACGGCGCCCGCGCTCGACGATTTCTCCACGCTGCTGCAAAAGGAATTCAAGCCGAAGTCCGAGCGGGCCCGCGATGCCGTCGAACGCGCCGTGCGCACGCTTGCCGAGCAGGCGCTGCGCGACACCGGCGTGATCTCGGGCGACGTCCTCGCGACCATCGAGGCGCTGATCGCGCAGATCGATCAGGCGCTCACCGGCCAGATCAATCTGATCCTGCACAGCGAGCCGTTCCAGAAGGTCGAGAGCGCATGGCGCGGCCTGCACTACCTCGTGAACAATACGGAGACCGACGAGTCGCTCAAGATCCGCGTGCTGAACATCTCGAAGGCGGAACTGCACAAGACGCTGAAGAAGTACCGCGGCGTGGCGTGGGATCAGAGCCCGCTCTTCAAGAAGCTCTACGAGGAGGAGTACGGACAGTTCGGCGGCGAGCCTTACGGCGCGCTCGTTGCGGATTACTACTTCGATCACAGCGGCCCCGACGTCGACCTGCTCACGCAGATCGCGAAGATCGCGGCGGCGGCGCATGCGCCGTTCATCGCGGGCGCGGATCCGGCCGCGCTCCTGATGGAGTCGTGGCAGGAACTCGCCAATCCGCGTGATCTGACCAAGATCTTCCAGACGCCCGAGCATGCCGCGTGGCGCTCGCTGCGCGATTCGGAGGATTCGCGCTACATCGGCCTCGCGATGCCGCGCTTTCTGGCGCGCGCGCCCTACGGCGCGAAAACGGACCCGGTCGAAGCCTTCGATTTCGAGGAAGACACCGCAGGCGCGAACAGCAGCAAGTACGCGTGGGCGAACGCGGCGTATGCGATGGCGGCGAACATCACGCGCTCGTTCAGGATGTTCGGCTGGTGCTCGCGCATTCGCGGCGTCGAGTCGGGCGGTGCGGTCGAAGGCCTGCCGGTTCACGCGTTTCCGACGGACGACGGCGGCGTGGACATGAAGTGCCCGACCGAGATCGCGATCAGCGACCGCCGCGAGGCCGAGCTTGCCAAGAACGGCTTCATGCCGCTCGTGCACAAGAAGAACTCGGACTTCGCGGCGTTCATCGGCGCGCAATCGCTGCACAAGCCGGCCGAGTACGAAGACCCGGACGCCACCGCGAACGCCAATCTCGCGGCGCGCCTGCCGTATCTCTTCGCGTGCAGCCGCTTCGCGCATTACCTCAAGTGCATCGTGCGCGACAAGCTCGGCTCGTTCAAGGAACGCGAGGACATGGAGCGCTGGCTGCAGAACTGGATTCTCCAGTATGTCGATGGCGACCCCACGCACTCGTCCGACGACACCAAGGCGCGCAAGCCGCTCGCGGATGCGCAGGTCGTCGTCGAGGAAGTGGCGGGCAATCCGGGCTACTACACGTCGAAGTTCTTCCTGCGCCCGCATTACCAGCTCGAAGGTCTCACGGTGTCGCTGCGGCTCGTGTCGAAGCTGCCGACCGCCAAGACCGCCTGAGCCTCGCCGTGTCCGCCCGTCCTGCCTCGTTTGCTCAAAGGGAGTTGCTCATGTCCGAACCCTCCGCCCGTGACCGCCTGCAACCGTCGTTGCTGGACCGGCTGACCGATTTCGAGCCGCACGCGCGTCATGAAGCGCGCGAGCGTCGCGTGGTGTCGGCGCGCGCGCTGCGCGAGAGCGTCCAACGCGACATCGGCTGGCTGCTGAACGCGAGCGGTCTCGCGGACGGCGCACACGCGCCCGGTCTGCCGCACGTCGCGACATCGGTGCTGAACTACGGCCTGCCGGACCTCGCGGGGCGCAACGTCGCGGCGCTCACGCCCGGCGCGCTCGAGCGCGTGATCCGCGACGCGCTGTGGGCGTTCGAGCCGCGCCTCGCGCGCGAATCGGTGCGCGTGACGGCGATCGACGATACGAAGGGCGCGGCGCGCAGCCATGTGATCCGCTTCGAGATCGAGGCGCAGATGTGGTCCCAGCCGTATCCCGAGCGGCTTTTTCTGCGCACGGAACTGGATCTCGAAGCGGGCGAAGTGCGCGTCGCCGATGCATCGACCACGCGCGCCGGATCATCGGCCGGGGAGCAGCAGGCATGAACCCCGCGTTCCTCAAGTACTACAGCCAGGAGCTTCAGCACGTCCGGGAGATGGGCGGTGAATTCGCCGCCGCGTTTCCGAAGATCGCGGGACGGCTCGCGCTCGACGGCGTCGAATGCGCGGACCCGTACGTCGAGCGGTTGCTCGAAGGCTTCAGCTTCCTCGCCGCGCGCGTCCAGATGAAGCTCGACGCCGAGTTCCCGCGCTTCACGCAGCATCTGCTCGAACTGGCATATCCGCACTATCTGGCGCCGACGCCGTCGATGGCGGTCGTCCAGTTGCACGCGGACCATAGGAATCCGCAGCTTGCCGCGAGCGCCGATGGCATCGTCGTGCCGCGCCATACGGCGTTGCGAGGCATGCTCGACAAGTCCGCCTCCACGCGTTGCGAATACCGCACCGCGCATGCGCTCACGCTGTGGCCGGTCGAGATCGCGCGGGCGAAGTTCTTCACCCATGCGGGCGGCCCCGGCGCATCGTCGTTGCCGGCCAACGTCCGGGGCGGGCTGCGCCTGCGTCTGCGCGCGACCGGCGCGCTCGGCTTCGAGCGCCTTTCGCTCGATCGTCTCGCGCTCTATCTGCGCGGTCCGGACGGCTTGCCCGCGCGCCTGCACGAGCGTCTGCTCGCGCATTGCATCGGCGTGGCGGTGATGCAGCCGGGCGACGGCGCAAGCGCGTCGACCACGCTCGCCGTGCTCCCGAAGACCGCGTTGCAGCCGATGGGTTTCGCCGAGGACGAGGCGCTCCTGCCGGTCGGTCAGCAATCGTTCGACGGCTATCGGCTCTTGCAGGAGTATTTCGCCTTCGCGCCGCGCTTCATGTTCGTCGAGCTGGCCGGCCTGCGCGACGCGCTTCGTCTTTGCCGCGGCGCGGAAGCGGAGATCGTGATCCTGCTCGATCAGGCCGATGCGTCGCTCGAACGCGGGGTCGACGTTTCGCACTTCGCGCTCAACTGCACGCCCGCGATCAACCTGTTTCGCCGCCGCACCGACCGCGTCGCGCTGTCGGACACCGAGTTCGAGTATCACGTCGTCGTCGACCGCACGCGGCCGATGGACTACGAGATCCATCAGATCGACGAAGTGACCGGCTACGGCGCGGGCGCGGCCGCCGAGAAGCAGTATCGGCCGTTCTACTGCGCGAAGGATCTCGATGCGCCGGGCGAGGGCGGCGCGTTCTATCAGTTGCGGCGCGAGGCGCGGCGTGCGTCGGTGCGGCAGCAGCAAAGCGGCGCGCGCAGCAGCTATCTCGGCAGCGAAGCCTTCATCGCGCTGGTCGATGCGGCGAGCGCGCCCGAGCGCGGCGAAGTGCGTCAGCTCGGCATCAGCGCGTGGTGCACGAACCGCGATCTGCCGCTTTCGATGCCCGTCGGCGCGGGTTCGACCGACTTCACGCTCGATGCCGAGGCGCCCGTCACCGCCGTGCGCTGCGTCGCGGGCCCGAGCCGGCCGCTGCCGTCGTTCGCGCAGGGGCCGGCGGCGTGGCGGCTGCTCGATCATCTTTCGCTGAACTACGCGTCGCTCGTGGATACGAACGCGCAGGAAGGCGCCCGCGCGCTGCGGGAACTGCTCGCGCTGTACTGCCCCGCCGACGATGCCGCCGCGCACCGGCAGGTCGAAGGGCTGCGCTCGGTGTCGTGCGAGCCGGTCGTGCGCCGCCTGCCGTCGCCGGGGCCGATCGTCTACGGGCGCGGCCTCGCGGTCACGCTGCGCTTCGACGACGCCGCGTTCGAAGGCGCGAGCGCGTTTTTGCTCGGCGCGGTGCTCGCGCAGTTCTTCGCGCGCTACGTGTCGATCAATTCGTTCACCGAGACCGCCGTCGCGACGCTCGCGCGCGGCCCGATCATGCAGTGGCCTGCGAGGACCGGACGATGCGCGACGCTCTGACCCTCGACGGCATGCTCGCCCGAGACGCGCGCCGCTTCGACTTCTTCCAGGCGCTGCGGCTCATCGAGCAGGCGCATGCAAAGCGCCCGCGCCTCGGCCGCTCGCTCGCCGCGCGCGACGATGCCGTGCGGCTCTCGCAGGACCCGGAGCTGATCTTTCATCCGACCACGCTCGGCGAATACGTGCCGGGCGAGAACGGCCGGCCGGGGCGGCTCGCGGTGAATTTTCTCGGGCTGCTCGGCCCCAACGGCCCGCTGCCGACGCACCTGACCGCTTACGTGCGCGAGCGCGTCCGTCACGCGAACGATCCCACGCTCGCGCGCTTTCTCGACGTGTTTCATCACCGGATGCTGTCGCTGTTCTATCGCGCGTGGGCGGATGCGCAGCCGGTCGTGAGCGCCGACCGTCCGGGCGACGATCGCTTCGCGGGCTACGTCGGCAGCCTGTTCGGTCTCGGCGCGCCCGCGCTCGCCGATCGCGACGCGGTGCCCGATTCCGCGAAGCGCCACTTCGCCGGCATCCTCGCCGCGCCCACGCGCCATGCGAGCGGGCTGCGGCTCATTCTCTCGCGCTTCTTCGGCGTGCCGGTGTCGGTCGAGCCGTGGCGCGGCCACTGGATCACGCTGCCGGAAGAAGGCCGCACGCGTCTGTCCGGCGCGCGGCTCGGCGAATCGACGGTCGTCGGCACGCGGGTGTGGGACTGCCAGCACAAGTTCCGCATCGTGATCGGGCCGCTGCGCTACGCGGACTTCGCGCGCTTCCTGCCGGGCGGGCAGAGCCTCGTGAAACTCGCCGACTGGGTCCGCGATTACGTGCGCGATCCGCTCGACTGGGACGTATCGCTGCATCTGAAGCGCGACGACGTGCCCGCGCTGCGTCTGCAGGGCAATACCGCGCACGGCGCGCGTCTGGGCTGGAACACGTGGCTCACGAGCGGCGCGCCCGTGCATGACAACCATCGGGTCGTGATCGCCGGGCAGGCGGGCGCGAGCCATCGCAAGGAGACTCCTCATGACTGAGATCAGCCGCATGGCGTTGTTCGGCAAGCTTCATCCGCTCGCCTATCGGGCGATAGAAAACGGCGCGGCGTTCTGCAAGTTGCGCGGCAATCCGTATGTCGAGCTCGCGCACTGGGTGCATCAGATCCTGCTCGCGGCGGATTCCGACCTGCGGCGCCTCGTGCGTCACTTCGATCTCGACGAGACCGCGCTCGAACGCGATCTGACCGCCGCGCTCGACCGCCTGCCGCGCGGCGCGAGCGCAGTCTCCGACATCTCCGCGCAAGTCGACGAAGCCGTCGAGCGCGGCTGGGTCTTCGGCTCGCTGATGTTCGACGCCGCGAACGTGCGCACGGGCCATCTCGTGATCGGCATTCTCCGCACGCCGAACCTGCGCAACGCGCTTTACGCGCTCTCGCGCCAGTTCGAGAAGATCAGCTTCGATGCATTGTCCGCACGCTTCGATGCGCTGCTCGAAGGCTCGCCCGAAGCGCAGGCCGCGCCTGCCGCCGAGCCCGTGGCGCTGCCCGCGCAGCATGACGCGCTCTCCCGCTATACCGTCGATCTGACCGCCGAGGCGCGCGAGGGCAAGCTCGATCCCATCGTCGGGCGCGACATGGAGATTCGCCAGGTCGTCGACATTCTCATGCGCCGCCGCCAGAACAACCCGATCCTCACGGGCGAGGCGGGCGTCGGCAAGACGGCGGTGGTGGAAGGCTTCGCGCAGCGCATCGTCGCGGGCGAGGTGCCCCCCGCGTTGCGCGACGCCGTCGTGCGCACGCTCGATGTCGGCCTGCTGCAGGCGGGGGCGAGCGTGAAGGGCGAGTTCGAGAACCGGCTCAAGCAGGTGATCGAGCAGGTGCAGAAGTCGGACAAGCCGGTGATCCTTTTCATCGACGAGGCGCATACGCTCGTCGGCGCGGGCGGCGCGGCCGGCACCGGCGATGCGGCCAACCTGCTCAAGCCCGCGCTCGCGCGCGGCACGCTGCGCACCATCGCCGCGACGACGTGGGTCGAATACAAGAAGCACATCGAGAAGGACCCGGCGCTCACGCGCCGCTTTCAGGTCGTGAAAGTGCCCGAGCCTTCGGAGGACAACGCGATTGCGATGATGCGCGGCTTCGTGCGCAAGATGGAGTCGCATCACGGCGTGCAGGTGCTCGACGAGGCGCTCGAAGCGGCGGTGAAGCTCTCGCATCGCTTCATTCCCGCGCGCCAGTTGCCCGACAAGGCCGTGAGCCTGCTCGACACCGCCTGCGCGCGCGTCGCGGTGAGCCAGCAGGCGCTGCCCCCGGCCATCGACGATGCGAAGCGGCGCATCGAAACGTGGCAGACCGAAAGCGAGATCGTGGCGCGTGAAGCCGCGCTCGGCATCGACACGCAGCAACGCGCGGCGGATGTCGCCGCGCGCCTCGACGCCGAGCGTGCGCGTCTCGCGGAATTGACGGCGCGCTGGGAAGCCGAACGTGCGCTGGTCGCGCGCATTCTCGCGGCGCGCCGTGCGATCGGGGAGGGCGGCGAAGCCGTGACCCTCTCCGACCTGCAGGGCCTGACCGATGAACTCGCGCAACGCCAGGGCGAAGCGCCGCTGATTCTGCCGGGCGTGGACGCGCATGCGGTGGCATCGGTCGTGCAGGACTGGACCGGCATTCCGGTCGGCCGCATGGTGCGCGACGAAGCCGCGAGCGTGCTCGATCTCGCCACGACGCTGAACCGGCGCATCGTCGGGCAACGCCACGCGATGGACATGATCGCGCGCCGCGTGCAGACCGCGCGCGCCGGCCTCGACGATCCCGGCAAGCCCGTCGGCGTGTTCATGCTGGCGGGCACCTCGGGCGTCGGCAAGACCGAAACCGCGCTCGCGCTCGCCGAAGCGCTCTATGGCGGCGAAGAGAACGTCGTCACCGTGAACATGAGCGAGTACCAGGAAGCGCACACGGTGTCGCTGCTCAAGGGCGCGCCGCCGGGATATGTCGGCTACGGCGAAGGCGGCGTGCTCACCGAGGCGGTGCGGCGTCGTCCGTACAGCGTCGTGCTGCTCGACGAATTCGAGAAGGCGCATCCGGACGTGCACAAGCTGTTCTTTCAGGTCTTCGACAAGGGCCGCATGGAAGACGGCGAGGGCCGCGAGATCGACTTTTCCAACACGCTGATCCTGCTCACGACCAACGTCGGCACCGAGCTGATCACGCAACTGTGCGGTGGCGGGCGCGAGACGCCGTCGCCCGAAGAGATCGCGCGTGCGCTGCGCGCGCCGCTGCTCGACGCCTTCCCGCCCGCGCTGCTCGGGCGCGTCGCGGTGATTCCGTACTACCCGCTCGACGACACGATGCTCGATGCGGTGATTCGCCTGCAGCTCGCTCGCATCGAGCGGCGCATCGCGGAGCGCCATCGCGTGAAGTTCGCCTATGACGACGCCGTGGTCCGACAGATCGCGCGCCGCTGCACTGAGCTCGCGAGCGGCGGCCGCATGATCGACGCGATCCTCACCAATACCGTGCTGCCCCGCGTGAGCGCGGAATTCCTCGGCCGTCTCGTCGATGGCCGCAGTATCGGAAAAGTCGAGGTCGGCGTATGCGACGGCGACTTCACCTATGCCTTCGATTGACAGGGAGCCAGCCATGCCTCAACAAGTCAGCATGGGCGCGACGTTGCAGTGCTCGTTCGGCATGACGCCGTCGACGCTCGTCGTGCTGCCCGTGAACCGCGTGCGCTGCGAAGGGCCGCTCGCCGCGAACATCATGGATCACGAGCCGCTCGTGAACATCATGCCGTTCGGCATGTGCACGTCGGCGGCGAATCCCGAAGTCGCCTCGGCGACCGCCGCCGCGCTCGGCGTCCTGACGCCGATGCCCTGCGTGCCCGCGACCATGACGCCGTGGGCGCCGGGCGCGGTCACCGTGCTGCTCGGCAACCAGCCTTCGCTCGACAACGTGTCCAGGTGCTTCTGCAACTGGGGCGGCGTGGTGACGGTCGTCGAGCCGGCGACGTGCGCCACCCGGATTCCCTGAAGACGAGGCCCGCCATGATGCTCTCCGATACCAATCGCATCGCGCACGTGAGCTGCGCGCTCGGCAAGAACGCGCTCGTGCTCTGGCGCATGCGCGGACGCGAGGCGCTGGGGCGGCTCGCGCAATGGGATCTCGAACTGCTCGCCGATCAGTCGAATCTCGACATCGCGACGATGCTCGGCAGTGATTTCTCGCTGTCGCTGGAGATTCCGGGCGACGGCGCGCGCGAATACAACGGCATCGTCACGGCGTTCGAGCTGGCGCGGGCCGCGAGCACGCAGCCCAACCGTCCGGCGCTGTATCGCGCAACGGTGCGGCCGCGCCTGTGGCTGCTCACGCGCGCGTCGCATTGCCGGTTCTTTCATCAGATGACGGTGCCCGCGATCATCGGCAAGGTGCTCGCCGACTATCACATCGACTTCGAGAACAAATGCTCGGCGGCGTATCCGAGCCTCGAACACTGCGCGCAGTACCGCGAGACCGACTTCGATTTCGTGAGCCGGCTCGCCGAGCGCGAAGGCATTTACTACTTCATCGAGCATCGGGGCGGCACGCATCGGATGATTCTCACGGATTCGTCGCAGGTGCACGAGAGCGCGCCGCACGGCGCGACGCTGCGCTTTCGTCCGCAGCCCGCCGCGCCGCACGAGCACGAATGGGTCTATGCGTGGTCCGCGGGCGGCGAGGTGGCGACGGGCATCGTCGAAACCAACGACTACGACTTCGAGAAGCCGTCGCAATCGGCGCAGGAAGGTCTCGTCGCGCGCGCCCGGCGCAGCGAGCCGTTCGACAAGGCTGTCTACGCGATGCAGGAGCATGGCCTCGGCTACACGCGTCACGAGGACGCCGAGCGCTTCGCACGCGCGCATGTCGATGCGCATCAGGCGGGCAACGTCTTCGTGAGCGCTCGCGCGACGGCGCGCGGCATCTGGCCCGGCGGCCTCGTCAGGCTCACCGGCCATCCGCTCGACGTGCAAAACCGCGAGCATCTCGTCGTGGCGGCCGAGTACGCGCTCAACTCGGACGACTATCTGTCCACGCTCGACGCGCGCGACCGGCCGCCCGTTTTCGATTGCGCGTTCAGGGCGCTGCCTCGCGATGCCGGCTTCCGCGCCGCGCGCAGCACGCCCCGCGCATGTGTCGCGGGACCGCAGACGGCGGTGGTCGTCGGACCGAAGGGCGAGGAAATTCATACCGACAAATACGGCCGCATCAAAGTGCAGTTCCATTGGGAACAGCTCGGCCCCACGGAGGCGCGCGAGTCCTTGCAGCGCTGCTGGGTGCGCGTCGCGCAGCCGTGGGCGGGCAAGGGCTACGGGGCGTTCTTTCTGCCGCGCATCGGTCAGGAAGTGCTCGTGCATTTCATCGAGGGCGACCCGGACCAGCCGCTCGTGATCGGCAGTGTCTACAACGCGGCGCAGACGACGCCAGACGAACTTCCCGCGAAGATGGCGCGCACGACGCTCAGGAGCAATTCGACCAAAGGCGGCAACGGTTTCAACGAAATGCGTTTCGACGATACCAAAGACACCGAGCAACTGTTCTTTCACGCCGAGCGCGATCTGGAGACGTGGGTGAAGCACGACGCGCTGACGCGCATCGGCGGCGAACGGCATGTAATCGTCGAGCACGACGATCTTGCGCGCTGCAACGGCAGCCGCAGCGACGCGGTGCAGGGCGGCCACAGCGCGCGCATCGGCGGCAAATATTCGCTCGATGTCGGCGGCGATACACATCACAAAAGCGGGGCGAATATTTTGGTGGGGGCGGGTGTTAACGTCGATGTGAAGGGCGGGGCCAACGTCACCATCGAGGCGGGCGTGACGCTCACGCTCAAGGCGGGCGGCAACACGATCGTGCTGGGGCCGGAAGGCATCGCGATCAGCGCGGCCGGGCCGGTGTCGATCGACGGCGTCGTCGTGCAGATCAACTGCGGCGGCGGCGGTGGCGGCGCGGGCGCGGCGAGCGCATCGCCGGATGCGCCCGCCGATCCCCGGCAGGCCGACGACGGCACCACATGAACGCACACGAAGGAGAGATCATGCATCTGACGCTCGCGGTCGAGACCTATCAGGGCATCCCGACCGACGCCCCGCTTTCGTGCCGCTTCGGCGCGGCGGGCGGCACCATCGGGCGCGGCTCCGACAACACGCTCGTGTTGCCGGATGCGGCGAAGACCGTGTCGCGGGTGCATGCGCGCATCGACTGGACCGAGGACGGCTGGCGGCTCGCCGACCTCGGCAGCAATCCGAGCCGGCTCAATGGCCGGCCGCTGTCCGCCGGGCAGAGCGCGCGTCTTGCCAGCGGCGACCGGCTGGAGATGGGCGGCTACCGGCTCGATGTGCGGACGATGGAACGCGCGCCCGCCGAAGCTTTCGATGCGCCGCCCGGCGTGCATGACCGCCACGGTTTCGATCCGCTCGAAGCCGTGAGCCTTCAGGACAACGCAGCGCCGCGCTCTTTCGCGCACGATCCGCTCGCGCTGGCGGCGGTCCTCGCTGATGCGCCGCTGCCGGGTCCGCGCTTCGATCCGCTCGCCGCGCCGCTCGACGGTGAGCACGAACCCGCGACGCGGCTCGATGGACGCGCGGCGTTCGCCGGATCGCAGAGCGATCACGTGGCGCCGGAGCAGTTCGCCTATGTGCCGCCAGCCGGCGCGGTAGCGCATGCGCCGGCGGGCGGCATTCCGCACGACTACGACCCGTTGAGCGAAGACGCATGCGCGCCGCTCGCGGCCGTCGTGACTCCGCCGGCGCAGCCTGCCGCGATAAGGCCCGAAGAAAGACCCGAAGAAAGACCCGAAGCGGCCAACGACGCCATTGCCGAATCGGCCTTTGCCGCGCTGCTCGACGGCATGGGCGTCGATGCCGGCACGCTCGGCACGCGCAACGCCGCCGAAATCGCGCGTCTCGCCGGCGCGATGCTGCGCACGGCGGTGCGCGGCGTAGTCGACGTGCTGCTGTCGCGCTCGGTCCTCAAGCGCGAGATCAGCCTCGACACGACGATGCTCGTCCAGCGCGACAACAACCCGCTCAAGTTCTTCCCCGACGGCGACGGCGCGCTCGCGCAGATGCTGCGTGGCGCGAGCACGGGATATCTGCCCGCGCAGACCGCGCTCGAAGGCGCGTTCGACGACATCCGCCGACACGAGCTCGCGGTCCTCGCGGGCACGCGCGCCGCCATGCAGCATCTGCTCGGCCGCTTCGATCCGCAGGCGCTCACGCGCGCCGATACGCGGCGCGGCTGGCTCGACTGGCTACCCGCATGCCGCAAGGCGCGGCAGTGGGACCGTCTCGTCGCGCTGCATGCCGAGCTCACCCGCGCGAGCGCCGACGACCTTCAGGCGCTGTGCGGCAGCGCGTTCAACGACGCATACGAGCAGCACGCGAACAGCTTCGCCGATACGAAGCAGACTTCCTTCCACTGAGAGCGAGGCATCGATGTCCTGGAACAACAAGGTGATCTGGTCCGAAGGCATGCTGCTTCAGCCGCAGCATCTGCAACAACACGACCGCTACCTGCGCGCGCAGATCGAGACGCGCTGCGCGGCGCTGCGGCCCTATGCGTTCGGCTTCTCGGAACTGGAGATCGACGCCGCGCAACTGAAGCTCGGCCGCATCGCGCTGGTTTCGTGCGCGGGCGTGCTGCCCGACGGCAGTCCGTTCCGACTTCCTTCGGATGACGAACTTCCGCTGCCGCTCGCCGTGCCCGAGGACGCGCGCGACCTGACGGTCGTGCTCGCGCTGCCCGTCGCGCGTCATGGCGTGCCCGAGGCCGCGTATGCGGCGCAGGCCGGCCACGATGGTTTCGTGCGTCACCGCATCGCGGAAACGGAAGTGCCCGACAGCAACGAAGGCGCGGTCGGTGCGGCGCTCGTGCAGGTCGGCAAGCTGCAATTGCGGCTCGCCTTCGAGCGGGACGTGGTCCATGCGCATACGTCGCTCGGGATCGCGCGCATCGTCGAGCGCCGCGCGGACAACAGCATCGTGCTCGATGCCGCTTACGCGCCGCCCTGTCTCGACTATCGCGTGTCGCGCCGGCTGTGCGGGTTCGTCGACGAACTCACGGGCCTCATGCACCAGCGCGCCGATGCGCTCGCCGCGCGCCTCGCCCGCCCCGCGGCGACCGGCGCGGCGGAGATCGCCGACTTCCTGCTGCTGCAGGTGCTCAATCGGGCGGAGCCGCTGTTCGCGGGGATCGCCTCGACGACCGGGCTGCATCCGCACGATCTGCATCAGCATGCGCTGCAACTGGCGGGCGAGCTCGCGACCTTCAGCCAGCCCGGCAAGCGTCCCGCCGCGTTTCCCGGATATCGCCACGAGCGGCTGGATGAAACCTTCACGCCGCTCGTCGATGCGCTGCGCGTCGCGCTGAACGCGGTGATGGATCCGCATGCGGTGCCGATCGCGCTCGAGGAGCGCAAGTACGGATTGCGCGTGGCGATCGTGCCGGATCGCGACCTGTTCCGCTCGGCGAGCTTCGTGCTCGCGGCAAAGGCCGATCTCGCGCCGGCCGCGCTTCTGAACAGCTTCCCGCAGCAGGCCAAGCTCGGACCGGTGGAGCGCATCCGCGATCTCGTGAATCTCCAGTTGCCGGGGATCGCGCTGCGCGCGCTGCCGGTCGCGCCGCGCCAGTTGCCGTTCCATGCCGGCTACACCTATTTCGAGCTGGAGCGCAGCGGCGATCTGTGGCGACAGTTCGCGACCTCGGCCGGCGTCGCGCTGCATGTCGCGGGTGACTTTCCGGGCCTCGAACTCGAATTCTGGGCGATCCGCCCGTGAGCGCCGCGCCCTCTTCGAAGAAGGACCTCATCGTGAATGCCCCGATCTTTCCGCCAGCCGGCTTCGACCCGGACGACACCATCCTGATTCCGCAACCGGGCGGGTCCGTTGCGGCACGCCCGCGCCAGGAGCGCCAGGAAGAGAGCGCGCAGGAGCGGCCGGAAGCCGCGCCGCGCGCGCCGGTCCTGCCGGTCGCGAGCGGCCTGAGCCCGCTCGTGCGTGCGGCGAACCCGATGCTCCAACTCGCGCTGCCGCTGCGCCATCGTGCGGCCATCGCCGATATCGAAGGTTTGCGCGCCGAGCTCGTGCGGATGGTGCGGGCCTTCGAGCACGACGCCCGCGCGAGCGGCATCGACACTGAAACGCTCGCGGCGGCGCGCTATTGCCTGTGTACCTGCATCGACGAGTCGATCTCGGGCACGCCGTGGGGCAGCGGCGTGTGGGCGAGCCGCAGCCTGCTCGTCACCTTCCATAACGAGGCGTCGGGCGGCGAGCGCTTCTTTCTGATCCTGCAGCGGCTCGCGCAGGACCCGGCGCGCCATATCGACGTGCTGGAGCTGCTTTACGTGATCCTGTCGCTCGGCTTCGAAGGGCGCTATCGGCTGATCGACGGCGGGCGCAGCCAGCTCGACTCCGTGCGCGAGCGGCTCGAACGCATCATCCGCAACCAGCGCGGCCCCTTCGAGGCCGAACTGTCGGTGCACTGGCGGCCCGCCGAGCGCGCGCGCAGGCCGCTCGGGCAGCGCATGCCGCCGTGGGTCTGCGCCGCGCTCGCAGGCGTCGTGCTCGTGGCGACGCATATCGCGCTGGCCGTGAGCCTGAACCGCACGTCGGACCCTGTGTTCGACGCGCTCAACCGCATCCGCGTGAGCGAGCGGCCCGCGGCGCAGCCGGCCATGATCGCGCCCGCCGCGATGCCCGCCGCCGCCGCGACGCTCTCGACGTTCCTCGCGCCGGAAATCCGCCAGGGCCTGGTTTCGGTTCGCGAGGCGGCGGATCGCTCCATCGTCACGATCAACGGCGACAACCTCTTCACCTCCGGCAGCGCGACGCTCGACCCGGCCTACGATGCGCTGATCGGCCGCATCGCCAACGCGCTGAAGCAGGTGCCCGGCAGAGTCGTCGTGACAGGCCACACGGATGACCAGCGCCTCCTGTCCGCGCGCTTTCCGTCCAACTGGCATCTGTCGCAGGCGCGCGCCGAAAGCGTGCGGGCGATGCTCGCGTCGCTCACCGGCGTGCCCGCGCGCTTTTCCGCCGAAGGCCGCGGCGACGCCGAACCGCTCGCGCCGAACGACACGCCCGCCGGCCGCGCCAAGAATCGTCGCGTGGAGATCACGCTGCTCGCCCCGGGCGCGTCGTCCTGAGGCGCGGCTCATTCGTTTAGCAGAACAGGCATGGAGACATCGATGAAAAAGATCGCAGGAACGCTCAGGACACCGCAATGGATCACGTTCGCGGGCGTGCTCGCGCTGCTCGTCGTGGTGTGGTTCGAAGGACCGCTCTTCGCGTTCGACGGCCACGCGCCGCTCGAATCGCCGCGCGCCCGCTGGATCGCGATGACCCTGCTCGTCGCCGCCTGGGCGCTCGCGTGGGGCGTGCGCCTCGGCGCCGCGCGTCTCGTCAACCTGCGCTTCATGAGCGGCGTCGCCGGGCAGGGGGCGGGGGCATCGGCGGGCAGCGCGGAGCTCGCCGTGTTGCGCGAGCGCTTCGAGCAGGCGCTCGCGATCCTGCGGCAGGCGCGCATGAAAGGCGTCAACGGGCGTCAGTGGGTGTATCAGTTGCCGTGGTACATGTTCATCGGTGCGCCCGGTACGGGCAAGAGCACGGCGCTCTCGAACTCGGGGCTGCGCTTTCCGCTGCGCGAGAAGCTCGGCGACGAGGCGATCGGCGGTCTCGGCGGCACGCGTCATTGCGACTGGTGGTTCACGGACGACGCCGTGCTCGTCGATACCGCGGGCCGCTTCACGACGCAGGACAGCGACGCGCAGGCCGACGAATCCGCCTGGACCGGCTTCCTGCAACTGCTGCGCAAATACCGTCCGCGCCGGCCGTTGAACGGGCTCATCGTCACGCTGTCGGCGGCCGATCTCGTGCGCCAGGACGACGCCGCCCGCGAGGCGCACATCCGCACGATCCGCAGCCGCCTGACCGAGCTGAGCGAGCGGCTCGGGGTGCGCTTTCCGGTCTACGTCGTCGTGACGAAGTGCGATCTGCTCGCGGGCTTCACCGAGTTCTTCGACGATCTCGGCGAAGCGGAGCGCAAGCAGGTCTGGGGCATCACCTTCGCGCTCGATGAATCCCCGGGCGCGGGTCCGGCGCTCTCGGCGTTCCCGGCCGAGTTCGATGCGCTCGGCACGCGCTTGCAGGCCCGTGTGCTGCATCGCATGCAGCGGGAAACGGACGTAGCGCGGCGTGCGCGCATCTACGGCTTCGCGCAGCAGTTCGCGGGCCTTCAGCCGGCGCTCGGGCGCTTCCTCGACGGCGTGTTTCGCGGCACGCGCTTCGAAGCGTCGCCGCTCCTGCGCGGCGTGTATTTCACGAGCGGCACGCAGCACGGCAGGCCGATCGACCGCGCGATCAGCGCCATCGCGCAATCGCTCGGATTGCAGCGCGACATCGCCTATAACCGCGACGCTTCGGGGCGCGCGTACTTCATCAACGGTCTGCTCAGGGACGTGGTGATTGCCGAGGCCGGGCTGGTGGGCGCGAACGCGCGCTTCGAGCGATGCAGCGCGTGGCTGCGGCGCGCGGCGCTGGCGGCGGTCGGCGTGGCGCTCATGCTCGCGCTCGCGGGCATGGCGGTGAGCTATCAGCGCAACCGCGCGTATGTCGCGGAGTTCGACCGGCAGACGCAGCACGTGCGCCAACTGGCGCGCGACGCGAATGCGGCCGCCGATCCGCTCGCGGTGCTGCCGCTGCTCGACGCGGCGCGCGCGCTGCCCGGCGGTTACGCGGACGCCGGCAAGCCGGTGCCGTGGCTCACCCGGCTCTGGCTCTATCAGGGCGACAAGCTCGGCCAGGAGGCGCGCGTGACGTACCGCCGTCTGCTCGACCAGACCTTGCTGCCGCTCGCGGTCGGCAAACTCACGCAGGAGTTGCAAGACGGCGGCGCGGGAAATGATTCGACATCCGAGGCGTATCGCTATGAAGCCTTGCGCGCCTACCTGATGCTCGGCGACGCGCGCCATTTCGATCCCGCCGCGCTGCGCGCGCATCTGGTCCCGGCACTGGCACGCGACGCGAGCCCGGCGCAACGGAGCGCGCTCGATGCGCACCTCGCCGCGCTGTTCGACCGGACGCACTTCGATCCGTCGCTGCCGCTCGACGAGGCGCTCATCAAGTCGGCGCGCGCGCGGTTGGCCGAACTGCCGCTGTCGCAGCGCATTGGCAACCGCGTCGATGGCGAACTCGCGCAGGCGAACGTGCCCGCGTTCAGCGTGAGCGCCGCGGCCGGTCCCAATGCGCCGCTGCTGCTCAGGCGCGCGAGCGGCGCGCCGCTCACGGGCGGCGTGGCGGGCGCATACACCTTGAACGGCTACGCGCGCTACGCCCGGCTGCGCGACGCCGCGCTCGCCGATGTCGCGAAGGATGCGTGGGTGCTCGGCCGCGACGACGTCGCGCCCACGCCCGAAGGCGTCACCGCGCTGCGCACCGCGCTCGACGCGCGCTATTTCGACGCCTACGTCCACGCTTGGGACGCCCTGCTCGACGATGTGACCGCCGTGCCCGTCACCGCGCTCGCCGATGGCGCGCGCATCGCGAACGAACTGTCGGCGCCGGATTCGCCGCTCAGGAAGCTGATCGTCGCGGCGGCGCGCGAGACGACGCTCGCGTCGAACGCATCGGGCAAACAGAGCGCGACGACGCCCGTCGACGAGCACTTTCAGGCGCTGCATCAGCTCGCGGGCAAGCCGGGCGATGCCGCGTCGCTCGATCGCGAATTCGCGCCGCTCAAGGACGCCGCCGTCTATCTCGATGCAGCCGACGCCGCGCGCAGAACGGGTAAACCCGCGCCCGCCGGCGATGCACTCGGCAAGCTGAGGCTCGCGAGCCAGACGAGTCCGGCGCCGCTCGCGCCCGTGGCCGCGTCGCTCGCCGCCGCGGGCACGGTGCTCATGGAGGGCGGCGAGCGCGCGCGCCTCAACGCGTTGTGGAACGCGAGCGCCGGCCCGTTGTGCCACCGCGCGCTCGATGGCCGCTATCCGTTCGTGCACGGCTCGACCCGCGATGTCGCCGCCGACGACTTCGGCAAGCTCTTCGCGCCCGGCGGTCTCATCGACGATTTCTTCCAGAAGAACCTCGCCGCGCTGGTGGACACGAGCGCGCCGGTCTGGCAATGGCGCGCCGGCACGCCGCCGGCGGGCATGCCGCGCGATGCGCTCGCGCAGTTCCAGCGCGCCGCGCAGATCCGCGACGCGTTCTTCCGCGACGGCGGCCACGACATGTCGATCCGTTTTCGCGTGAAGGCGCTCTCGCTCGATCCGGCGGTGGCGCAGGTGAATCTCGACATCGACGGACAGCAGCTCGCGCTGAAAGCGGACGGCGTTCAGTCGATGCTGTTGCAATGGCCGGGGAGCAGGAACACGGGCCGCGCGAGCGCGCAGTTCGATCCGCCCGCGACCGCGCAGGGCGCGGCGCTCGATGCGAGCGGACCCTGGGCGCTGCTGCATCTTCTCGACGCGGGCAGATTCGAGCCGACCGCGCAGCCGGACCGCTACACACTCACGCTCGCGTCCGCCGGTCGCCGGGCCGTGCTCGAACTGGATGCGACGAGCGTCGTCAATCCGTTGCGGCGCGCGCCGCTCGAGCAGTTCCGCTGCCCGGAGCATCTGTGATGACGGGACCGGGCATCGCCGGATGCTTCGGCAAGCTGCGAAGCAACGGCGACTTCGTGTCGCGGCGCTTGCCGCCGTGTTTCGTCGAGCAGTGGGATGCGATGTTGCAGGCCGGTGTGCTCGCGAGCCGCGCAACGCTCGGGCGTGCGTGGCTCGATGCGTATCTGACCGCGCCGCTGTGGTGCTTCGCGCTCGGCGACGGTGTCATCGGCGAGACCGGATGGGCGGGCGTGCTGATGCCGAGCGTCGATTGCGCGGGCCGTCATTTTCCGCTCACGATCGCTGCGCCCGTCGAGTCATTCGCGTGGCGCTTTCAGATGGACGGCTGGTTTTCGCGCTGCGCCGCGCTCGCGCTCGCGACGCTGGATCGGGACGCACGTCTCGCCGACTTCGACGCCGCATTGCTCGCGCTCCCGCACGCGCACGCGCACGCGCACGCGGATGATGCGGCGGGCGTCCCGGTGCCGTCCGGGGCGGGCGAGCGGGGAGTGAGCCATTGGTGGCATGCGGGATCGGTGCGCGCGAGCGCCGGATTGCCCGATGCCGCGTTCGTCGCGGCGCTATTCGATCGTGCAGGCTAGATGCCGTCGAAGCAGACGATGACGGCCGTGATGTTGTCCTTGCCGCCCGCATCGAGAGCGAGGGCGATGAGATGCCTGCACGCCGCGTCGATTCCGTGCGGCTTCACGCCTTTCAGCACGGCCTCGATCTCGCGATGCGACACCTCGCCGTGCAGCCCGTCGCTGCACAGCAGATAGCGGTCGCCGGGAAGCCAGCTGTGCGCTTCGACGACGGGCCCGATGGACGGCAGCGGGCCGAGCGCCTGCAGCAGCACGTTGCGCGGCGGCAGATGTTCGATGGCGCCGCGCTCCAGCGCTTGCTGATAGAGCGTCTGGTCGCGAGACAGTTGCGACAGCGCGCCGTCGCGAAAGCGATAGAGCCGGCTGTCGCCGACGTGAAACGAGATCAACTGCAACGAGCCGGGCGGCTGCCAGATGCCGGTCAACGTCGTGCCCATCGATCGTTGCGGCGTGAGACGCTCGCGCTGGTTCATCGCGTGGAGCGTCGCATTCGCGTGATCGAGTGCGTCGGCGGCGGCGCGCATCGCACACGCCGGCGCGTCGTGCACGGTGGCGTCGGGATCGTCGGCGCTCGCATGCGTGGCGGGCCGGGCGGCGAGTTCGGCGGCGATGCACTCGAGCGCGGTCGCACTCGCGCGCGCACCGAATGCGTGACCGCCCATGCCGTCCGCCACCGCGACGAGATTCAGCCCGGCGTGGATCAGAAAGCGGTCCTGATTGTCGCGGCGCACGCGCCCGGCATCGGTGTGGCCGAACGCCGAGCAGGCGGCAAGGCGCAGCGGAGCGCGGCGCGTCAACGTGTCGGAATCCATCGGTGAAAGCTCCTTCGGATGCGTGCTTACAGTCCGACGTCGCGCCTGAAGCGCGAGCGGTCGTGTTCGTTGGAGATCGCCGCCGCGAGCCGCTCGTGCAGCGCTTCGAGGCTGCCTGAGCGCGAGGCCTCGCGTTTCGCGACGATGTTCGCGATCGGGCCGAGATAGACCGCGAGCTTCGACGCGGCGGCCTGTACCTCTTCCACGCCGAGCGACGGAAAGCGCGATGCGTCCAAAGACGTCGCGGCGCCATGCGTCGTGCCCGCGCGGGAGCCTTCCTCGAAGGCCGCGACGAACAGCGCGCGGCCCTTGTCGGACGGCACGTGCGGGGCGAGCAGCGCGATCAGCGCGGGCAGGTCCGGCGCGCCGGCGATGCGCGCTGCCGCGCGCCGCACGAGCAGACGGGCCACCGGCCCGATCTGCCCGGCGAGTTGCATCTCGACCGAGGCGAGCATGGCGGCGGGCCACATCGTGAGCGAGGGCAGCGAGTCGCCGCGCCACGCGCCCGAACCGGAGGCGAGCGGCCCGTCGGGACTCACCGTGCGTGCTTCCAGAACCGTGCGGTCCTCGGCCGGGACGGGCGCGTGATCCAGCGCACGCTGAAAATCGGCAGCGGTCTGAAAACGCGCGTCAGGGCGTCGTGCCAGCGCGCGCATCAGCACGTCGTCGAGCGCGGGGGTGAGCGCCGGATTGCAGGCGGACGGCGCGCGCGGCGTTTCGTGCATGACCTGCCGCATCACCTCGGCCTGCGATGCGCCCGTGAAAGGCCGGCATCCGGTGAGCATCTGATACAGCACGATCGCGGCGGAAAAGAGATCGGAGCGTCCGTCGACGGACTCGCCCGTGAACTGCTCAGGCGACATGTAGCATGGCGTGCCGATCATCGCGCCCGCCAGCGTCAGCGTGGACGATTCGACGTGTGCGACGCCGAAGTCCGCGACCTTGAGCCGCCCTTGCTCGCTGACGAGCAGGTTCGCGGGCTTGATGTCGCGATGCACGACGCCGTGCGCGTGCGCGAAGCCGAGCGCGGCGAGCAACTGGGCGAACCAGTCGAGCGCGGTCGCGAGTGCGAGCGGACGGCCCGCGTCGAGCAACTGCTTGAGGCCTTGCCCGTTCACCAGTTCCATGGCGATGAAGGCGGTGTCCGCGGTCTCGCCGTAGTCGTACACGCCGACGATATTCGGATGCGCGAGCCGTCCGCCGGCCTGGGCTTCGTTGCGCAGGCGCGCCAAGAGGCTCGCGCGTTCGCCTCCGTCGAAGAGATCGTGACGGACCGTTTTCAGCGCGACATGCCGCTCGATGTGCGGATCGAACGCGCGATACACGACGCCCATCGCGCCCGCGCCCAGCATCGCCTCGATGCGGTACTTGCCCAGGTGCGTGATGCGCGGCGGGTCCATCGCGGCACCCGTCATCTCATGCCTCGATCATCTTGAATGCTTCGACGAGGCTCGTCTTCATGCGCGCGAACGACGCGGCGAGCGAAGCGATCTCGTCGCGGCCGCGCTCGGTGAAGTCCGCGCCGTCGAGATGCCCGAGGCTCGCCTGATCGGCGGCTTGCGAGAGCGCCCGGATGCGCCTTGTGACGAGCAGATGCACCATCACGTTCAGCGCGATCAGCAGCAGCACGAACACCGCGAGCAGCGAGGCGAGAAAGGTGCGCAGCACCGCATCGCTGCGCGCGACCGGCAGCGCCATCGGCACCGAGACGAAGTCCGCGCCGATGACTTCATGCATCGCCCAGTTGAAGCCGTTGTTCGGGCCGTATTTGTCGATGAGCGTCTTCGGCGCGCGCGAGGGCACGCTGTGGCATTCCATGCACGCGGCATCGTTGATGCGGTTGGGGCGCGCGATATACAGGTTCTGCCCGGAAGGCGTGTCGCGCAGACCGACGACTTCCTTCAGCTCGGGCTTGTCGTGCAGATGCCGGATGACGTCCGCTTCCCAGTCCGAGGGACGGTCGCGCGGATTGGTCGGATTGAGCATCGTCGAACGATACGAGTATCCCGCGAGACGCTTCTCCAGCGTCATCAGGGTTTCGACCGCCGAGAACGCCGGCACCGATTGCGGCACGAAGCTGTATTTGAGCTGCGTCTGCAGGAGCGGCGTGACCTGCGTCGCGGTGTAGTTCTGCGCCGCGCTCGCGGCTTCCATCAGGACGCGCGCATTCTGCACGGTTTCCTCGATGGCCGCGCGCCGCAGCAGTTCACGCGCGGCAAACCCGGCCGACGCGAAACCGATGACGAACACCGCGAGAAACACCAGATTGAACTTGACGGCGAGCGACAGTCTCATGACTCCACCTCGGTTGATTGCGCGTTGACGGGCGCGACCGCGCGCCGGCGCGGCATGGCGGGCGGCGGGCACAGCACGCGCCGCCATTCGGGAAGATCGCGCAGGTTCTGGCGCACTTGCGTGCGAAACGGCTCGCCCTGTGCGAGCGGCCGAAAACGCGCGACGAAGGTGCGCCGGATATCGAGCGGTGCGGTGAGCCAGCCGGCGAGGTCGGCATACGTCGCCGGACGGCCTTGCACCGGCGCGTCGGGCTTCGTTTTCGCGAAGGCGACGAACGCGAGCGGATCGCGGAACGAAACCGGCATCGCGGCGATGAACGATTGAGCCGCGCGCGGGTGCACGTCGAGCGGCTTGCCGGCCGCACGCTCGATGTAGCGCTCGCCGTCGAATGGCTGGCGGGCTTCGGCGTGCTCGGGCAGGGCGAGCGTCACGCTTCCGCTTTCGATGAAGAGCGAGGTCGCATCGCGGCTTGCGTGCAGGACGGCGGAACCTTCGCGCAGGGCAACGCGAAGCGCCGCGGTCTCGATCGACAGGGGTTCGGCTGCGGCGTGAATGCGCGCGATCTTGATCCAGCCCGACAGCAGCGCGAGCGCAACGGCGTGCGGCGCCGCATCGATGGCGAGGCGCGTATCGGCACCGAGGGCGACGATCGTGCCGTCGTCGTCTTCGATTTGCGCGCCGCCGTGGGCATCGGTGGCGAGCAGATCGCCAGGCTCCACAGCGAAGGGTGCATCGACGCTTACGACCGTCTTGCCGCGGACCAGCGTGACCGCGCCGTCGGGCAGCAGGACGGGCTGGCCCGCGTATGCGCACTGAAGCGCGCATAGAGACGCAACGGCGAAGCCTGAGCGCAGAGCGTGAGAAAGGGTTCGGACGTTCATCGCTGTCGATGCCTCGAAGCATGGAGGGATTGCGACGAAAACAGCCGGGACACCGCTTCTATTCCAGAGAATTTCCCCTATGGCCGATGGAACAAATCGGCACCGCCCGGTGTTGTCGGCAGGACGAGACCGCCGCGCGATGCCGTTCGTGATCGCGCGTCGCTTTCGCACACTCGGACCACTCAACCAGGGCAATCTCCATGATGAGCAAACTTGCTTCACAAGCCGTGGCCGGCGCGCTCGCGCTCGCCGCCTCGCTGACATGCGCAACGAGCCAGGCGGCGTGGCGCGTCGACAGCGGCCAGTCCACGTTCTCCTTCACGACCACGAAGGCCGCCCGTCCGGGCGCGGCGGCGCTCGCGGAAGTGCAGACGTTCAGGCAGATCGACGGCTCGATCGGCGATGACGGCAAGCTCGTCTTCGATGTCGATCTCGCAAGCGTCGAAACGAACATCGACCTGCGCAATCAGCGGCTGAAGGACATGCTGTTCAAGGTCGCGGATCATCCGAAGGCCGTGTTCAACGGTGCCGTCGATATGCGGCGCGTGCAGGCGCTCCATACGGGCGCGAGCATGGACATCGACGTGAGCGGCGCGCTCGCGATCAGCGGCGTGGCACGACCGCTGAGCGCCAGCTTGCGCGTCGTGAAGCTCGCGAACGGCGCGCTTTATGTCGGTACTCGTCTGCCGATCGTGGTGAACCTGAAGGACTATGGCCTGCAAGACGAGGTCGAGGCGCTGCGCGCGCTGATGAACCTCGATGTGCTCGCGGGCTCCGCGCCTGTGAGCTTCGCGGTGATGCTCGAGCCGCAAAGATGAGCGGCTGAACGGCGGACGCCTTCGCGAGCGCGAGGGCGTCCGATGTGTCGAAGATCGCGGGGTGTTACGCGTTCAGGAAACCGAGAACGGCCTTGCGCAGTTTCAGGTCCCACGTCTGCTCTTGCGCGTGGTTCGCGGCGAGCGTGAGCAGGCCGCTGATCATCGCATCGTCCGACTTGAACGCGAAACCCGCATCCCCGAGATAGCTCGATCCCCAGACCTTGAGGCTATCCACGTATTTGCAGCCCGCCGTGTAGGCCGCCTGCGTGATGATGGTCTCGTCGTCCTTGAACATCGCGAGAAAGTGCATCTTGTCGCCGCAAATGCCCGAGTTGAGGGCGAGCACCGACAGCGCCGGAATCGATACCGCGTAGCGCTTGAACCAGTTGTTGAACGCGATCGGCCGGGTATGCAGTGCATCGCGCTGCATGCGGGCGTCCCAGTACTCCTTCGCCTGCTCGCAGAACCGCTTGATGCGCTTGATTTCGACGATCTTCCAGATGACCTTCGCGAGCGTTTCCATGATGGAGACGACCGCGTCGACGATGGTCGATACACCCTGACTCGCGAACTGCAAGCCGAGGCTCGCGCCGCCTTTCACTAGGTCGTACACGCCGGAGCCGATGCTCAGCTTCATCGCGCGTCTGATCGCCTCCACGATGGTACCGGGGTGTCCCGCGAGCAATTGCACATCGCGGCCCTGCACCCATTCGCGATACTTGGTGATGCTGCTGTCGACGGTATTCGCGATGCCCTTGGCGATGTCGAGGCCCGCGCCGATGAACGGTGCGAGCGTGGCGAGCAGCTTGCCGCACAGCACGTCCACCAGCTTGCGCAAGAGCGCGGGCATCGTATCGAGCGCGAAGCCGCCGGGGTCATTGCGAATATCCGTGACTTTCTCGCGGATCATGTCCCAGAGTTTTTTCGCGCCTTCCTCGACCTTGGCGCGAATGGCATCGTAGAGACGGCGCGCCGCACTGCTCAACGCAGGCAGCGTGACAGTGGATAGCGTGAGCTGATTCGAACTCACGAGCGTGGGTTCCTTGTGCTTCTTTATCTTCTTCTGAACCTGCTCGAGTGCGAGCGATGCCGACTTCTGCACGAGACTGTTGTCCAGTACCTCGGCGGCGCGCGACGCCGCGACATTGGCCTCCGGCGCGAAGCCGAGACCGACATTGGTGACTTCGAAAGCGCCTTCGAGAAGCACCTGGAACGTGTCGTCCTCGACTTCCATGTTGCCGAAGAGATAGAGGACGCCGAGCCGCGAATTGATGAGCGCGGGCGCCATGAAGTCGAGCGCGCCGCCTGCGGCATCGGAGTCGCCCTGGCCGTGCAGTTGCTGGTCGAGCAGCGTGAAGCACTTCGCGCCATTGCGGGACATTGTTTTCCAGGCATCGCCGGGACCGACCGACTGCTGCCAGCGCTCGAAGGCGCGCACAAGGCTGTGGAACCGGTGAACGGTTCGGTTTCTCTGGTACAGCAGGATCTGCTCGTCCAGATCTTTCAACGCTGCACTGCGCACCTGAAGCAGCGACGACGTTCCTCTCAGCCATTCATCGTGGCGAACGATGTCGGGCAAACTGGCGTAAGCGTAGGGCATGGATGGGTCTCCTCGGAACCGGATGTGATCGTTGGCTGCGCCGCGCCGCCCTAGCACCACGCGATATCGTTGAGCTTCACGTAGTGGGTTTCGATCAGGCGGCCGCTGCGACTGCGCAGGTCCACCCGGTAGAAGCAGCCGAAACTGAAAAAGCTCTGGTCCAGGATAAAGATTGCGCGGTGCATGATTCCCCCTGTTCGTGCGGTTCGGCGGATGAAAACGCGCCGTTCGGATCGCCACGGGTTGCGGCGACCGTGATATCAGAACAACGGGGTGCGCGCGTTTCTTCCGCGTGCGATCGACAATTTATTTTCGGGGGGATGAAGGAATAAAAGAGGCGCTCGCGTGTGAGGCTCGATTGCGATGTCGGGCAGCGCGCTTTCCGTGGTGGGGCCGGACAGATGGAAGCGGCTCCATCGCTTCGGCCGGTCCGGTGTGTGGGCAATGCCGGCCGACGCGACGTATCCTGTATTGCAGTGGCAGTCGATGCAGCACTGAGACGTTGTGCGCGAGCCATCTGATATGCGGTGCCGGCGGCTTTTGCAGGTTTGCGAACGACCGTTCTTAATTGACGATGCGCCACTTTGTCATTGCAGGCTTAAGCGTGGCACTCCGTTTGCTTTGCGCACGAGAACTATGGACGGAGCATGATGAAAGCGACTATTTGGGGCCATAGCCTGTTGCCAGACGGCCATGAGGAGATTCATCGCTTTGCGTTTGAACTTCAGGACGGAAGCGAAGCGCCGCCCGTGCGGGAATCGGTTTCCCTGCGTACCGCGCGCGTGATCGTGGCGCATCTGCACGACGGCAACGCATTGATACAAATGTTCCGGGCAATCGTCGACACTGAATCAGCGAAGTACGACGAATTGATCGGCCGAAGCTACGAGGACGATTTCCTCGAGAACGGTCCAAGCGATCGGGTCAATAGCTCGCAGGGGTGGGAAAACGCGGAGCAGTGAGCCTGGATCGAATCGGAACGGCGTTGCGGGGTGACGCGAAGAGTCCAACATCGACCGTATGCTCTTTCAATGTTATTTCGATGTTCGGGGCGCGCAGGAAGCGAACGCAAAGGCCGCTCCGTCAACGGATCGATTTACGAGGAAGGAGTCAGCATGAGCGCGCGCTTGCCTTGTATTGTTCGCGGCTTCGCACGGCGGACCGCGATTTCTGCACTGGCGATGTCCTGCTCCCTCGCCTGCGCCGGGAATCTCAATTTCCTCAAGGACACGCCCATCACCTATATGCGACCGGCCGACCGCCAGGCGCTCAACCGCGCGGCACAGGAAGCGCTAGACACGAAGAAGGACGGCGAATCGCTCAAGTGGAGTAACGCGGGCACCGGCAATACGGTGCACATCGAAGGCACAGTCACGCCTCGCGATACTGCGAAGAGCGGGAGCGAGACGTGCCGTAAGGTCACGCTCGTTGCGGTCGCAAAAGGGCAGACGCAATCGTGGACGCCGACCGCGTGCAGGAAAGGCGGCGGCCAATGGAAAATCAAACGGCAGTGACAGCGCGTTCAAAAGCTGACGGCGAAGCCGAACGACACGCCGCGCACGTTATGGCCGAAGACGTAACGCGCCATCGCGCGCGTGGGCGTGATGACGACCGGATACTTGCTGCTGTCGAGTTCGAGACCCACGCCGAGCGAAGTCAGATCGTTGAAGCCGAGCACGCCGGCGCTGTCGCCG
This sequence comes from Caballeronia turbans, assembly GCA_001544655.2. GTDB lineage: Bacteria > Pseudomonadota > Gammaproteobacteria > Burkholderiales > Burkholderiaceae > Caballeronia > Caballeronia turbans. The sequence goes on from FCOD02000009.1 coordinate 107,146, forward strand.
AAGTAATGCGAATACGCGGTTTCGAGCACATAGCGCACCGGGCGGTCGAGCGCGGAAAGGCCTGTGGGCGCGCGCCAGCGCCCCCACAGGCTGAACTGCTGCGCCGTCGCCGATCCCCGCACGGCTTCCGACGATCCGCCGAAACTGCGTAAATAGATATCGGTCGCGCGAAGTTCGAGATCGACCTCGTAGTGCTCGCGGTAATGCTCCAGGTCGAGCATCAGCGAGCCGCCCACGCCATACGCATTGAGCGCGCCGTTTTCGAGGAACTGGAGGTTGGTGTTGGCGACATGGTTGAACACGGTCTCGGCGACGTGCAGATCGCTCGCCACACGGCCGACCATGCCGTTGACGATCGGCCGCAGGCGCAACTCGTCGGTGGTCGGGAAATCCCAGCCGATGCCGATGGTCGAACTGGCCGTGTTCCATTTCACGGGCACCGGGCGTTGCTGATTGCCGTTGGTTGCGATGAAGATCGGATCGTACCGGCTGTATGCGACGGTGCCTTCGAGATAGAGCGGGAACGAGCGGCTGAGGGTGAAGCCGCCGCCGAACTGCGTCTGGCCGAAGCCCGGATTGCCGCTCGTGCCGTTCTTGATGGAAAGCGAACTCGTCGTGACGTCGGGCACCGCGGTATAGGACATGATCGCGAGCACGCCATTCGCGTACTTCCTGACGTTGGCGCCGACGACCGTGCGGTCCGGCGATGCAACCTGCGCATAAACAACCGAGGGCGTAACGACGAGAAAGAGTACGGGCAGCAAAAGGCTGTACAACCGACTACGGGGGAGGATGGGCATGCTCGGCGGTCAGGTGGACGTTGAGTGCGTTTGACGTTGTGCAACCTGATCGCGTGAGCGCAGGCTGTTGCCCAATCCTGCGGCGACGCGCCGGAAATTTAGCTTACCGATCGCTATGGGCAAACACGAATTGTCCGAAATTGAATGGTTCGAACGGAGATCGATCGAGACGGCGACAAGCAGCATTGCGCTGCAGTCACCGGTGCCGAACGGCGGGTCTCGTCTAGATCCTTAACCGTCTCGATCCGAGGCATCCGCTTGCACCCAGGACGCCCGGAATTCGCTTCGACGACCCTCAGAAGGAAGACGCCTGATCCGCACGCGCGGCCTCGCGATACGCATCGACCGCGCTGCCGATGGTTGGATGAAAGCGCTCGGCGGGAAAGACCGACGTCAACTCGAAGCGTCTGAGCTTGTCGCGCACGGGGTCTTTCATCTCGGCGAAATGCAGGTCGATGCCGCGTTCTCTCAACGCGCGATTCAGCTCGCGCAGCATGTCGGCGGACGTCACGTCGACGCTCGTCACGGGCTCGGCGGTGACGACGACGCGCTTCACGGGCGTCGGCGCGTGATCCACCGCCTCGATCACGCGCTGCTGAAACAACTCCGCATTCGCAAAGAAGAGCGGCGCATCCCAGCGAAACAGCAGCAGTCCGGGAATCTGTTCCGCGTTCGGGTAGCGCTTCAGGTCGTGATAGCCGCGCAATCCTTCCACCCGGCCGAGCACCGCGAAGTGCGGGCGCCAGCCGTCCCACAGGAACTCGATCACCGCGATCACCACGGCGATGCAGATGCCCGGTATCGCGCCGAACACGGCGACGCCGACGAAGCAGCAGATGGAAAGCCAGAACTCCCACTGCTGGATGCGATAAATGCGTTTGAGATCGCCGAACTCGAAGAGGCCGATCGCCGCCGCGATCACGACGGCCGCGAGCGCACTGTTGGGCAGATGCCGCAGCAGGTTCGGCGCCGCGAGCAGGACGGCCGCGACGGCGAGCGCGCCGACGATGCCCGTCACTTGCGTGCGCGCGCCCGCTGCTTCGGCGACCGGCGTGCGCGACGAGCTGCTGCTGATCGGAAAGCCCTGGAATAGCCCGGTTGCGAGATTGGCAACGCCCAGCCCGATCATTTCCTGATTCGGATCGACGCGCATGTTGGCGCGCGCCGCGAAGGTGCGCGACAGCACGCTGGTGTCCGCAAACGCGATCAGCGCCACGGCGCAGCCGCCCAGCACGATGCGGAAGAAATCGGCGCCGCTCGCCCACGGCAGCGAAAACGCGGGCAATCCCTGCGGAATCGTGCCGAGCACCTTCACGCCTTCGCGGTCGAGATGCAACACCGTGACGCAGACGGTCGCCAGCACGACGGCGACCAGAATGCCCGGCACCTTGTCGAAGCGCTTGAGCAGCAGAATGAGCACGAGACTGCCCGCGCCTACGGCGAAGCTCGTCCAGTTGGCTTGCCCGGCGGCGATGGCTTCGGAGAGTGTCAGCAGATCGCGCAGCGGCCCCTGATCGTCGATGGAAATGGCGAAGAGCTTCGGCAACTGGCTGATCAGCACGGTCAGCGCGATGCCGTTCATGTAACCGTAGCGAATCGGCTTGGACAGCAACTCGGTGACGAAGCCGAGCTTCAGCAAGCCGAAGACGATGCACACGACGCCCGAGACGATCGCCATCATGCCCGCGACGGCGATGGCGCGTGACGGATCGCCCGCGCTGCCGATCACGACGACCGCGAGGACGGGCGCGGCGAGCGCCGAATCGGGGCCGAGCACGAGAATCCGGCTCGGACCGAAGATCGCGTAGGCGAGCAGCGGAACGATCGTCGCGTAGAGGCCGCACACGCCGGGCACGCCCGACGCCTCCGCGTACGCGATGCCGACGGGCACGAGCATCGTCGTCAACACGAGACCGGCGACGATGTCGTTCTTCAGCCACGCTGCGCGATAGTCCCTCAACATCGCGACGACCGGCAGATGGCGCGTCCAGCGCCGCACTGCGTCGGGGGCGGCCCGCCGCGACCGGGCCGTGTGATCAGTTGGCATGGATCGGCATCGTGAAGCGTTCAATGAAGAAAGCGCGTGAGCACGACGACATACGCCGCCGTGACCGCGAGCTGGCACACCGTGAGCGGAAGGCCATAGCGCAGGAACCGGCCGAAGCTGATCGGCGCGCCTTCCTGTGTGCAGATGCCCGCAGCCACGACATTCGCCGCCGAACCGACGAGCGTCGCGTTACCCCCGAGCGTCGCGCCGTACATCATGGCGATGAAAACGGGAATGACAGGCGCGGGCCACTGCGTGAACTGGTCCGACATGGCTGACTCCGGAACGAACTCCGCCGTGACGAGATAGCCCTTGACCATCAGGATGGACGCGGCCGCGACCGGCACATTGGCGAGCAGCGAGGAAAGCAGGCCGATGCCGCAGATCATCGCGAGCGCGACGAGCGTGAGGCGCGTGCCGAACACCTCGTACAGCTTGAGCGACATCACCTGCAGCAGCCCCGTCTTTGCCATGCCCTGCACGAGACAGAAGATGCAGGTGAGGAAGAGCAGCGTCTTCCAGTCGACATCGCGCAGCACGCGATCGGTGGGCTCGACCTTGAACGCATACGCGACGAGCAGCGCGAGCGCGCTCGCGATCACCGCGACGACGGGCGGCACGATGCGCGTGGGCAGTTCCTCGCCGAACACGAAGAGCACCATCATGAGCGCGAGCACCGCGACCGCCAGCGCGGCGTAGACCGGCCGCTTCAGTTTCGCCCGCGCGACGCGGGGCGGCAGGGGCGCGACGGTTCGCCAGATCCCGCGCATCAGCACGGGCAGCAACGGAATGACCACGGCGATCGCAAGCACGCCGCCGAGGCTCGCGCGCCGCAGATACTCGCCGAAACTCATGCCGATCGAACTGCCGACGAGGAAGGTCGCCGGATCGCCGACGAGCGTCAGCAGACCGGCGGCATTGCTGAGGAGGGCGGTCAGGATCATCGGCGGCACGATGTCGATGTCGAGCGCGCGGGCAACGCGAATGATGATCGGAGCGAGGAGGATCACCGTCGTCGCATTGGGAAGCAGCGCGCACAGCGGCGCGACGATCACGATCAGCAGGAGCAGAAAGCGCTTGCCGCTACCGCCCGTGGCCCTCAGATAGTAGTCGCCGACGAGATCGAACAGGCCCGTGGTCGCCAGGATTCGCGCGACGATCATGCCGCCGAACAGCAGGCTTATCGGCCCCGCCGCGGTTCGGGCGGTCGCGAGCAGATCCTGCTCGCCGATGATGCCGAGCGCGATCAGCACACTCGTGCCGACGAGCGCGGCGACGGCCATGTCGATCAGATCGAAGGCGATCACGAGTATGACCACCGAAAACACGCCGACGACGAGGTAGATTTGCCAGTCGCTCATGATGGGCTCGCGCAGGCGTCATTGCATCGGCGGCGCGTACATCAGGCCGCCGCGCCGGAAAATTTCGTTCGGACCGCGCTCGAGTTTGATCGGGCTTCCGGTGCCGAGATTGCGGTCGAACATTTCTCCGTAGTTGCCAGCGCTCTTCAGCGCGCGAAGCGTCCAGCCAGGTGCGATGCCCAGCGTTGCGGTCACGCTCGCGTCCGGAACGAGCGCGCGCGCGACGAGCGGATCGCGGACGCGCTCGGCCTGGTTCTGACGCGTCACGCCGAGTTCTTCCGCGGCGATCAGCGTGAAGAGCACCCAGCGCACGATGACGAGCCACGCCTCATCGTCGCGGCGCACGGCCGGCGCGTGCGGCTGCTTCGAGATTCGTTCCGACAGGATCGTCAACGCCGACGCACCGCCGGGCGCGCGGCTGCGCAGCGTGGCCAGCAAGGAGACGTCGGCCGTCACGGCGCGACAACGCCCGGCGGTGAAGGCCTGCTCGAGTTCCGCCGCAGAGCCGACTACCAGCGGCTTCAGATCGAGCGCGTTCGCATTCGAGTAGATGACGAGATTGGTTTCGCTGGTCGTCTCGCGCTGAACGCAGATGGTCGCCCCTTTGAGCGATGCGAGCGTGCGAATGCCGCTGGCCGTCGGCACCATGAAGGCCTGCGCGTCGTAAAACAGCACGCCCGCGAATTGAACGCCGAGCGTGCCTTCGCGCAGCAGGGTCCATGTCGTGTTGCGCGCGAGCACATCGATGCGGCCTGTTCGGAGTGCCGGAAAGCGGGCGGACGTCCTGAGCGGGACGAAGGCGACCTTGTTCGCATCGCCGAGCGTCGCGGCGGCCACCGCCCGGCAGAAATCCGCGTCGATGCCGGACCAGTGCCCGGACGCATCCTGTTGAGAAAAGCCTGCGATGCCGTCGCTGACGCCGCATCGCAGTACGCCTCGCGCCTCGACCTGCGCGAGCGTGACCGATCCCGCCGCGAAGGCGGGGACCGACGATGTCAGCAGCGCGAGCAGCGCGGCGCCTACGATCGCGATGAATGTCACCGCAGAGTTGCGCATCGTCTTCTCGATATGAAGACTCCCGTTCACGGCGTCTTGTCACGTGGTTCGTGCTCGTACCGGCAGAGCGTCTGCTGTTTCCTGTCTCTGCCCGGTCCGACGGGACACGTGTCAGATTAGGTTGTAGACGAAAACTGGTCCAGTTCAAGCGGTTGTTTCCCCGTATTCGAGGCAATGGCATGAAGCGCGTCGCGTCGATCTTCGCTGCTGTAGTGCGAAAGCGCACGGAAGGACCGGCTCGTCTGCCAGATACTGTGCCCTCCCCAAAGGCCGGGAGGTTTCGATGCGCGCTTACGTCTCGCTGCCGGTTCTTGCACTTCTGATTCCTCTCGCCGGGTGCAACACGCCACCCATTCCGCCGGGAAAGTCGGTGGATATCCCGACGGCGCTCCAGAATGTCCTGGACGGAGTGTGCAACTTCAAGAAGGCTCAAGCCGAACGCAAACAGGATTACGGTGTTGCGATCGACTCGATCACCGTCGAACTCGACCTGACTGTCGACGGAGCGCAAAGCCCGCCCGTCGCGGTCGCGCCCGATATCAAGTTCATCCCGACCGTCAGTTACGGGCACATCATCACGGCGAATACGGGAAGCAGGCTGCTCGTTTCGCTGAAGAACGTGGATGTATCCAAAGGGGCCGGCGTGACGTGTCCGCCGTCCGCGCCAGCGAAGCAGGAGAAGACGCCGGTTCAGTGAAGCGAGGGGAAAGTCTGCGCGGTCGCTTTCAACGGGCGCGTTGGCGGCGGCCGTATGGATCACATCGGTCGCGCCAGCCATCAGCATCGCGAAGCAGACGACAGCGCTCAGGTTGCGGAAACGTCACGCTCGCGTGGCAATTGAAGCCGCCGCATGCGGCGAACACATGCGTGATCAGTCTTATCGACGCACCACATCATTCGTTCCGGCCGAGAACAGCCAGGGACTCTGCTGAAGGTTCGCGCGCTCGCCTTCTGATACGGATACTGTTGCCGCTGGTGCGATTTCCTCCGAGGGGGGCGGCGTTACCGCCGCACGGACGAGAACGCCAGCCGATGTGAGGAAAATTGCGGCCAATAACAGGATTCCCATGGCGTTTGCCTTGCAGGTCTGGCAGTTGTGAGACGCGGAGCCGTACTGTCAAGTTACACTCACGCACCGGTGTGCGATTGACACACGTCAACCCGTTCGCAGACGCGTGCGACGGATTTTCATGTCAATCGCCGGTTCGCATCTCGACTTCGCCATCGATCGTTTCGACGTGGAGCTTCGTGAGACACAAGCCCTTCGCGCCGACGACACAGCCCGACCTGAGATCGAAGCGCAGTCCGTGCGCGGGGCACTGCAGTATGTGACCGTCGAGACGGCCGTTCGCGAGCGATGCGCCATTGTGCGGGCATGAATTGTCGATGGCGTGAATGACGCCTTCGACATTGAAAAGCACGACGCTACGCCCTTCGACGAACCGGAGCACGCGTGAGCCCGGCTCCGGCGCGTTGCCGCCGGCGATCGATATCGATATGTTTCGCGTCATTTGTGTGGTGCCTAGGTGAACGTGTCTGCATCCTGGTGCAGCGACGCTTCGTGCAACCCTCTCCGTGAGAGAGGGCTGCGCGCATGCCGACGAATCGGGCGTCGCTGAAACGATACTCAATGCCACGCGCTCAAATCATGGCAGGGCGTATGCGCATCCATCCAGTCGTACGGGTCGTGCTGTTTTCCCCACGACCACGTCTGCACGGCCAATACGCGGCTTTTTGCAACCTGCAATGGCACAGCCTTCGCCTCCAGAACCGCTTTCGGTTCGATGGCATCGGCGCCATTCGTTGGCTTGGTGTTTCGTACATCAACGGACATGCTTGAATCTCCTTCGATGGAATGCACACACTCTTGAACGCTCAAGACCGTGGAAATTGAATAGCAGAGGCTACGCAAGCGGCTTCTGCAAAGGCTCATCGTTCGCCGCTTCTCCACGCAGCGTGTCGATGCGGCTCAGGTCACGCGCATATCTCGATCTGCCGATCGCGAAGGCGATCATCGCCGCGACGCTCACGAGCGGAATCAGCTGCAGGGCGCCCAGCAGACCGATACGGTCGGCGATCGCGCCGGTGACGAGCGGACCGGGCGCGAGGCCGATCAGGTTGTTGGCTAGCGTCAGCGTCGCGAATGCGGATGCATGGATCGCCGCCGGAGTCAGGTTCGCGACCATCGCGCCCGCCGGTCCCGATGTGCCCGCCACGACGAGAATCCCCGCGCCGAGCAGGACGAGTTGCAGCGGGCCGGCATCGAGCCTGAAGCCGATGGAGAGAAACACGAGCGAGAACAGACAATAGGCGAGCGCGGTGATCCACTTGCGCGACGGCGCGTTTCTGCAGATGCGGTCCGTGAGCACGCCGCACGCGACCATGCCGACGCCGCCCAGCAGCACGAAGACGGCTGCGCCCGCGGCTGCCTTGTCGGCGGGCATCGCATAGTAGCGATTCAGGAAGCTGGGCATCCACGCGATCACGGCGCCCATGATGAAGAGTTGCAAGCCGCTGCCGATATACGCGCAGACCACCGAGACTGTCGAGAACAGACCTGCCAGCAGCGTGCGCAGGCTCGTGCGCACACCGTCCGCGCGCCGTTTCGCAGCCGGGACATCGGGAAACCGTGCGGCGATGCGTTTGTCCGACACCACCAGCCGGTAGGCGATCACGAGCAAGAGGCCGAAGGCTGCCATCGCTCCGAAAGACGCTCGCCATCCGAAGTGCACGGCGACGAATCCGCCCAGCGCCATGCCGAGCACCGAGCCGAACGCGCCGCCGGCCATGAACGCGCCAGTGAGCGTGGAGCGCAGATGCGACGGAAAAATACTGAGGATGAGCGCGATACCCACGCTGCCGTAGGCAGCTTCGCCGAGTCCGACGCAGGCGCGGGCGATCAGCATTTCGCCATAGTTCGTGGCGACGGCGCAGCCGAGCGTCGCGACGCTCCAGAGCGCCGCCATCAGAACGAGGCTGCGCACGCGGCCCCAGCGGTCCGCGAGAACGGAGAGCGGGAAGGTCAGAAGACCTACCATTAGCGCGACGACGCCGCTCAGCGAGCCCAGCTGCGTGTCGGAGAGGCCCCACGCTTGTTTCAGCAGAGGGAATACCGCGTTGAGGACCTGTCGGGACATGTAGTCCGACAACAGAAGTCCGAACGTGAGCGCGAATACGATCCATGCGTATTTGCGCGATACGGCGCGGGTGGCGTCGATGTTGCGCGCGCCCGGCTCGATGCAGTCGATTTCCAAGATTGTCTCCTCCAATGTACGGCGTGGGCATCGTCATGCGCATGCGTGCGCAGCGTGCCTTTGTTCGTTGTGACCGGGAAGACGTACTTCCCGGCCTGCGCCGTGGCGTTTCAGTGTAAGTGTGAAGGCGCGGCGGCCAGCGCCGCGCCCGCGCGCCGTATGTCAGGCCGCGCGCAGCGGCATGTTGACCTGGCCCGGCTTGCGGTTCGGCGCCATGCCGTTGGCGGCAAGCGTCTCGTCGGCGGTCTCGTACTGCACGCCGATACGGTAGATCTCACGCGCTTCCTTGCCGCTCGCGATCTCGCGTCCCAGTTCGCGCGCCACGCGCACGCACTGCTCGATCTGCTGCACCGACGTGAAGCGGTTGCCGTGCTGATCGATGATCGTGTCCTCGATGCCGCAGCGCGGATGCAGGCCCATCGACATCGCCATCATGTTGAACGGCAGGACGTTCTTCAGCAACGACTCGGCCGTGAGCGTGCAGCCGTCCGGCGCACGATGGACGAAGTTGAAGAAGTTGAACGGGTTCGGGCCGTCGAAGCCGCCGCCGATGCCGATCCACGTCAGATTCAGCGGCCCCTTGTAGACGCCCTTGCGCACGAGGCGTTCGAGCGTTTCCAGCGCGTGGATGCCGGTGAGCTGGAAGTGCGGCTGGATGTTCGCGGCCTGCAGGCGGCGCAGATGCTCCTCGACCCATGCCGGGCCGGCGGGAACGGTCATTTCGCTGTAGGCGGCCATGAACGCGGGATTCGACAGCGAGGTGCCTTCCAGATACTCCGGATACAGCAGCTCCATGATGTTCATCTGCGTCGTGTTGATCGCGACGGTGACCTGGTCGGGCTTGGGATCGAGCTCGGCGAGCATGTGGCGCGTATCGTCGGACAGCCACTTGGCGGCCTGACCGTCGTCTTCCGGCGCGAACGAGATGGAGCCGCCGACCTGAATGATCATGTCCGGCACGGCGGCGCGCACGCCCGCGATCAGCTCGTTGAACTTCGACAGGCGCTTGGAGCCCTTGCCGTCCAGCTCGCGCACGTGCAGATGCAGGACGGTGGCGCCGGCGTTATAGCAGTCGACGGCTTTCTGGACCTGTTCGTCCATCGTCACCGGAATGTCTTCCGGGAAGTCGGCGGGCATCCATTCGGGGCCATAGGGCGCGACCGTGATGACGACCTTGTCCTGGTTTTCGGGGTGAAGCGAATCGTCGAGGAATTGCATGTTTTGCTCCAGCTGAAATTGAATTCGATTAGAGGTGTGCGCCGCGCGGTATCAATACGGCACGTCGCCGATGATTCCGGCACGTTCCATCTTTCGATGGCAAGGCGGGTAGTCCATGACCGCGTAATGCTGCGTGCTGCGGTTGTCCCAGATCGCGACGCTGTTCTTCTTCCAGCGCCAGCGAACCTGGTATTCGGGGATGTATGCCTGGCTGATCAGGTAGCTCAGCAACTGACCCGCGCCGGGATTGGCGTCCTGCCCGAAGCGCACGCGCGCCGGCGTGTGATAGTTCGTGAAGTGCGTGGTGAAGGCGTTCACGAACAGCGTCTTCTCCTGCGTATCGGGATGCGTACGCACGACGGGATGCTCCGCGTCCGGGAACTGGGCTTTCAGGGCGAGCCGCTTTTCGATCGGCATGGCGGCCCCGAAGCTGGCTTCGATGCTGTGGCGCGCCCGCAAATCGGCGATTTGCGCCTTGACGTGCTCGGGCAGGTTCTCATATGCGAGGACCATGTTGGCCCAGATCGTGTCGCCGCCGACTGGAGGCGTCTCGACGCAACGCAGCACGCAGCCGAACGGCGGCGCGGCACGCCATGTGGCGTCCGTGTGCCAGGCGTTTTCGTAGCGATCGTTGGGCTGGTCGGGGTTCTTGTAGATTCGCACCAGACCCGGATGCTCCGGATCGCTGCCGGCGACGGGGTGATCTTCCAGTTCGCCGAAGCGGCGGGCGAACGCGACGTGCTCGGCACGGGTAATGTCCTGATCCCGCAGGAACAGCACGCGATGCTTGAGCAGCGTCGCGCGGATTTCCGCGAACAGGCCGTCGTCGTGCACCGCATCGGCGATGCTGACGCCGCTCAGTTCCGCCCCGATGGCGCAGGTGATTTGGTCGACGCGCATAGTTTTCTCCTTACACGACGAAAATGGATGAACCGGTGGTCTTGCGCGACTCGAGATCGCGATGCGCCTGGGCCGCATCCTGCAACGCATAGCGCTGGTTGATCTCGATGCGGATGCGCCCGCTCGCCACGTGGTCGAAAAGCTCGCCTGCGAGCGCGCTTTTCTCGGCCGGATCGGCGATGTAGTCGGCGAGCGCCGGGCGCGTCAGATAGAGCGAGCCTTTCATCGCGAGCAATTGCGGATTGAACGGAGGAATCGGACCCGACGCGGTGCCGACGCAGACCATGAGCCCCCGGCGGCGCAGCGAGTCGAGCGACGATTCGAATGTGCTCTTCCCGACGCTGTCGAACACGACATTCACGCCGACGCCGTCCGTCAGTCCACGCACGCGTTTCGCGACATCCTCATGGCTGTAGTTGATGACGTGCTCACAACCGTGCGCGCGGGCGATCTGCGCCTTTTCGTCGCTCGACACCGTGCCGATGACCGTAATCCCCAGGAGACGCGCCCACTGCGACACGATCAGGCCGACACCGCCGGCCGCGGCATGCAGCAGGATCGAATCGCCCGGTTTGAACGCGTGGATGCGGCGCATCAGGTACGACGCGGTCAGGCCGCGCATGGTCATCGCGGCCGCCGTCGCGCATTCGATTCCGTCCGGCAAGCGGATGAGGGCCGCCGCGGGCACGAGGCGTTCGGTGCTGTAGGCGCCGAGCGTGTTGATGAAACCGGTGTAGGTCACGCGGTCGCCCACGCGCACCTGATCGACGCCCGCTCCGACGGCCTCCACCACGCCGGCCGCTTCCACGCCCATGCCGGCGGGCAGGGGGACCGGATACAGGCCGCTGCGGAAGTACGTATCGGCGAAGTTCAGGCCGACGGCCTCGTGACGCAGCCTGACCTGGCCGGGGCCGGGCGTTTCGACCGGGACTTCTTCCCATCGCAGGACTTCGGGGCCGCCCGTTTCGTGAAAGCGGATCGCATGTGCCATTTGTTTCTCCATTCATGCACGCGAGCTAACCGGCTCGCAGTGGATAAAGAGCCGATGCACGGCGTCTTTACGCAAATTCGGTGGGTGTGTGAACTGATACGCATCGTAGTGCAGGGTGGTTTTCTGCAACCCTCTCGCGTAGGGAGGGGTCGCCCCCCAAAGCGCTACGGAGCCTTCTCAAGCGCTTTTCACGCTCGCCTTCGATAGGCGGCCCGCGCCTCGTCGAATAGAGCGACGCGCTGCCAGGTTTGTCGAACGCCGTGGCCCCTCCCACCGCGAGAGGGGCTTGAATCGCGTTCGTTTCGTATTCTTGCTGCAATCCTTCACACACTGTCCCGATGCCGTCGGGTTGGCCCGCAACGCTGCATCGGCAGCCAGTCGAACGATGCGTTTGTGAAGGGGCCCCTTAACCGATTGCCCGGCCCTGGCCCACATTCTTCCGCCCATTGGCACGTGCAAGCGACAAAAATATGGATACCTTATGAAGCGATGTGCAACCAGTGCGGCCGTGCTGCTGGCTTTTTCCGGCGCCGCAAACGCGCAAGGCTCGATGACGCTGTACGGCGTGGTCGATTCCGGGCTGCTTTACCAAAGCACGGCGGCGGCATCGTTCGCCCCGAACGCCCCCAATCTCGGCAAGGTGTATCGGTTCAAGGACGGCGGCATCTATTCGAGCGGCTGGGGCCTCAAGGGCACCGAGGACATCGGCGGCGGCTATCGCGTCAACTACAAGCTGCAGAGTTCATTCGACAGCGGCACGGGCAGATTCGGCCTGAGCGACACGCCGGGCGTGACCGCCCAGTTCAACCAGTACGCGACGCTCGGCGTATCCGGGCCTTTCGGCAAGCTCGACGCGGGCCGCCAGATCGTCCCGATGATCTGGGCGATGTACGACACGGACGTGCGCGGCGCGCAGTACTTCGGCAGCATCCTGACCGCGTGGCTCGGCATGAACCAGGCCGCGGGCTGGCCCGGCACGAGCACGAATGGCGCGATCGGCGCGCTGTACGACAGCAACGCGCTCGTCTACGAATCGCCGAAGTTCTATGGCGCGTCCCTCGCGCTGGAGTACGCGCCCGGCGGTGTGCCCGGGCATTTCCAGGGCGGCACGCGCGAGTCGGCCGTGCTCAAGTATTCGAACTACGGACTGAACCTCGCCATGGCGTATTACAACGGGCATGACGCCAACCCGTTTCCCGCCACGTATCCCGCCACCCCGGCGATTCCGGCGACAGGGCAAGCGAACAACCGATTTTTCTACGCCGGCGCCCAATACACGTTTTACGGTTTCTCGGTGTCCGGCTCATACGGCCATGGCAAGAATCCGGCAAACAGCAGCCGTGCCGATATCGATATGTATTCAGCTGGTCTCGGCTATCGATTCACCCCCGCTTTCAAAGTGACGTCCGGTTTCTATTACCTGAAGGACAACAACAACTCGACGAATCATTCGAGCGAGTTTGCGGTGGGCGCGGAATACAACTTGTCCAAGCGCACGCTCGCTTATGCGCAGGTCGGTCATGTCGACAACCACGGAACGATGAATCAGACGATCGTATATGGACAGCCTGTCGCGCCCGGCGAATCGACCACGGCAGCGATGATCGGCGTTCGCCATAACTTCTGACTCGCGGCCGAACATCCCTTGAACAATAAATGGAACAGTCCATGAAGAGCATCAAGTCACTCAGTTCAGGTTGTGCAGCGTTGGTCGTCCTCGCGTCCATCGCAGGCATCTTTCACGCCGGCGCCAGCGTCGCGGCGGCGAGCGCGCCTGCGGTTGCGTCGAGCGCGAGCGCGCCTGTCGCCACGCGCAAGGACAATCGCGCGTTGCGCAAGCTCGTCTACGCGGAATTCGCGAAAGACAAAAGCATCGACGCCGGCGATATCGGCGTCGGCGTGAAGAGCGGCGCCGTGACGCTGACCGGCACGGTCAGCGACGCCGCGCAGAGCGAGAAGGTCGCCGCGCTGACGAAGGGTGTTCCCGGCGTCGTATCGGTGACGAACAAATTGACCATCAGACGGAATTTCGCGCAGTAGTCCATGCAGCGTGCAGAGCAGGGCGGTGCCGTTGCGCGCCGCCTGGCATCAAGGAAACTCAAGTGAATCACGACATGTTCGAACCTTCTCAGTCGGCGTATGCGTACCCGCTGCTCATCAAGCATCTCCTGCACACACCGCTCGCCCACGCGCCGGATCAGGAGATCGTGTATCGCGGCGAGACACGCCTGACTTACCGCGCGATGCAGGAGCGCATCGCGCGCCTCGCCAACGGGCTTGGCCGGCACGGCGCGGTCATGGGCAGCACCGTCGCGGTGATGGACTGGGACAGCCATCGCTACCTCGAATGCTACTTCGCCATTCCGATGATGGGCGCCGTGCTGCAGACGGTCAACGTGCGGCTCTCGCCGGCGGAGATCGCCTACACGATCAATCATGCGGGCGCGCAGATCCTGCTCGTCCATTCGGACTTCCTGCCCGTCGTCGAATCGATCAGGGATCAGCTCGAATCGGTGCGCACCTTCATTCTGATCGACGACGAAGTTAGCGCAGCCAGCGCGCACGCGATCCCGTTCGCGGACGAGTACGAAAACATGCTCGCCAGAAGCGAGCCGGCATACGACTTCCCGGACTTCGACGAGAACACGCGTGCCACCACGTTCTATACGACGGGCACGACGGGCTTGCCCAAGGGCGTCTACTTCTCGCACCGCCAGCTCGTGCTGCACACGATCACAGGCATGGCGGCGCTCGCGAGCCCGGTTTCGGGACAGCGCTTTCATCGCGGCGACGTGTACATGCCGATCACGCCGATGTTCCACGTCCACGCGTGGGGCATGCCCTACATCGCGACCGTGCTGGGCGTGAAGCAGGTCTATCCCGGCCGCTATGTGCCGGAGCGGCTCGTCGGGCTGGTGCGCGACGAAGGCGTCACGTTCTCGCATTGCGTCGGCACCATCCTGCACATGCTGCTCAACTGCGAAGAGGCGAAGGCGATCGATCTGAGCAGATGGAAAGTGGTCATCGGCGGGGGCGCGCTGCCTCACGGCCTTGCGCGCGCCGCGCTCGATCGCGGCATCGATGTCTTCGCGGGCTATGGCATGTCCGAGAGCTGCCCTTTGATGAGCCTCGCGCAGTTGCAGCCCGGCAGCGAGACGCTCGGCCTCGACGAGCAGGTGCCGCTGCGCTGCAAGACGGGTCTGCCGCTGCCGCTCGTCGACCTGCGCATCGTGAACGAGGAAGGGATCGACGTCGCGCACGACGGGCGCGCGAGCGGCGAGGTCGTCGTGCGCGCGCCGTGGCTCACGCAAGGCTATCTGAAGGATGCCGCCGCGTCGGCCCAGCTTTGGGAGGGCGGCTATCTGCATACGCAGGACATCGCGAACATCGATCCGAACGGATATCTGCAGATCACCGACCGCATCAAGGACGTGATCAAGTCCGGCGGAGAGTGGGTGTCATCGCTCGAAATCGAGAGCCTGATCTCGCTGCATCCGGGCGTCTCCGAAGTGGCCGTGATCGGCGTGAAGGACGAGAAGTGGGGCGAGCGGCCCGTGGCGCTGGTGGTCCCCAAGCCGGAGTTCACGCCGGCCGTGACGGAGGCGGAGATCAGGAATCACGTGCTGACGTTCAGCGAGACAGGGCGGATTTCGAAGTACGCCGTGCCGCAAGTCGTGCGGATCGTCGAATGCCTCGAAAAGACGAGCGTCGGCAAATTGAACAAGAAGCGGCTGCGCGAAGCGTTCGCGTGATCGTTCGAAGGAAAGAAAAAGCATGAGCATGACCGGATACAACATGGCGACGATCGAAAACTTCGTCGGCCGGGAGCTTGGCGTGTCGGAGTGGGTCGTCGTCGACCAGGCACGCATCGAAGCATTCGCACACTGCACCGGCGACACGCAGTGGATTCACATGAACGAGGAGCGCGCGAAACGCGAGGGCCCGTTCGGCGGCACGATTGCGCACGGCTACCTGACGCTTTCGCTGCTGGCGACGCTCGCGATCGAAGTCGGCCTCATCCCGGCGGACGCCTCGGCTGCGCTGAATTACGGGCTGGACAAGGTGCGCTTCATGACACCGGTACGGTCCGGCAGCCGCGTCAGAAGCCGCGTCGTGCTGACCGGAGTCGAAAGGAAGGGCGGCGGGCGCATCGTCGTCAAGGCGGACAACGAGTTGCAGGTGGAAGGCGAGGACAAGCCCGCGCTGATCGCGCAGACGCTCGCGATGATCGTGGCGTGAAGCGTGACAAGAAAGAGAGTACGGAGACGGACATGGCAGCAAACATGAGCAGCGACGACAACGACATCACGGCTCGCGCAACCGACGGCATGCTCGGGCCCAACCCGTTCGTCGGGCTGCGCGCCACGGATATGTTCGAAGCCGCCGGGCAGATCTGCACGCAGGCGATGCTTCATCCCGCACTGCTGCTGAAGCAGACTGCGGCGCTCGCGCGCGATCTGACGTCGGCGGCGAGCGGCAACGGCACCCCCTCGCCACCGCCGGGCGACAAACGCTTCGCCGATCCGGCATGGCGCGAGCAGTCGCTCTACCGCACGACGCTCCAGGGTTATCTGGCCTGGCGCAATGCGCTTGCGGGATTCGTCGAGCGTTCGGCGCTGGACGACCGGAGCAAGGAACGCGCGCAGTTCGTCGCGTCGCTCGTGACGGACGCGCTTGCGCCGACCAACACGCTGCCGGGCAATCCCGCGGCGCTTCGCAAGTTCGTGGAGTCGGGCGGCGCGAGCGTCGTCGCCGGCCTGAAGAACATGCTGGCCGATACGCTCGGCAACAACGGCATGCCGTCCCAGGTCGACAAGCGCGCGTTTCAGGTCGGCAAGAATCTCGCCACTTCCGCCGGCGCCGTCGTGTTTCGCAACGAAGTACTCGAACTCATCCAATACACGCCGGCGACGCCGAACGTCCATGCGCGCGCGCAACTGATCGTGCCGCCGCAGATCAACAAGTTCTACATCTTCGATCTGTCGGCGAACAAGAGCATCGTCGAGTATCTGGTGAAGAGCGAGTTTCAGGTATTCGCCGTGAGCTGGCGTAATCCGGCCGGGAAACATCGCGACTGGGACATGAACACATATGTCGCCGCGCTCATCGAGGCCATCGAGGCGGTGCGCGACATCACCGGCAACCCGGACGTGAACCTGCACGGCGCATGTTCCGGCGCGATGACGATCTCGGCGCTGCTCGGCCATCTGGCGAGCCGCGGCGACAAGACGGTGCATGCGGCCACGCTGATGGTGGCCGTGCTCGACAGTAGCTCGCCGTCGCAACTCGGGCTCTTCACCACGCCCGAGACCGTCGAAATCGCCAAGCAGAACAGCAAGGCGAAGGGCGTGCTGGCCGGCGAGGACATGGGTCGCGTGTTCGCCTGGATGCGGCCCAACGATCTGGTATGGAATTTCTGGATCAACAACTATCTGCTCGGCGAGGCGCCGCCCGCCTTCGACGTTCTCTACTGGAACAACGACGCGACGCGTCTGCCGGCAAAGCTGCACGGCCAACTGCTCGACATCTTCACGCGCAATATGCTGAGCACGCCGGGGGCGCTGGACGTCCTCGGCACGCCGATCGACTTGTCAGCGGTCACGTGCGACACCTACGTCATGGCGGGCATGACCGATCACATCACGCCGTGGAAAGGCGTCTACAACACGGCGCGCGCGTTCGGCGGCAACACGCGCTATGTGCTGAGTTCGAGCGGCCATATCCAGAGCCTGATCAATCCGCCGGGCAATGCGAAGGCAAGGTTCTTCCGTAATGCCGAACTGCCGGAGGACGCCGACGCATGGCTTGCCGGTGCCCAGCCCGAGACGGGTTCGTGGTGGAACGACTGGCGCGAGTGGCTCGCAGAGCGCTCGGGCGAATTGCGCGCGGCGCCCAAAACACTCGGCAACAAGCGGCATGAACGCCTTGCCGATGCGCCGGGAACGTATGTCATCGAGGCTTGATACACGGGGCTTCAATCGATGTGAATCACGGTCTCGTCAGACGCAAAGTTGTGATCGCAGAAAGGCGGATCGAAAAAAGTGCCGCGCGTTGGCGCGGCCTTACGCCGACATTCACATGGACAAGAACGATGAAAAGTGTGCGCACAATGGACATACAGACCGTCGCGCTCGACGGTCAACTGCTTCGCGTCGGCATCTGGCGGGGCAGTAACGCCTCGCCGCCGCTCCTCATCTTCAATGGCATCGGCGCCAATCTGGAACTGGTCCAGCCATTCGCCGACGCGCTCGGCGACGTGGAAGTCGTGATCTTCGATGTTCCCGGTGTGGGCGGATCGTCCACGCCGCTCGCGCCGTATCGCTTCTCCACGCTGGCCGTGCTGGCCGACAAGCTGCTCGCGAAGCTCGGCTATGCCGGACCGGTCGATGTCCTCGGCGTGTCCTGGGGCGGTGCGCTCGCGCAGCAGTTCGCGTATCTGTATCCGTACCGTTGCCGGCGGCTCGTGCTTGCCGCCACATCGCCGGGCGTCATCATGGTGCCGGGGAGGCTCTCGGTGCTTTCCAAGCTGATCGGCGCGCGCCGTTACCGGGACCCGGATTATCTGCGCGAGATCGGCGCGGAGATCTACGGCGGCGCGTACCGGCGCGACCCCGAACTCTTGGCCGAACACGGGCGTCACATCCAGGCGCCGGGCGGGCGCGGCTACGTGTATCAGTTACTGGCCACATGCGGATGGAGCAGCCTGCTCTGGCTCGGTTCGCTGCGCCAGCCGACACTCGTCATGCACGGTGACGACGATCCCATCGTTCCTCTCGTCAACGCGAAGATTCTTGCGCGCTGCATCCGTCAGGCGAGGCTGCACGTTATCGAGGACGGTCATCTGTTTCTCATCACGCGAACGAGCGAAGTCGGCCCTCTGGTGCGTGACTTTCTCATGCAGCAGTAGGGACGATTTGAAGCCTGCGAAAATCCACAAGCCGAAGGGCTACCCATGAAACGTGTCAGTACGATTCCGGCGTCGATGGAGCGCAACTCCAACGGCGCCGCACCTGCTTTGTCGATCGACGTCTTTTTCGATTTCGTTTGCCCGTGGTGCCTGATCGGCAGTCGCCAACTGAAGGCCGCGATGAGCCGGTTCGCCGATTTGCGCGCCGACGGCGTGAGATGGCGTTCATGCGAGCTTTTGCCCGAGACGCCTGCGGGCGGCGTCGATTACCAGGCGTTCTATCTTGCGCGCCTCGGCAGCGCGGAGAATGTCGCCGCCCGGCGGCGGCAGGTCAGGGAGGCGGGCAAGTCGGCAGGTATCGACTTCCGCTTCGAGCGCATCGGCGTGTTGCCGAATACCGCGGCCGCGCATGCTCTTGTTGCTCTCGCGGGGGACGCGGGCACCGGGGCGTTGCGGGCGGATCTGATCGAAAGCCTGTTCACCGCCTATTTCATGGAGGGCGAGGATATCGGCGACCTGGCCGTGCTGGAGGAGCGCGCAGTCGAATGCGGCATGGAGCGTGGTAGCGTGCGCGAGCATCTGGCAGGCTGGTACGGCCGGTTCCATCGGGCGATGGACCGGCGATCGCAGAAGCCGTCTCACCCAATCCGCGGTGTGCCGTTGTTTGTGTTCGACGAGTCGTTTGCGGTGTCCGGCGCGGCATCGGCCGAAACGCTGCTCGACGCAATGCTTCGTTCGGTTCGGGATCGAAGGCAGTGGGCCTGACGCATCGGGATGCCGCGTTCGGTCCGGGCCCGCATGCGATCCGCATGTTCATATAGCCCGGTTGGCGGTAGCTTCGGGCGTTGACCCGCGCGATGTTCTGCGTCGGGGGACCGCGCCCGGATCGTCACGATGTAGCCGCTCGTTCAGAACTGGTCCTCGTCGAGCGCGAACACGCCTTGATCGCTCTTCGTGCTGACGATCGACGCTTCGAGCGCAACGGCCTGCGGCAGCAGATGGTCGGCGAAGAAATGGGCGGTCGCGATCTTTGCGCCGTAAAACGCGGGATCGTCGGCGTGTTTCGAATGCGCCACGAGCAGTGCGCGCGCCATCTGCCAGCCCGACAGCACGATACCTGCGAGCTTCAGATACGACACGCCGCCCGCGAACACCGCTCTAGGGTCGTCTTTCGCGCTACGCAGGATGAACTCGATGGTGCTCGCAAGTGCAGCGCGTCCGGCCGCGAGGCGCCGTTGCATCGCATCGAATGCCGCGCCGTCATGCCGTCCGAGCGCGGCAAGCGTCTCGTCGATCTGAGCGAGAATCATGCGGGCCGTCGCGCCGCCGTCGCGAATCGTCTTGCGGCCGATCAGGTCATTCGCCTGGATCGCGGTCGTGCCTTCGTAGATCGTCAGAATGCGCGCATCGCGGTAATGCTGCGCCGCGCCCGTCTCCTCGATGAAACCCATGCCTCCGTGCACCTGCACGCCGAGGCTCGTGACGTCGATCGACATCTCCGTGCTCCATCCCTTCACGACGGGCACGAGGTATTCGTAGATGGCGGAATGCCGCGCGCGCGTTTCGGCGTCGATCGCGTGATGTGCGATGTCCGAGTGCGCCGCCGCGACATAGGCAAGCGCGCGGGCGCCTTCGGTCAGTGCGCGCATCGTCGCGAGCATGCGGCGCACATCCGGATGATGGATGATGGCGACGGCATGTTTCGCGGAACCGTCGACGGGACGGCTCTGCACGCGATCCTTCGCATAGGCGGCCGCCTGCTGGCAGGCGCGATCGGAGAGCGCGATACCCTGCACGCCGACCGCGAATCGCGCGGCGTTCATCATGATGAACATGTATTCGACGCCGCGATTTTCCTCACCGATCAGATAGCCTGCTGCGCCGCCATGATCGCCGTATTGCAGCACGGCAGTCGGGCTCGCCTTGATGCCGAGCTTGTGTTCGATCGATACGCAATGCACGTCGTTGCGCTCGCCGAGCGAGCCGTCCGCATTCACCATGAACTTCGGCACGAGGAAGAGCGAGATGCCCTTGACACCCTCGGGCGCGCCCGGCGTGCGCGCGAGCACGAGATGGACGATGTTGTCCGCCATGTCATGCTCGCCGTATGTGATGAAGATCTTCGTGCCGAAGACCTTGTATGTGCCGTCGCCCTGCGGTTCGGCGCGTGCGCGCACCAGTGCGAGGTCGGAGCCCGCCTGCGGCTCGGTGAGGTTCATGGTGCCAGTCCATTCCCCCGAAATGAGCTTGGGCAGATAACGCTGCTTCAGCTCGTCGGAACCTGCGGTGAGCAGCGCTTCGATCGCGCCGTCGGTCAGGAGAGGGCAGAGCGCAAACGACATGTTCGCGGCGTTCAGCATCTCGATGCACGGCGTGGCGATAAGTTTTGGCAGCCCTTGTCCGCCGAACTCCGTCGGATGCATGACGCTTTGCCAGCCGCCTTCGCCGTACTGGCGGAATGCTTCCTTGAAGCCGGGCGTCGTCGTGACCTGGCCGTCATGCCAGGTGCTCGGGTATTTGTCGCCCTCGGCGTTGAGCGGAGCCAGAACCTCGCCGTTGAACTTCGCGGCTTCGTCGAGCACGGCCTGTGCGGTTTCGAGCGTGGCGTCTTCGAAACCGGGCAGCGTGGAAATGCGCGTTATGTCGGCGAGTTCATCCATCACGAACAACATGTCTTTCAGCGGCGCGGTGTAGCTCAATTTGTCTCTCCGAATGAATATGTCCGAGCGCTGCGGTAGCGTCGAAGTATTTGTCGAATGCGGGTGCCGTATCGCAAGACGACTGGAGGTCGCGGCCGATGTGAGACCCCTGAGCCGTTATGGCCGGGATGTACTTCTGGCGGACGTTCCGGGGGACGCGACGTCGGCGTGGCCGACGATGACGAGGCTCGATGTCACGAGGCTTCTCGCATTCGACACGCATCGAACCCGATCATAGAGCGACGTGGTTACGACACGCACCTCTCGCGGCGGGAGGGGATGACCTGGAGAGTACGTCGGGAGGAAGATGATGCGGCGCCGGTCCATGCCCGGCATCCGTACTTGGCTTGCACGCCGATATGTGTATCTGGCCGTGACGGCGAGACGTTCGCTGCGGGCCGTCATGGCGTTGCGCTGGGCGCGGACCGGCGCTTGCCGCCGTTTCCGACGTTCGGGTCCGAAATTCACCCGATGCTCAGCCCACGCATGTCAGTGAAAGCGGACTCCTCGCAGAGTCCGCGTGCGCCCTGGACTGAGCGACAGGTTCAACCCTGATTGGCCCAGAGATCGTCAACCGCGCGGATCGCCAGCAGGTAGCCGTTCGCGCCCGCTCCGCATATCACGGCGGTGGCCGCCACGGATATCGTCGAGTGACGGTACTCTTCGGTGCGCCGGTGGATGTTCGTGATGTGGACTTCCACCACCGGCCGGCCGATCAGCTTGACCGCGTCGAGCACCGGAATCCGCCCGAACGAAAAACCGGCCGGGTTGATGATCAACGCAGCGTCCTGCGTGAACGCTTCCTGAATCCAGTCGATCAGGTCGCTTTCGCTGTTGGTCTGGCGAAAGACGCAGTCGAACTTGAGCGCGTCGGCCAACGCAAGGCAGTTCCGTTCGATGTCCTTGAGAGTGGTACTGCCGTAAAGCTGAGGCTCCCGTACGCCGAGCATGTTCAGGTTGGAGCCGTTGAGGATATAGAGCTTGCGAGTCATGGTTTCAGTGTGTAGCGCAGCGTTCGAGGGCGGTGCCTTTGGTTTCCCGGGACGCCGCGATCATGAGGAAAGAGAGCAGGTTCAACGAGCCGCAGACCGCGACGATCGCCCACGGCGATCCGTGAAAGGCATTGAGCAGCGCCACGGCGACGATAGGCATCGGCCCGCCAGTGAGCAGGTTGGCTCCCGAGTACGACAGTGCGGAGCCCGTATAGCGCGCTTCGGTCGGAAAGGATTCGGCGAACCACACCGGCTGGATGCCGCTCTGGAACTGTGTGAAGCCCAGAAAGGCACCCATCACGGCCGCCGTCATGGCGATCGAATTGTGGTTGAGGATCGGAAAGTAGATGAGGCAGCACACCAGCGTGCAGAACGAGCCGATCAGGAGCGCACGCTTGCGTCCGATCCGGTCGCTCAGATAGCCGCCCGCGAGCGCGCCGACGATGGCGCAGACATTGGCGATCATCAACAGCATGAAGCCGGTCTGCTTCGGTACGCCGAGATTTTTCGTCAGGTAACTCAGCGAGAACACGACGATCAGATAAAACAGCGCAGCCGGGCCGCAGAAGAACAGCGTCAGGCGCAGCGCCGTGCGCCAATGGAATTTGAGAACGATGCCGAGCGGATTGGCAGCGCGCGGGCGTTGTCCACTCTTCCTGAGCGCTTCGAAGGCGGGCGTCTCGCTGACCTTCATGCGGATATAGATGCCCAGCAACACGAGCACGAAGCTCGCGAGGAACGGGATTCTCCATCCGAACGATTCGAAGTCCTCGAGCGAAAGCAGGCCTGACAGCGTGAACAAGGAGAGATTGGCGAGGATCTGGCTGAGCGGCGAGCAGATGCCCAGCAGGCCGGAATACAGCCCGCGCCGTTCGGCAGACGCATGTTCGACTGCCATCAGTTGCGCACCCGTCGATTCCCCGCCGAGCGCGAAACCCTGAACGATGCGCAAGGAGACGAGCAATGTCGGCGCAAGGATGCCGACTTGCTGGTAAGTGGGCAGCAGCCCCATCAGAAACGACGACGCGCCCATCACCGAGACCGTGAGCAGCATCAGGTTGCGGCGTCCCCAGCGGTCGCCGAGCACGCCGCAGATCACCGCGCCGAGCGGGCGCGCGGCCAGCCCGGCCCAGAAGCTCGCCAACGACGCGAGCAGCGAAGCCGTCGGGTCGAGCGACGGAAAAAACAGCTTCGGAAAAATCGTGGCTGCGACCACGCCATACAACGCGAAGTCGAACCATTCCAGCGCCGTACCGACGGTCGCGCCCGCCACCGCGCGACGCGCCATCATTTGAGTCTGTGCGGTTCGTTCGCTCGCCGCGATGTCTGAGTCAGCAAGAACTGACATTTCGTCTCCCCCCATTTTCGATATGTGAAGCGTTCGTTTCTGTCACGAACAAGTGTTATTGTTTGCGCTATAAAAGGGGGGCGTTCCGCACCGGAACTACATTTCATATCATGAGAGCACGCGGAAATGTCGCTTAAGAACGGCTTGCGAATTCTCGATTTCCTTGCGTCGCAAGGCGAAGGGGCCGGGCTCCTTGCCATTGCGGATGCCCTGGGCCTGCCGCGCAGCACGTGCCACCGCCTGCTTGTCGATCTCGTCGAATGCGGATACGTCAGGCAGCTCGTCGAGCACGGCCGCTACATCCTGACGATGCGCATGACCTCGAACGGACTGGAATTCCTGAGCCTGACCGGCATCGCCGATATCGCCCAGCCGATCATCGAGCGCGTCGCTGCGCGGACCGGCGAACTGGCGCGACTGTCGCTCGTCGACGGCGAAGCGATCATCTGGGTGGGGAAGGCGGATGGCCAGCGCACCGGCTTTCGCTACGATCCGGACATGGGGCAGGCGGCGCGTCTATCGTGCACGTCGACCGGCCACGCATGGCTCATGACGATGACCGACGAACAGGCGGCAGCGCTGGTGTTGAAGCAGGGCTTTGGACAGCCGAACGAGTTCGGGCCCAGTGCGCCGACGACGCTAAAGGCACTGCTCGGTTTCCTGCACGCTGCGCGCGTGCGCGGCTACGCGATGATCGACGAGGTGTTTGCCCCGCGCATGTCAGCGGTGGCGGCGCCCGTGGTCAGCGGCACACGCTGCGTCGGCGTCATCAGCCTGGCCGGTCCGCGTGTGCGGCTCACGGTCGAGAAGATCCACGAATATTCGGTGCTCTTGCGCGAGGCGGCTAACGAACTGGCCCAATTGAGCAACCTGGCCGGGTTCCCCGGTCGGCCGCCGCTCGGCAAGGGATGAGCCTGAACCAAAGCATCGACCTTCGGCCCGCTGCGAAAGGCGTGGCCGTCCTTGTTCGAGACGGGAAGTAGGGCTGGCGCTGCGCCGGACGCGAAGCAGAAGCAAGGAATCGGATGTGCGCGCGCAAGCCTCGATGGCTTGCACACGCGTGGCCGGATCGTTCGGGCTCGACAGGAAGACCGCTTGCGCTTCGCCGTATCGACTTGTGGGCGACGGAGTCACCCGAAACGGTCTACTTGCGCAGCGGCCTCAATCCCGCCCGGACTTCCTCGGCGAACAAGTCCGGCTGTTCCCACGCGGCGAAGTGTCCACCCTTGTCGAGCCGGTTGTACCAGATGAGGTTGTGATAGGCGCGTTCCGTCCAGCTCCGCGGCGCCTGATAGTTCTCGCGCGGAAAGACGCTCACGGCAGCGGGCACCGACACATCCGCCGCGGCAGTGAAGTTGATGTGCGACTCCCAATAGAACCGCGCAGCGGAGATTCCTGTGTTGGTCAGCCAGTAGAGCGTGATGTCGTCGAGGACGTCATCGCGCGTCATCGCTCCGGACGATTCACCGTTGATCGCGCGCCCATAGACGGCGGACGTCAGCGCCGCCGCCGGCTGTGTGTACCCGTCGCCGTGATCGAGCAGCCATCCCGCGAGGCCAATGGGCGAATCCGACAATCCATAAAGCGTTTGCGGACGTGTACCTTGTTCGAGCGCGTAGGCGCGCCGCTTCTTGGCGCCGCTGCTCAACTGTTCGTACGCGTGACGCTCGTCATCCGAGAGGCCGGCGGGCGCGGGATCGCCTGCGGCGAGCGCCTTGACGATGTCCGCGGGCACCGTCGCCGGAAAATTCACATGGATGCCGAGCAACTCGGGCGGCGCCTGTTTGCCCATCACGTTCGCGACGACACCGCCCAGATCGCCACCCTGCGCCGCGAACTTGTCGTATCCCAGCCGTTTCATGAGCGTCACCCAGGCGCGCGCGGTCCGTTCGGGGCCCCAGCCGGTTTGCGTCGGCTTGCCCGAGAATCCATAGCCGGGCAAAGAAGGAATGACGAGATGAAAGGCATCCGATGCACTCGCGCCGTGAGCCACAGGGTTGGTCAACGGATCGATGATCTTGAACTGCTCGATGACCGAACCGGGCCAGCCGTGCGTGACGATCAGCGGCATGGCGTTCTCATGCTTCGAGCGAACGTGGATGAAGTGAATGTCCAGTCCATCGATTTCGGTCACGAAGTTGGGGTACGCGTTGATTCGCGCCTCGCACCTGCGCCAGTCGTAATCCGTCGACCAGTGACGCGCGAGTTCCTGCATCAATGCGAGCGGCACGCCTTGCGAGTCGTCGGAGACCGTCTCGCGTTCCGGCCAGCGTGCCGACCGGATGCGTCGGCGCAAATCGGTGAGATGCGCTTCGGGCACGTGCACGCGAAGTGGGCGAATCGCTTCCTTGTCGTCGGTCGCTGAACTTCCGAGTGAAGTGATTGATGAAGTGGTCGAGGCAAAAGCGAGCTGACTCAGCGATGCGGCAGCAACGCCGGCGGCCGCGGCTTCCACGAAACGACGGCGCGCGGGTGACTGGGGGAGGCTTGTGTTATCCGACATGAGAACTCCTGGAGAAAGATAGGCGCTGCGCCTTCAGCGGCAAAAGTGACTTCGCGTGTGTCGCGAGCGCCCGCACCGTGTGTCCGTTCGCAAGCAGCAGGGCTGTGAGACTCCAGCCGATGCTGCGCCGCGGCGCCTGCAGCACCCGTTACGGGAGGACGGTCGTGCCCTCTTCCCGGCGACGCTCAAGGGCGCGCGCGATGAGCGTATTGAAGCCTGCGAACGTATCCCGCACGTGTCGAAAACGAGGCGTTGTGTATGCGTCCTTATCCGTCTGCGCAGGGGACACGTTGCGATACAAGGCGGGGCGATCGAGCAGGGCCTCCCTGTTCAGCGCGCGAAGCTCGGCACTCCAATTGCTGACTGGGAGGACAGATGAATCGGCATCGAGCCGATCATCAACATCTTATTAGGAGCGCGTCATGAGCACGTCTGCACAGAATCCCGAGCAGGAAAAGCCCGAAGGTGGCGATGAAACCTTTACCACCGATGTCTCCGAGACCGACGATGAAGGCACGACGATACGCGAGGCCGAAGTGCGCGAGGGCGATCTGACGGAAACGAAGCCGGGCGAGGGCCCGACCACCCGCGAGAGCGGTGACGCCGGCGTTTGAGCACGCGCTTCGCTTATCGCCGTGGATCGAACGGCACTTCCTCCAGCCTCGTCTGGAGCGAGGTGCCGGATTCCCACGCGTTCGCGCCCGGCGCGATATCCCCCACGGGAATGTCGTAGCGTTTGCGTTTTCTGTTCTCGTGCGACACCTTGAGGCGCTTGTCGCGCGCGGCGACGGCCGCTTCGTCGACCTGTCCGTCCTGCGTGAAACCCATCATGAGTTGCGGCGCGCCGTAGGGGAAATCGTCCCGGTCGATCTGCCAGTTGTGGAACGTCTTGCCGTATGTAGTGACGAGGTCCTTGAAATACGCACGTTCGGCCAGTTCAGGAATGCCTGGCGCCACGAGGACGCCCGACTTCACCTCGTAGTGGTGGCTGTGCCACAGCCGCTTCTCTTCCTCGGGGAGCTGCAGAAAGCGCTCTTCCGGAATGATGTATTCGATGCCGATGAGCCGCGCGCACGGTGCGTTCGAATCGAAGATCACGCACTGATGCAGATCGTGACGCAGATGAATGCAGAAGTGATGCGCTTCCACCTGCCGGCCCATGTCGTCGGCGTAGAAGTGAAATCCGTTCAGCCATGTACTCATCGCCCGAAGCGGATACTTCGGCTGCATGATGCCGGCAGCGAAGTCCAGCGCGCGATGTTTGGCCGAATGACCGGCGCCCACGCTCATGACAGCGGCCGCCCGACGCGCGATCAACGCGGCGGCAGCGGCGGCCAGACCGGTGATCAGGCCGGCGGCGAACGGCGTAAAGCTGTCGGTTTCCTCGGGTCGATAGCTCATGATCGCGCCCCCATGGAATCAGTGTCATTCGGCCAGCAATCGTCGTTCCATGCGCGCTTCGACAAAGTCGTCGAAGCGCGACCATGCCGAAGCGAAGCTCGCGCAATCGGCCATGACGGTTGGCGGTTTTCTACAACGCCTGCGTGAGCTGCGGTATCGCTTCGAACAAGTCGCCGACCAGTCCGTAATCCGCGACACTAAAAATGGGCGCTTCAGCATCCTTGTTGACGGCAACGATGACCTTCGAGTCCTTCATGCCAGCCAGATGCTGAATCGCGCCCGAGATGCCGACCGCGACATACAACTGCGGCGCGACGATCTTTCCGGTCTGTCCGACCTGCCAGTCGTTCGGTGCGAAGCCCGAATCGACGGCCGCCCGCGAAGCCCCCACCGCCGCCCCGAGCTTTTGCGCAAGCGAATCGAGAAGCGCGAAATTTTCCGCACTGCCCATACCGCGGCCGCCCGACACGACGATGCGCGCCGACGTGAGCTCGGGCCGCTCGCTCACCGGGACCTCGCGGCGCACGAAACGCGCACGCTGCGTCCCTGCAACAGCCGCCTTCGTGTCGACAGGCGCCGGCGCACTCGCCGAAGGTGCGGCATCGAAGGCAGTGGTTCGAATCGTCAAGACCTTGATCGCGTCATCGCATCGCACGGTGGCGATCGCATTGCCAGCATAGATCGGGCGGTCGAACGTATCGGCATCGTGAATGGCGATCACATCGGAAATCTGCGACGCATCGAGATTCGCGGCCACGCGCGGCGCGACGTTCTTCCCCGCCGCCGTGGCCGGAAAAAGCACATGCGTGTAGGACGTCGCAAGCATCAGCACCTGTGCTGCGATGTTTTCCGCGAGACCGTCCGCAAGATGCGGCGCATCCACGAGAACGACACGGTCCACGCCTTCGATGATGCGCGCGGCATCCGCCGCACCGCGCGCATCGTGACCTGCAACCAGCACGTGCACACCGTTGTTCAACTGGCGCGCCGCGCTGATGGTATTGAGCGTGGCCGCCTTGAGCCGCGCGCCTTCGTGGTCGGCAATGACGAGAGTGGTCATTCAGATTACCTTCGCTTCATTCTTGAGCTTGTCGATCAACGCCGCGACGTCGTTCACGCGGCCCCCCGCCTTGCGCGCCGCCGGCTCGACGACCTTGAGCGTCTTCAGGCGTGCAGAAGCATCGACGCCCAGATCCGCAGGGCTCCATGTCTCGATCGGCTTCTTCTTCGCCTTCATGATGCTGGGCAGCGTGACGTAGCGCGGCTCGTTCAGGCGCAAATCCGTCGTGACGATGGCAGGCAACGTAAGCTCGAGGACTTCGAGACCGCCATCCACTTCACGCGTGACCGTGGCGGTATTCGCGCCGATCCGGATGTTGCTGGCGAATGTCGCCTGCGGCCAGTCGAGCAACGCAGCGAGCAGTTGGCCCGTCTGGCCCGCATCGTCGTCGATGGCCTGCTTGCCGAGAATCACCAGTTGCGGCTGTTCACGTTCGACAGCCGCCTTCAGCAACTTGGCGACCGCGAGAGGCTGCAATTCGACGTCCGTCAGGATGTGGACGCCGCGATCCGCACCGATGGCAAGCGCCGTGCGCAGCGTCTCCGTGCTCTGCGCCGGACCGCATGTCACCGCGATAACCTCGCTGGCGTGACCGCCTTCCTTCAGGCGCGTGGCCGCTTCGACGGCGATCTCGTCGAACGGATTCATCGACATCTTCACGTTGCTCGTCTCGACACCGCTCTGATCCGCTTTCACGCGGACGTTCACGTTGTAGTCGACGACACGCTTCACTGCGGCCATGATCTTCATGGTTGCGTTCCCTGGTTCGAATCTCAAGAGCGAGGGTCAATGAACTCGATGACGACGAGCGCAGCCTGCGAGCCGCGATGCGGCGCGAGATGAAGCGGCGGTCCTCGTTCGCCGCGCAATAAGACATGCGCGGCATCGAGCGTGGCCTCGAAGCCTTCGACGGCGAACGTGCATTCCGCCTCGATCGTCAACGCGACTACGAAGCATCCCGATGGCACGGTCATCGTTTCAGTCAGCGGCCGGATACTCGCGCGACAGACGCCACGCGCAGCCATCGCATTGAGGGCGAGCACCGGTCCATCGTGCAAGGTGGCGTCCCATGCCGCATCGCCGTCGTAATCCGCGACGGCTCCGCTGCTCAGGCGACATTGCACATCTCCATGGCGTAGCGTGACGCCCGCGCCTTGCATGACGAGCGACAAACGCGTCATGCCCGCAAAGCGCGAATAAGGCCCGTCACGCACGACCGTTGCGAGGCTGATGCGCCACGCGCCATCCTGGTCGTAAGCGAGGGGCCGCGTCGTTCCGCCGCCGTTGCGCCAGGGCTGCGTCTCGAACGACGTCAACGCCCGGACTTCGATGCCGTCCGGCACGCGCGCTTCAGGACACTGCGCCGACACCGTATTTCCCGGTCAGCAATGCGCCGGTCGCAAAACGTTCGACGGAATACGGCGCGAGCGATACATCGGTGTGCAAGCCGAGCGCGGCCTGCGCCAGCACCTTGCCCACGGTGGGCGACAGCTTGAAGCCGTGGCCTGAAAAACCGTAGCCGACCACGAGCCCTTCGATACCCGGCAACGCGCCGAGCACGGGGTTCCAGTCGGGCGTGACGTCATACACACCCGTCCACGACGATGCGATGCCCGCCGCCTCATACGCCGGAAAGCGCTCGGCGACCTGCGCGCCGACTTCGACGACATAGTCCATCGGGATATCGCCTTGTTCGGTGTCGGCGGTGTCGAGCTTTTCGCCGGCAGTGCCTTCGCTCACCAGCATCTGATTGCCGCCGTAGCTGCGGTAATACAGCATGCCCCTCGATGCGAGGTCCTTGAACACCGGCATCGCGTATGTGTAGGCCGCGCCTTCGCATTCGAGGGCGAGCACCGCATGACGCTCGGGCGAGACCGGCAGCGACTTGCCCGTCCAGCCTGCGAGTTCGGGCGTCCAGATGTTCTGTGTGCTGATGACCGTCGACGCCGCGAAATCGCCCACGCTCGTCGATACGCCGCGCACCTTGCCGTGCTCGATCAGCAGCCGGTTCACCGTAACGTTTTCGCGGATCGTCACGCCGCCGCGTCGCGCGGCGCGCGCGAAACTCGTCGCGGTGAGATAGGCGTCCGCGAAGCCGGCCTCGGGTTCGAAGCCGATCAGCGCGGCATCGTAAAAGCGTGCAATCGGCATGAGTTCGTGCGCCTGCTGCGCACTCAGCAATTCAAGCGGAATGCCTTGCTGTCTCTGCTGTTCGAGCGATGCGCGCAACGGCTCGACCTTGTCGCCCTCGGCCGCGACAATCATATAACCGCTTTTCACGAGGCCGCACGATGCTTCGTCGTCGCCGAGATAGGCCGCGAAGTCATTGAACACCGCCCATGACTTGCGCGCCAGTTCGACGTTTTCCTTCACGGAATAATGCGTGCGCAGAATGCCCGACGATTGCGACGTCGTGCCCGCGCCGATGGTCGCGCGATCCAGCACGAGCACGCTTTTCGCGCCCAGCTTCTGAAGATGGAACGCGACGGAACTGCCGATCACGCCGGCCCCGATCACCACCACGTCATAGGTATTCACTGTTGCGCTTCCTTTCTCATGCGGATCATGGACGCAGTGTGCCGCGCCAGTTGCACTTCGCCCTCGTCATAAGAGAAACCGATGCTGAGCAGAAGCAGCGATGCATACCGCGGATTCACGCGGCGCCTTCGAGGCCCTTCATGACTTCGGCCTGCACGGTTTCCCAGATCGACTTCTTCATCTCCAGATACGCAGGCGAAAGCTGCACTTCGGCCGTGCGCGGCAACGGCAAATCGTTGCGGATATCCTGCACGATGCGTCCCGGCTTCGCGCCCATCACGATCATGCGCGTGGAGAGCATCAGTGCCTCGTCGATGGAATGCGTGATGAAGACGATGGTCTTGCCGCTCTTTTCATAGAGCGAAAGCAGTTGTTCCTGAAGCACTTGCCGCGTCATGGCATCGAGCGCGGCGAAAGGCTCGTCGAGCAGCATCACGTCCGGGTCGTTGGCGAGCACACGCGCGATCGACACGCGCTGCTTCATGCCGCCCGACAACTTGCCGGGATAGCTGTCCTCGAAGCCCTTCAGACCCACCGCTTCGATATGACGCCGCGCCGCCTCGCGCCTTTGCGCCTTGCCCATGCCGCGCATCTTCAGGCCGAACGCGACGTTCTCGCTCACCGTTTTCCACGGAAACAGCGCGTACTGCTGGAACACCATGCCGCATGCCGGCTCGACATCCTTCACGACCTTGTTGTTGACGAGCACGCGGCCCTGCGTCGGCTGCTCGAAGCCGGAGATCATGTTGAGCATCGTCGATTTGCCGCAGCCCGATGCGCCGAGCAGCACGAGAAACTCGCCTTTTGCGATGTCGAGATCGACCTCCCTCAGTACCTGCAACGGGCCGTAGCTCTTCGCGACGCCTTCGAGCCGGATCATCGGATGGTTCATCGTTGCCATGACAGCACTCCGCGTTCGATGAGCCGGAACACGGCATCCGTAACGAGCACCGTGATGCTGATGAGCACCATGCCGAGCACGACGGTATCGGTCTGGAAGAACTCGCGTCCGTTCATGATCATGAAGCCGAGACCCTGTTGCGCGGCGACGAGTTCCGCCGAGATCACGCAGGTCCACGAGAGGCCGAGAATCACCTTCATGCCCGACAGAATCTGCGGGATGCAGCCGGGCAGAATGACTTCGAACATGACCTGCCAGCGATTCGCGCCGAGATTGCGCGCCGCACGGATGAAGATCGGATCGATGTTGCGCGTGGCGTCGATCACATACAGAAGCGCGGGCGCGAACGAGCCCATGAACACGATGCTGTACTTCTGCGTCTCGGTGATGCCGAACCACAGCAGCGACAGCGGAATCCAGCTCATCGACGGCAGCGGGCGCAGAAACGACAGCAGCGGATCGAATACCGCCCGCGCCACGCGCGAGGTGCCGAGCATGATGCCGAGCGGAATCGAAACGACCGCGGCCGCGAAGAAGCCGACCATCACGCGACGTGTGGACGCGAGCACGTTGTCGAGCAGCGCATGCTGATTCCACATGCGGATGCCGCGCGCCAGCACCTGCGATGGCGCGGGCAGAAAGACCGCATCGACCAGCCCGGCACGGCATACGAGTTCCCACAGCAGCAGGAAGCCGATCAGCGAGCACGCGCTCACGACGAGCAGGCCGCCCCTCCATTTGCGATTCGATGCCATTCGTCGATGCTCACAGATAGCTTGCGTTGATCCAGTCCGCCACCTTCGGCGACTGATCGATCTGCTTGAGATCGACGAGCATGTCAGAGAGCTTCTGCACGCCGTCGACGAACGGTCCCGGCTTGCCGCCGCTGCCCACGAAGAGCGATTTTTGCTGCGCGTGCGAATACCACTGGGTCTGTTTGAGGACCGCCATCTGCTCGTCTTCCGAGAGATTCGTGAGCGTCATCAGGATGGGCGCGGCTTTCTCCGGATGCTGCGTCATCATGTCGTTGGCCTGCGCGATACCTTGCAGGAAAGCCTTCGGCACCTCGGGATGCGCGCTCGCGAACGCCGTGCGCACCAGCAGCACGTCCGGTCCCGGCGTCAGTTGATACTGCTTGTAGAGCGAGAACGACGAATCGTCGAGCAGGAGCTTCGTGTCGGGCAGCGCCTTGATGCGATCGAAGGTCGGCGTCCATGCGGCGGCGGCATCGATCTGATTGCCGCGGTATGCGGTGAGCAGTTCGTTCGCGGGCAGATTGATGATGCTCACGTCCTTGCCGGGGTCCATGTTGGCCTGACGCAGCACGTCGAGCAGCAGCACGTGCGAACTCGACGCATACGTGACGCCGATCTTCTTGCCCTTCAGATCCGCGAGCGACTTCACGTTGCTGCGCACCAGCAGCCCTTCGGACTTGCCGAAGTTATTGGGCGTCGAGATCAGCTGGAACTGTTTTGCGCCGTTGGCCATCAGCGCGAGCGCCGAGACGACGCCCGTGCCCGCGATATCGATGTTGCCCGCCATCACCGCGCCCATGCGTGCCGACGAGGTCGAGAACGATTGCCAGCGGCAGTCGATCCCGAGTTTCGTGAAGATATCGGTCTTCATCGCGACATACGCCGCGTAGTGGCCGAGCCATGCCGAACCGCCGTAATTGACGGCGGTCGCCGCGCGCGCGAGCGGCGCGAATGCCGTCGTGAAGCCCGCCGTGGCCGCTGCCGCGCCGATCCAGGAAGCCTGCTTCAGAAATGTACGGCGATTGCTTGTCATCGTTATGCCTGTCTGAATGAGAGGTGGAAAACGGCGGCGGCCTGCCCGCAAAGCCTGGTCTGCAATGGATGGTAGTGGCGAACGTGACGCGGCCATTAAGCCATCTGACCAAATCAGAAACTCTTATGTTTTAAAGCAGTTTCGCTAATGTCATGCTGCGCCTTGCGCGTCGAAGTCGTGCGCATAGGCGTCGAACAGTTCGGCGGGCATGCCGGGCAGGGCGGCGTGCAAGCCCGGCGCGATCACCTCGCGCGCCACCGCAATGGACTCGCGCGACACCGCATCGGCCATCGCGGACCATTCGGAGCGGCGCGTGAGAATGTAGAAGTGGCGATGCCCGATGCGCGTTGCGGGCAGCGGAACGACAGTCACGTCCGGCAGATGCGCGCGCGACTGCCACAAACAAAGCGGCGACGTGATCGCGCAGCCGAAGCCGGACGCGACGAGACTGAGCAGCGGATCGGTGGCATCGAATTCGTAGCGGTTCGGTGCATGGAAGTTCATGTGCTTGACGAGCCGCTCGACCTGTTGCCCGATCAGCGAGCGGCCCGTGTAGCGCAACAGCGGCAGTTCGCGCGCGACGTCGTGGAAATCGCGCAGCTTGCGGCCTGCGCCGAATTTTTTCGGCGCGACGGCGATGAAGGTCTCCGAGAACAGCGGGCGCAATTCCACACGCCGCGGATCGAGCGTGGCTTCCGTGCAGATGGCGAGATCGAGTTCGCGATTGGCGAGCTGCTCGCTGAGCGTCGGCGTGAGGCCGGACCACATCGAAAGCGTCTTCATGCGATCGGACAGGCGCTGCACGAGATGCGGCCCGACGCTGGCGGCGAACGAATCCACGCAGCCGATGCGCAGGCTCGGCACGCCTTCGCTGGTTGCTGTGCGCACGTTATGCGAGACCGCCTGCGCATGTTCGAGCAGCCCGCCCGCCTGTTCGAGCAGGATGCGGCCCGCCGCGTTGGGCCGCACCGGCCGGAACTCGCGATCGAATAACGCCACGCCCTGTTCGCGCTCCAGTGCGGCGATGAGCTGGCTCACCGCGCTCTGCGTGACGCCAAGCACACGCGCGGCTTCGGTCATCGAACGCGTCTCGCAGACTGCGACGAACGCCTGCAACGCACGCAGGTCCACCCCGACGAATGTATTTCGCATGGTCTCCTCCCGGGCCTATTCTGCCGCATAAGCCTCGTCGCGCCCTGTCCATCGGGCGGTTTTCGCGGCCATAATAGCGGCACATGTATCGAACCGGGCGCCTTCGCATGGACATGGGCTGATGCGAGGGCACGCAGGTCAACCCCACATCGCGCGCTTTGGTCAATCACACTTCCTCGTCCGACGCCATGCCGCGCCGGTTCGTGTTCCTCCTCGCGGACGGCTTGTCGATGATGAGCCTGTCGTCCGCCATCGAGCCGCTGCGCTCGGCCAACCGCCTCGCGGGCGACACCTTGTACGACTGGACGCTCGCGAGTCTCGACGGAGAGCCGGTGCATTCGTCGGGCGGCATCGCGCTGGCGGCGCGCAACTTCGACGACGTCTACAAGAATGCCGATTACGTGTTCGTCTGCGGCGGCCTTCGTCTCGCGCCCGCGCTCGAACCGGCCTTCGTCGCGGCGCTGAAACGCGCGGCCCGCACCGATGCGGTCATCGGTTCGCTCTCGACCGCGACGTATCTGCTTGCGCTCGCGGGATTGCTCGACGGCTACCATTGCACGATCCACTGGGAGAATCTGCCGGCGTTCACGGAGGCGTTTCCCGACCTGCTATGCAGCAGCAAGCTGTTCGAAATCGACCGCGACCGCATGACGTGCTCGGGCGGCATCGCTGCAATGGACATGATGCTGCATCTCATCAAGACGCAGCACGGCAGCGATCTGGCGGTGCGCGTCGCCAATCAGTTCCACCACGAGCGCATGCGCGATACGGCCGACAATCAGCGCGGCTGGCGCGACCAGAATCACGCGAGCCTGCCGCGCGGCATCCGCCGGGCCATCGAGATGATGCGCGCGCATGTGGAAACGCCGCTGCAGATCAACGATATCGGCTCGGCCATCGGCATGACGTCGCGCCAGATGGAGCGGCTATTCTTGCGGCATCTGAACGCAACGCCCGCGCGCTACTACGTGCAGTTGCGGCTGGAGCGCGCGCACGAGATGCTGACGTATTCGAGCGTGCCCGTGGCCGATGTGGCGGTGGCGACGGGTTTCGCGTCGCCGTCGCATCTGGCGCGCTGGGTGCGTCGGGCGTATGGCATCAGCCCGACGGAGTTGCGCGCCGCGCAGCCGAGGTCGTGAAGGGCTTATGCCGCTTCGAGCTCCGGCGCTGCGGCTCGCAGCGGCAACGGCAGCCAGCCTTGCAGCTCGCGCCAGTTCGGTTCCAGGTGCGCAAAGCGCGAAAGCGACAGCGACGAGAGATCCGCGAACGCGCATCGCCCGTCCACCACGAGATCGCGGATCGCGTGGCCGCTCGCCGGCGACAGCCCGAAACCCACGCTCGATAACGTCGCGACCGTCACGTTGCCCTGCGCATCGGGGCGATCGATCACGGGCCGTCCATCCGGCGTGTTCTCGATGTAACCCGCCCAGCTGCGGATGACCTTCGCATGCGCGGCCTTCGGCAGCAGCGCCGCGAGCCGCGCCGCGATGCTGCATTGAAGCGGCGTCGAATGCGGACGCACCTTCGGCACGTCGTCGAGACCGATCCATTCGTGCGGACCGCCGCCGTACGCGAGGTTGCCGCGCAGCGTCTGCCGCCCGTACAGGCCGTTGCCGTCGACGCCGCCGAGCGGCATCTGCGGAAGCGGTTCGGTGACGATCATCTCCGCGCGCGCCGCCGCGAGCGGCACGTCGATGCCGAGTTGTGCGGCAAGCACGCCCGTATGCGGTCCGGCCGCGATTACGAGGTGATCGCAGGCAAAGTCTCCGCTGGACGTCTTCACCGCGCTGACGCGTCCGCCTTGCGTGACGAAACCCGTCACCGGCGTATGCTGCAGGATGCGTGCGCCGTGATCCTCCATCGCCCATGCATAAGCCTGCAAGGTGCGATGCGGATTCGCATGCCCGCCGAAGTGATAAAAATAGCCGGCATGCACGTTGTCGCCCGCGAGCGGCACGAGCTCGCGCACCTGCTTCGCATCGAGCACGTCGGAGCGCAGGCCGTGATGCGCCCCGTTCTCCAGCGCACGCCGATACAGCCGGAACTGATGTTCGTCGAGCGCAATGCGGATGCGCTCGCGGCAAAATTCGGTCGGATAGCCGAGCAGTTCGTCCATCATCGGCCAGAGGCGCTGTTCTTCCATGAAGAGCGGGCTGTGATGATGCGAGCAGCCGCCGCCGTTGCGCCCCGACGCGCCCCAGCCGATCATGCCCGCTTCGAGCACCAGCACGTCGATGCCTTCGCGCGCGAGCCACCATCCCGCGGAGAGGCCCGTCACGCCGCCGCCGACGATGACGACCGATGCGCCCTTGATATTGCCTGCTGCCAACGTGTTCATGCTTGCGAGCCTTGATTGCGAGATTTCGTTTCGATGAAAAGCCGATGCCGATGTCCGCTATTCGCTTGCAACCGGTTCTCCGACGCGCCGCGTGCCCGCGCGATACAGCGGATCGACACGCCAGAACGGCACCCATTGCGAGGCCATGCCGAACCAGCTATCCCAGTGCGCCGCGGTCGATGACGCTTCGGCCACGTCGGCGAGTTGCCGCAACGCGAGCGGGCGCACCGGCGCGCGAAAGGTCGCGAGCGGAATCTGCGGCAGGGCACAGCCGGCGCCGATCGCGAGCAGTGCCGCCACTTGCTCGCGGCATCGGCGGCCCTGGCATGGGCCCATGCAGGCGCGCGTGAGACGCTTGACCGCATCGGGATTCGGCGGGCCGCTGCGTGCGAGGCCGGCGACGCCGCGCGTGTCGTGCGCCGGATCGGCGGGATGCCAGTCGAGGTAGCGCGGCGGGCGGACATCGAGGATTTCGCGCGCGGTGACTTCCTCGCACTGGCACACGAACGGCTCGCCCGCCGCGCCGAGAACGCTCGCGCGCACCCATTCCATGCGCGATCGGGCGATATCGTGCGCGGGTGCTTCGGGCTGCACGACCTGCGCTAGGTCCGCAACGCTCGACGCATCGAGCGCCGCACGCGCCGCGCGACGGCCTTCTTCGCGCGCGATGGCTTCATCGCGGCTCTTCGCCGCCCAGACGCCCGCGCAGTCGCCTGCTGCGTAAGCGAACGGCAGCGACGTCCGCTGCATTGCATCGACACTGACGACGTGACCGCCGCGCGCCGCATCGAACGCAGTCGCGCAACCTGCCGCTTCGAGCAGTTCGATCGCGGGCAGCGCGGCGATGCCGAGCAGCACCGTGTCGCAATCGAACCTAGCCGACGCGCCCGCATCGAGCGATGCCGCTTCGACCGACGTCACGCCATACGCATCCCCGTGCGCGTGGCGCACGACATGACGCGTGAGCATGCGCGCGCCGCCCGCTTCGAGTTGCGACGCGAGTGCGGCATCGCCGAGGATCGCATCGGACTGTTCGATCACCGCGACGATCTGCACGCCGCGCGTCATCAGTTCGACGCCCACGTTCAGCGCGTCCGTGTCGCTGCCGATCAACACCGCGCGACGCGCATCGAGTGCGCCGTACAGCGCCGCCAGCCGCCACGCGGCGCTTGCGCCCATCACGCCGGGACGCTGCCAGCCGTCGAACGCGAGGCCCATGTCGCGCCGACCGGATGCGACGATCACCCGCTTGAAACTCATGAGCCACGTATGCGATGAATCGGCGAGACCAGCGACATGCGTGTCCATCCAGGCGCTCGCCGGGCCGTGCGGAAAGAGGCCCCAGACTGCCGTGCCGAGCTTCACGTCGATGCCTGCTTCGAGCGCATCGCCAAGTTCAGGGCGCGCTTCGAGCATGGCTTCGAGCATCGCGTTGGCGTTGCCGGCCGCCGCGCCCATGCGAGCGCCGAAATGCAGCGGCACGTCCTCGCCCATCGTTTCGAGCGGCACGGGATTCTCATCGACGAGCGTCACGCCGATGCCGCGTCCGGCCGCTTCGAGCGCGGCCGCGATGCCCGCCGGACCCGCGCCCACGATGAGCAGATCGGTCGATTCATCGACGGGCGGCGCCTTGCCCGCCACGGATGCGGGATCGTAGAAGGGCGTTTGCATGGCTTCGTTTTCCACGGGTTCGACTCTTTGAAGTCAGGATGTCATGGCTTGCGCGTCGTCCCGCCGCGCATCCGATTCGCCGATGGCGGTCGGCGCGTTCAGCACGAGCTCGCACAAGGCGGCGGCGCTTGTGTCCGGTTCGGCGAGCGCATCGACGGCCGCTTCGAGTTCGCTCGCGAAACGTGCGCCGAAGCGCGCGCCTGTCAGCGTGCGGAATTTCTCGCGCTCGGCGCCCGGCGTCATCGGACGGGCGGGATCGCCGCTTGCCTGCATCGCGCCGGAATCGAGACGGCGTCCATCGCGCAGTTCGATTCGCACGCGCGCCCAGCGCTCGGCGGGAAACGCCGCGTTGAATTCGGCATGCTCGCGCGTGACGAGGCGCGGCAGCAGCGCGCGCACCGCAGGATCGGCGAGACCCGCATCGCCGATGGTGCCGGCATCCACGCGACCATGCAGCAACGCGGCGGCGACGGGAAACAGCACGCCGTATTGCGCTTCTTCGGTAGTGCGGGGCGCGCCGGACCACAGGCGCTTCGCCTCGTGGAAGGTCTCGATCTCCACACGCTTGATGTCGGCCGCATCGAAACCGGCCTGCGCGCGCACCGCCAGCGCCGCTGCAATCGACGGATGCGCCCAGCGGCAAACCGGATATGGCTTTACATACTGTTCGAGGATCAGCCAGCGCTCGCCGAGATCGGCCCAGACCGCGGGCGCATCGCGCTCCACGGTTGTCGCCGGTGCGCCGGTGAAGCCGCGCGATGCGAGCAGCGCCGCGCTGATGCCCGCGAGCGCGCCCCAGCACGAGCCGTCCTTCAGCATGGTCGGATGATCGATGCAGCGCATCATGTCCGAGCGCGGCCCGTGATACTCCGCGATGCCGAGCGCATGCCGCGTCGTCGTCAGGTCGAAGCTGAGCGCGCGGCTCGCGATGGCCGCCGCCGCGAGCGCATTCCACGCGCCGGAGGTGTGATATTCGCGGCTCGTCGCGTGCAGCGCGATGCCCGCGCGCGTGCCGAGTTCGTAGCCGAGGACGGTCTGCACGATGAATTCCCGCCCGCTCATGCCGGGCACGCGCTCGGTCATTGCGAGCAGCGCAGGCAGCACGGTGACGCCCGCATGTCCCTTGGTGAGCGCGTGGCCGTCGTGACCATCGAAACTGTCGATGGTCGCCGCGCCCGCGAACGCCGCGCCCGCCGCGCTCGCGATGCGTCCGTCGAACAGCATGCGCGCGGGCGTGCGGCCTGCGGCGAAGCAATCGAGCGCATGCTCCCGCGCAATCGACGACATGCGCGTAGACGTGCCCGCCGCCGCGATGCCGAAGAGGTCGAGCAGACGGCGTTGCGCATCGCGCACCACGGCATCGGGCAGCATCTCGAAGCGCAACGCGTGCGTGAAGCGGCTTGCGTCGTCGAGCAAAGGCAGGGCGGCGGTCATCATCGGAAGGCGATTTCGACGTCGGTGGAGGGGCGGCTGGAGCACGCGAGAATCCAGCCTTGCGATTCCTCGGCTGCCGACAAACCGCCCGCGTGGTGCATCGATACTTCGCCGGACACGCGGCGCACCTTGCAGGTGCCGCACATGCCGCTCGCGCAGCCGCACGGAATCACGACCTGCTGACGCGTCGCCGCGACGAGCAGCGTTTCGCCCGCGTGCACCTGGAAGCGCTTGTCGCCGAGGGTGGCGTGATGAACCACGCCGTGCATTTCTTCGGGCAAGGAGGTTGCATCGTGTTCGGGTGCCGCGCAAGGCGAAGGCCCGAAATGCTCGATATGAAACGCCGCGCGTCGCGCGCCTTCGGCTGCATGAATCTGCCGGATGCTCTGCATGAAACCCGCAGGCCCGCAGCAATACACCGTGCGCCGCCCGAAGTCCGGCGTCATCGCCCAGAGCGTGCCGCGCGAGATGCGCCCGCGCAAGCCGAACCATCCCGGCGCGGGCGCGCTCAGCCACACGCTGACCTTGAGGTTCGGCATGCGCGACTGAAGCGTCGCGAGTTCGCTGGCGAAGAGGATGTCGTCGGCGTTGCGCGCGCAATGCAGCCATGCGACGTCGGCATCCGGCCTGCGGAGCGCGAGCGTGCGCAGCATCGACATGAGCGGCGATGCGCCCGATCCCGCCGACACGAGCGCAAGCGGCGTCGCGTTCGATGGATCGAGCGTGAAGCGGCCGAGCGGATAGCGCGCGTCGATCCGCATTCCCGGCGCGCAGCGCTCGTGCAGCCAGCGCGTCACCACACCATGCGCCTGCGCCTTGATGGTCAGTTCGATCACGTCGCGCTCGACGGGCGACGATGCGATGGAAAACATTCGGTCATGACGCACGCCGTCGATGTTCAGCGCGAGCAGCATCGCCTGACCCGGCGCGAAGAGGCGCACGCCGTCGGGATGCGGATCTCGCAGGCGAAAAGTCTTGACGCCCGGCGCTTCGTCGCGCACGGCGATGCATTCGAGCGTGCGCGCTTGCGCTTCATCGAAAGCGTGGGCGCTTTCCGCGTCGATCAGCACATCAGCCATTCGACACCTTCAGCTCGAACGAACGATGCGCAAGCGCGCTATCGAGATGAGTCGACAGCTTGTTCGCATACCAGTTGGTGAAGTTGCGCAGCATGAATTCGGACGGCGCATACGGCCCCGGCGTATAAGCGATCGATCCGACGCCGAGTTGATTGTTGGCCGCGAGCCGCGCGTCCTGCGTGTTGGTCGCGTTCCACACGGAGGTCAGCTTGTCGATGTCGTAATCGACGCCTTCCACCGCGTCTTCGTGCACGAGCCAGGTCGTGCGCAGCACCGTGCGCGACGCCGACAGCGGCAGGATGCGGAAATGGATGATGTGATCCGCGAGAAAGTGATTCCAGTTGTTCGGCACGCGGAACATGCGCACGGAGCCGAGATCCGGTTCGGTGAGATCGCCGAGCAGCTTGCCGCATGCAGGCGATCCATCCGGCGTGAACGACACCGCGCCGCGATGAAACGGCAAGCGAATGCAGCGGAACTCGTCGCCGCCATCGGCGGGCAGATGCGGCAGGCCGTGACGTTCCCACTTCGCGGCTTGCGCGTCCATCAGCAGGCGGAAGTCGCGCGAGCCGGCGGGATCGTCGGGCAATGCGAATTCGACCAGCGTCGCGAGCAGTTCCGGATGATTTCCCGCGCAGTGATAGCACTCGCGATTGTTTTCGATGACGAGCTTCCAGTTCGCGTCCTCGATCATCGTCGAGACGGCGGCGACCTTGGTACGCCACGGCTGATGCGGCGCGATGTACGGCGTCACGGCATCGCGAAAGCGGGCGATGTCGGGCGGCGTATCCGCGAGGCAGATGTAGACCATGCCGCACACGATTCCGACATGCACGGGACGCAGCCCATACGCTTCGCGCTCGAAGCCTGCGGGCATCTGCCGCGCATGCAGCAGCGAGCCGTCGAGCTCATAGACCCATTGGTGATAAGCACACGTCAGCCGATGCGCATGCCCCTTTTCGTCGAGACAGATGCGCGAGCCGCGATGACGGCACGTATTGAAAAATGCGCGAATCTCGCCGTCCTCGTCGCGTAACACGATGACCGAAGTCGCACCGATTTCGAGCGTCAGATAGTCGCCCGGCTCGCGCAACTCGCAGCTATTGCACGCGAACAGCCACTCGTTGTTGAAGACGGCGTCGATATCGAGTCGATGAAACGCTTCGTCGGTATAGAACGGCTGCGGCAGCGAGAAGTTGTCGCGGCGTTGCGCGAGGGCGGCGCGCACGCGCGTCGGGTCGATCATCGTCATGCTCTCCGTGCAAACGATCAGTTAAACCGATTGTCTGTCGCTGATTTCGCCGATGCGCACAGACAGACGACCAACCCGATCACGAAACCGACACGATGTCGTTTCCGGACCCGCGCTGCGCCAGAATCGTGTCGATGGCGCGGGCGTCGCGCACCGTCGGCAGGTCGAAACGCGCGTTGCGCACGGCGCCGTAGTCGAGCGCCGCGATCACGAGCTCCTCGCGTGCCGACTCGCTCTGCGCGAGGATCTCGCCACGCGGGCCGACGATGCGCGAGCCGCCCCAGAATTGCAGCGTGCCTTCCCGTCCGACGCGATTGGCGAACACGATCGGCAGGCCATAGACGAGCGCGTGAGCCCGCAACACGGTGTCCCAGCCGCGCGGGTTGTCGAATTCTGTGCCGACGGCTTCGACGGCCGAACTGACCGGCGCGGCGCACAAGGTCGCGCCGTCGCGCGCCAGGCGATGCATCAGCGCGGGGCTCCACAGGTCGGCGCAGATCGGCGTCGCGACGCGCCAGCGCGGATCGTCCGGCATCGGGAACTGGTCGAGGCACTCGCCGTGTCCGTAGTACTTGCCGTCGTCGAGCTTTCCGTAGGTCGCCAGCGCGATCTTCCGATGCACCTGCGCCACGCGCCCCGCATGCAGCGTCGCGACGCTGTTGTAGAACGACGCGCCCGGCGCCTCCTCGATGAAACCGACCACGGCGCACAGCGACGTACAGCAGCGCGCGAGTTCGA
The DNA here is from genome assembly GCA_001544655.2 of Caballeronia turbans. Classification (GTDB taxonomy): domain Bacteria; phylum Pseudomonadota; class Gammaproteobacteria; order Burkholderiales; family Burkholderiaceae; genus Caballeronia; species Caballeronia turbans. Next base: position 150,574 of record FCOD02000009.1, read on the forward strand.
GCAGCGTCTCGTCGTCGCGCGTGATGGCGAGCTTCAGCGCGTGCTCACCCGCGCCATGCCCCACGAGCGACAACTCGGGAAACACGAGCAAACGCACGCCGCGCGCCGCGGCTTCTTCGATCACCCGCCGATGCGCCGCGGCATTCGCCGCGAGATCGCCGACGACCGTCTCGACCTGCGCGGCCGCGACGAGCAAGGGTTGCGTCGCGCGCATGGATCAGAGCAGGCCGGCCGACTTGAGGAACGCGCTCGATACGTCGCCGAGCGACTTCTTCTGGACGTCGACTTCGGCGTTCAGGCGCGCCATCGTTGCGTCGTCGAGCTTGGCGGACAGCGCGTTCAGGACGCCCGCGAGATTCGGGTTGGCGTCGAGTGTCGCCTTGCGCGCGACCGGCGTCAGCGCATACGCCGGGAAGAAGTTCTTGTCGTCGCGCAGCACGATGAAGTCGAACGCGGGCACGCGGCCATCGGTCGTGAAGACGAGCGCGGTATCGACCTGACGATCCTTCAGCGCCTGATACGTGAGGCCCGAATCCATCCGCTTGATCTGCGCCGGCCCGAAGTGGAAGCCATATTCCTTCTCGAGCGGACGCAGACCGTCGGGCCGCGCGTAGAACTCGGAATTGCACGCGAAGGTCAGCTCCTTGCCGCCGTTGAGCACCTTCGCGAGATCGCTGAGCGTGGCGATGCCGAGTTTTTGCGCGACGTCGCGGTTCATCGCGAGGCCGTACGTATCGTTCGCCTTCGACGGATCGAGCCAGACGAGACCCTTCTGCGCGTCGAGTTCCTTCACGCGCGCATAGGTCTGCTGCGGATCGAGCTTGTCGGTCACCTTGTTATAGGTGATCAGCGACGTGCCGGTGTATTCCCAGTACACGTCCACTTGTCCGTTCTCCTGCGCCTGACGCAGCACCGTGCTGCCCATGCCGTCCTTCTTCACGACCGTGAAGCCCTTCGCCTGCAGCAGTTGCGTGGTCATCTCCGCGAGCAGCACCTGCTCGGTGAAGTTTTTCCCGCCGACGGTTATGGTCGATGCAGCCCGCGCGGACTGACCGACGCCCAGCGCGCCGACGGCGAGCGTGAACAAAGATGCGCCGAGCAGGCGCGACCACAGCTTGCGTGACAATAGCGGCTTGAACATGGGCTTCGGTTCCCCGAGAAGGATCAACGTTGAGGACTGACGCCGCGCGGCACCAGCCAGTGCTGAAGCTGCGCGACGAACAGATCGGTGGCGACCGCGAGCAGGGCGGTCGGGATGGCGCCGGCAAGCAACATCGAAAAATCATTCAGGTCGATGCCGGTAAAGATAAGTTCGCCGAGTCCGCCGCCGCCGACGAGAAACGCCAGCGGCGCGGTGCCCACGGTGATCGCGAGCGCGGTGCGTACGCCCGCGAGGATCACGAACATCGCGTTGGGCAGTTCGACCTTGCGGAGAATCTGCCATTGCGTCATGCCGATGCCGTTGGCCGCTTCGATCAGCGCGGGCGGCACGGCGCGGATGCCTTCGTAGGTGTTCATCGCGATGGGCAGCAGCGTGGCGAGCCACAGCGCGAGAATCGCGGGCTTCGCGCCGATGCCGAACGCGCTCATCGCGAGCGCGAGAATCGCGAGTTTCGGCACTGCCTGACCTGCGTTGAGCGCGAACATCACGAACTGTGCGGCGCGGCCGTTCGCCGGGCGGCTCAGCCAGATGCCGACCGGCACCGCGACGACGATCGCCGCAACGCCTGCGATCAGCACCATCAGCATTTGCTGGCCGGCCTGATACACGATGTCCGCGCGATACTGGCCGATCGACGCGAACCAGTTGTCCGCATGCGCCGATGCGCTGAGCACTGCCGTCAGCGAGCCGGTAGCGATGCGGGCGGCGCGTCCGTTCATCGCGCACCTCCGAGCACGAGCGCGGGTTCGGGCGCATCGGGCGTGGCAGCGGGAACATGCGGCGACGCCTCGCCCGACGCGCACGCCGCGCGCGCCATCAGCGCGATGCGTTCGTGCGTCACATAACCGATGAAGCGCCCGTCGGCATCGACGCCCGGCAGCCACGTCGCGCCGTGCGCGAGCAGCATCGACATGACGGAGCGCAGGTCGTCGGTCGCACGTGCCAGGGCAGGCAGCGGGCGCAGTTGCGCGGCTTCGAGCGTGGCACCGCCAGCGGCGAGTTCCATCGAACCGATATGACCCACGGGCTTGTCTTGCGCATCGAGCACGACGAGCGTGTCGGCCAGGTGATCGCGCAGCAGCGCACGCGCATCCGCGCTCGAAAAGCCCAAACGCGCGACGCGTGCCGGTTCCAGCGCCGCATCGGCTGCGCGCATCAGGCGAAGGCGCTTCAATGCGCGGTCGGCGCCGACGAAATCCGCGACGAACGCGCTTGCCGGGCGCGCCAGCAGCTCGTCCGGGCTCGCCATCTGCTCTATCTTGCCGTCGCGAAAGATGGCCACCTTGTCGCCCATCTTCATCGCCTCGTCGATGTCGTGGCTCACGAACATCACGGTCTTTCTCAGGCTCTTCTGGATGTGGCGGAATTCGTCCTGAATCGACGTGCGGTTGATCGGATCGATCGCGCCGAACGGCTCGTCCATCAGCATCACCGGCGGATCGGCGGCGAGCGCCCGCGCCACGCCGACGCGCTGCTGCTGTCCGCCTGACAGATCGCGCGGATAGCACGGCATGAAGGTCGCCGGATCGAGCGATACCATCGCCAGCAGTGTTTCCGTGCGCTCGCGGATGCGCGCCTTGTCCCAGCCGAGCATCTGCGGCACGAGCGCGATGTTTTCCGCCACCGTCATGTTCGGGAAGAGGCCGACCTGCTGGATCGCATAGCCGATGCGCCGCCGCAGCTCGACGATGTCGAAGCCGGCCGTATCGACACCGCCGATCAGGATCTGGCCCGACGTCGGCTGCACGAGCCGGTTGATCATCTTGAGCGTCGTGGTCTTGCCGCAGCCGGACGGCCCGAGCAGCACGCACAGTTCGCCTTCTTCGACCGTCATCGAGATGTCGTCGACGACCGGCTTTGCGCCGCGCAACGCAAAGCGCTTGGTCAGGTTTCGAAGCTCGATCATCGTCCCTCCGCCGGGGTGGCTGCCGCATTGACGAGAGGCGCCGCGAGCGGCGGCTGCAGCCCGCCGCGCCGCCAGAGGAAGCGCACCCGGCGCGGGCGCATGCCTTCCGGCGTAAGACGCCATTGCAGGGCGGCGAGGCCCAGATCGGCGAGGATCGCGAGCAGCGCGACGATCACCGCGCCCGCTACGAGCTGGCGCGGGTCCGACTGCGAGATGCCGCGGCTGATGAGCCGCCCGAGCCCGCCCGCGCCGATATACGTCGCGATCGCCGCGATACCGATGTTCATCACCACGGCCATGCGCACGCCCGCCATGATGATCGGCACGGCGATCGGCATTTCGACGCGATACAGCCGCTGCCACGGCGTCATCCCCATGCCGAGCGCGGCTTCGCGCAGAGCGGGGTCGAGGTTGCGGATCGCGGCGTAGGTGTTGCGCAGGATGGGCAACTGGGAATAGAGAAATAGCGCGATGGCGGCGGGCAGAAAGCCGATGCCCTGGCCGATCAGCGACAGCACCGGAATCAGCAGGCCGAAAAGCGCGATGGATGGAATCGTCATCAGCATCGCGGCGGTGTAGAGCACGACGCGGGCGAGCCGCTCATCGAGCGTGATGACGATGCCGAGCGCGACGCCCGTCACGATCGCGCAGCCGACCCCGGCCAGCACGAGCAGCATGTGATCGACGAGCATATGCCCGATCGATGCCGCGTTATTCCAGATGAAAACCAGTGTATCCACTGCGGCCCTCCCGCGCACCGATGCCAGCGTTGGTCGAATGTAACGGGCCAAAATCGGCTGGACCGACACAAACTCGACATCTACTGTCACCAATCCGACTCGGCCTGTGCGACCGCACACGACGCCCGCGCATCGTGGGTCGTGACGTGCGAATATTTAGCATAAGACAAACTGATGGTCGTCATCGGCGGTTTGCTGATGACGCCAGGGCCATCCCCCGAAAGGCGCATGATGAGCGCCGCGCCGCGCCGCGCCGCGGTTTCCAGATCCAATGCACCAGGCAGCATCACGGAGTCTCGATGAGACGCACCCCATCACCGCTCGACCTGCGCGCGCTGCAGGCTTTCGTCGCCGTTTGCGAGACCGGCTCGATGACCGCGGCTGCACGCCGCCTTGGTTTGAGCCAGAGCGCGGTGAGCCAGTCGATCGCATCGCTCGAACGCGAGCAGGGCACGGCGCTGTTCGATCGCGACAGCCGTCCGCCGCGTCCGAACCGCGCCGGGCGCGCGCTGCTCGAACTCGCGGGTCCGCTGCTCGATCACGCGCAGATGGTGAGCGCGCGCATCGGCGATGCGTCGCTTGCGGGCGCGTTGCCGTTGCGGCTCGGCTGTGTCGATTCCTTCGCGGCAACGGTCGGCCCTGAACTGATCCGCGCGATGTCCGGCTCGGCGCGGCAGATCTCGTTATGGTCGGGTTTGACGCCCGGCCTGTCGGCGCAGATGCACGCGCGCGAAGTCGATGTCGTCGTCTGCACGCAGACCGCGTTGAATGACGCGCGCATCGTCGAAGTGCCGTTGTTTTCGGAGGCGTTCGTGGCCGTGGTATCGCGCCGCTGGCTCGAAGAGCGCGAGCCGCTTCGACACGATGCGTCGGCGTGGCGCACGCTCGCCGATGAGCTGCCGCTGATCCGCTATACCGCGCGCTCCGTCATCGGCCAGCAGGTCGATCGCTTCGCGCGGCATCTCGGCATCGAAAGCCCGCGCCGTTTCGAATTCGACGCAACCGATCCGCTGCTGAGCCTCGTCAGCGCGAAACTCGGTTTCGCCATTTCGACGCCCTTGTGTCTCTGGCAGGCGCGGCATTATCTCGACGCGATCGCCGTATTGCCGCTGCCCGAAGGACGTCTCGCGCGACGCGAGTTTTTCGTGCTGCATCGGCAAGGGGAATGGGACGATTTCGTCGATGAGACCGTCACGCTCACGCGCCGCGTGCTCGATCACCTGATTCGTCCCGCACTCACGCGCGCCGTGCCGACGCTGCCGGACGATGCGCTGTTATGACTTCCTTGTCGCAAACCACTTCACAATCGACATCATTCAATGGACGATCTCTACACGCTCGAACGCGGCGATGGGCCGCTGCTGCTCTCGATCCCGCACCTCGGCACGATCATCCCCGACGATCTGCGCGACCGGTACACGGATATCGCGCTGACGGTTGCCGACACCGACTGGCACCTCGACCGGCTCTATGCGTTCGCGCAGCAGCTCGGCGCAACGATCCTCGGCGCACGCATGTCGCGCTATGTGATCGATCTCAACCGGCCTTCGTCCGATGAAAGCCTTTATCCAGGGCAGACGACGACCGGCCTGTGCCCCGATCTGACGTTCCGTGGCGAGCCGGTGTACCGCGAAGGCTGCGTACCCGATGCCGCCGAAAAACAGCGTCGCGTCGCGAAGTACTGGAAGCCGTATCACGACAGGATCGTCGTCGAGCTTGCGCGCCTTCGCGAGCGGCACGCCAATGTGCTGCTGTGGGAAGCGCATTCGATTGCGAGCGTGTTGCCTCGTCTGTTCGACGGCAAGCTGCCGGACCTGAACATCGGCACGCAGGATGGCCGCACGGCGGCGGCATCGGTGATGAAAGCCGTGACGGATGCGGCCGCGCGGAGCGATTACTCATGGATCGCGAACGGACGTTTCAAAGGCGGCTTCATCACGCGGAACTATGCGGCGCCGCAGGACGGGATTCACGCCGTGCAACTGGAGATGTGCCAGTCCGCCTACATGGACGAAGCACCCCCGTTCGATTACCTGCCGGCAAAAGCCGAAGCGATCCAGCCGACGCTGCGCGATATGGTCGGCGGCGCGCTCGACGCTGTCGTGGCGTTGTCCTGAGGCGTCGGCGGGCCGTTCGGGATAGCGCGCCGACTCCGCCAGCGGAGCCGATCACGCCGCGGCGCGAACTAGTCGAGCTCCGCGCCCTCGGCTCGGAATGAGGGTGATGGTCGCGATGACATCGACGATATGGACGCACTTTCGTCAGATAGCCCGGCATGCTGTCTGCGGCGGTGAACGCATCGATTCATGCGACAATCGAGCCCGCAAGAAATACAGGCAATGGGCTCTGGAGATACACGTGACCACGCGAGCGACGAGCTTCTGACGACGCTCGAGAGCGAGATCGCATTGCGGGCTGGCGGGGACGCAGCGTGATCGGCGCCTCCGATGCGAGCTGCCGCAGCGCCTCGCGGACCGGCGTGCGCGAGCATGCGAAGCGCTCGGAAAAGCTCGGTTTCCTCCAGCCGCGAACCGGGCGGCAGCCGCCCCGACACGCCGGGGCGAAGCGTGCCGCCATTTCCGGTTACGCTTGTCATTTGTCCGGCCATCGCGGACTCGATAGTCCGACCAGTTTTCCATTAATCGATTAGACGGTATTGCTCATGAGCACAATTCTCGAAAATCTTCCGGTCGGCCAGAAGGTCGGCATCGCGTTCTCCGGCGGTCTCGACACCAGCGCCGCGCTTCACTGGATGAAGAAGAAAGGCGCCGTGCCCTACGCCTATACCGCGAACCTCGGCCAGCCCGACGAGGACGACTACGATTCGATCCCGCGCCGCGCGACCGAATACGGCGCAGCGGGCGCGCGCCTGATCGACTGCCGCGCGCAACTCGTCGCGGAAGGCATTGCCGCGCTGCAAAGCGGCGCGTTCCATGTATCGACGGCGGGCGTCACCTACTTCAACACGACGCCGCTCGGCCGCGCCGTCACGGGCACGATGCTCGTCGCCGCGATGAAGGAAGACGGCGTCAACATCTGGGGCGACGGCAGCACCTACAAGGGCAACGACATCGAGCGTTTCTACCGCTACGGTCTGCTCGTGAATCCGGATCTGAAGATCTACAAGCCGTGGCTCGACCAGCAGTTCATCGACGAACTCGGCGGCCGCGCGGAGATGTCTGAGTTCATGCGCCAGTCGGGCTTCGCCTACAAGATGTCGGCGGAAAAGGCCTATTCGACGGATTCGAACCTGCTCGGCGCGACGCACGAAGCGAAGGACCTCGAAAGCCTGGAAAGCGGCATCCGCATCGTGAATCCGATCATGGGCGTCGCGTTCTGGCGTGACGACGTGAAGGTCGACCGCGAAGAAGTCACGATCCGCTTCGAGGAGGGCCAGCCGGTCGCGCTCAACGGCAAGACGTTCCCGAACGCGGTCGAGCTGCTGCTGGAGGCGAACCGCATCGGCGGGCGTCATGGTCTCGGCATGAGCGATCAGATCGAGAACCGCATCATCGAAGCGAAGAGCCGCGGGATTTACGAGGCGCCCGGGCTCGCGCTGCTGTATATCGCGTACGAGCGGCTCGTGACCGGCATCCATAACGAAGACACCATCGAGCAGTATCGCGAGAACGGGCGTCGTCTGGGCCGCCTGCTGTATCAGGGCCGCTGGTTCGACCCGCAGGCCATCATGCTGCGCGAGACGGCGCAGCGCTGGGTCGCGCGCGCCATCACGGGTGAAGTGACCGTCGAACTGCGCCGCGGGAACGATTACTCGATCATCAGCACGAAGTCGCCGAACCTGACGTATCAGCCGGAGCGCCTGTCGATGGAAAAAGTCGCTTCGACGTTCTCGCCGCGCGACCGCATCGGCCAGCTGACCATGCGCAACCTCGACATCACCGATACGCGCGACAAGCTGCGAATCTACTCCGAGGTCGGTTTGCTGACGCCGGGAGAAGCTTCGGCGCTGCCGCAGCTGAAGAGCGAAGAATAACGTTCAAGGTTTCTTCGCGGTTTCGCTGAAGTACACGAGCGGCCATCGGTCTTCGCACCGGTGGCCGTTTTTTTGTGCCCGCCGAGTTCGTGCCTGCCTCTGCTTCGTATAGACGGGCTCGCACTGTGTCGCAAGTTGCGAGCTTGCGGGCGTCGCGCAGCGATTCAGCGACGCCGGCGTTGGTGAACTGAAGAAAGTAGCAGGATGGTCGCGACGCAAAACCCCGCACCGACATAGAACGTCGCTGCTGCACTCACCCGATCCCATATCGCTCCAGCGAGAATGCTGGACAGCAACGTAACGCCCCCGCTAAACAGGTTGAAGAAGCCGAACGCCGTGCCGCGCGAGTCAGCCGGCGCAGCGTGGGCAACCATGGTCGCGAGGAGACCCTGTGTCATGCCCATATGCATCCCCCATAGGACGACGCCCGCAAGCACGAAGCCCCAATGCGCACTCTGCGCGAGCATGATGTCAGCGGCGCAAAGCACGAGAAGTCCACCGATCAGCAGACGCGTATGGCTGACTCTATCCGCGAGCTTGCCGAACGGATAGGCACAAATCGCGTACACGACATTCATCGCGACCATGACGAGCGGAACGAGCGCCACTTGCACGCCGCTTCCCATCGCACGGAGAACCAGAAACGCCTCGCTGAAGCGCGCCAGTGAGAACACCGCACCGATGGTGACGACCCACCAATAGCCGCTGCCTAGTTCGACGAGCTTCTGCCAGCGGATCGGATTGGTGGCTTTGGCGCCTTCGGTGCCAGGCGCGTGCTCGGGCTCCTTGATGCCGAATGCGAGCAGTGCGACCGCAAGCACTCCCGGTATGACCGCGATCCAGAATGCGAGGCGATAGTTGTCCGACCAGGCGAGCATGATCCAGACGGCGAGCAGCGGGCCGAGGAATGCACCGACGGTATCGAGAGACTGACGCAAACCGTACGCAGCGCCGCGCAGATGCGGCGGCGTCACGTCAGCCACGAGCGCGTCCCGTGGCGCCCCTCTGATGCCTTTCCCTACTCGATCCATGACGCGCGCGCCCACGACGACGCCGATCGTCGGCGCTACTGCGAACAGAGGCTTGCTCAGTGCCCCGAGCCCATAGCCCGCGACGGCGAGCCATTTGCGATTCCGGAGATAGTCGCTCAGCGCGCCGGAGAACACCTTGACGACAGGCGCCGTTGCCTCCGCGATGCCTTCGATGACGCCAATCGTCGTGGCACTCGCGCCGAGGCTCGCCATCATGAACATTGGCAGAAGGCTATGGATGATCTCCGACGAGACGTCCATGAGCAGGCTGACGCATCCGAGCACCCAGACGCTGCGAGGGATCTGGTGAAGAACGCCTGGTCTTTGTCGGCTTTTTATTCTTGGCATGCAACACGGGTTCAGCTGGAAGTGACACTCACCCCTTACGTTATACGCAATATCGTGCATGCATACATCGAAGGATGAGGCGCGGCTAATGGCCCGCGTTCGCCGGATCAAAGGGCAGGCCGAGGCACTCATACGAAACGAGATGAGAGGAACCCCACGCACGGTGTTTCAAGGTGATATCCGCGATTTCAGCAGAATCGGGTGCGCGGTTTATCCACATACTTCAAGAAGTCCCGCCGCCACACGGCGATGCGGCATTACCGGGATGGGCAAAGGCGCGTGACAAGTCGCGCTGCCACGGGGATGATGACATTGGAGAAATAGCAGAGATTCTGCGATGACCGACGATCTGGCGACATGGTTGACGCGGATTGGCCTCGGCGCTCACGCTGCGAAGTTCATTTCGCAAGGAATTGACTGGGATGTGCTTGGGGACCTTTCCGAGTGCGACCTGAAGGAGCTCGGCCTCGGGCTCGGTGACCGCAAGCGGTTTGCGATAGGGCTTGCGGGCCTGAGCGAAGCCCACGCGAATGCGCCGAAGCGGGCGAAGGAACGAGCGGACTCAGCTTCGCCGCGCACACGTGAGTCCACCGAGGCCGAGAGGCGGCAAGTCACGGTCATGTTCGTCGACCTCATCGACTCGACATCGCTGGGCGAGCGATTCGATCCAGAGGATATGCGGCGCCTCCTGGGCGTCTATCACCAAGCCTGTGCACGCGCGATCGAAGCTCACGAAGGCCATATCGCGCTGTATATCGGCGATGGCCTGCTCGTCTATTTCGGCTATCCCCACGCGCACGAAGACGACGCCACGCGCGCGGTACTCGCCGCGCTCGCCGCCGTAGCGGCGCTTCGCGAGGTGAACGATAACGTCGAGGCCGAGTACGGGCTGCGTCTGCGGGTGCGGATCGGAATCGAAACGGGACTTGTCGTCGCTGGCGCGATCGGCGCGGGATCTTCGCTGGATCACCAGGCGATCGTCGGCGAGGCGCCCAACATCGCGGCACGGCTGCAGGCGCTCGCTCCGCCCGATGCAATCGTCGTGGGGCCGAGGGCACAACATCTGATCGAGGGATCGTTCAAGCTCGAAGACCTCGGTTACCGGGACTTGAAAGGGGTCACCGGTCCGGTCCGAGTCCAGCGCGTTCTGGCGCCGGCCGATGCGATCGACCGTTTTGAACTCAGGGCGGCCCGCGGCATGACGCCGCTCATCGGCCGGGCCGCGGAACTGGAAGTGATCTTGCAGCGCTGGAAGCAGAGCGTCGAAGGCGAAATGCGCTGCGTGCTTTTGATCGGCGAGCCGGGAATCGGGAAATCCCGCGTGCTGCGCGCGGTCTGCGACAGCATCGGTGAAGAGTCGCACGCGACAGTCTCGCTTCACTGCTCTGCGTATGATCGCGATAGCCCTTTTTGGCCGGTCCTTCGCTGGCTACAGCGCACGTTTGGCGTCGGTCTGAGCGTGGCGGATGCGTCGGATCGTGAGCGGCTGAAGGCCGGAATCCTGAAACTCGGAGCGGATGTCGACGAGACGCTTCTGGTTCTGGCGAGCCTGATCGGAATTCCGACGGACGCGTCGCATCCGCCAGTCGACACTTCTTCTCCGTCCTTCAAACGCCGGACGCTCGACGTTCTTGTGGGCATTCTCGAAACATCGACACGCGCGCAGCCAGTGCTCCTCGTTGTCGAGGACGCGCACTGGATCGATCCATCGTCGCTTGAATTTATCCGGCTCGTGCTCGAACGGCTGATCTCCGCAAGGCTGCTCGTGCTGCTCACGGCGAGGCCCGAATTCGAGGCGGGATGGACTTTTCCGCATCTCGTGCAACTGAATCTCGACCGGCTGTCGCGCCGCGACTGCGCGGCGATGATCGAGCGGCTGACGGGCGGCAAGCGGCTTCCCGATCTCGTTCTCGATCAGATTGTCTCGAAGACGGACGGCGTGCCGCTCTTCGTGGAAGAACTGACCAAGGCCGTTCTCCAGGGCGACCTGTTGCGGGATGCCGGCATCAGTTACGAGTTGAAGGGCACGCCGCAGACGATCGCGATTCCGGACACGCTGCAGGGCTCGCTGCTCTCGCGGCTTGACCGGCTGGAGGCGAGCGTCAAGGAGACCGCCCAGATTGCCGCCACGGTGGGACGGGAGTTCGGCAGGAAGCTGCTGGGTCTGATCGCGTCCAGGTCGGAGATTGAACTGCAGCGAACGCTCGATCGCCTGATTGCCGCCGAAATCATCGTTCCCGCTCCGGGCAAACCCGCTGACGGCGATGCCTACGTGTTCCGGCATGCGTTGATCCAGGAGATTGCGTATCAATCGCTTCTGCTTGCGCGCCGGCGGCATTTCCACGCTCGAATTGCCGCCGCCCTGGAGGAACATTATCCGGACATCGTCGAGCGGCAACCCGAATTGATTGCGCAGAACTTCGCTGCGGCCGACCTGCCGGAACGCGCGATCGGCTATTGGCAGCGTGCCGGCGAACACGCGCTCGCAGGCGCCGCCTACGAGGAGGCCATCGCCCATGTGCGGCGCGGACTCGAACTGGTCGAGCGATGCCACTATAGTGAGCCCGAGCGGGCCGCGCGCCTGCTGCCCATGCTGCTGACGAGAGGCAGGGCGGAACTGCGCCTGGCCCAACGCGAGGCGATCGCGACTTTCCGCGAGGCCGCGCGAATCGCCCGCGACCAGAAATCCACGTCGTATCTCGTGCAGGCAGCGCTGGAATTCGACACCGCGGAGACGTTCCTCGAAGGCTCCGGCGATGCTTCGCTTTCATTGCTCGAGGAGGCGCTCGCCCTCACCGGGACCGAGGAATCGGTCATGCGCTGCCGCCTGTTGAGCCGGCTCGTCCGCACTGTTCATATGACAGGCGCTCGGGAGCAGAGCAGCGAATTTTCCCGGAAGGCCGTTGCCCTCGCGCGACGCCTGAACGATCTGCCGAGTCTCTTCGACGCATTGGCCTGCGAGGTGATGCATGTCGGTGCTCTGCCGCTGTCGGCGGACAGGTTTGCGGAACGTGAAAGTGTGTTGCTGGAGTTGAGGCAGATCGCGGAAGAACTCGGCGATGCGCACACCATCGGTCACGCGTGCGCCCGATGTCTGGCTGGCTACCTGGAGATCGGCGACGCCGACCGATTCGAGAGCGCGCTGGAACGGTATCGGCAGATTGCCGCAAGCGGGCAGCATTTCGTCGACAAGTGGTGCGTGACGGGGGCACAGGCAATGCGGGCCATACTCGTTGGCGACTTTGCCGAGGCGGAGCACAAGACGCGCGACTCCCTGCGGATGGCGCAGAGCGCCGACGCGAATCTCGCAACGGGCGTCTATGGCATGCAGATGTTCTCGGTTCGCCGCGAGCAGGGCAGACTCGCCGAGGTGGCGCCGATCTTCAAGCGCTTTGTCGACGCGCATTCCGAGGATGCAACATGGCGGCCGGGATTCATGTTGATCTGCAGCGATCTCGGGTTCGAAGCCCAGGCCCGCGACAATCTCGAGCGGCTTGCGGAATCGGAGCACAGCATTCCCGTGGACAGCAAGCGGCTAGTCACCCTGGCGTATCTGGCGGAGGTTGCCGCGCGCCTGCGGGACGTCAAGCATGCCGAACAGATCTACTCCCTTCTTCTGCCATTTCGGGATCAGGCCGTCACGGTTCCTGTCTTTACCCTTTGCTGCGGATCGACGGCAAGGTTTCTCGGGATGCTCGCGCACGCGCTTGGCGACTGGGCAGCGGCCGAACAGCATTTCGAATACGCCCTTCACCTGGACGAACGCTTGCGTGCGTGGCCCTGGCTCGCGCATAGCCGGTACGAATACGCGCTCATGCTGGTGGCGCGCAATCGCATCGAAGACAGAGCACGAGCGCAAGATCTGCTTTCGATGGCGGCGGCCGAAGCGAGGAGACTCAAGATGTTCGCGCTCATCGAGCGCATCGGAGGAGGGCAGATTTGCGCAAGGACCAGGAACTAGCACAGGCTCACGCGCAAGATGATGTGCGATGTGCTGTCGATACCCGAGGAGGATGTCATGCCACGTTTCATGATCGAACGTAATTTTGCGGAGCAACTCGACGTCACGAACGACAGCGCGGCGACCGTAAAGCGAATCAACGACGAGGAAGGTGTCGAGTGGCTTTTTTCGTTTCTGAGCGCGGACAAGAAAAAGACCTATTGCTTATATGAAGCACCCAGTGTCGATGCCATCCGCGCCGCGGCACGCCGAGCGAATCTTCCAGCCGACGTGATCGTCGAGGTAAGCGATTTGCGACCGGAAATGTTCAGTTGATTCCTCGGCAAGAGTTTTGTCGGGCGCGGCGCTGACCAGCATTACCGTGGCAGCTTGAAGGTCCGGGTGAAGAGAACTCGCTTTCGCCTTGCGAAACTCCCATCGCCCTATGCTGTGCTATAACTCAACGTGCCTCTCGCTCCAGATCTATGCGGTTTCCCGAATTCCACGACGGAGAACAACCATGCAAAGACGGAACTTCGTGCTCAAGTCGACCGCCGTCCTGGCGCTGGGCGGCCTCGCGCTCGCCGGCTGCACGACGAACAGAAACACAGGAGCCGAACAGGCTGCGGGCGCCGCTGATCTGCGCCGCTCCATCGATGCCGACGTCGATGGCACCTTGCAGCGTCTCTATTCCACGGTAGGTGGCTCGCGTGAACTGGTCGCTAAAGCGAGCGGCGTACTCGTATTCCCGTCCGTGCTCCAGGCCGGCTTCGTCGTCGGCGCGCAGTATGGCAAAGGCTCACTGCGCGTGGGCGGTCGTACCGTAGGCTATTACAGCACCACTTCGGGCTCGCTCGGCCTGCAGGCGGGCGCGCAATCGAAGGCGCTCATCTTTTTGTTCATGACGCAGGACGCGCTCAGCAAATTCCGCAACTCCGACGGCTGGTCGGCCGGTGCGGACGCGTCCGTGGCACTCGTCAGAATGGGCGCGAACGGCATGGTCGACACGACCACCGCAAGCAAGCCGGTCCAGGTCTTCGTGCTGACCAACGCCGGCCTGATGGCCGACGCCTCCCTTCAGGGCACGAAGATATCGCGGCTGACCGAGTGAGCGCATTGCGCAGGCTGCGGCGGCATGTGGCGTAACCTGTGGTTGCGCCGCATCCGTTGCGCGAAACTCTTCACCGGTTTCGATTTGCCTCGTGAACGGAGCGCTTGCGCTCATCGGTCGTCGACAAAAAAGATAGCAGCGGACATCGCCGCGATGACCCCCGCTGCGGTGAAGGTGTCTGTGGTGAAGAGAACGCTAACGCCTTCTGGAGAAAGGCGTCCAAATCTTCATCGGGCCAGATAGAAATCCAAGGGGATAAGCTCCACAGCCCATCCGCCTTCTTCGCCCAGTGTGGCAGCCGGGTGCATGGACGCGATGCGCAACGCCTCGTCAGGGCTATCCGCCTCGATGATGAACAGGCCTCCGACGACTTCCTTCGACTCGGTGTAGGGCCCATCGGTGACGCGCGTCTGTCCAGCGCGCGGGCGAAGCGTTCTCCACTTGTCCAGATCGCCAAGCGAGGCGGAAATCAGAACCTTGCCGGTAGCGCGCATCTTCTCGTCCAATGCCGGGCATTGGCTCACCAATTCCTTGATGTCGTCTGGAGCCATCGCGGCGAATTTTTCAGGGGCGAAGTAGGCCAAGCCGAGGTATTTCATCGGAGATCCTTTGGATGGAGTTCAGTGACGACGAATGTGATGATCGGAAATCGACAATGCTCCAGCTAGTTTTTAGCCCGTCTCGCCAGCCTGTCCGCTTTTGGTCCGAAATACGACACCGCACGGAGCACGTGGCGATCATGTACGCGACATCATGGCCACCATTCCCCGCGTGGACTCATTCCTCAATCATGACGATGACGTTTGTGATGCTTGCCGCGATGACCACGGCTGTAGTCGTCCCCATACGAATTCGATCGAGAAACATTGCCGCCCAGCGCGGCACCAGCGCCGCCGCCCAGCGCAGCGCCGATCAGGCCGCCGCCGGGACCGCCCATGGCATTGCCTGCGGCCGTGCCCGCACCGCCGCCCAGCGCGCCGCCGACGATAGCGCCCGTGCGTTCACGACGATTCGACGTGACCGCACCGCCCGCTCCACCACCCACTGCGCCGCCGAGCACCGCGCCCGTGCTGCCTCCTACGGCGCCGCCCAGCGCGGCCCCGGCTACTCCGCCGAGCGCACCGCCTAGCGCGTTATTCATGTCGCCAGCGACGGCTGGGATCGACGTCGCGGCCGTGACCGCTGCAATAGCAATAAGCTGAATGATTCGCTTCGACATTGTTCGGACGTTTTGTTTTAGACGGCGCCGAGTATAACCGCAGGTCAGAAAGGTTTTCGTAACATCATTAATAAACCTCGGTAAGAGCTGTAACAAAAGTGATTCATGAGGTTCCTATCAACGCGTGGTTCAAGCGCAGCGGACCATGCAGCATCGCGCGCTAAACGTATTCTTCATAACATTCACTTAAGGCGTGCGGCGTTACGATCAGAGCCGGACAATGCGAGTGTGCCGAATGAATCGATACTTCACCGACAAGCAAGGAGCCATCCGGCGCGTCATGGCCATCAAGCGCGATGTGATGGAAGCATGCCGCGCGACGGTCGTCGGCATGCGGAAAGATGGCGGGGAGGTCCACGGGCTCGAGCAGTTTTGCTGCAGTTGCGGATCGGGCGGATCGCGTATTTCACTTGCACCAGTTCGATCACTTACGACGTCGTCTTCGTCAGCTAGGCGAGGGCGCGCCCGATCTCCGCAACGTTAAAGCGGTATCGCGATGTTTTCCGTTCCCGTCTTGCCTGCAATCCGCGTTAAGTTAATTACGCGATAAATGCGTACTAACGCGAGGCAAGCATCCCGATCACCAACCCGGCCAACGCCGCCATAGTGATGGCCTTCCACGGATTGTCGTGCACGAAATCGTCGGTCGTGTCCGCGGCGACTCTGTACTTCCTGGTCATGGCGTCCTGCACGTCGGAAAACTTGTTCTTCGCCACTGAACGCAGATCCGCGGACGACGAGGAATTGCTGCTTGCGTCCCATGAGCGCGACGATTCGCGGAACGTGTGAGTTCCGCCGTTTGCGGATGATTCGTTATCGCCGTTCGATGCAGCGACGCTTTCGCTCGTCGGAAACTCGTAGGCATTGCCGGCTTTTTCGGTCTTGAGCGCGTCGACGGGTTGCAGAGAGCTATCGTTGTCAGCCATGTTTGCCTCCTTGGGCATTGTGAAGTTCGGTATTCTGCGGGTCGCTTGAAGAGAGACATGTTCAGCAACGCAATCGCCGTGCCGCTGACGTTCTGCTAACGCCCCCTGATCGCATAGAGTCGAGTCGGCAGCGCAATCGGGCTTTGCGGATCGAACCAGTTCATGTCCGGGATCCGCGAATCGGTGACGTACAGCGTGCCGTCCGCGCCTTGCGAGAACGTGTCGGGCCATACAAGTTGCTTATCGCGCAATAGGGTGTAAAAGCGCTCGCCATCGCGCACGCGAATGGCGTGATGTTCCACCGACGACACGTAAAGCCGGCCGCGTTCGTCGAACCAGAGGCCGTCTGCGGGGCCATCGATACCGACCGCTTCCACGCGCGCCGAAACCTGCTGCGCGCTCAATTGCGTGTTCTGAAGCGCATCGGTCGCGATGCGATAGAGCGTCTTGCCCTTTACCGCCTGCCAGTACAGATAACGCCCATCGGGTGTCAGCGCGATGCCGTCCGCCGAGAAGCTCACGCGCCGCCCGTCGGTCTGCTGCAGCGGCTTGCCGTCGACCTTGACGGTCACGCTCTTGTCGGCCTGCGTGCTCGGATCGCCGTCGAGCACGCGCCGCGCCGCGCCGGACGTCGTATCGACCACGACAATCGCGCCGCGCACACCGGAGTCGGTTATGTAGACGAACCGGCCGTCTGGGCTCATGCGGACATCGTTGAGATAGCTGCCTTGCGGCGCGATCGTTTCATCGAATGAATAGACATGTGCGACGCGGTTCGACGCCAGATCGACCTGCACGAGCTTCGGCGCGCCCGGGACGATGAGCGATTGAGCCGGCGCACCCGGGTCGATTACCCAGAGATTGCCGCGCTTGTCCGCGACGACCGACTGCACACAGACCCAATGATCCTGCGGCGTGACTTGATCGCGGCGGGCATTGCGCCAGCTATTCCATTCGACATCGGGATAAGGCCGCAGATCGCCCGCGCTGCCGAGTTCGGCAACCGATATGGGCGCATCTTCCGTCCAGCGCGGAAAGTTCACGAACGTGCGGCCGTCCGGGGTCACGGTGACGCCGGTGACTTGATGCTCGAACGTCGCGATGAGCTGGAGCTTTGTGCCATCGCCGTGCCTCTCGGACCGGCTGGCGGTTTCCTGTGCGATGCCCGCGTGCGCAAAAGCGGCGAGGCTCACGGCGAGGATGGTGCAAACGAGCGGTCTCATGATGGGCTCCGAAGCGGCGATGCAGGGTCGCAGCAATCGCGATGCCGTATGCGTCGAAACCCGACACCATTGCTCGCCCCGAAGCGTAATAGCGTTCTTTCAGCTCGTTGCCCACGCCATGACTGCGTTTTGATTTACACCAGGCGAACGGTCTGCGCGCTGCCTATATTAAGCAGGTGGCAGTCGCCGAGTCAGTTCGGTCAGGAAGCGCATCATGGAATGGCCTGAAATGCGATACAAGGAACTGGTGCTTGTGCCCGGCCTCGCGGAAGACGACGGCATGTATGCCGTCAAGCTCGTCATTCGCTCGCCCGATCGCATACAGCATACGACCGGCGTCCTTGGCGATTTTCCCTGTCCAATCGAAGCGCTGCGCTTCGCCTTTCAGTACGGTATGGCACGAATCGATCACCGGCCACTTCCCTCGCCGGAGTGGACAGTGCAGGAGTGGCACGATCGGCAGCTTGCCGCGTGAACGCATCGAAGAAGCGTGTCAGCGTACCAGCTTGGTTTATTCGATCGCCGAATGAGTTCGAATGATTTCGCGAATTTACGGTGCCATCTGGATAACTCAATATCGGATAGTGAGCGGTTCCGGATAGAACTGCGTGATGGGATAACTGCTCTCGGGCGTGAACGCCGAAGGTATCGTCCCGGAGTAGGACGTGCACTCGCTCAAATTCGGGTTTTGCCGAACTGAAGCGGCTACCGCCGGGGTGGAATAGGCATCGGCGGCGACGTACACGATAACATCGGTCCCCTGTCTGACGGCCATCGACGGGCGCGGTCCATCATAATAAACAATGATAGGGGAACCGCTGCAATTCGCACCGGTGTAGGGGACGAATCCCGTATCCGACCATTGGAATTGCGAGGCGGAGTACTGCTGATAATCAGCGGTGTGCTGGCGGCGTACGGGTACGAAAGTCAAGGCGCCGTTAATCGAGAGATACACTCCCGGTTCACTTCGGAACGACTCGATCGGCCCCACGACTTTGCCCTGTGCGTCGAATAATTTGGGGACGCGTCGATCGTCGGGCCGATGCCCGCTGCGCGCCGCATCGTCGCCAAACGACAGGGTCGAACAGAAGAAAAGCAAGGCTACGAACGATCTCGAGTTCATTAGAACCTCCTTGCGCGCTGACTTTGCTTGTGCCCAAAGCCATCGTGACCGCCGCCTCCAGCGAACGCAAGCATATTCATCCACGCGGGTCTCTGCGCCGGGCGTCGTCGGCAGCCAGGGCAACTGTTAAAGCATCGTAGGTTGCCAGCGCGGCGGATTCAAGACTGCATCGCCGATGCGATTTCGCGGTTCGCTTTGAGGGCATGAAATGAATTAGGCATCCTTCGATAAATGACATAGGGGAATTTGGCATTGCCAGCGACAAGTCCGCCGCCCAGGTGGACGATGAGCGCGTGAATGTGCGGCCCCTGGAACGCAGCATCGGATCGCGCAGAGCAGGCAACGCAGCTTCACGCGATACGTGTGTCGCAGACGCTTGTCATGAACGAAAACTCGTCTTCGGGCCATGCGATTCGACTTTTTCCTGCGGCGGGCATCGTCAATGCTTCAAGGCCAGCGCACGAATCACCGGAGACATTCATGAACGGCAAATCGCTTTTGGGCCGGGTTTTCGCATGGCCCGCACGCACCTTCAAACGTTTCGGCGCCGATCGCGGCGCGCCGATGGCCGCGAGTATCGCGTTCTATTCCGCGTTTTCGCTTGCGCCGACGCTCGTCATGGTGATCGCCGTCGCCGGCCTCGTGTTCGGTGCGGAGGCCGCCCGCGGGCAGCTTTTTCACCAGATCAGCGGCATGCTCGGGAAGGACGCGGCAGAAAGCGTGCAGACGATCGTCTCGCATGCGCATCGGAGCGGGGACAGTGGCATCGCGGCTGCGATGTCGTTCGTGCTGCTCGCGGTGGGCGCGTCCGCGACGTTCTCGTCGCTGAACACGGCGCTCTCCATCATCTGGCCGACGCCTAACGAACGCAAGTCGGGCGTCGCGACGCTCGTCAAGGTCAGGCTGATTTCGTTCGGCCTCGTCATGGGCGTCGCGTTCCTGCTGATCGTGTCGCTCGTGATGGACACCGCCGTGCAGGCCGCAGGCAAGTGGGTGTTCGGTGATTCGCCGCTTGTCGTCATCGGCGATATCGTGCAGTTCGTGCTCGGCCTCGCGATTCTTTCGTGCGCATTCGCCGCTTTATTGAAGTATTTGCCTGATGGGCACGTACCTTGGCGCGATGCCCTCGTTGGTGGTGTCATTTCCGCGGTGCTGTTCTCCGTCGGCAAGAAGCTCTTCGCGCTATATCTCACACACGCCGGCACGGCGAGCGCGTTCGGCGCGGCCGGCTCGCTCGCCGTGCTTTTGATGTGGCTGTATTTCGCCGCCGCCGTCATGCTGCTCGGCGCCGAAGCTGCTGCAACGAGACTGGAAGCGCGTGAAGGCGAGGCGGGGGAAAGCGAAGCACAGGCATCGAACGGGGAGCGCACGCCTTGCGCTGCGCCGATGAACCTGCCCGCGAACACCCGTGCGCAAGCGGCGCCCGTTGCCGCACATGCGATCGTATCCGCGTGCGCGGTGCACTCCGAGCATCGCGTCGCGCGGACCGGCTTGCCGGTGATCGCAAAGGTGCTCGATGCAGTGAAGGCGAACCCGAGTCGATTCGCAATCGCAGCGGCGGGCGCGAGCCTTTTCGTGTTCACGAAGGGCGCACATCGCCATCCCACGGGGAGACGGTCCTGATGCGGCCTTCCGCGCGGCAATGCATGCAGATATAGAAGCGATAGCGTCTCTATTATCAATTGCAAGGCTGCTCGCGGCATTCGATCCGAGGCGGAGGATGCTTACTCATGGAGCCCAGCGAGAGTCTCGATGTGGCTCTCGATTCGTGCTTTTGCTTCGGCTGCTGCCAACTCGGGCGTTCTCGCGCACAATGGAAACACGAGACCGTTGCCCTTGAATTCCCGGGCAAAATGCACCCACGACTGGTACCTGAAGATTCCCGATTCATATTGGACGACAGTGACCGTTACGTCGTACGTGCGCTGTAGACCTTGCTGGCGCGTGTATTTCAGTTTGAATGTCTTCGGACGAAGCACAGGGCCTCCCTTGGCAATTCGGTCCGCTCTTGAAGTTCCGATGCAGCCTTCGACAATTGCCTGCCGCGCGGGAAGCCATTACTCCGGCTATCGTTCTCTCGGATTCTCTTTGTCGACCGGCGACTTTTCATCCGGCAACGCGTCTGGCTTTGGGCGGCGCCTACGGGCTGCGCGCTCAACAGAAGACGCCGCTGATTGACCCCTATCGACCGTTGGCAAGCATTCTAGAAGCCGGTGCGTTCTCTCTTGGATGTCGGCCTCCGAATTTGGAGTGCAAAGCGCGAGCACCCTTGATCGCCAATATTCGGAACTATAAATAATAGAACCGGCGCCAAATGAACCGCTGCTTCTCAACCATTCGAGATGAGCCACAATGCTTTCGAGGTGTGAAAGCTCTCTCCGCTGTAACTCGTGCACATTCATAGGTTAAATCGCTATTAATGTACGTCGTTTCGTGGTTTCGTCTGGCAGTACAAATAGCTGCAAGTGCCGTCCAACCTTTGTAGCATTAAAACATGCTAACCGTTCGCATATTAATCAGGGTTTACTACACAGCGATTCGTTAAGCTCGATCGTTCGGGTTATTTAGGCAGAGAGGAGTCTAAGAAAACAATGTTTTTGGGTGACGGATGTCGAAGGTCGCCTACCGCGTACTGGAATTTGGATTCGCTGATATACGCCTTCAGTGCGTCATGCTTCGCTTTGTAATCGGAATAGCCTTTTCATAACTTTTCCCGGCATATCGCCCGGCAGTCGATCAGTCTGTGCCAAGGCGTAGAAGAGCAAAGCAAGCCGTCGGTGAACTCAACGAGATCGACGATCACGGAGGAAAATATGCGCAAGCTGTTCTTTACGACAGGATCGCCCTTCGCGCGTGCCGTGCGCATCGTGCTTGTTGAAAAAGGACTCGACTTCGAGCGTGCGGAAACCTATACCACGCCCAGCGCTGAAGACCGTGCGAAGGTGACGCCCACTCTGCAAGTTCCTACCCTGGTCGATGGCGAGCTGACCTTATGGGATTCCGCCGTGATCATCGACTATCTCATGTCCAGCTATGCAGGCCGTCCTGCGCCACAAGGCATGGCGCCGCTAGCGGCTGATTACGTGCGCGCGACAGTGGGCTGGCACGATAAGCTCGTCCTGGCCACGTTGCAAACCTTCGGCGTGTCGACGACGACCGTGTCGCAACTGCAATGGTCCGGCGTCCGGCATGAAGAGAATGGACATGCCGCGCGATGTGCCATTCGCAATCAGCATCTTCTCGACTGGTTCGAGGCTCAGCTACTCGGCGCCGACGACGGTTTCGTCCCCGGCGTGGTTTCCGCCCAGGACATCCTGCTCGCATGTTTTTGTCACTTCATCGAACGCCGGCCACTGCGACTATCGTGGCGGGCTCCAGGCCGACCCAAGCTCGAGTCGTTGGTGGCGCGAATGGAAAGACGACCGTCTTTCCAGCAGGAGGGCGCGCTTTGGTGGGAGCCAGGCGTGACGTATGGAACCGCCGCTGAAGTCGAGTGGGCGAGCCGTAAAACTATTTACGACGGGCCCGGTTTCAGCGACTGGGCGGCGCAGTGCGCAGGTTAGGTGACGCCCTGGCGGCGATCGAATTCCCAGCCCTTCCACGGACCCGTCAGGCAGGAGCCGGCCATGAAGCGAGATTCGCATGCAACGTCGGTCAGACGTTCAGGTATCCGTTCCAAACAGTAACCGCCCACGCTATTGCGCCTCGTTCCTTCGGTTGCAGGCGATGGAATGAATGGGTACAGGCCGCCGGTTGCCGTGCCAGACGCGTCCGACGATCGCAGGGCTGAACAGCGACGACGGCGGCATCATCAAGTTGACAACCTTCAGGAACGCAGTCGCCAACGTGCTGTCCCGTGTCGCAGCAAGATGAAGCTTGCCGATGTACCAGTTGATGAAACGCATCGTCGGCGGCCGCGCGCCCTTCACGTCTGGATGGCGCAGGTCGTTGCCAACCGCGATGTCCCACGGAATATCGACGATCTTTGCGGCCGCCCCGAAGAATCGACGCGCAAGGTCGATCGAGCCCGCACGCAAGCACTGATGCAGCGTCAGCGCCTCCTCTGCTGCGACCGTCATGCCCTGCCCGTAGACGGGGTTGAAGCTGCAGATAGCGTCGCCGAAAACCAGGTAATTTTCGGGGAAGCGCGCGAGCCTTTCATACCGCCGGCGCAGACTTGAGACGTGGCGGTAGCGCCTGTAATCGGTCAGCGGCTCTGCTCTTGCGACGACGTCATGAATCTCCATCGTCGGCAGCGTCGCCAGATACGTGAGAAAGCCCGCGTCGTTGTCCGGGGCGTCGTCGCCAAGATAACCCCCGGCGCTGACGATCCAGGTTTCGTTTTCCTGTGCGAGCATGACGCCGTTGCGCCAGTTCGGCGCGCTGCCAGCGACGACGATACCGTGCTTGCCGTCGAGATCGGTCGGCCGGCGCCGATAGGTACGGGTCGTGTAGCCGATGCCGATCTCGACCTTCTCCTCGGCGGGCGGGGGGGAGCCGAGGTCATCGAGCCACGCGGCACTGGATGAGCCGCGACCGGTCGCATCGACGACGAGGTCCGCGTCGATGATCTCTTCCGGCTTGCCCTTGGCAAATGTGCGCACGCCCGTCACGCTCTTGCGATCGGGACCGGTGGCAATCGCCCGCACAGCGCAATCTTCGATGGCATGCACGTTGGGTAATTCCAGAAGCCGGCGACGCAAATGGCCTTCGAGCACCGGACGGCTCGCAAGCAGACCGCTCAGGTCGCTTGTGCCGTTGGCAAGCCTGACGTTGCGGCCGATCCAGATCACATCGTTGGCTACATCGCCGATCAGACCGCCGCTTTGCGCGACGACGTCATAGTTATATCCCGGGAAGAATTCCTCGAATATCGCACTGCCGCGGGCCAGGAGCCCGTGGGTATGACGACCCTGCGGCACGCCCTTGCGCGAGCTGTCGTCGGTGGGAAACGCATCGCGTTCGAGCACGGTGACGTTGGTATAGAAATCCGACAGGACGCGGGCGGCCAGGAGCCCACCTATGCCGGCGCCGATCACAATGGCATGCTCGCCGAGTTTCTTCATGGCAATCCTCCAGTTCAGTCTGTCGCGATGAGCACAGCGGCCATCGTCTGCAGGCAAATGCTAGGATTGCGTCGTCCCCTGAGCGTCCCCGGGACGCCGTCGTCGAGGGCTGTCTTGCCATGGCTTTTTTCAGCGTGCGAACGCTTGGATTTCCGGAGATCCGTCGGGACGGCCGGCTGTGCCAGCTGGCCTTGCGCAAGGGACTGGCTCTGCTCGTCTACCTGGCCGAAGCGAGGACGTCGGTCGGGCGCGACACCTTCGCCACGATGTTGTGGCCGGAAGACTGCGAAGAGGTTGTGCGGGCGCGGCTGCGGCGTCTGCTGCATCGCCTCCAGCTCTCGCTTGGCGACAGTGTTCTGACCATCGACCGCTCGACAGTTCGATGGTCGGAATCGATCGAACTGCAGGTGGATGCCCGGCTATTCGAAGAAGCCTGCGACCGCGGGGAGTTCGAGCGGGCGTGCCGCGCGTATTCGGGCGACTTTCTCGAGGGTTTTTCACCCGGCGACTGCCCGGAGTTCGACGAGTGGGCCTTCTTTCGCCGGGAAGCATTGCGAGGCCGGGCGATCCAGGCGCTAGAGAGAGTGGTGCACGACAGGAATGCGGCCGGTGAGTACGCTGCGGCGGCCGCGCACGCCGGCCGTCTTGTCGAGTTCGATCCGCTTAGCGAAGTGTACGGTCGTCACCTCATCCGCAATCTCCTGCTTGCCGGAGACCGGGCCACGGCCCAGCGCCACCTCGAGGCCCTGACACGCCGCCTTCGCGACGAGCTTCATGTGGCGCCCGAATCCGAGACGCGCGCGCTGCTGAGCGACAGCGCAGCCTTGTCCATCGACGATCCGCCGTCGACGCGCTACGTCGGCGGCGGCGGAGTCCATCTTGCATTCCAGACCTGCGGCGTCGGCCGGATCGATGTTCTGCTTCTGCCCGGTTTCGTCTCCCACGTCGAGCGGGTATGGGAGGAGCCACGTTGCCGGGCGTTTTTGTCCTCCCTCGCCAGAATGGGCCGTCTCATCTTGCTCGATCGTCGCGGTGTCGGACTCTCCGACAGAGTCGGGTTCAATCCCGGCGTCGACGCAACCGCGCAGGACATCGGGACGGTACTCGACGCCGCCGGCAGCCGTCGGGTCGTTCTGTTCGGCGCGTCGGAGGGCGGACCGGCATGCATCAAGTTTGCCGTCGATCACCCCGACCGTGTCGCCGGCCTCATTCTGTTCGGCTCACTGGCGAAGGGGACCGCAACGCATGATTATCGCCACGCGCTGCTGGCAGGTCAGTACGACGAGTGGCTGCGGCAACTCATTGCAGTTTGGGGTGGGCCTGCGGGCATTGAGACTTTCGCGCCGAGCCTGTCCGGCGATCCTCGGGCGAGAGCCTGGTGGGCAGGCATGCTTCGGGCTGCGTCGAGCCCGGGAGCCATCAAGGGCGTGCTCGAGGCGTTGCGCGATATGGATGTGCGGCATCTTCTGGGCCAGATTTCCGTCCCGACGCTGGTGCTGCACCGTCACGACGACCGCGCCGTTCGCATCGGCGCTGGCCGCCATCTCGCCAGCCATATCGCGCATGCGCGGTTCGTCGAACTCGACGGGGCAGATCACTGGCCTTTCGCCGGAGATCAACAACCCGTCCTGGACAACGTCAGGCAGTTTGTCGAAAGTGTTGCGGCGTAAGTGCGAAGCACGGAAGACTGGTGGGCAGTGGCCACCGGCTTGCTTGCGAACATCGTCGCGTATGCGCTGCTCGCCCCGGGCAGCACTACCCAATGGCTGAACGTCGCGCAGGCGAGCTGGTCGAGCATCGGGCAACTCGCGGGCGCTCTCGGCAAGCATGCGCGCTGCCAAGCGCGCGCAGAGAACGGTCGTCAGCAAACCGGAAATCGCCGAGAATCGGGAATGCGCGCCGCCGAACTTGCTGACAGACTGTGTAACAAACACCTTTATTACGCGAGGCCGAAACTACCATGCGCTACTACTCTTTCGATCAAGGCAAGGACGCACTTCTTCTCCTCGCTCGCGTGCTCCTGATGGCGCTTTTTGTGCTCTTTGGCTGGCAGAAGCTGACGGGCTTCTCAGGCACCGTTGGCTATATGACTTCGGTCGGCGCACCCGCGCCGATGCTTTCTGCGGTTGTCGCGGTCGTCATGGAATTCGTGGTAGGCATCGCGATCGTCGTCGGCTTCTACACCCGCCCACTTGCCTTGCTGCTGGCCCTGTATACGCTCGGCACCGCGTTCATAGGCCACCACTACTGGACCATGACGGGCACGGCGCAGTACGCAAACATGATCAATTTCTACAAGAACGTCAGCATCATGGGTGGCCTGTTGCTGCTCGCAGCAACAGGCCCTGGCCGATACTCACTGGATCGGAAGTGAGGTCGTGCGAACCACGGCGGACGACACCGGGCAAAGCAGTCGGCCACCTCGAGTCGCGTCCCGCCGCATTGACGGCTTTCGGGAAAAGACGGCTCGCGGCAAATCGCGTTGAACGCGTCAGCCCCAATAAGACATGCGCCTCAATTTTCTGATTTTTCTGCCGTAAACGAGTCATGTCAGATCGTCTTCGGCTGGGCGAAGGCTCAACGAGCGCATGCGTGTCGACCTCATCACCTTTTACCTGTTAGCAATCGGAACGCTCCTCGCCAGCGGCGCCTTGACGCTCTGGGAGCGCCGGTCGTATCCGCGGCGCAGGCGCGAACTTGGCGTGCTGGCGGCGGGTTACGCTACGCTCGCATTAGGCTGCGCCGCCGCCGCGTTCCGGCATAACCTTCCCGGCGTCGCGGGCTCCGCGCTGGCGAATCTCATCATCGTCGGCGGGTATCTGCTGAACTTGCAAGGTGTCGCGCTCCTGAACGAACGCCGCTACGGCCGGATCGCCCTCGGCATTATGTCGATGCTCGCGTTCGCCTGGGCCATCGCGGGCGAGCGCGGCGAAGCGGTTATGTGGGCATACATCAGCGCCATTCCCATCTCCGTGGTGTGCGGCCTGACCGCGCGCGAACTCCTCGGCATGCGCGATTCAAAATGGAAGCAGTCGCGCAACATCGCCGTGGCCGTCACGGGCGGTCACGCGCTCTTCTACGCGTTCAGGGTCACCATTCTGCCGTGGCTGGCGGCATCGTTCGGACCGCACTTGCTGGCGCTCTTCGGCCAGGCGACGATGTACGAAGGGGTGCTCTATTCCGTCGTCCTGCCGATGACGCTCCTGCGCCTCGCGCGCGACGAAGCCCACGCCGATCTGCGACGCGAATCGCAGACCGATTACCTCACTGGTTTGGGCAACCGCCGATGGTTCTTCGAAGAAGGCGCAAGCGCCATCCGCGAAAGCAACGCCTTTCCGCCAGTGTCCTGTCTCGCGCTCGACCTCGACCACTTCAAGGCGGTCAATGACCGCTTCGGCCACGAAGCCGGCGATGAAGTGCTGAAGTCGTTCGCCAAAATTCTCCGCAGCGTGCTCGGCCGCGATGTGATTCTGGCGCGCATCGGTGGCGAAGAGTTTGCCGCGCTGCTGCCGGGGCACGAAAGCGCCCGCGCGAAAGACCTGGCCGAAGCCGTCGTTCGCCGATTCTCGCAGACGGTCACGCGCACGACGGGCGGCGTGGAGATCGCGGCCACGGTGAGCATCGGCATGGCGCGCTTTGGCACCGAGGAAGACACGCTCGCAAAAGTTCTCGCAGCCGCGGATCGCGCGCTCTACAGCGCAAAATCGCGCGGTGGCAACCGGCTCGAGATCGCGCGAGCCGCAACGACCCGCGCCAATCTCGACGATGCTCCGGACCGCCGCCTGACGGCCCTCTGAGCTTACTTCCTGCCGTCCGACGACCGACTCAGCCGATGAATTGGCAGCTTCATCGCTTCAATTCGAAGATGCTGTCGATCTCAACCGGGATGCCCATCGGCAACGTATGCACCCCGAGCGCGCTTCGAGCCGGAAGCTTGTCTTGCCCGAACAATGTCAGCAAGAGGTCACTGGCGCTGTTGGCCACCTGCGGATGTTGGGTGAACGACTGATCGGCACGCACGTAGACCGTCAGCCGGCTGCATCTCTCGACGTTGTCGAGCCCGCACGCCTGATCGACGCAGGCGAGGATCATGAGCATCGTCAGACGCGCTGCGTGCTGGGCTCTTTCCAGAGACACATCGGCGCCGACTATTCCGACGATCGGCTTGCCATCCTCGAAGGGCCCGAGACCGGAGACATAGAGTTGACTTCCGGAGACGGAGACCGTTCGATAGGAGCCGAGCGGGTCGATTGGAGGCGGCAATTCGAGGCCCGCTTGTGCAAGGCGTTCGGATACGTTCATGTTCGGGTCAGCGTGATGTGATGAAAACAATAGAGTAACTTGGTCAATTCTGTTCGATGCAGTGGGCTCGAAAGTCCGATTCGAAGCACGTCAACCGGCGGTTCAGGGTTGCGAACCGCCGAATAGCTTTCGAACTCGATGAATGACGCGCCGCTGGTCGCGACTAGCGCCGTCCGGAACGGCCCCAGACGTAACGCACCCACCGTCGCCATCGGTTCGTTTGCGAGGTTGACTTGTGCGCAGCCTGTGCCTCCTGGTCTCGCTGTACTGACTGCTGCACCTTTTCATAGACCTGGCGCATCGTCATGCCACCAGGACGCGTCAGTTTGTCGGGATCGGGGCAAGAATCGTGTTTGGAGTCGTCTGTCATTGGAACGCCTGGTGAAGATAACGGAAAGGCGCCTTGCAGGAAGCGCCGGGCATCACGCAGATCAAGTGCCGTCAGTTACCGCCGGCATTCGATGAGCCGGACCGGTAGCGCAGCAGATGATCGGTGCCGGATTCGGACAACCAGACTTCTCCTGGGCGACCCATCATCTGACGCACGTTCGCGTGCGCCCGCGGCAGCGCGAACGTCTCGAAACGCTCCGTGCGCGGGTCGAAGCGGACTAACGCGTTGGCGCTCCACTCGCTAAGCCAGACGATGTCACGGTCATCGACGAATATCGCGTAAGCATGCGGACTTGCGCCCGGCAGACCCCACTCGCGCCATTGATTCGTTGCTGGGTCGAACATACCGACCTTTCCTGCATTCCACTCGCTGATCCAGACGCGTCCCCGCGAATCGGACCACGCTCTGCGCGCGCCCTGGTCCGGTGTCGGCGGTTCGATGACCTTCGCCGCGCCGCTCACCGGATCGATGCGGCCAAGGTAGCTGCCGGCAAGGGATGCGAAATATAAGCTCCCGTCGGGCGTGACGCAGATTCCGTAGGCCCCAGGTCCGCGCGGGGCGTCGAACACACGCATCCTCTTGCTTGCCGGATCAAGCTCACCGTAGATACCACGTTGCCCGGTAAACCAGAGATGGCCTCGCTTGTCGAAAACCGCCGTGTTGAGGTTCGCGTTCTGTCGGTCCTTGGGCAATGGAAAGTGCGTGACGGCGAGTGTCCCGGCGTCGACGCGCACGATTGCATTGAGGCCGCCGTCCGTGATCCATGCCGCCCGATCCGGACCGATGATCACGCCGTGCGGTGCCGACCCGTTGTCGAGCAGGACCCGATCGGTCTTGCCGTTACGCGGGTCCAGCCGTCCGACTGCGCCTTGCGCCTGCGCGGTGTACCAGACGGTGCCGTCGGGAGACGGAGCGACGTCGTGCGGTGCGCTGCCGGCGGGAACGGCGAACGAATCGAACGATGGGGACTGGGCGTGTGCCGAACCCAATGCGAATATCGCGACAACGAGAGCCGGCGTGAAATACCGGATGACCCGGGATGTGATGCTTCCGTCCATAGTTGCCGTTGCCTCCACGTTGGGAGTTGACTCGAGGTCACGCCTGCGGCCTATTGTGTCACTTACTCGAGTATGTAGTTCAGCGCCGCGCCTAGCGGTTCCTTTTACACTGCGGCGAAACGATGGACTACACGGACTTTCAGGTGGGGATCTTCCTGGCGAACGCCGTCGCCGGAATCGCTTCCTCGGCGGCAGCATGATCTTCCGCAATGCGTTCGGGCTTGCTTGCGCCCGGAATCACTGCCGCGACGACCGGATTGGCAAGCACGAATTGCAGCGCCGCGGCCTTGACACTCACGCTGTGGCGATCGGCGATTGCCTTGATACGCGCGACCTTCTCGAGGATCTCGGGCGATGCCTTCGGGTATTCGAAGTGTAGAAGCGGATTGAGGGATAAACGCTATTCGTCCGCCGCACTCGCGGGGCGATAATCGACAACCTCGACCGTTCCATGACCGACGATGCGCGACCGAATCGACGACGAAATAACCTTCCGCAAGCTCGAAGTCCTGCTCGCATTCATGGAGACGGGCAATCTGGCGAAGGCGGCCGAAGCGCTGAACGTGAGCACCGTCAGCGTGCACCGCGCGCTGCACTCGCTCGAGCAAGGCGTGCGATGCGCGCTGTTCCGCCACGAGGGCCGCAATCTCAAGTCGACCGAAGCGGCGCAGATGCTCGCCGACGTGGCGCAGGAGGTGCTGACGCTGATGTCCGAAGGCATTCGTGCGACACGCGAGGCCGCGGGTTATTCGTCAGACCGGCTCAAGATCGGCTCGCTGTATTCGCTGACCATCAAAACCGTGCCCGGCATCGTCGTCGATATCAAGGTGCGCCGGCCGACACTCCACGTCGAACTGGTGCTCGGTCCGAATGTGGAACTGCTCGACAAACTGAAGCGGGGCGAAATCGATGCGGCGCTGATGGCGGTGCCGGATGCCGAACCCGAGGTCGAATCCATCCCCCTTTTCGAAGACGACATCTTTTTCGCCGCACCGGCGGGTTCCGCCTACGCAAACCAGGAGGCGGTCGACCTGCGGGACTGCCGCGACGAGGCATTCGTTTCGCTCGGCGAGGGCTTTGCGACCTATCACGGCTTCGTGGAGGCATTTCGCGTCGCTGACTTCACGCCGAACGTGACGATGCGAACCGGCGATATCTTCTCGCTGATGAACCTGGTGAGCGGCGGTGTCGGCTACACGCTTCTGCCCGGGCGCGTGCGCGGGGTCTTCGGCGACAAGGTGCAATTCATTCCGCTCAAGCCGCAATACCTGATGCGCCAGACTATCGGCGTGAGCTTCCTGCGCGCGCGTGAGCGCGACCCGAACCTGCTCGCGCTGATGGCCGTCTGCCGCTTGCGCACAAGAAGCGCTGGCTGACGCTTCACCGTTCGTCGCGTCTGCGTTCGCGTTCGACGAGCGCGCCGAGGTCCGGCAGCGAGGTCTCGCTGCAACTCACCGCGACGCCCTCCGTGAAAATCGGGCTGGCCATGCGCGTCAGGACATTTGCGGGCGGCATCTCGATCGCGAGGCGCGCGCCGCGCTCCCACGCAAGTCTCATCGTGTCATGCCAGCGCACCGGCCGCGCCATATTGCCGGCAAGATCGGCGGCGATGCGCGCACCGTCGAACAGCGGCCGGGCGGCGCTGCTGCTCAGATACGCGATACCCGGCGCACGTACGTGGACGTCTGCGAATGCATCGGCGAGGGAGGCCGCGGGTGCGTCGAGCAGGGCGCAATGCGATGGCACCGCGACATCGAGACGCTCGCAACGTTGCGCGCCGTGTTCGATTGCAAGCGTGGACAAACGTTGCATCCCGGCATCGCTGCCCGAGACCACCATCTGCGTTTCCGTGTTGATGTTCGCAAGAAAGACGGGCTCGATGTCGCTATTCACTTGCGCGATAAGCCGTTCGAGCGCCCGTTGCGTCATGCCGATGATCGCAGTCATGCCGTAGCCGCCCGGATAGGCGCGCTCCATCAACTGGCCGCGCAAGGCGACGAGCCTGGTGGCATCGGCGTAGGCGAGGGCGCCGGCGATCACGGCGGCGGGATACGCGCCGACCGAAAGTCCCGACACCATGTCGGGCTCGTGGCCGCGGGCCCGAATGACGCGCGCCTGAGCGACACCCGCGATCAGCAGACAAAGCTGCACGGCGACGGTGGAGCGAAGCGCTGCCGCGTCGTCGATGCACTTCACGTCGTAGCCGAGCACGTCGCTGGCTTCTTCGAGCGTGCGGGCGACTTCGGTGTGCGCCGGCAACGCATGCAGCATGCCGGCGCGCTGCGAGCCCTGACCGGGAAACGTGAATAGCACGCTCATGATGCGTCGGGCGCCCAGGGATCGGCTACGAGCACGGGACCGCGCCCTGTCTTCAGCAGCACGCGGTCGGCCCGGCCGGCCCACTCCGCCAGAGCGAAACCGCCGTGGCCGTTATCCACTTGCATGTCGATGCGCGCGGGCGCGGCTCGCAGCAGCGACAGCAGCGCCCGCGCTTCCTCTCGCGGCAACGGCCGCTCCGCACGCACCAGAAGGTCGAGGTCGCTGTCCTCCCGGAGCGTGCTCACGCCGCTTGCCAGCGCAAAGCCGACGCTGCCGGCAACGCCCCAGGTCAACGCGAGCCGGTCGAGTTCGGGCGCGATGCGATCGAGTGCGCGAATGCAGGGCAGGTTCGCGAGCGCGACGTGTGCCCGCCAGCCGCGCCCCCGGGCGAGCGCCTCGGGTGTCACGCGCCGCACGATGCGCTCGCGGGCCACGAACGCCGCGAAGCGCTCGCCGCGCGTGCGCCCTCGAATCCCCACCGGCACGAGGCCATGTTCCGCGACCGCCTCGCGCCGCACGACGACCGGCGCGACCGACAGCCACTCGGGCGAAGCCCATGCAGGCACGTCCGAAATCGGCCGGATGTCTTGCGGCGTTGCAATCCACAGGAGGTCGTGCGGGCGGATGACTTCTTCGTTGATGGACACGATGGTTCTCTCGGACGCATCACGCGCCCATCAGCGCCTTGGTCGCAAAGAAAAGCAGCGAGGGCCCGAGCAGGCAGCCTACGCCCGTATGGAAGGTCGCGATCAGCGCGCCGTAGGGAACGAGCCGCCGGTCGGTTGCGGCCAGCCCCGCGCTGACGCCGCTCACCGTGCCGGCCAGCCCGCCGAAGATCATCGCGGAACGTGGCGTCTTCAACCCCATGAAGCCTGCCGCGATCGGCGTGCCGATCATCACGATGATCGCCTTGATGAGACCCGTCGCGATGCTGAGCGCGATCACATCCGAGCTCGCGCCGATCGCCGCGCCCGTCACGGGACCCACGATATACGTGACCGCGCCTGCACCGATGGTCGTCATGCTGACCGCGTCCGTGTAGCCGAACGCATGCGCGATGCTCGCGCCGACGATGAACGGCAGCACCGTCCCGAGCAGCAGCGAGACCACGCCGATCAGTCCCGCCTTGCGGGCTTCGGTCGCCTGCACTTCGAACGCGGTCGCGACGATGGCGAAGTCGCGCAGCATCGCACCGCCCATCAGACCGACGCCGGTAAAAAGCGGCAGGTCCGCGAGACCTTTTTGTCCGCCGGTGAACGCGCCGCCGAGGTAGGCAAGCACGAGGCCGATGACGATCGCGATCGCCGAGCCGTGCACGCGCCCGAAGGTCAGCTTGCGCGAAATCACCGACGACACCCACATGATGAGGCCCACGAGGAAGAACGCGGTGACGAGGCCGTTCTGGATCAGAATCTTGTCGAGCATATGCAGCATGGCGGTCTCCTGCTTCAGATTTCTTCGAGGTGCGGGGCGTTCACGAACGACGTGCTGTCGTGACCGGTGCGGGAAAGGACGGCGATGCAGCCCGCGCAGACAGCGGCAGCGCCCAACGCCGACAGCAGCGCGACGGGACCGCCCTTGAGCGCGGCGACAACGTTCTGGTTGGCCGCCATCGCGACGACGACGGGGATGTACATCGCGCCCCAGAAGCCCACGCCCGCTTCGGTCTCCTTCGGCAGCCAGCCCTTCTTGTGCAGATAGAGGCGCAGGAAAATCAGCAGCAACATTGCGATGCCGACGCCGCCGACGTTGGTCTTCACGCCGATGGCAACGCCGAGCAAATCGCCGAGAAATAGTCCTGCGAGGTGGCAGAACGCCAGAAGGGCGGTTCCGTAGATGATCATTTCGTGTCTCCGTTAATAAATTTATTGGCTTCTAGCGAGCCGCTGCGAAGGGCCGGTTCTAGCGCCACTGCTCCCGCAACTTGCGCCGCACCGTCGCGGAGGCCGCGCGGTGTTCGCTGCCGAGCCGGCTTTCCAGCCCGCGCGAAGGGTCGCGGCGAATGTCGTCGAAGGCGGCTTGCAGGGACGTCTCGACGGCCGTCTGATCGGCGCGGGTCGGCGCATCGGCATCGCTCACGCTGAGGAGCTTCCACAGCAGCCCGAGCGACGCATAGTTGTCGATGTCGTAGGCCATCGGCGGCACGCGCGCCGTGAAGGCTTCGAGATCCGCGACCGAGCGCAGCGTGACCCGCGCGGCCGATTCCTTGCCCATCGCATGAACCATGACCTGCGAATCGGCGAGCGCGATCAGCCGGTTCGCCTGATAGCCGTGCGCGAGAAACGCCCCGGACATCGCGCGCCCGACGATCAGCCCGATCACCGGATGACCCGCGAGCCGTGCGCTGGCGTAAGCATCCGCGGCACCGGCGAGCGCCTGGTGGATGCCATACGCTTCTTCGCGCCGTCCGTACGCCTGACTCGCGACATCGATGACCGCGACGATTGCGCGCTTCTCGTCGCGCTCCTTGTCGGCCGCAATGACTTCGCGCACCGCCCGCGCAAGTTCCCACGCCTCGACAAGCCCGACCTCGCCGCCGCGCGCGCGCGGGAACGGGTTGTCCGGATCGGGCACCACGGCGATAAAGCGTGCGCGATGCTCGCCCAGCCGCGCATCGGCGACACGCACGGACGGCGGATAGCCGGGCTGCAACGGCGCGCTGTACGTGAGCGCGTCGAGCCAGACCGCGCCGCGCTTCGAAAGCTCTTGTGTGCTCATGACTGAAACCCCTTGCCGTAGATGGCGGCTACCTGTTCGGGCGTGGCCTGCACGCCCGGATCGACCTCGGAAAGCCGCGCCAGGAAACCCGCGACGCGTTCGCTGCGGCATGCCTCGGGCCGGCCCGCGCGAAACAGGTCGATGACGGCCGCGCGCATCGCATCGGCGTCGTCGGCGACGTAGTCATCGACGAGTCCCGTGCGATGCCGTTGCTCGCAACCGGTGAAGCTCCAGATCATCGGACGGTCGCGCGAATCGAATTCGGCGATGCCCGCTTCCTGCTCGATAACAGCAGGCCCGTTGAGGCCGAGGCGCGCTTCGCGCGTGCCGATGAGATAGCTGCACAGGCCTGCCGCGATAGACATGCCGCCGTAGCAGCCGATCGGTCCGGCCGTGATGCCGATCACCGGCTGGTAGCGCCGCAAGTCGACGATGCCCGCGTGAATCTCCGCGATCGCCGCGAGCCCGAGATTGGCTTCCTGCAGGCGCACACCGCCCGTTTCGAAGAGGATGACCGCGCGCGTCGGAATGCCGTTGCGGTTGTCCTCGGCCGCGAGTTCGAGGCTGCCCGCGATCTTCGCCGCCGACACCTCGCCCATGCTGCCGCCCTGGAATCCGCCGTCGATGCCGAGCACGACGGCGGGCTCTCCGTCGATAGTGCCCCGGGCGACCACCATGCCGTCGTCGGCCTGCGTGACGATGCCCTGGCGCATGAGCCACGGCGACGTGACGCGCTGGAACGGGTCGAGCAGTTCGCTGAACGTGCCTTTGTCGAGGAGTCTTTTTGCGCGGCTGCGCGCATCGAGCTCGATGAAGCTCTGGCGTTCGAGCAGTTGCCGTGTATCCATGATGTTCACGCTCCGCCGGTTGATTTCAGTTGTTCGAAGACTTGCCCGATGCGCATCTGCACGACGCCCGGCGTCGCGCCCGAGTCGTTGATCTCGAGTTTCGCGGCGGGCAGCGATCCGTCGCCGAAGATGCGTTCGAGCACGGCTTGCCAGAGGCGGCCTTTTCCGTCGACGGAGGTCGTGATGTTCACGACGGTGCGATTCGCCGCGTTCGCTTCGAGCAGCACTTCGAGGTCTCCCGAAGCGACGACCCCTACGAGCGCGCGGCCTTGCGCGGGCTGCCCCGCCGGGAATTCGAGGACGATGGTTTCCATGTGTGTTCCTATGCGTTCGACGGATGATTGGCTTCGCCTCGAAGCCGGTCGAGAAAGAGGGCTGCGGCGAGCAGATCGGCGGCGCCGCCGGGCGATACGTGCAGTTCGACGAGACGCCGGTCGAGGGTCTTCAGTTCGCGGCGCCCCGCGAGCGCGGCGGCGCCGCCTCGTTCGAGCACGCACCGCGCGCCGTGCTGCATTTCGGCGAGCGCGTCAGGGCCGCCGCGCGCGAGCACGCAGGTGTCATCGAGCGTTGCCATCACGGCGAGCAATGCGTTGAGGCGCGCAGCCGTTTCGCTGTCGCCACGCGCGCGCGAACGCATGAGCTCCGGCAGCGCGATATCCACGACATGCGGGAAGCCGGCCTGCGCCTGTGCGCGCGCGCCGCCGACGTGGTAGTCGAGGCACGCCTGCTCGCCCTTGTTGCCGGTGATCGCCGGGGCGTGGCGGTCCTGCACGCGAGCGATGGACCCGGCACGCGACGCGACGGCTCGCGGTGCAAGTTCCAAAGGTGCGCGTGCCGCTGCGGTCACGAGCAGCCCGAGCGCCCAGATCGCGCCGCGATGCGTGTTCACCCCGCCAGTCGCGCCGAGCATGCGCGCTTCGCCGTCGCGTCCGATTGCGCCGATGCGCTCGCGCAGCGCGAGCATCGGCTCGATTTCGAAGCCGGCTCGCGCCAGCTCGACGAACGTCGGCTGCAATGCGAGCGCCGATACGCACATCAGCCTCCAGTCGAGATCGCGATGCGCGCCGCGGCTGCGGATATCGACGAGGCCGGGTTTCGGCGCGAGCGTGACTTCATCGATCAGCGCTTCCACCACATGCGCGCCGAAACGCTCGGCCAGATCCGGTGCGTGGCGCAGCGGCCGCGCCGCATTCATAGCGAGGTTCTCGCGCATTACCAGCTCCGAAAGCGTGCGGGCGGTTCGTACAGCCCGTCCGACCAGTCGACGATATCGGCCATGCTTTTCGCGGCGAGCAGCGACCGGCTCGCCTCGCTGCGATGGACGCCGAGGTCCTCGGGCAGCGCGACGAAGCCGTCGCGGCGCAGCGCCGCAAGCTTGCCTGCGTCGCTCTTGAGACCGATCGGCGTGACCCCCGCGACGGCGGCGATCATCTCCTTGCGATGTTCGAGCGAGCGCGCCTTGTAGAGATATGCGATGCCTTCCTCGGTCAGCACGTGCGTGACGTCGTCGCCATAGATCATGACGGGTGCGAGCGGCATGCCGGACTCGCGGCCGACCTCGACGGCATCGATCGATTCGACGATGGTCGGCTGGCCGCCCGCCTGGAACGTCTCGACCATTTGCACGACGAGCTTGCGGCCGCGTTCGAGGGGGCTATCCGTTTGCAGGAGATCGAGCCATGCGGGCGTCGCGTGGCGCCGGCCGTGCGGATCGTGGCCCATGTTCGGCGCGCCGCCGAAGCCGGTGAGCCGCCCATGCGTGACCGTCGACGAATTGCCAGCGCCGTCCATCTGCAGCGTCGAGCCGATGAACATGTCCACCGCGTATTGCCCGGCGAGCTGGCACATCGTGCGATTGGAGCGCATCGAGCCGTCGCGGCCGGTGAAGAAGATGTCGGGCCGTTGCGCGACATACGCTTCCATGCCGAGTTCGCCGCCGAAGCAGTGCACGCTCTCGACCCAGCCGGTTTCGATCGCCGGGATCAGCGTCGGATGAGGATTCAGCGTCCAGTGGCGACAGATCTTGCCCTTGAGGCCGAGCCTTTCGCCGTAGGTGGGCAGGATCAGTTCGATTGCCGCGGTGTTGAAGCCGATGCCATGATTGAGCGACTGCACCTGATGCCGCTCGTAGATGCCGCGAATCGCCATCATCGCCATCAGCACCTGGATCGGCGTGATGAGACGTGGATCGCGCGTAAAGAGCGGCTCGATGAAGAAAGGCTTGTCGGCCTGCACCACGAAATCGATCCACGAGCCGGGGATATCGACGCGCGGCAGGTCCTTCGGGTCGTCGACGATCTCGTTGACCTGCGCGATCACGATGCCGTCGCGAAACGCCGCGGCTTCGACGAGCGAGGGCGTGTCCTCCGTGCTCGGACCCGTATAGAGATTGCCTGCGCGATCCGCCTTGTAGCCCGCGCACAGCACGACGTTCGGCGTCAGGTCCACATAGAGCCGCGCATACAGCTCGATATAGGTGTGAATCGCGCCGATCTCCAGGATGCCGTCCTGCAGGAACTGCGAAATGCGCAGACTTTGCGCGCCGGCATAGGCGAAGTCGAGTTTCCTTGCGATGCCGCGCTCGAAGAGATCGAGATGTTCTGCGCGGCTCACGCTCGGAATGATGAGATGCAGGTCGTGGACGATGTCCGGATCGACCTTCGCAAGCGAACGCGACAGGAAATCCGCCTGCTTCTGGTTGTTCCCCTCGACGACGACGCGGTCGCCAGGTGCGACGAGCGCTTGCAGGACATCGACGATGCGCCCGGTGGGCAGCACCATGCCATCCGCGATCGATGCAACCCGCGCAAGCCGGCGATGTTTTTCCGCGCGGCGCGTGGCCCAGCGGGACTGGCTCTGACTTTGAATGGACATGTGGACTCTCGCTCAGGACATGAGGCAAGTCTAGGGAGCGGACGAAGTGGTTTCAATCAGCTTCAGAATGCGTTCGTTATCACGAGGGTAACGATCGGTCGGGGCGCATCCCGTGTGCCGCGCCCGACGGAGCTGTGGGGTGGAAGTTCGACGCTGAGGGTTTTCCCTCGTCACAGCAGGTCGCAATCAGCGGGGGATTGGACAAGCGACCGAGATCCAGAATTTTTTCTATTGGAAGTCGACGAGTCGCTCTCCTATATCGCATTCCGTTCGTTCGTGATGGATTCGAAACGAAGTGGTAAGGAATGTCGGCGCGACAGGGACTTTTGATTAGACGGGCACGGATGGAATGAAGCCGCCGCTGCGTTTGCCGTTCGGCACGGACACGCTCAAGGCGCTCGCGGAAAAGAATGCGCACGTGACTGCCCAAACGCAAACCTGGAAGGCGCTTTCCGCATCCACCGACTTTCCGGCCTGATCCGCGAAGAAAGAACGGGCAGACGGCGCGCGTGCAAGCGGCGTCTGCCCGACTCGGGCAACATACGCTCATTGTCTTCTCACGCTTGCGCGCAACGCTGACATGAAAAAAATCGGTTTTCTATCGTTTGGCCATTGGTCTCCTTCGTCGCATTCGCTTGCGCGTTCTGCTTCCGACGTCCTGCTGCAATCCATCGACCTCGCGGTTGCCGCGGAGCAGCTCGGCGCGGATGGCGCGTTTTTCCGCGTGCATCATTTCGCACGCCAGCTCGCGTCGCCGTTTCCGCTGCTGGCGGCTGTGGGGGCGAGAACCAGCCGCATCGAGATCGGCACGGCCGTCATTGACATGAGGTACGAGAACCCGCTGTACATGGCCGAGGATGCGGGCGCGGCCGACCTCATCGCCGGTGGACGCCTGCAACTCGGCATCAGCCGCGGCTCGGGCGAACAGGTGATCGACGGCTGGCGCTATTTCGGCTATGCGCCGGGCGAAGGTGAGACACACGTCGATCTGGCCCGTCGACACACTGAAGTGTTCTACGAAGTGCTGCGCGGCGAAGGTTTCGCTGAGCCCAATCCCCGACCGATGTTTGCGAACCCGCCGGGCCTGCTACGCGTCGAGCCCCATTCCGAAGGGTTGCGCGATCGCATCTGGTGGGGCTCGGGATCGGATGCCACCGCCGTCTGGGCAGCCGGTATGGGCATGAACCTGCAATGCTCGACACTGAAGAACGACGAGTCGGGCCGTCCGCTCCATGTTCAGCAGGCCGAGCAGATTCGCGCGTATCGGCAGGCATGGAAGGACGCCGGACACGTACGCGTGCCGCGTGTGTCGGTGAGTCGCAGCATCTTCGCGCTGATGAACGATCGCGACCGCATGTACTTCGGACGCGATGCGAACAGCGACGACACGATCGGCCTGCTGGACGGCAACATCCGGACAGTGTTCGGCCGCAGTTATGCGGCAGAGCCCGACGCGCTCGTCAGGCAACTCGCAGCCGACGAGGCCATTGCGGAAGCCGACACGCTACTGTTGACCGTGCCGAATCAACTCGGCGTGGAGTACTGCGCACACGTGATCGAATCGATCCTCACGCACGTCGCCCCCGCGCTCGGCTGGCGCTAGCGCGACGGCTCGGCTTCAGCGCAACGGAAGCCAAAGCGGTCCCTCCCACGCTTTCAGCGCATCGAGAAACGCCTTCAATTTCGACGGCATGAAGCGCCGCGTCGGAAAGATTTCGGGGCGGCGCCAGCTAAGGCGTGCTTTGTCTCGTGAGGTCGTCCGTTCGCTACACTGCGCACTTGCGCTGATATCCTGCCAGGAGGATGCACATGGACCGCATGGTGGCGTTGGAGACTTTCGTAACAGTTGTCGAGGCGGGTTCATTCTCTGCCGCCGCACGCCGGTTGAAGCTGGGCCAACCAGCCGTCTCAAAGGCAGTCGCACAGTTGGAGGAACGTCTGGGCGCCCGTCTGTTATTAAGATCGACACGTGGCCTGGCGCCGACGGATGCCGGTCAGCGGTTCTACGATCACGCACTCAGAGCCATCGACGAGGCGGAGTTGGCCGAACAAGCAGTGCGTGAATCGGCGGATGGCTTGTCCGGCCGACTGCGCATAGGCGCAGCCGTCACCTTCGCACGGTTGCACGTCTTGCCGGCACTGAAGTCCTTCCTGGATCAACACCCCAGTCTGAGCATCGATATCGTACTTCATGACCGGTCCGTCGATTTGCTTGAAGAGGGCGTCGATGTCTCATTGCGTATGGGCACCCTGGACGATTCGACCATGACTGCGCGCCGTATCGCCACCGGGCGGCGGCTCGTCGTCGGCACACCGTCATATTTCGCGGAAGCGGGATGTCCGCAAACACCTGTCGAGCTAAACCGACATCAAGCGGTCGTGTACTCCGTCCGAGGCGGCGGTGAATCGTG
Source organism: Caballeronia turbans (assembly GCA_001544655.2). GTDB lineage: Bacteria > Pseudomonadota > Gammaproteobacteria > Burkholderiales > Burkholderiaceae > Caballeronia > Caballeronia turbans. Next base: position 191,284 of record FCOD02000009.1, read on the forward strand.
GTTGTTCAGCCGCAGTGACGGCTCCGACTCAACCGTGACGCTGTCTGGCCGAATAAGCGTGAACGCAGCTGAAGGCATGCGCTCGGCGGTACTCGCTCACATGGGCCTTGCTGTCGCTTCGGAATGGATGTTCGCCCCCGAACTCGCGAACGGCACAGTCAAGGCCGTCCTGACTGACTGGACGTTGCCGCCGATTGATCTGTGGGCAGTTTTTCCGTCCGGCCGCATGGCAACCACGAAGGCGCGTGCTTTCGTCGCGTTTGTCGAGCACCTTCTCAATGAGCGCAAATCGAGCGAGGACCTCACCGCCTAGCCGCTTCGCACCTGGGCGCTGACTGCTTCGGTCTGCCCCCTCGTCGCAGGAATAGGAGCTATTCCTCACGCGCGACTACCGCGCGATGCCACCCGAGCGGAGGATACGCATCAGCCGGTGCACGAAAACATTGGCTCCGATGCAGCGGTCTCCCCCGGCTACCCGGGCCGGAGAACCGCTTTGAAACCTACCTGTTGAGGAAAAAATGACTCAAGCTCTGAAAGGCAAACTCGCCCTCGTTACTGGCGCTTCGCGAGGAATCGGTGCAGCTATTGCCGCACGTCTTGCGCGCGACGGCGCGTCGGTCATCGTTCACTATGCGTCGAGTCCGGCGCGGGCCGAAGCAGTCGTCAAGGAGATCCGTGATGCCGGTGGCGAGGCTGAGGCTGTCGGCGCCAACCTGTCGCAGCCCGAAGGCGTCAAGAGCCTTACTGAGTCACTGAACGGCGCGTTCGGCGGCCGCTTCGAGGGGCGGCTCGATATCCTTGTTAACAACGCTGGCACGGTCGAGTACGGCCCATTTCTCGATTCTTCGGAGACGTCATACGACACTCACTTCAACCTGAACGTGCGTGCGCCGATCGAACTGGCAAAAGACGCGGCAGCGCGAATGGTCGCGGCGGGATGGGGACGCATTATCAACGTGGGCTCGGCCTTTGGCGAAGCCGCGCCCCTGCCTGGCGTGACGCTCTACATAGCATCGAAGTTCGCTCTCAGAGGCTTTACTCGCGGGCTATCTCGCGAACTCGGCAAATACGGCGTGACCGTGAATGCCGTCCAGCCCGGCCCGATCGATACAGAACTTGCTCCCCAGCCCGGCACGGAAGACCACGCAACGATGACGAAGCTCGCAAGCGTGGGACGTTTCGGCAAACCGGCAGAAATCGCGGCGGCCGTAGCTTATCTCGCCAGCCCCGAAGCAGGCTATACGACCGGCGAGAGCCTGACGGTCGACGGTGGATGGATCGCCTGATCCGGGCCGCCAAGCCGAGTGCTATTCGAATGCCGCGTGCATTTCGGATAGCGTCGGCTAAACGGCGCGACAAAGGCATTGATGGGCAATCCGCATCTGCCTCGGCCCCGGTCGTACACGGCGGTGCCGCTAATCCTTTTTGACTAGCGGCACATCGCCGCCTCATCCTCACGGCGGATAGGCGTCTCGCGCGGCGCTCCTTACCCTTGTCGACCAAGCAGCAACGACAAGGAAAGGACGATGAGCGTCGTCGACACACACCTCGATTCAACCGCATCGACCGACACGCGCGCATGGCGCGTGCTCGGCGCGAGCACGTTCGCATTCACGATCTGCTTCGCCGTCTGGATGGTGTTCGCCATCCTCGGCATACCCCTCAAGAAGCAGTTGCATCTGTCCGATACCGAGTTCGGTCTCATCGCCGCGACGCCCGTGCTCACGGGCTCGTTGCTGCGCGTGTCCCTGGGCATCTGGACCGACCGGTTCGGCGGCCGCGTCGTGTTTTTCTTCACGATGGCCGTCACCGTCGTGCCAATCTGGCTGATCGGGTACGCCACGGAACTGTGGCAATTTCTCGTGCTCGGCTTGTTCGTCGGCGTTGCGGGCGCATCGTTTTCCGTGGGCACGCCGTATGTCGCGCGCTGGTTTCCGAAGTCGCGCCAAGGTCTCGCGATGGGCATCTTCGGCGCAGGCAACTCGGGCGCCGCGCTCACCAAGTTCGTGGCGCCCGTGCTCATTCTCGCCGCGGGCACATGGACGATCGTGCCGAAGGTCTATTCGATCGCGATGCTCGTCACTGCGCTCGCCTTCTGGCTCGTGTCGGCATCGAACCCCGCGCATCGCAGTGAAGGCGCGCCGGGCTTCGCGGCGCAGATGGCCGTGCTGAAAGACCGGCGCGTGCTGCGTTACGCGCAGTACTACTCGGTCGTGTTCGGCGGCTATGTGGGCCTCGCATTGTGGATGCCGCAGTACTACGTGAATCAGTACGGCTTCGGCATCGAGCACGCCGCGTTCTCGCCGCCTGCTTCTCGCTTCCGGGCGGCATGCTGCGCGCGCTCGGCGGCTGGATGTCCGACCGCTTCGGCGCGTATCGCACCACATGGGTCGTCATGTGGATCGCGCTCGCATGCTTTTTCATGCTGAGCTACCCGGTCACGGATTTCGTCGTCCACGCGAAGGACGGTCCATGCACGTTTCGCATCGAGACGGGGCCGGTCGCCTACACGGCGCTGATGTTCGTTGTCGGCGTTGCGATGGCGATCGGCAAGGCGTCGGTGTTCAAGTTCGTCTCGGATGAGTTCTCCGCGAATATCGGTGCGGTGGCGGGCATCGTCGGCCTTGCGGGCGGTCTCGCCGGCTTCCTTTTGCCGATCCTCTTCGGCGTGCTCGTCGATCTCACGGGCGTACGCACCACCTGTTTCATGCTGATGTTCGGCGCCACCGCCGTCAGTCTCATCAGCATGCATTTCACGTTTCAACCCAAACACTAGCCATGTCATCAAGATACCTGCTCACCCGATGGGAGCCCGAGAACGCCGTCTTCTGGCGTGCGACGGGAGAATCAGTTGCCCGCCGCAATCTCTGGATTTCAATTCCCGCGCTCGCGCTGGCCTTCGCGGTGTGGTCGCTCTGGAGCGTGGTGGTCGTCAGTCTCGATAAAGGCGGCTTCCACTTCACGAAAGATCAGTTGTTCTGGCTCACCGCGTTGCCGGCAGTGTCGGGCGCGACGCTGCGCATCTTCTATTCGTTCCTGGTGCCCATCTTCGGCGGCCGGCGCTTCACGGCGCTCTCGACGGCGAGTCTGCTGATTCCGGCAATCGGCATGGGCGTCGCGCTGCGAGATCCGTCCACGAGCTATCCGACGCTGCTCGTGCTCGCACTCTTGTGCGGTCTCGGCGGCGCGAACTTCAGCTCATCCATGGCGAATATCAGCTTCTTCTTTCCGAAAGCGAAAAAGGGCTTCGCGACCGGCATGAACGCGGGCATCGGCAATCTCGGCGTGTCGATCGTGCAGTTCCTGACGCCGCTCGTGATTTCCGCAAGCGTGTTCGGCGCGCTCGCCGGCGAGAGCCATACCTACACCGCCAAGGGCGTCGAGCACAGCATCTGGCTGCAGAATGCCGGCTTCGTGTGGGTGCCGTTCATCGCGATCTCGGCGCTCGCGGCGTGGTTCGGGATGAACGATATCGCGGACGCGAAGGCATCGTTCGCGGAGCAGGCCGTCATCTTCAGGCGCAAGCACAACTGGCTCATGTGCCTGCTGTATATCGGCACGTTCGGTTCGTTCATCGGCTTCTCGGCGGGGCTCGCGCTGCTGACGAAGGCGGAGTTTCCCTCGGTCAACCCAACCGCGTATGCGTTTCTCGGGCCGCTGGCGGGCGCGTTGACGCGTCCGGTCGGCGGCTGGATTTCCGACCGCCTGGGCGGTGCGCGCGTCACGCTGTGGACCTTCATCGCGATGATCGCGGCGGTCTTCGGCGTGATGGCATTCCTTCCGCACGGCGGCTCGGACGGCAGCTTCGCGGGCTTCCTCGCCATGTTCATCGCACTGTTCGCGCTGACGGGAATCGGCAACGGCTCGACGTTCCGCATGATCCCGGTGATCTTCCTCACGCAGAAGCAGCGCGAAGCCGTAGGCCAGGCCGACGACGTCAAGAAACAGGCGCTGCACGAAGCGGGCAAGGAGTCGGCGGCGGTGCTGGGCTTCGCGGGCGCGATCGGCGCGTACGGCGGTTTCTTCATCCCGCGCAGCTTCGGCACGTCGATGAGCATGACCGGCTCGCCCGACGCCGCGCTCTGGTGCTTCATCGCGTTCTATGCGGTGTGCGCGGCGGTGACTTGGATCTGCTACGCGCGCCGCAATGCGGACATGCCCTGTTGAGCTAGTCCAGAAGGCGTAGGCGCGTTAGTCCTCATGAGGCGCATCGATCGCCCCATTCGGGGAATGGGCACGAGTGCATCGCGTCCCTACACTCGAATCAATGTATTCGTGGCGGCGCACCGCCGCCACGCCCGGAGAAACGGATGAGTCACTTTCTGGATCGGCTGAAGTTCATGTCGCGCATCAAGTCCACGTTTGCGAACGGACACGGTGCGGTCGTGAACGATGACCGCAAATGGGAAAACGGCTATCGCAGCCGCTGGCAGCACGACAAGATCGTGCGCTCCACGCACGGCGTGAACTGCACGGGCTCCTGCTCGTGGAAGGTCTATGTCAAGAACGGGCTGATCACATGGGAAACGCAGCAGACGGACTATCCGCGCACGCGTCCCGATCTGCCGAATCACGAACCGCGCGGCTGTCCGCGTGGCGCATCGTATAGCTGGTACGTGTACTCCGCGCAGCGCGTAAAGCATCCGATGATTCGCGGCCGACTCGTCGAAATGTGGCGCGAGGCGCGCAAGACGCTCGATCCGGTCGCGGCGTGGGCGTCGATCTGCGAAGACCCAAAGAAGGCGAAGCGCTACAAGAGCGTGCGCGGCCTCGACGGTTTCGTGCGCGCGGACTGGGACACGGCGACCGAGATCATCGCGGCGGCGAATGCATATACCATCGGCAAGTACGGACCCGATCGCGTGATCGGCTTCTCGCCGATTCCGGCGATGTCGATGGTGTCCTACTCCGCCGGCGCGCGCTATTTGAGTCTGATCGGCGGTGCGTGTCTGTCGTTCTACGACTGGTATTGCGACTTGCCGCCCGCCTCGCCGCAAATCTGAGGCGAACAGACCGACGTACCCGAATCCGCCGACTGGTACAACTCCACGTACCTGATGGTGTGGGGTTCCAACGTCCCGCAAACGCGCACGCCGGATGCGCACTTCTACACTGAAGTGCGCTACAAGGGCACGAAGACGGTGGCGGTGTCGTCGGATTACGGCGAAATGGTGAAGTTCGGCGACATCTGGCTCGCGCCGAAGCAGGGTACCGACGCCGCGCTTGCCATGGCGATGGGCCACGTCGTACTGAAGGAATTCCACGCTACGGCCAAGTCCGCGTATTTCCGCGATTACGTGAAGCGCTATACCGACATGCCGATGCTCGTCGTACTGCGCGAACACGAGGGCACGCTCGTCCCCGACCATTTCCTGCGCGCGTCGCAACTGCAGAACGATCTCGACGAAGCGAACAATCCGCAATGGAAGACGCTTGTGATCGACGAGACGAGCGGCAGGATCGTCGCGCCCAACGGCACGATCGGCTTTCGCTGGGGCGAGTCGAATCATAACGACGGCGCGAAGGTCGGACGCTGGAATCTCGAACAGAAGGACGGCGGCTCGGGGCGGGATATCGATCCACGCGTGTCGCTCATCGGTGTGCACGACGAAGCGGTGGATGTGAGTTTCCCGTACTTTGGCACGGAGCACGACGCGTTGCTCGCGCGCCGCGTGCCCGTGAAGTGCATCACGCTCGCGGACGGCACGAGCGTGCGTATCGCGACCGTGTACGACTTGCAGATGGCGAACTACGGTGTGGATCAGGGCCTCGGCGGCGCGAACGTCGCCACGTCCTACGATGACGACGTGCCCTACACGCCAGCATGGCAGGAGAAGCACACGACCGTGCCGCGCCATCTCGTCATTCAGGTGGCGCGCGAGTTCGCGGACAACGCCGACCGCACGCGGGGCAAGAGCATGGTGATCGTCGGCGCGGCGTTGAATCACTGGTATCACAACGACATGGTCTATCGCGGCATCATCAATTTGCTGATGATGTGCGGATGTATCGGCAAAAGCGGCGGCGGCTGGGCGCATTATGTCGGTCAGGAAAAGCTGCGTCCGCAATTCGGCTGGGCGCCGCTCGCGTTCGCGCTCGACTGGTCGCGCCCGCCGCGACAGATGAACGGCACGTCGTTCTTCTATAACCATACGAGCCAGTGGCGTCACGAAAAAGTGGCCATCGACGAGGTTCTCGGGCCGACCGCCGACAAGTCGCGCTACAAGAACCTCTCGATGCTCGACATGAACGCGAAGTCAGAGCGCATGGGCTGGCTGCCGTCGGCGCCGCAGCTCGGGGCGAATCCGCTCGATATCGTCGATGCCGCGAAGCGAGCGGGCCGCGATCCGATCGAATATACGGTCGAACAACTGAAATCGGGCGCGCTCGGCTTCGCGTGCGACGACCCCGACAATCCAGCGAACTTCCCGCGCAACATGTTCGTGTGGCGTTCAAACATTCTTGGCAGCTCGGGCAAGGGTCACGAATACTTCCTGAAATATCTGCTCGGCACACAGAATGCGTTGTTCGGCGACGAAGCCGATGCGATCAGGCCCAGCGAAGTGAACGTGCGCGACGCCGCCGAAGGCAAGCTCGATCTCCTGACCGTGCTCGATTTCCGCATGAGCACGACGTGTCTGTATGGCGACATCGTGCTGCCGAGCGCGACGTTCTACGAGAAGAACGACCTGAACACGTCGGACATGCATCCGTTTATCCATCCGTTGTCGGAAGCGGTGCAGCCGTTGTGGGAAAGCAGGAGCGACTGGGACATCTACAAGGCGATCGCCAGGAAATTCACGGAAATCGGCGGCAGGCATCTCGGCACGCGTACCGATCTCGTATGTACGCCGCTCATGCACGATACGCCGGGCGAACTCGGCCAGGCGTTCGAGCCGAAAGACTGGCGTCATGGCGAATGCGATCTCATTCCCGGCAAGACGGCGCCGTCGATGACGCTCGTCGAGCGCGACTACAACGCGATCTACGACAAGTTCACGTCGGTCGGCCCGTTGCTCGCGAAGCTCGGCAACGGCGGCAAGGGCATCACCTGGAATACGGCGCATGAAGTGCGTGAGCTCGCGTCGCTGTCGGGCGAAAACGAGGGACGCCCCCGTCTCGACACCGCCATCGATGCCGCCGAGATGATTCTCACGTTCGCGCCGGAAACGAATGGTCATGTCGCTGTGAAGGCGTGGGAAGCGCTCTCGAAGATCACAGGACGCGATCACGTGCATCTCGCGCTCGGCCGCGAGCACGACAAGATCCGCTTTCGCGACGTGCAGGCGCAGCCGCGCAAGATCATCGCCGCCCCGACCTGGTCCGGGCTCGAATCGGAAGAAGTCAGCTACAACGCGGGCTACACGAACGTGCACGAACTGATCCCATGGCGCACGCTCACCGGACGGCAGCAGTTCTATCAGGATCATCGCTGGATGCTGGATTTTGGCGAAGGCTCGTGCGTCTACAAGCCCGCGATTGATACGAAGACCATTTCGCCGATGCTCGGTGCGAAGCCCAACGGCGAGCGTGAACTCGTGCTGAACTGGATCACGCCGCACCAGAAGTGGGGCATTCACTCCACCTACACGGACAACCTGCGCATGCTCACGCTGTCGCGCGGCGGTCCTCACGTGTGGGTCTCGGAAGCCGAAGCGAAGGAAGCCGGCCTGAAGGACAACGACTGGGTCGAAGTGTTCAACGTGAACGGCACGCTGACGGCGCGCGTCGTCGTAAGCCAGCGAGTGCCGCGCGGCATGTGCCTCATGTATCACGCACAGGAGAAGATCATCAATGTGCCGGGCGCGGAGACGAGCGGCATGCGCGGCGGCATTCATAACTCGGTGACGCGCACGGTGCTCAAACCGACGCACATGATCGGCGGGTATGCGCAACAGGCCTACGGCTTCAACTACTACGGCACTGTGGGCAGCAACCGCGACGAATACGTCATCGTGCGCAAGATGAAGAGAGTCGACTGGCTCGAAGGCCCGCTCAAGGAAGGAGCAGCATCATGAAGATCCGCGCCCAGGTGGCGATGGTCCTGAATCTGGACAAGTGCATCGGTTGCCATACGTGTTCGGTCACATGCAAGAACGTGTGGACTTCGCGCGACGGCGTCGAATACGCGTGGTTCAACAACGTCGAGACGAAGCCCGGCATCGGCTATCCGAAACAGTGGGAGCGCCAGGAGAAGTGGAACGGCGGCTGGATTCGCAAGCGCGATGGCGGCATCGAACTGCGTCAGGGTCCGAAGCTGAAAGTGCTCGCGAACCCTTTCGCGAACCCGAATCTCCCGGCCATCGACGACTACTACGAGCCGTTCACATACGACTATGAGCGCCTGCAGAACGCGCCGCTCTCCGAGACGCCGCCAACGGCGCGCCCGGTGTCCGCGATCACCGGCAAGAAAATGGACAAGATCCATTGGGGTCCAACTGGGAAGACGACCTCGGCGGCGAATTCGAATCGCGCGGCCGCGATGCCCTCTTCGAAAACGTGCAGAAGGAGATGTACTCGACGTTTGAGAACACCTTCATGATGTATCTGCCGCGTCTGTGCGAACACTGTCTGAATCCGGCGTGCGTGGCCTCTTGTCCGTCGGGTTCGGTATATAAGCGCGAGGACGACGGCATCGTGCTCGTCGACCAGGACAAGTGCCGTGGCTGGCGCATGTGTGTGTCCGGTTGCCCGTACAAAAAGATGTACTTCAACTGGAAGTCGGGCAAGGCGGAGAAGTGCGTGTTCTGCTATCCGCGTATCGAGGCGGGCGAGCCGACCGTGTGCTCGGAAACGTGCGTGGGGCGCATCCGCTATCTCGGCGTGATGCTGTACGACGCAGACCGCATCGCCGAAGCGGCATCGGTTCAAGCCCCGACGGATCTCTATCAGTCGCAGCTCGATTTGTTCCTCAATCCGCACGATCCGCGGGTTCAGGCCGAAGCGGTGCGCCAAGGCATCGCGCAAAGCTGGCTCGACGCAGCGAAGCGCTCACCGGTTTATCGGATGGCGTGTGAGTGGAAGGTTGCATTCCCGCTGCATCCCGAATACCGCACGCTGCCGATGGTGTGGTACGTGCCGCCGCTTTCGCCGATCCAATCCGCGGCCGACGCGGGTCACATGAGCTTGAATGGCGTGATCCCGGACGTGAAGAGCCTGCGCATACCGATGCGCTATCTGGCGAATCTGCTCACCGCGGGCGATGAAGCGCCGATCGTCGCCGCGCTCGATCGCATGCTCGCGATGCGCGTCTACAAGCGCGCACAGAACGTGACCAACGTGAACGACGCCGCCGTGTTGAACGAGTCGGCCTCACGGCATCGCAAGTGGAAGAGATGTATCAGTTGATGGCGATCGCCAACTACGAGGACCGTTTCGTGGTGCCGTCGTCCCACAAGGAAATGGCGGAAGACAGCTTCGACGAGAAAGGCAGTTGCGGCTTCTCGTTCGGCAATTGCGGCTCGCCGGGCGCATCGGACGGATCGCTCTTCGGATCGCGAACGCATGGCGAAGTGAGCTACGCGGCGTTGCCGAAGTCGCGAAAGAAGGCGCTGGCGGACGGTTGATCAAGGACTACACGATGTCGCTCTATCCCATTCTTTCTGCGCTCCTCGATTATCCGGAACCGGCGTTGCTGGACGCGCTGCCGGAAATCGAAGCCGCACTGCACGAGTGGCCGCAGACGCGGACGCGCCTTGCGCCGCTCATCGAATCACTGAAGCTTCCGCTGATCGACGTGCAGCAGAACTACGTCGCCACGTTCGACCGCAATCCGTCGCACTCACTGCATCTCTTCGAGCACGTGCACGGCGAAAGCCGCGATCGCGGCCAGGCGATGGTCGATCTGCTCGACGAGTATCGCGGTCTCGGCCTCGATGTCGCATCGAACGAATTGCCCGATTACGTGCCGCTCTTTCTCGAAGTGCTCGGCGCGATCGAACCCGGTCGCGCACAGTCATTGCTCGACGATGCGATTCACGTACTCGACGCAATCGGGGAACGTCTGGCGCGCGATGAAAGCCCGTATGCGGCGGTGTTCGCCGTCTTGCGCGGGCTCGCCACGATCGAGCCGCGCCCGCTCGTGCAGCCGCCCGTGCGCGACATGGACGAGATGCTCGAAACGTTCGGGCCGGGTCCGGACGGCGTCGAGCCGCTGCTCGCGCCCCACGCGCGACAGGACACACAAACCATTCGCTTTCATCCGCGCGGCGCATTGATGGCCGGCGCGGGCGCACCCATCGCAAAGGACGCACGATGAATCTGTTCAACGCCTTCGTGTTCGGCATCTATCCCTACATCGCCGCGAGCGTCTTCTTGTTCGGCAGCCTCGTGCGCTTCGAGCGCGAGCAGTACTCGTGGAAGGCGGACAGCACGCAGTTCGTCGAACGCGGCAACCTCAGGCTCGGCAATATCCTGTTCCACGTCGGGATTCTGGGGTTGTTCTTCGGCCACCTCGTCGGCTTGCTGACGCCGGTTGCGGTGTGGGATGCGCTCGGCATCGAGCACAGCGTCAAGCAGGTGTTCGCGATGGTCGCCGGCGGCGTGATGGGCACGATGTGTCTTGCCGGGCTGCTGATCCTGCTGCATCGTCGCCTGAGGAGCGCGCGGCTGTCGGCACTGACCAAAACCGGCGACCGTGTGCTGCTGCTGTGGATTCTGATCACGTTGCTGCTCGGGCTTTCGACGATCGGTCTGTCGGCCGGTCACATGGACGGTTCCATGATGGTGCGCCTCATGACCTGGGCGCAGCACATCGTCACATTCAGAGCCGATGCCGCGCGTTATGTCGCAGATGCGCCGCTGCTCTTCCGCGTACATTTGTTCATGGGCATGAGTCTGTTCGTGATATTCCCGTTCACGCGTCTCGTGCATGTCTGGAGCGGCTTCGCTTCTGTGGGTTATCTCGGGCGGGCGTGGCAACTGGTCCGCAGCCGCTGAATCCGTCAACGGAGAAGCATGTCCTTGCCGCCGTTTCGCGAACGTCTGACTACACGCATCGTCGCGCTGTCGATGGTGTCGCTTCTCCTCGTGCTCACGATGATCGGCGGAACGCTTTGGCTCTCGTGGCAATTGCAGGGTGCGGGCGCCGCGATCAACGACGCGGGCAGCTTGCGCATGCGCGCGAACGCCTTGGCGATTGCCCTGATGCAGCACCCGGTGCCTTCGCAGCCGGTGTTGCTATTTCAGATCGAACAGATGAACTCGACGCTCGATCGCCTGCGCAAGGGCGATCCTGCGCGCCCGCTCTTTCTTCCCGACGATACCGACGTGCGCCGCCAGTTCGATTACGTCGCGGATGCGTGGCACAGGCGGCTCGAACCCGACGTGCGCAAAGGTATGGCCGCCGAACCGCAAGCGGTAACGCGTTATCTGCTTGAATTGCGTACTTTTGTCACGGGCGCGGACGAACTCGTTGGCCTGATCGAACGGGAGAACGCGCGCAAGACCGCGTGGCTGCGCACGTCGCAGATGGCGCTCGCAGCGATGGCGTGCATCGGCACCGTGGCGATCGTCTATCTGCTCTATCTATGGATTGTCGTGCCCGTGCAGCGCTTGCAGGCAGGCCTCGCGCGCATCGAAGCGCGCGAGTTCGACGCGCGTCTGCCCGTCGACACACAAGACGAGTTTGGACATCTTGCGGCAGGCTTCAACCGCATGGCTGCGGAATTGCAGACGCTCTATCGCGATCTGGCGAGCCGCGTCGATGCGAAGACGGCCGAGCTCGCCGCGCAGAACCGCGAGCTCACGACGCTCTATGAAATGGCGGCATTCCTGAATCAGTCGAATGACGTCGATGCGCTATGCCGAGGTTTTCTCACGCGCCTCACGCGTCAATTCGACGCGGACGGCGCCGCAGTTCGTCTCTTGACCGAGGATGCTCAGGTTCGTCTGATCGGTTCGGAAGGACTGCCCGACGCGTTGCTTCGGGACGAACGCTGCTTTGCCGCCGACGGCTGTGTGTGCGACCAACGGCCCTGCCGAAGCGTTGGCTTCACGAGCGTCAGGGCGTTCGACATCGTGTCGCAAGGCGAAAAGCTCGGTGCGTTTTCGCTGCATTTCCGTAGCGAGCGACTCGTTCCCGCGTCGGAAGCGCAGCTCCTCGAAACGCTCGGCGCGCATTTCGGTACGGCCCTCAAAAGCAGGCGGATCGCGGCGCTCGCCCGGCAGCTTGCGGTGTCGGAGGAGCGCAATCTTGTCGCCCAAGGTTTGCACGACAGCATTGCGCAGAGCCTTAACTTTCTGAAGATGCAGGTCCATTTGCTCGACGCCGCCACGCGCGAAGCACGCATGGACGAGATTCGCGAGATCGTGCCCTTGCTCGCGGGCGGCGTGGCCGAAAGCTATGTCGACGCGCGCGAACTTCTGATGAACTTCCGCACGAAGATCGGCAGCGGCGAACTCAGGCGCACGGTAGATGAATCGCTCGAACGTTTCGGCGTGCAGACGGGCGTCGTGCCCTTGCTCGACTATCGCGACGAAGGCGGCCTTCCGTTGCCGCCGGATCAGCAATTGCAGGTGCTTTTCATCATGCAGGAAGCGCTCTCGAACATTCGCAAGCACGCGGAGGAGCAGCGCGTAAACGTGACGATCGTCAATGATCGCGACTTCCGCCTCCTTGTCGAGGATGATGGCCAGGGCTACGATCCAGAAGAGATGGCCGTCCTGGGCGAGACACACGTCGGCTTTCACATCATGCGAGAGCGCGCGCACAGGCTCGGCGCCAAGCTTCGGCTGACCGGAGCGCCCGGTCACGGCGCGCGCGTCGAACTCATCTTGCCGGGCCCGGCGCGTAAGGCTGCATGAACAGGGTCTCGCACGCCGGATTCGAGAGCTGCTTCGAGTTGTGTCATGACCATCCGCATTCTGTTGATCGACGATCACGCGCTGTTCCGTTCAGGCGTTCACGCGATCTTGCAGCGGCAATCCGATTTCGAAGTCGTTGGCGAAGCAGCCGACGGGATCGAAGGCCTTAAGCGCGCGAAGCAGTTTCTACCGGATGTGATTTTGCTCGATCTCAACATGCCCGGGCTTTCCGGGCTCGAAACGCTGAAACTGCTCGTGCAGGACGTGCCGCAGGCCGCGGTAGTCATGCTGACTGTTTCCGAGGAACTCGACGAACTCGCGCTCGCATTGCGCGACGGCGCGTGCGGCTACCTGCTCAAGAGTATCGAAACCGAAACCCTCGCCAGCGCGATCCGCAAGGCAGCGGCGGGTCAACCCGTCATCGCAGACGACATGACGGCGAAGCTTGTTGCCAGCATGCGCGCGCCGAAAGCCGCGCCGGTTGCGGCTCCCGTCGCCGCCGATCCACTCACGACACGCGAGCGCGACATCATGCGCGAACTGGCGCGCGGTGCGAGCAACAAGGAAATCGCACGCTCGCTGCTGCTCGCGGAAAGCACGGTGAAGATCCACGTGCGCAGCATCCTGCGCAAGCTCAATCTGACGAGCCGCGTCCAGGTCGCGATCTATGCAGTCGGGCACGACGCCGCGCAGCCGACGCAAGCCGCCTGAACGTTCACCAACACGCGTGAAAGCTCGCATCACATCAAGCGTTACACCATGAATTCTTATCAAACTGAGTTGCCCATGACCTCTTACGCTCATACTTTCGCGCCGCTCACGATTCGCGGCCGCAATCTGCTGCCGATCGTGCAGGGTGGCATGGGCGTGGGCATCTCCGCGCATCGGCTGGCGGGCAGCGTGGCGCGCGAAGGCGCGCTCGGCACCATCGCGAGTATCGACTTGCGTCATCATCATGAGGACTTGCTCGCGATGTGCCGTGAAGACCCTTCACGTCCGACGCTCGAGCGCGCGAACCTGATCCCGCTCGCGCGTGAGATCAAGGCGGCGCGCGCACTGTCGGAAGGGCGCGGCATGATCGCCATCAACGTGATGAAGGCCGTGAGCGCACATGCGGACTATGTGCGCGTCGCGTGCGAAGAGGGCGCCGATGCGATCGTGATGGGCGCGGGTCTTCCGCTCGACTTGCCGGATCTCACCCAAGGCTGCGATATCGCGCTGGTCCCCATTCTGTCGGACAGCCGCGGTGTGACCCGCGTTCTCAAGAAGTGGATGAAGAAAGGCCGCTTGCCCGACGCGATCGTGATCGAACATCCGGCGCATGCGGGCGTGCATCTGGGCGTCAGCGACGTCGCGGACATGCACGACGAGCGCTTCGGCTTCGAGCGCGTGCTGAAGGAACTCGACGCGTCCTTTGCATCGCTCGGGCTGAAGCGCGACGATGTGCCGGTGATCGTGGCGGGCGGCATAAACAGTCATGAGGCCGTGCGCAAGTGGCTCGCCGCTGGCGCGAACGGCGTGCAGCTCGGTACGCCTTTCGCCGTCACCGAAGAGGGCGACGCGCATCCCGAGTTCAAGCGCGTGCTGGTCGAGGCGACGCCGGAGGATATCGTCGAATTCGTGAGCGTGACCGGCCTGCCCGCGCGCGCCGTGAAGACGCCGTGGCTCATGCGCTATCTGCGCAACGAGGAGCGCATCCGCACGAAGATCGGCGCGCGCAAGCAGACGTGCCCGTCGGCGCTTGAATGCCTGAGCGCGTGCGGCCTGCGCGACGGCATCGAGAAGTTCGGCCACTTCTGCATCGATACGCGCCTTGCGGCGGCATTGCGCGGCGATGTCGGCAATGGCCTGTTCTTCCGCGGACGCGAGACGCTGGCTTTCGGCGCGGCGATCCGCAGCGTGCGCGATCTCATCGAACTGCTGTTGACGGGCGCGACGAAAGGCGCGCCGGCGGCGTGTTGAAAACCGGAACGGCGTGTTTCGAGGGAAGCGGCGAGCGACCGTCGCATTCCTGTTGGCTGCGAAGGGGTTCCGTACTAGGAAAGCCGGTCAAGAGATAGTGCAGCGCTGGCAGTAGCATGATTCTTTTCCATTGAGGTAGATCATGCTCGATGCGACGATTTGGAAACAGATTGGGACGGTCCGGAAAGAGGCTTGCTATGGCGGCTTCGACGGGGTCCTTGCCGAAGTTATCCAGATGACCTTCTACTGCCACCGCGCGACGGCATACGCTGCTTCGTACCGGCGGCCGGCGGCCGGCGGCCGGCGACGGTCGAAGCGTCCGCGACACGCGCATACGCGCATACGCGCATACGCGTGGCTGCGGTACCTGAACGACGTTGCGCCTCATAGCGGGCTTTCTCATTCCTGAGAGCCGGCAATCTCTGGCAGGACGAAGCGGAGTCAAGTGCTTCGTCCCAGAGTAAGCCAGACTCAGCGCCCCGCACCCTTTGCCACCGAGGGCAATCCCGGCGGCGGTCCGCTGTCGGCGAGGTTGAACATCGGCATCGCGCTCGGGCAATGAAAGCGCGTGAGCACATCGCTCGTGAGCGGATTGGCCACGCTGCCCGGAGCGGTCACATCCAGCGCCGCCTTGCGGCCATCGAAGTCGAACACCACCCGCGTGCGCCCCAGCGTCGCGGTCTGTACGACTTGCCCGCGACGCAACAGGCGCATCAATGCCCACGGTCCATCGGCACTGATGGTGGACGTCTCCGCGCGAATACGCGGGCTCGCTGTCACTTCGACGTGCACACCGCCGCGCGGCCCCGGCCACGTGAATTTGAGTGGCGTGACAGGTCCATGCTGGTACAGGGTGCTTTGCCCATCGATATCGATGCCCAGGTTCAATATCGTGGGATCGAGCTCGGGGACGCGCAACTCGGCTTTCCACGCCACCTGCTTGCCCTGGTCGCCGAAGAAGACCGCGCGAATCGCCGCCGCCTGTTGAAATGGTTCGAGATCCGGACCTTGCACGGGCTCCGTCGATCCGGGCAGGGTTTTGTATCGCCACGGCTGTGACGACGTATCCACGAAAGAAGCGAGGTTCTTCGTAAAGAAATCGTCGATCAGACCGCCTTGGGCGAACAGGCGCGTGAAGTCCTCGACGCTGATATCACGGCCGCTCTCCGGTACAAACGGAAACGTGCCTTCGACCGCAACGCGGCATGTATCGCCGACGACCGCCTGTGTCTGACGCGATAGCAGTTGGCCGAGGCCGCGATTAACTTCGACGGAACCCTGCGTCGCGAGTCCCAACAAGACCTCGCGGAAAGGCGCGGGCATCGTCGCGGCCGTCATCTTGAGTTTGGCCGATGCATCGCTCGGCGGCGGCAAACCGTTATTGGCCAGTGCGTTGTCGGCAATCGTGAGCGCGGTGTAACTATCGTTGAGCAGCGTCGTTACGCTGTCGAGTCCGGTTTTGCCGGCAGGCGCGGCGGCTTGCGCGTCGGTCTGGATTTGCGCGCTGCCCGTCACCATCTCGCGCAGCGGCGCGAAGCGACTGTCGACAAGTTCGCGTTCGACCCGCTCTTGCGCGCGAAAGCCGAACAGCTTCGTTTTTTCGTCGAGCTTGCTGCTCGTCTTGTCGATGAGCGTGCTGTCCGGCCCCGTGATCTTTTGCGTAAGCGTGGTTTCGCGTGTGACGGCACGCGCGAGACGCGCGAGGGGCGAATCGGGTGCCGAGAACTGACGCAGGATCTGAAGGTTGAACGCGAGGCTCGATCCCGTGACGGGTCGGATATCCGCAAGGAAGCTTTCCCAACGCTGCGCGTATTCGGTGAGGTAGAGCCGGCGGATGGCATCGGTCAGGCCGTCATCCGCACCTGCGGCAGTACGGGCGCTCTCAAGCGTTTTTTTTGAGCCGAAGTGTAGTCTGTCAGATAAGATCGGCCCATGACCCACGCATCGTCGTCGCGTGCGACTTGCACGAACTCGGGCAGACGCTTGTCGAAGAGATTGCGATATCCGTCGAACGTGAAGAGCCCCGGCACACCGCGCGAGAGTGGATCGCCGCTTGCCCGCGTGAACACCGTTCCGGCCTGCGGGCCGACCGCGCGCAACAGCGTGAAGTCATCAGGAGCGTCTTGCTGCATGGCGGCCTTCGCCCGGTCGTAAAGCCGCTGCGTACCGTTGCTGGAATCGAGGAAGGCGCGAGCGCGTTCGATCAGCGCGTCGTTTCGAATGAGCGGTGACTGAACGATCTGGTCGCCCGAAAAGAGCTGTTGCGCATGCTCCAGCATCGAGGCGCGCGCGCCGAAGATCGTCGCGCTGTCGGTTCGCGACCAGTCATCCAAAACCCAGACCTTGAGCTCGTCAGGGTCGTACTTCGTGCGGTCGTGCAGCATCAGATAGACGCGAAGCGCGGAGTAGGCCGTCTTCGTGTCCTTGTCAGCGATGGCCTTGTCGATGACCGTCTCAATCCGGCGCACGATCTGCGGAAGCAGGAGATTGCCTTCCAGCGCGCGATAGGTTTGCGCGCTCGCAGTGACGATGCCCGGTGCGGCATAGAGGCCATAGCGGAAAGCCGCATCGGGGTCGACGAGATCCAGTCCGCTCCAGCCTGGCAGGTTGCGTGCATCGGTGAGTGTATCGGGTATCGCCTCGGGCTTCGGATCGCGATAAAGACGCGCGACATTCGCGGAAAGCGTCTCGGTCTTCTTCGCGATGACCTGCAGGTAGTCGCTGTTGTTGCCGAAGCTCGTACGCAATGCAAGAGCAAGCCATACGAACGCAATGATCGCGATGGCATGTCCGAACAGACGCAACACGCGCGCGCGATATTCCCAGCGCAGGTTGGGATGCACGAGATGCGCTTCCGGCAGAATGACGCGAGAAAACAGCTCGCGCAGGAAATAGCTATGCGCGCTCGACGGAGGAGCCGGCTGATTCACCAGCGACGCTTTGAGCGGCGCGGCGAGCCGCTGCATGATGGTGAGCGGTTCGCCCTGTAGCGGAACGCCTTCTTGCATGGCGCTCGTGAAATACACGCCCCGCAGCATCGACTGATGTTGCGTGTCGTCATAGCGCGAATCGAGGAATGTTTGCGCGAGCAAGTCGGACAGCGGCGCGGTCAGTGCGGCGAACGCTTCGGGCAGCGCGGCGAGTTGACGTCGGCGCTTGACGTCATATTCGTCTTCGAGACGTGTGTTGACGCCCGCTGCGATCTAGCCGAACTAACAGTTATCGTAACGAAATCGGTGAGTATCGAAGCGACGCACGCGGCAGCCACCATGCGACCGAAGGGACGAATGCACGCGTTGACTGGCGGACAGGCGCGGTTTTCTCACTAAAGAAGCATGCCAAGGCACTGATGCCTATCCGTGGCAGCAAATAATGCAGCGCAAGCCTCCTATCGTCGACGTGGGTTTCCACGTGGAAACCGAGCCGGTCGCTAAGCCGTTACCGCCGCGTCCGCGCGTTATTCACCAGCAAGCGATGTCTTCAATTCCTGCCGGACCAGCCAATTCGTTAATCTGTTGCCGACGGTCGGATGGTCCGAACTGTGCGGCTATGCGTACCGCCCCGACCGTTGGCATAGCGATCTCAATCATCAGCGCAAGATCGCGCGTTTCTGAAGACGATTTCCGCGTGGAAACCGCCGGCTTATCGTGGGATTTCCACTGAGTTCGCCAGTGCCGAGATCGCTAGTGCCCGCAGTTGGTCGGCGTCTATGAGATTGCGCCGGGTCGCACGCGCCTTGAAGCTAAAGGAAAAAGTAACAGCGTCCCCGACGACGTGCACCTTTACCATGCAGTCGGCGTCGCCTGGGCCACCGGCAAGATAGTTCAAGATTGCAGCCGCCGACCGGCGACCGGGCTGCTCTGACAGGAGCTTGGCATTGTGAGCAACCTTGGAAACGCCTAGCGTCCTAACAAGTGCCAGTAGCGTCTCTGCGTTGCCGTGAGAAAATCGCTTCTCGTCAAACAACTCTGTAATCACTGTCGGAAGCTTGGAGAGGGCCGTTGCAACAGATAACCGTACCTTTCCCCAGCCTTGCCGATTCGCCGCTTCGCTCTTCGTTAGCCATTTGTTGGCCGCGACACCCTCGACGAACTGTCTTGCCCGAACAAAAGGAAGATCGACTTGTGGCGTGCGTCCACGCTCCGGCGCGGGCGGCGGCTTGTCGTCTAGCAGGTGAATAATCTCGGCCCATGACTTTCCCTCCTTCGGAATCGCGCGCGCTCGTTGTTCCAGCGTCTCACGCCCGATAGCTCGTTCGATCCGGATAAGCTCTCGCGCCGTCCTCCCGATCAAACCGGTTTCAGTGAAGAGGAGAAGTACGTCGGCAGGCATCGCCGAGACGCGCAACGCTCTATTGACGTGTTCACGTTGAACCCCGAACCTTGCCAAGGACTCTGCAGCCTCCGTTTGGTTTTGCCATAGCCGGCCCAGGCCGTCTTTGTACACCGTAGCGAGGGCCAGCGGATTCCGGCTCAACGGCTTCCCGATATAGGCTTCCATCTATCCTCCGTTTCGACTGTTTGTCGGCACGCTGCGGGAGTTCTTTAGCATGGATGTAGTTTCCAAGTGGAAATCGCACGTCAAGGCCCGCAGGGGTTCTTGATGCGGATGTTCGATACATATAAGACGAGGGTGCGCCATGGGCCTAGTGCTAGCAGTAGCGAATCAAAAGGGTGGGAGCGGTAAGACGACCATTCCCCTTAATCTCGCGGGCGCATATTGCGATGACGATCCGGGCCTACGGGTCCTTGTGATGGACGCCGATTACAAGCGCCGGCGCGGAGCCGTACCCCTTCACGGTTGTCGACCTCGCAGCCGCCGAATTGAATCTAGGACGGGAAATAAACAGTCGACGACGATCAGATCGTAGTTTTCCGCCATCCTTATCGCAGCATCCGACTTCGTCCTCGTCCCTATGGATGCGTCGGCCCTAGGCGCGTGAACCACGGTCGGAATGCTTCAGCTAGTTCGCCGCAAGTTAGTTTATCTACAAGTCCACAGTTGATCGTTGGCTCACCAAGCTCTTCTTGGCCCGAAACCTCCTCTCCGAGTTGCAGGCAGGACGTTCTAGATCTGCGGGTGAGCGCTTGAGGAGTTGGTCTCGAACCCCTTCATCCCCGCGAGTTTCACAACTCCCCCGACATCGCCGAGCTCACGGTTTTGTTGCGTCGCGAAGGTCAACACGTCTCCATCATCAAAAAGCTCGACAGCACCTCACCGTCGAGAGCTGCTAAGAAGACGCATTTCAGTGGGTACGTGCCTTTCCAGGCCCCGACGGACGTGAGATAGGAGCATTGAAGTACTCTCGGGACGGGCGAACTGAACTCAAATTAAGCGGTCTCTCGGAGCAACAGCAAGACAGCAAGCGCTCATCGTTGGGAAGCTCCAAACGGTCATCAGCGAGTTCGTTGCCAATGAGTTTTCGACCGAGCCCGAGAGGCAGGATTAGTTCGCCGCCGTAAGCGAAACAAGGCTCGACGAGTTGGCAGCGGTTCCCGCGACCGCGAAGAGTTGGGTGACGAGACCGTGTGAGCACAAAAGCAATCTATCGAAGGCATCAAAGGTGTTGTTTAATAAAACAACACCTTTGGACGATAGCGAGTTCTCTGCTTCCTGGGAGCGCTGCCCTTCCCCTCATCAGGGTGCCAGGCCAACAGCAATTGATCGGCGGGCCATATCACTGATAATTCACCTTGTCGGGCCTGACCTATCCTAACCATCTGTTTTACAAGCGAAAAACACGGAAAAACAGGTGTGACAATCCGGATCTTTCTGCAGTTGTCACACTCGACGCCTCAGTCGCCGCTAAAAAACGTCATATTCGGAAAACGTTGTGCACCCGAAAGAAGGCAAAAAACAGCGTCTTTGTGGCAAACGGGCTTCATCATGATAATTCCGCTGCATGCCCGGCCTACCAGCCGTCGTCGGTGGTAACCGTGCAATGACGCACAAAACTACCCGCCTTTCCGCTAAAAAAAGGACGCTCGCGCTGTTTCAATGGTGACCACTCCAAAGGGTTGCCATGCGTCTTTTCAAGAACAAGCGTCGGGCCGCGCTGTCCTCGGCCCCCGGCTCATATGCCGAGGAAGATCCGAGCAAGGTGATTTTCGAGACGAGCACAAGGCTCACGCTCGAAGCTAACCGCTGGATGCTCATCTCGTTCGGCCTCGCATTCATCGCGGCCGGCGCTGTCTGGACGCGCCAACCGCCGCCTTCGGTCACGCGCGTCGTAGGCGTCTCTGCCGACACCGGCGGTCATCCGATCGTGACAGAGCTCGTCGCCTACAAGCCCGACTCGCAAGCTGTGCGGACGACCGTCAAAGATATGGCGGTTCGTTGGTTCACGATCGAGCCGGTGCTGACGGACCGGCTCGAGACTTCGCGCATGACGGCTAACATCAACGCGGTGAAGGCTCAGATGATCGGCGCGGCAGCCGGTCAGTTCCGTGACTGGTTGAAGGCCGACACTCCCTTTCAGCAGATAACAGCCAACCCGAAGCTGATCCGCGAAGTCGACGTGCGCAATATCGCGTTGCTCGAAGACTCGACGGTTCTCGTTGAGTTCACGACGACCACCTCGCAGGCTGGCGCGACCGGCAAGCCGGACGTGAAGTCATATGCCCTCACGTTGCGCTATCAAATCGTCGCGCCTACTGCTGAGCAGGCGTTGACGACGAACCCCTTCGGCATCTTCATTCCGTTCTTCCGCCTCGAGCGGACCGCATAAGCATGACCGCAACCATTCTCAACAAACGGCCGGTCATCGGCATGTGCGTTCTCGCTGCATGTGCAGCGTTCCTTGCTCAACCGGCTGCGGCCAAGAAAGCCGCCAGCGATTCGTCGTTTAATGCCGCGATGGTCGCAGGCGACCCGATGAGCCCGATCAATCCGTTCAACGGCGGCGCTGATCCATTGACGATGCCCGGCGACGCTCGCATCGGCGTGTTTCCGTACAGCCGCGACCAGATCTACCGCGTGCTGACCGCACCGCTGAAGCTCACGACAATCGAGCTGGAGAAGGGGGAGAAGTTGATCGCTGACCCGGCGATGGGCGACAGCGTCCAGTGGGAGATCGACGACGACAAGATGAACCATGTGTTCATCAAGCCGCACAAGGCGGACCTCGTCAACACGCTGCACCTGACGACGAATCTTCGCGAATACGACTTCACGCTCATCGCCTCACCGGCGGGCGGCATGTTCTATCAGACGGTGCGCTTCCAATATCTTCGCGGACTTTGATGCGGTCGACCCGCGTACCGGGAAGTCGCCGGGCGTCGATGCTGCATTGAAGCTGGCGAAGCGGCTGCGAGTTGAAGGCTACACGGCTATGGTTCACCGTCCTAAGAAGCGGGAAACCGACTTCGCTGACGAGTGGTCGGCATCTCAACTAGCGCATCGCCCTGCCGTTGGAATGGTGGTGCGCCGCGACGAACGAGAAGCACTGCACGTTTGATTTGTTTGATTCCGCGGCCGTTTGGCTGCTAACAGTAACTTTTTGCCCGGTGGGGATTCGTCCCCGCTGGGGCCGCAATCCGCCCGAGCTTTTCCAATGGAGAAGAGGAAATGAGCTTCAGCATGATTGTTGGCCGGTATGAGATCGTGGCAACTTCCGGCGTCGAAAACGGCTCGGTCAGAGTAGGGAAGTCGGAGGCGGAAGCCTATGACGTGATCGACAGGAAGCGTGGCGGTCATGCCCGCTTGGAGAAACAAGGCGTCACGCTGGACACTGCTTGGTTTTACTGCATTCGTCGACAGGCGAACGCACAAGGGGTGACCCTGCTGCATTGATATCCATCGCTATAAAAAAAAACCCGGCCAATGAACTGACCCCGCAAAGTTGGACAGGTTTGGGCTAAGGCCGTGAGGGCTGAGTTCTGTACATTACAGGACTCAGCCCTTTTAGCTTTAGCTTGATGCGGTGATGATTGTAGTAGTGAATGTAGTGTCTGATTCCGGCCTGAAGGGCTTCGATGCTCTCGAAGCGATTCGGGTAGAAGAACTCCGACTTCAAGGTACCGAAGAAGCTTTCCATGGTGGCGTTGTCGTGGCAGTTGCCCTTGCGTGACATGCTTTGCGTCAGGGCTCGTTGCGAGACCAACGCCTGATAAGCGTCCATCTGGTAGTGCCAGCCTTGATCTGAGTGAACCACGGGGCGATCGTCAACGCCCAGCCTCCTGAACGCCTTTTTGATCATGCGTGCGACCATCGCGAAGGCCGGACGAGTGGCCGTTTCGTAAGCGACAATCTCACCGTTATACAAATCTAGCACCGGCGACAAATAGAGCTTTCGCTCGCCCACCCGGAATTCGGTGATATCGGTGACCCACTTCTGATTTGGCGCGTCGGCATCGAACTGTCTTTGCAGTACGTTCGGCGCAATACGTCCCACCGTCCCCCGGAATGCCCGAAACTTCTTCGGTCGCACCAGCGACTTCAGTTTCATAAGCTGCATCAACCGCTGGACAGTTTTGTGATTCACGCGCGTGCCCAGATGCCGGATC
>FCOD02000050.1 GCA_001544655.2 Caballeronia turbans
TGAGTCCCGTGCAATACAGAACTCAGGCCTTGGCTACCCGCTAGACTTTAACCGTCCAACTTCGCGGGGTCAGTTCACGCGGGGCGCCATTTTTCGTCTGCGTAAAAACCCGGCGCTCTAGAGCGTCTTTTGTACGGAAGTCACTGCGGGCGTCGCGTCATCGTCCTCGACGAAGCCGAGTGAGATCGCGCGAGCAAGCTCGGCGCTCACGCCAGCCACGCTGGTTTCCTGATGGCGCGTGGACATGCTGCCGCCTTCGCCGGCGTGCAAGCAAAAAGCCAGTGCGATCGGAAGCACGATGGCGACGGGCCAGTAGGTCGATATTGTCTTTTTCATGGGACTGCCTTTGGGTCGAAGTGTCGCAGTGGGTAACAAGGATCCGGGACCCACTGCCGGACATTTCGAATGGTACGGAATCGTCCCGATCTTAAAAAGCCGTTGAAAAGCAAAGGATTGTTGCGTTCGCGACAACAAGTCCTCTATCCGGCGCGCCGCTTCCGCTACCCGTCTTTATGACACTTGGCCGTCATAAAGCCTTACAAAGTTATTGAGGACATCCGCTTGGCGATGCTGTCTCATACAGTAATGGTGCTACAGGTTCTATCAAGATCATGAAATCCGCGGTTGCAGGTGTTCTTCTCGCGTCGTCCGCTGCCTTGCTTGGCGGTTGCGCGGTCTATCCGGACGCGCCGACCTATGGCGGCGGCTATCCTGGTGTCTACGACGATCCGGGCTATGGCTATTACGGCGGTCCGCCGGTCGTTCAGCCGGGCGTTGTCGTCGGTGGCGGGTATTACTCTGGTCCGGCGTATTACGGTCCGGGGCGCAGCCGCTACTGGGATGACGGTCCGGGCTGGCGCCGTCCGCCCCCAGGTGGCTGGCATGGCGGCGGCTCACACCCGCGCGATCATGGTCCGGGCGGGCCGCCGCCGCAAGCGGGTGGCGGACATCCGAACGGCCCGCCGCCACAGGCAGGCGGCGGTCGTCCGCCGGCCGCTCCCCCTCCGCAGGCAGTCGGCGGCGCGCCGGTGCCCAACGCAGTGGGCGGTCGACCTCCGGGGCCGAACCGCGCCCCGCCGCCATCCGCGAATGGCGGCACTCGCGACGGCGGCAATTCACGCGGCTTTCTTGGACGCTACGGCGGTTAAGGCGCGGAACGTCTTCATCGAAAACGGGCCACGGCAGATCAGACGATCTGCCGTGGCTTTGTTCTATCCGAGATGCGAGTGTTGCGCCTTGTATAACTCCCGAAAAGTTCGACCGACCGGCGCGGGCATATCGCGCGTGCCGGTCCATCCCTTGCCGAACGGCAAGCGCGGAATCGCTTTCCTTTCGCCACCCATGCGTTCGAGCACACGCACGACGAGCTTGGTGAAAAGCGCATACGCCGCCGGCCGTTTCACGAGATAGCCCCAGGCTGCGAGCGCGGCGCGCTCGCTCCAGGGGCGCAGTCCGCGCTCCATCTGCTTTTCCCGCAGCTTGCGCAGCAAATCCGACAGCGGAATGCCGACCGGGCACACGCTGTTGCATTCGCCGCAGAGCGTCGCGGCTTGTGGCAGATCGAGCGCCTTCTCAATGCCGACGTACGCCGGCGTCAACACGGAGCCCATCGGTCCCGGATAGACCCAACCGTACGCATGCCCACCGATCTTCTGATAGACCGGGCAATGATTCATGCACGCGCCGCAGCGGATACAGCGCAGCATTTCCTGGAACTCTCCGCCGATGAGCCCGGTGCGCCCGCCATCGACGAGCACGAAGTACATGTGCTCCGGGCCGTCCGACTCGTCCGGCGCGCGCGGTCCGGTCAGCAGCGAAAAGTAGTTCGAGATCGTCTGCCCGGTCGCCGAGCGCGGCAGGAGGCGCATGGCGGTCGCGAGATCCTCGAGTGTCGGGAGCACCTTCTCGATGCCCGTCACCGCGACATGCACGCGCGGCATCACCGTGCACATGCCCTCGTTGCCCTCGTTCGTGACGACCGCCACCGACCCCGTCTCCGCGATCAGAAAGTTGCCGCCCGTCACCCCCATGTCCGCCGACATGAAATGCGGGCGCAGCACTTCACGCGCCTCGCGCGTCATGTCGGGGATGTCGGTCAGGCGCGGCTTGTTATGCGTTTTTGCGAAGAGATCGGCAATCTGCTCCTTATCCTTATGGACGACCGGCGCGATGATGTGGCTAGGGGGCTCGTTATCGTTGATCTGCAGGATGTATTCGCCGAGGTCGGTCTCGATGGACTGCACGCCCATCTCGCCGAGCACGCGATTCAACTGCATCTCTTCGGATACCATCGACTTGGTCTTGATGACCTTCTTCACGTCATGCTTGCGGGCGATATCCGCGACGAGCCTGGCTGCGTCCTGCGTCGATTCGGCGTAGAGCACCGTGGCGCCGCGCCGCGCCGCTTCGCGCTCGAAGGTTTCGAGCCATACGTCGAGATTGTCGAGCGCCCGATCGCGCCGCTCTTTCAGCGCGGCACGAGTCGCCTCGAAGTCGATGTCGCGCACCGCGCTCGCGCGCGCGCTGACGAACTTCGTCGAGAGCTTCGTGAGGTTTTGTTGAAGGCGCTCGTCGGCAAGCTTGCTGCCTGCGCGCGCCTTGAAATGCATCGTCTGGACTTGCATGGACAGTCTCTCTTTTCAGGATGCGCTCACGCGCGGCCTTGCGCGTCGCCGGCGAGCACCTGCGCGATGTGCAGCACGCGCGTCGACGTATCGCCTGTGCGGCGCAGGCGCCCTTCGATGTTCAGCATGCAGCCGAGGTCGCCGAGCACGACCGTGTCCGCGCCGCTCGCCTTGATGTTCGCGCACTTCTCATCGACGATCGCCGTCGAAATGTCGCCGTACTTCACCGCGAACGTGCCGCCGAAGCCGCAGCAGTGTTCGCAGCCCGCCATCTCCGTGACCGGTACGCCCGCCTGTGCGAGCAGCTCACGCGGCTGCGACTTCACGCCGAGTTCGCGCAAACCCGAGCACGAATCGTGATAGGTCACCATGCCGTCGAATGCGCCGGGCTCCATGCGCGCCTTTGCGACATTCACCAGAAAATCGGTCAGTTCGAACACACGCGGCTGCAGGCGCCCGAAGCGGCTCATCAGTTGCGGATCGTCGCGAAAAAGATCGCCGTAGTGCGCGCGGATCATGCCGCCGCAGGAACCCGACGGAACGACCACATAGTCGAACTGCTCGAACTCGCGCAGCGTTTTTTCGGCGAGATCGCGGGCGAGCGGACGATCGCCCGAGTTATACGCGGGCTGGCCGCAGCACGTCTGCGACGGCGGCACGACGACTTCGAAACCCGCCCGCTCGATCAGCTTGATGACTGAAAAGCCGATTTCAGGGCGCATCATGTCGATGAGACACGTGACGAATAGTCCGACTCGCATGGGGGCGTTTCCTGTTTTGTAGAAGTGATATGAACGCATCGCCGATTATCCGCGAAAGCCTCGCCCGTCGGGTCGCGCTGATACGCGCGCGTCATTGCCGGAATCATCGTTTCAGAACGGCGTTCGCTTTTTTCACATTATGAGATACAATCGCCATTCCGCTGTTTGACGCATCAACCGATTTTTCACGATGAGCGATACGAACCCGGACTCCAAGACTTCCATTCAGGTGATCGAGCGCATGATGCGTCTTCTCGACGCCCTCGCCGATCACACCGACCCCGTCAGCCTCAAAGAGCTCTCCCAGAGCACGAGTCTGCATCCGTCCACGGCGCATCGCATCCTCAACGACATGGTGCTGTGCCGCCTCGTGGACCGTTCCGATCCCGGCACCTACCGGCTCGGCATGCGGCTGCTGGAACTCGGCAATCTCGTGAAGGCGCGTCTCTCGGTGCGTGAGGCCGCGATGCCGCCGATGCGCGAACTGCATCGGCAAACCGGCCAGACCGTCAATCTATCCGTACGACAAGGCGACGAGATCGTCTACATCGAGCGCGCTTATTCGGAGCGCTCTGGCATGCAGGTGGTGCGGGCGATCGGCGGCCGTGCGCCTTTGCATCTGACTTCGGTCGGGAAACTCTTCCTTGCCGCCGACGAAGCCGCACGCGTGCGCGCCTACGCGATGCGCACCGGTCTCTCGGGGCACACGCAGAACAGCATCACCGATCTCTCGAAGCTCGAGCGCGAACTGTCGCTGGTGCGTCAGCAGGCCTGCGCGCGCGACAACGAGGAACTCGAACTCGGCGTGCGCTGCATCGCCGCCGGCATCTACGACGACACCGGGCGGCTCGTCGCCGGACTTTCGCTTTCCGCGCCCGCCGATCGTCTGCAAGATGCCTGGCTCAAGCAACTGAGCCACACGGCGCTCGAAATCTCGCAATCGCTGGGATATCACCCGGAACAGGCGGCCGCCGACGTGCAACACGCGCACCGCTGATCCGCGCCGCATGAAAAAACGGGATTCGTCTTTCGACGAATCCCGTTTGCTTTTGAAGCAGCGGATCGCGGACGCTCAAGGATTCGCGCCGCTGCCCATATCGGCACTCATGATGTGCGGCTCGCCGAGCGTATCGAGAAACGAGCGCAGGCGGCTCGCATCCGCGAAGCGCGAGTACTTGCCGTAGGAGTCGAGCAGCACGATCACGACCGGGCGGCCGTTCACGTTCGCCTGCATCACGAGACATTCGCCCGCTTCGTTGATGAAGCCCGTCTTCTGCAAGCCGATATCCCACGATGCATTGCGGATCAGCGCGTTCGTGCTGTTGTAGGCGATATTGCGCTTGCCGGTGAAGACATCGTAGCTGCGGTCGGTCGAGAACTTGCGGATCAGCGGATATTGATACGCCGCGTTCACCATCTTCACGAGGTCGCGCGCGCTCGATACGTTCTGGCTCGTCAGGCCCGTCGAGTTCTCGAAGTGCGTGTCGGCCATGCCGAGCGACTTCGCTTTCGCGTTCATCGCGGCGATGAACGCCGGACGGCCGCCCGGGTAATAGCGCGAGAGTGCCGCCGCCGCGCGATTCTCGGAGGCCATCAACGCGATATGCAGCATGTCCTCGCGATTCAGCACCGAACCGACTGCAAGGCGCGAGCCGGTGAACTTCTCGTAGTCGCGGTCTTCGTCGGTGACGCTGATCTCGTCGGTGAGCGGCATGTGCGAGTCGAGCACGACCATCGCCGTCATGAGTTTCGTGATCGACGCGATCGGCACGACGGCGCGCGAGTTCTTGTCGAAGAGCGTCTCGGACGTGTTCTGGTCGACCACATAAGCAACGCTCGAGCGCAGCGCAAGGCTGTCGGGCGTGTCATGCAGGCCGAACGCCTGTCCGACCGATGTGGCACGCGGCTGGAACGCGACGGCGTGCACCGCACCGCGGCGCGCATGCGGTTCCATGCGGTAAGACACCCGACGCTTGCGCGATGCGCGGGGCGCATCCTCGTCGTCATCCGTGGCAGCGACCTTGGCGGCCTTCGCCGGCTTCGGTGCCTTGAGCGTGGTTTTGGCCACGCGCGCAGGCTTTTCAGCGTTGGCGGTGGATTTCTTTGCGGTCCTGGTTGCGGTGGCGGTCTTTGCAAAGGCTTCAGCCGGAGCCGCTGCGAAGGACGTCGCTACTGCGATGGAGACAGCGATGGACAATGCCGAGCGCACTGCCACGCCATGCACCACCTTCAACGACGAAAACATTTCGGTTTTCATTAGTGTTCTGTTGGGCGGCTGGAGGGTACCGCCAAGTGTAGTGAAGCAACGAAATTTAAGCAATATTAAGCACTTATCGGCACTCGTTAAACTGAGTTGTAAGCCTTGATTGCGTATTGCCGATCAACAGCGCGCCTCGATCGGAAAAAACGATCGTCCCGGCGGAGCCTGTACTGCCCAAAGCGCGCTTTTCTACATGACGTCAAACGTGCTATCGGCAAAACTTTCCACGACTTTAGTCAAAACATGCAGAGCGATGGGACAAACGCAGAACGCGAAATCGACAGCAAGGCAGGCCGAGTTGCGCGTGGGTCCGCGCCACAAAATCGGACCATCGAAATGTTAACGTTTCTTCAACAATTTGGTGTACGGCAACATCTTAAAATTAAGACATTCTCCAGAATCGTCTCATTTTGCATCGCGAAAAACTCGCAGGCGTCTGACGTCGGGCGACATCAAAACTTCATCCAGACGTGCTCTCATCCACTGCAAGAACGCGCGTCGAGACGTCTTGAATCTCATACCCGGCTGACGTGCACAGGGTTTCCACGGGTGTCCGTCTCGAGCGTCCGTCGATCAAGTAAGCCTTTGTTTAACATACCTTTTCGACTCATTGTGCAGCGCACAAAAAGTGCTTGACATCTATCGGAATATCTCTAAAATGGGTCTCATGTTGCGACGCACCAATCGCGGTTGCACCTAGCCGGCCAGGTTCATCGCGCCGGATCTATCCAAACCACGACCCGCATTTGATGGGTCGGCCATCAGGAGCCTGAGATGACGCTGTTGACCCCCGAGCAAATCGCCGCTGCACAAAAAGCTAACTTCGACACGCTGTTCGGTCTGACGAACAAGGCGTTCGAAGGCGTCGAGAAGCTGGTCGAACTGAACCTGCAAGTCGTGAAGTCCACGCTGGCCGAAAGCCAGGAAAACGCGCAGCGCGCTCTGTCGGTGAAGGACGCGCAGGAACTGCTCGCGCTGCAAGCCAGCCTGACCCAGCCGGTCGCGGAAAAGGTGCTGTCGTATGGCCGTCACCTGTATGAAATCGCGTCGGCCACGCAAGCCGAATTCGCCCGCGTCGCGGAAGCGCAGTACGAAGAGCAGAACCGCAAGGTGCAAACGCTCGTCGACAACGTCGCGAAGAACGCACCGGCCGGTTCGGAAACCGCTGTCGCCGTGATGAAGTCGGCTATCACCGCTGCCAACACGACGTACGAAACGGTTCACAAGGCAACGAAGCAAGCTGTCGAGATCGCCGAAAGCAACTTCAACGCTGCCGCTACGGCTGCGACGAAGGCCGCTACGCAAGCGACCGAGCAAGCTACCCGCGCCGCCAAGAAGTCGGTTGCGTAAGTTTGCCGCCGGGCTCTGCCCGGTTCAATGCAGCACGCATGACGAAGAGCCCGGCCACCGCGCCGGGCTTTTTGTCGTCTGCCGTTCGTAAACGAAAAAGGCGCGCTCCGGTGAAGGAACGCGCCTTTGCACTTCTCGAAGTGCGGAAGCTTACTTCTTGCGTTGCGGCGGCAAGTCCGTGCACACGCCTTCGTACAACTCGGCGGCCATGCCGACCGATTCGCCGAGCGTCGGATGCGGGTGGATCGTCTTGCCGATGTCGGTTGCATCCGCGCCCATCTCGATCGCAAGGCACACTTCGCTGATCAGGTCGCCCGCATTCAGACCGACGATGCCGCCGCCGATCACACGGTGCGTCTCCTCATCGAAGATGAGCTTGGTGAAGCCCTCGTCGCGGCCATTCGCGATCGCGCGGCCCGACGCGGCCCACGGGAACACCGCTTTGCCGAACTTGATGCCTTCGGCCTTGCACTGGTCTTCCGTCTTGCCAGCCCACGCCACTTCCGGATCGGTGTAAGCCACCGACGGAATCTGCATCGCGTCGAAATACGCCTTCTCGCCGTGCGCCACTTCCGCCGCGACGTGGCCCTCGTGCACCGCCTTGTGCGCGAGCATCGGCTGGCCGACGAGATCGCCGATCGCGAAGATATGCGGCACGTTGGTGCGCATCTGCTTGTCGACGTTGATGAAGCCGCGATCCGTCACCGCCACGCCGGCCTTGTCCGCGCCGATCTTGCCGCCGTTCGGGCTGCGGCCGACCGCGAGCAGCACGAGGTCGTAGCGCTGCGGTTCGCTCGGCGCCTTCTCGCCTTCGAAGGTCACGTAGATGCCGTCTTCGCGCGCTTCCGCCTTGGTCGTCTTGGTCTTCAGCATCACGTTCGTGAAGCGTTTGGAATTGAACTTCTCCCAAACCTTCACGAGGTCGCGATCCGCGCCGAGCATGAGGCCGTCGAGCATTTCGACGACGTCGATGTCCGCGCCGAGCGTCGAATACACCGTCGCCATTTCCAGGCCGATGATGCCGCCGCCCACCACGAGCATGCGCTTCGGAAGCTGACGCAGTTCGAGCGCGCCCGTCGAATCGACGACACGCGGATCGTCCGGGAAGAACGGCAGCTTCACGGCTTGCGAGCCGGCCGCGATGATCGCCTGCTTGAACTTCACGACCTTCTTGCCGTCCGCGCCCTGCACTTCCATGTAATACGGATCGACGAAGTTACCCACGCCCGTGACGACCTGCACCTTGCGCGCCTTCGCCATGCCCGCGAGACCGCCGGTCAGCTTCTTGACCACGCCTTCCTTGAAGCCGCGCAGTTTGTCCAGATCGACCTTCGGCTCGCCGAAGCTGATGCCGTGCGCCGCGAGCTCCGCCGCTTCGTCGATGACGAGCGCGGTGTGCAGCAGCGCCTTCGACGGAATGCAGCCGACGTTCAGGCACACGCCGCCCAGCGTCGAATAACGCTCGACGAGCACCGTCTTCATGCCGAGATCGGCGGACCGGAACGCCGCCGAATAACCGCCGGGGCCGGCGCCGATCACGAGCATGTCGCACTCGACATCGGCGGCGCCGGAGTAACTGCCCGCTTGCGGCGCGGGGGCCGGAGCGGCTGCAGCGGCTGCCGGAGCAGCCTGCTGAGGCGCGGGCGCGGGCGCAGACGCGGACGCCGCGCCGCCGCCTTCGAGCGTCAGGACCAGCGTGCCTTCCGACACGGTGTCACCGACCTTCAGCTTCACTTCCTTCACCGTGCCCGCAGCGGGTGAAGGCACGTCCATCGTGGCTTTATCGGATTCGAGCGTGATGAGCGACTGCTCCTTCTCGACCGTATCGCCCGGCTTCACGTGCACTTCGATGACCGGAATGTCCTTGAAGTCGCCGATGTCCGGCACCTTCACGTCCTGCACGCCGCCGGCGGCCGCGGCGGGCTTCGCGGCCGCCGGCGCCGGCGCTGCAGCAGGCGACGGAGCCGCCGACGCGCCTTCGGTTTCGACCATCGCGATGACCGAGCCCTGCGAGACCTTGTCGCCCTGCTTGACCTTCACTTCCTTGACGGTGCCCGCGAAATCGGCGGGCACTTCCATCGTGGCCTTGTCGGTTTCGAGCGTGATGACGCCCTGTTCCTTTTCGATGCTGTCGCCGGGTTTGATATTGACTTCGATGACATCGACATCGGAGAAGTCGCCGATGTCGGGTACTTTTAGTTCGACGAGACTCATGTTGTCCCCTAAGAGATGTGCGGATGGAACCTCAGGGCCACGCCCCGAGGTTCCGCCGTCGGCCGGATCAGAAGATCAGAGAATGACGCGACGGAAATCGCCCAGAATCGCCGACAGATAAGCGTTGAAGCGCGCAGCGGCCGCACCGTCGATGACGCGATGGTCGTACGACAGCGACATGGGCAGCGTAAGGCGCGGCACGAACTGCTTGCCGTCCCACACCGGCTTCATCTGACCGCGCGACAGGCCGAGAATCGCGACTTCGGGCGCGTTGATGATCGGCGTGAAGTGCGTTCCGCCGATGCCGCCCAGCGACGAGATCGAGAAGCAGCCGCCCTGCATCTGATCGGGCTTGAGCTTGCCGTCGCGCGCGAGCTTCGACAGCTCCGCCATTTCCTTGGCGATATCGACGAGGCCCTTCTTGTCCGCGTCGCGGATCACCGGAACGACGAGGCCGTTCGGCGTATCGGCCGCGAAACCGATGTGGTAGTACTTCTTGAACACGAGGTTGTCGCCGTCCAGGCTCGCGTTGAAGTCCGGAAACTTCTTGAGCCCCGAGACCACGGCCTTGATGACGAACGCGAGCATCGTGAACTTCACGCCCGCCTTTTCGTGTTCCTTGTTCAGCTTGACGCGCAGTTCTTCGAGCTCGGTGATGTCGGCTTCGTCGTTGTTCGTGACGTGCGGAATCATCACCCAGTTGCGATGCAGGTTCGCCCCCGAGATCTTCTTGATGCGCGACAGCGGCTTCGGATCGACCGGGCCGAACTTCGTGAAGTCGATCTTCGGCCACGGCAGCAGACCCAGTTCGCCGCCGCCACCGCCAGCCGGCGCAGCCGCTGCGGGCGCCGCGCCCTGACCCGACATCACGCCCTTGACGAACGCGGTGATGTCGCCTTGCGTGATGCGGCCCTTCGGACCGCTGCCACGCACGCGCGACACGTCGACGCCCAGTTCGCGGGCGAACTTGCGCACGGACGGCGACGCGTGGCTCGACGTGCGCGTGCCGTCGCCGGCAGGAATCACGGGCGCCTGCGCGAGCGCGGACGGCGGCTCTTTCGCGGGAACGGGCTTCGCGGGCGCATCGGCGGGCACTTCGACCTGCTTCTGAGGCGCGGGCGCCGCCGCAGGCGCTGCTGCTGCACCGGCGCCTTCCAGCACGAGGATCAGCGAGCCTTCGGAAACCGTGTCGCCGATCTTGACCTTCAGTTCCTTCACCGTGCCCGATGCGGGACTCGGCACATCCATCGTCGCCTTGTCGGATTCGAGCGTGACGAGCGACTGCTCCTTCTCGACCTGGTCGCCGACCTTCACGCCGATCTCGATGATCGGAATGTCCGTGAAGTCGCCGATGTCCGGCACCTTCACTTCGATGGAACCGCCGCCGCTCGCGGCGGGGGCGGCAGCGGGAGCCGCTGCCGGCGCCGGTGCAGCCGCTTCCTGCTTTGCGGCAGGCGCGGCGGCGGATGCGCCGCCTTCCAGTACGACGATGAGCGTGCCTTCCGACACGTTGTCGCCGACCTTGACCTTCACCTCCTTCACGGTGCCCGCCGCCGAACTCGGCACGTCCATCGTCGCCTTGTCGGATTCGAGCGTGACGAGCGACTGCTCGGGTTCGACCGTATCACCCACCTTGACCAGCACCTCGATCACGGGGATGTCCTTGAAATCGCCGATGTCCGGCACTTTGACTTCGATCGCTTGACTCATTATTAGTGTCTCCTGGGTTGCACGCGGGCCTCCTTCCGCTTCGGAAAGAGGCCGCGTCACAACGCTCGGGGGCGATGCCTTTAGACGGTCATCGGGTTGGGTTTGGACGGGTCGAGGTTGTACTTCTTGATCGCCTCAGCGACGACCTTGCGCTCGATCGTGCCTTCGTCGGCCAGCGCGTTCAGCGCGGCCAGCGTCACCCAGTAGCGGTCGACTTCGAAGAAGTGGCGCAGCGCCTCGCGCGTGTCCGAGCGGCCGTAGCCGTCGGTGCCGAGCACCACGAACTTGTTCGGCACATAGCCGCGGATCTGGTCGACGAGCGCACGGATGTAGTCCGTCGATGCGATCACCGGACCCTTCGCGCCCTTGAGCAGCGCGCTCACGTGCGGCACGCGCTTCTCTTCGGTCGGATGCAGCAGGTTCCAGCGCTCGCACGCCTGACCGTCACGGGCCAGTTCGGTAAAGCTCGGCACGCTCCAGAGATCGGAGGTGACGCCCCAGTCGTTCTTCAGAAGATCGGCGGCGGCGATCACTTCGTTGAAGATCGTGCCCGCGCCCATCAGCTGAACGTGCGCCTTGCCGGCCGCATCGGCCTTCCTGAACGCGTACATGCCCTTGATGATGTCCGATGCAACGGCATCGCCTTGCGGGATCGCCGGATGCTCGTAGTTCTCGTTCATCACGGTGATGTAGTAGTACACGTCCTCCTGATCCGCGACCATGCGGCGCAGACCGTCCTGCATGATGACCGCGAGCTCGTAGCCGAAGGTCGGATCGTAGCTCACGCAGTTCGGCACGGACGCCGCCCACAGCAGCGAGTGGCCGTCTTCGTGCTGCAGGCCTTCGCCGTTGAGCGTCGTGCGGCCAGCGGTACCGCCCAGCAGGAAGCCGCGCGAGCGCATGTCGCCCGCGGCCCACGCCAGATCGCCGATGCGCTGGAAGCCGAACATCGAGTAGAAGATGTAGAACGGGATCATGATCTCGCCGTGCGTCGAGTACGACGTCGCGGCCGCGATCCAGTCACACATCCCGCCTGCTTCGTTGATGCCTTCCTGCAGAATCTGCCCGGTTTCCGATTCCTTGTAGAACATCAGCTGGTCGGAGTCTTCGGGAATGTACTTCTGGCCTTCCTGATTCCAGATGCCGATCTGACGGAAGAGACCCTCCATGCCGAAAGTACGCGATTCGTCCGGCACGATCGGCACGATGCGCTTGCCGAGTGCCTTGTCTTTCAGCAGGATGTTCAGGATCCGCACGAAGGCCATCGTCGTGGAGATTTCGCGGCCTTCGCCCGTGCCCTTCAGCAGCGGCTCGAATGCGGCGAGCGCCGGCACCGGCAGCGATTCCGCCTTTTCGCGACGCGCCGGCAGATAGCCGCCGAGGTCCATGCGCTTCTGACGCATGTACTCCAGTTCCTTCGAGCCTTCCTCGAACGTGAGGTACGGCACGTCGGCGATTTGCTCGTCGGTGAGCGGCAGGCGGAACTGGTCGCGGAATTTCTTCAGCGTGTCGATCGGCAGCTTCTTCTGCTGGTGCGTGATGTTCATCGCCTGACCATGCTCGCCCATGCCGTAACCCTTGATGGTCTTGGCGAGGATGACGGTCGGCGCGCCCTTCGTCTTGGTCGCGGCGTCGAATGCCGCGTAGATCTTGTGCGGATCGTGACCGCCGCGGTTCAGGTTCCAGATGTCTTCATCGGACCAGTCGGCGACCAGCGCCTTCAGTTCCGGCGTGTTGAAGAAGTGCTCGCGCACGAACGCGCCCGACTCCGACTTGTACGTCTGGTATTCGCCGTCGACGACTTCCATCATGCGGCGCATCAGCGCGCCGGTCTTGTCGCGCGCGAAGAGCGCATCCCAGCGGCTGCCCCAGATGACCTTGATGACGTTCCAGCCCGCGCC
The DNA here is from genome assembly GCA_001544655.2 of Caballeronia turbans. GTDB lineage: Bacteria > Pseudomonadota > Gammaproteobacteria > Burkholderiales > Burkholderiaceae > Caballeronia > Caballeronia turbans. The sequence continues at coordinate 12,821 of FCOD02000050.1, forward strand.
GCGGAATTCGCTTTCCAGTTCCTGGATGATCTTGCCGTTGCCGCGCACCGGGCCGTCCAGGCGCTGCAAGTTGCAGTTGATGACGAACACGAGGTTGTCCAGACGCTCGCGGCCGGCCATGCCGATCGCGCCGAGCGATTCCGGCTCGTCCGTCTCGCCGTCGCCGAGAAACGCCCAGACCTTGCGGCCGTCCGTTTTCGCGATGCCGCGCGCCGCCATGTACTTCATGAAGCGCGCCTGATAGATCGCCATGATCGGGCCGAGACCCATCGACACGGTCGGGAATTGCCAGAAGTCCGGCATCAGCCACGGGTGCGGATACGACGAGATGCCCTCGCCGCCCACTTCCTGGCGGAAGTTGTTCAGTTGCTTCTCGGTCAGGCGGCCAAGCAGGAACGCGCGCGAGTACACGCCCGGCGACGAGTGGCCCTGCACGAACACGAGATCGCCGCCGTGTTCTTTCGACGGCGCGTGCCAGAAGTGGTTGAAGCCGACGTCGTAGAGCGTGGCGGCGGACGCGAACGAAGCAATGTGGCCGCCGACGTTCGTATCCTTGCCCGCGCGCAGAACCATCGCGATGGCGTTCCAGCGGGTGTACGAGCGGATCCGGTGTTCGATGTCCTGGTCGCCCGGGATCTTGGCCTGCGAAGCGACGGGGATCGTGTTGATGTACGGCGTGTTGGCGGAGAACGGCAGGTGCTCGCCATGAACGCGAGCGAATTCGATCTGTTTCTCGATCAGGTAGTGCGCGCGATCAGGACCGACCGCGGAAATTACGCCGTCGAGCGCGTCGAGCCATTCGGCGGTTTCCTGAGGATCGTCGTCCTTGGCGTTGGCGACATATTTGAGAACTTCGTCGGGTACAGCGGACATGCTCGTCTCCTGATGTGAGGAACACTCTGAGAACCGCCGGCGCACGCCCGATCGAAGGCGGGCACTGGCCGCGTGCCGGCAATTCTAAAGAGGGTCCAGACCATGACGCAAGGAATTTTTCAAATCATGAGAGTTGATCTCACCATACGAAAAATTGCTGCAACGCACCGTCCCATAAGACTTTTTTAGTCAGATGTTTCTCCTCCTTTTCCTGCAATCGAGGCTTCTTTACCCTCTTTTTACGCCAATTAACAATCAGGCGCTGCGTTACAATCGCTTCCATGTTGACCGAACGGCTGATCAAACGCTCGGCGAGGGTCCCGCGCAAGCCGACCGACGCCTCGCCCTCTCGCTGGCACCACGGCCCGTGGTGGTCGAACTCCTATTTACTCACGCCGCTCATTTCGATCCTGGTATTTCTGGTCGTGATGAGTCTCATCCTCTGGAGCCTGAACCGGCGCGAGCAACAGCAGCAGGAAGACACGCTCTACCGCAATGTCGCGTGGGCGCAGCAGCAAATCCGTCTCTCGATGACGGGCGCACAGGAGCAGATCCAGGCGCTCGCCCGCGACATCGTGACCGGCCACGGCGACCCGCAAACCTTCCAGACCTCGTCCACCGACATCATGCAGGGGCATCCCGAGATCCTCTACATGAACTGGTATACGAGCGAGCATAAGCCGCGCTGGCCGAATACGCCGCTGCCCGTGCTCGGATCGCGTCTCGCGAAGCCGAACGACACGCAGATGGACGAGGCCGTGCAGGCCGCGTTCGACGAAGCGCGGACCACCCGCCGCCAAGTCTACTCGCCATTGCTCTACGACGATCTCGGCAACGGCTATATCACGCTGCAGACACCGGTTTTCCGCGACCGGGAATTCCTCGGCTCGATCGCGGCGGTGTTCTCGATCGAGGGCGTCCTCAAGCACGACATTCCCAGCGAACTGTCGGCGAAGTACAAGATCTCCATCACGGACCTGAACAACCGCGAGCTCGCGACCACGTCGAGCCGCCCGCGCCTGCCGCGCGACATGTTCTACGACCTGCCGCTCGATCCGCCGGGTCAGGGCCTGTCGGTGCGCGTCTATTCGTACCCGCAGCTCACGAACTTCACCAATAACACGCTCGTCTGGCTCGTGGCCGGCTTGTCGTGCTTCGTGCTGTGGAGTCTCTGGAGTCTGTGGAAACACACGCGCCAGCGCTTCGAGGCGCAACAGGCGCTGTACGCCGAAGCGTTCTTCCGCCGGGCGATGGAAAACTCGGTGCTGATCGGCATGCGCGTGCTCGACATGCACGGCCGCATCACGCACGTGAACCCCGCGTTCTGCCGCATGACGGGCTGGGACGAGAGCGATCTCGTCGGCAAGAACGCGCCGTTTCCGTACTGGCCGCGCGACGCCTATCCCGAAATGCAGCGCCAGCTCGACATGACGCTGCGCGGCAAGGCGCCCTCTTCCGGCTTCGAATTGCGCGTGCGCCGCAAGGACGGTTCGTTCTTCCACGCGCGGCTGTACGTCTCGCCGCTGATCGACAGCTCGGGGCGGCAGACTGGCTGGATGTCGTCGATGACGGACATCACCGAACCCAAGCGCGCGCGCGAAGAGCTCGCCGCGGCGCACGAGCGCTTCACCACCGTGCTCGAAAGCCTCGACGCGGCCGTCTCCGTGCTCGCCGCCGACGAAGCCGAGCTGCTCTTCGCCAATCGCTATTACCGGCATCTGTTCGGCATCCGTCCCGACGGCCATCTGGAGCTCGCCGGCGCCGCGTTCGACGGCGGCTCGCAAAGCTCGTCCGATACCATCGACATGGTCGACACCTACGCGGGCCTCCCCGCCGCCGCGCTCACCGAAAGCTCGGCGGACGCGCAGGAAGTCTATGTCGAGGGTATCCAGAAGTGGTTCGAGGTGCGCCGCCAGTACATCCAGTGGGTCGACGGCCATCTCGCGCAGATGCAGATCGCCACCGACATCACGCAGCGCAAGCAGGCGCAGGAACTCGCGCATCAGCAGGAAGAGAAACTGCAGTTCACGAGCCGCCTGATGACGATGGGCGAAATGGCGTCGTCGCTCGCGCACGAGCTGAATCAGCCGCTCGCGGCGATCAACAACTATTGTTCCGGCTGCGTCGCGCTGGTGAAATCTGGCCGCATGACGCAGGAAACGCTGCTTCCCGTGCTCGAGAAGACCGCGCAGCAGGCCGTGCGCGCAGGCATGATCATCAAGCGCATCCGCGAGTTCGTGAAGCGCAGCGAGCCCAAGCGCCAGGCCGCGCGCGTCGCGGATATCGTCGCGGACGCGGTTGGTCTCGCCGAAATCGAAGCGCGCAAACGCAAGATCCGCATCGTCACCGAAATCCGCTCGCGCATGCCGGTGATCTACGTCGACCCGGTTTTGATCGAACAAGTGTTGGTCAACCTGTTGAAAAACGCGGCTGAGGCGATGCATGATGCGAAACCAACCGCGGTCGATCCGGTGATTCGCGTCGTCGTGCAGCGCATGGACGGCGGCTTCGTTTGCATCAGCGTGGTCGATCAGGGACCGGGCGTGGACGAGGCAACCGCCGAGCGCCTCTTCGAGCCGTTCTACAGCACCAAGTCCGACGGCATGGGCATGGGGCTGAACATCTGCCGCTCGATCATCGAGTCGCATCGCGGACGCCTTTGGGTGGTCAACAACGTCGAAGCGGACGGCCACGTGACCGGCGCAACTTTCCACTGCAGCCTGCCGATCGGCGAAGTGGACGGCTCGTCGGGCACGGGCGGCACGGATGCGCAGGACGAACATACGAGACAACAAACAGTTACGGGAGAACTATGAGCACAGTCACCACTCAGGAAACCGTCTTCGTCGTCGACGATGATGAAGCCGTGCGTGATTCCTTGCGCTGGCTGCTCGAAGCAAACGGCTATCGCGTTCAATGCTTCTCCAGCGCGGAATCGTTCCTCGACGTCTATCTGCCGATCTCGCATTCCGGCGCGATCTCCTGTCTGATCCTCGACGTGCGCATGGCCGGCATGACGGGGCTCGAGCTGCAGGAGAAACTCATCGCCGAGAATTCGCTGCTGCCGATCATCTTCGTGACGGGTCACGGCGACGTGCCGATGGCCGTCTCGACGATGAAAAAAGGCGCGATGGACTTCATCGAAAAGCCGTTCGACGAAGCCGAACTGCGCAAGCTCGTGGAGCGCATGCTGGAGAAAGCGCGCAGCGAAAGCACCAGCGTGCAGCAGCAGCGCGCCGCCGCAGAGCGTCTGGGCAAGCTGACCGCACGCGAGCATCAGGTGCTCGAGCGCATCATCGCGGGGCGCCTGAACAAGCAGATCGCCGACGATCTCGGCATCAGCATCAAGACGGTGGAAGCGCATCGCGCGAACATCATGGAGAAGCTCTCCGTGAACACCGTCGCCGATCTGCTGCGTCTCGCGCTGTCGAACAAGCCTCAGCAGTAACGGCTTCATCTCTCTCTTCGCGGCCGGCATCGCCATGCCGGCCGCGCTTGCATGGCGCGCCTGGCGACACGCGCGCGCCGTTCGTCCCCTTCCGAAACCCCGTTGTCGGCAAGAGTGAAACGTGATATTTCCTCAATCACGTTGACACATCCAGAGGGCCGCCCGTAAGTTGGCGTGACCTCCACTACCGGACAACGGTCATGCGCGACACGACGGCTGCTGCGTCCTTGCTCGAATGTCAAACGTTTGGCGTCCAGGTCTTCGAAACCGAAGCCACTCGCTCATCAATTCCCTCGCCTTCATTCAGCACTGCGCATCAGTTCGCTGCTTATCGGCAAACTACAGGCGCATCCCGCCGCATCGGCAGTCCACGCGCGCCGAGTGTCCAGCGTCGTGCACCGGAGGACTTGATCTTGAAACGAAGCCCTTACATCATCAGCCATCGCGCGCGCACGCTGCGCATCATCGCGATGAGCGTAGCGCTCGCGTTGCCGCTTACGGCGCTGCTTCCCGCCACGGTTCACGCGCAGACGCAGGACGCTGCGAGCGCCGCGCAGAAGCTCACGAACCAGCAGCTCGATGCGCTGACCGCGCCGGTCGCGCTCTATCCCGACGCGCTGCTCGCGCAAGTGCTGATGGCGTCGACGTATCCATCGCAAGTCACCGATGCAGCCGCGTGGTCGAAGGCGAACCCGAACGTCAAGGGCGACGACGCCGTGAAAGCCGTGCAGACCGAGCCGTGGGATCCGAGCGTGCAATCGCTCGTCGCGTTCCCTCAGGCGCTCGCAACGATGGCCTCCAAGATCGACTGGGTGACGCAGCTCGGCAACGCCTTCATCGCGCAGCCGAGCGACGTGATGGACTCCGTTCAGCGTCTGCGGCGCGCGGCGCAAAGCGCCGGGAATCTGAAGACGAACGAGCAGCAGAAGATCACGAGCGCGCCGGCGCCGGCGGGCAGCACGACCACCAGCACCACGGTGATTCAGATCGAGCCGGCCAATCCGCAAGTGGTCTATGTGCCGACTTATAACCCGACGGTCGTGTACGGCACGTGGCCTTATCCGGCTTATCCGCCGGTCTACGTGCCTCCGCCTCCGGGATATGCGATGGCGTCGGCGTTCGTCGGCGGTCTCGCGTTCGGCGCAGGCGTCGCGGTCGTGAATTCGCTGTGGGGCAACTGTAACTGGGGGCACGGGGATGTCAACGTCAACGTGAACCGCTACAACAACATCAACACGAGCAACCGCATCAATGCGAACAGCAACAACGTGCGCTGGAACCGCAACGATCCGCAGTTCAACCGGACCAACGTCGCGAACCGGCAGAACACGTTGAACAACGCGAATCTCGGCGCGAACGCCAACCAGTTTCGGGGTCGCGAGAATGCGCGCGCGCAGGCGGCGCAGACGCTGCAGCAGCGCACCGGGCAAAACCTCAACGAGCCGGCGAGCCAGCGCGTGCAGAGCATTCGCCAGGGCGGCGGTGTGAACGCGCGCGACACCAGCGACCTGCGCCAGCGCTCGCAGAACGTGAACCGCGATAACGCGCTGCGCGGTGCGGGCGACGGCAACGGTGCGCGCCAGGACATCCAGCGCGGACAGGCGAGCCGGGAGTCGTTCGCCAATCAGTCGCATAACCGCGTCGGCGGCGGCGGTGGTATCGAGCGTCAGGCGGGCGGCGGTGCGGGGGGCGGTGCGGGGGGTGGATTCGGCGGCGCGGGGGGCGCGCAACGTCAGGGCGGTGGATTCGGGGGCGGCGGCGGAATGCACGGCGGCGGCGGGTTCCAGCGAGGCGGCGGCGGAGGCTTTCATCGCCGTTGATGATCGATTCGACTGATCGCTCAAACGCCGCATACGCGGCGAACGCCACTTTCAGGAGCCTGAGATGACCCCTACCCAAGCATTCGCCTCAACGAAGAAGCCATTCCTGCGCGCCCTCGTCGCCGCATCGCTCGCGCTCGGCGCATCGCTCGCGTACGCGCAGACCGTCTATCCGACCGCCGAAGCGGCCGCGCAGGCGCTCACCGACGCCATCGCGACCAACGACGACACCGCGCTCGCCAAAGTCCTCGGCAAGGACCACAGGCATTACGTGCCCGCCGGCAGTGTCGGCGAAGAGGACATCTATGCGTACCTGGGCGCGTGGGCGCAGCAGCATCGCATCGTCGAGGATGCTCAACCGCTCAAAGGCCATCCGGCTGCGCACATCGAAGCGGGCACGAGCGGCTGGACGCTGCCGATTCCGCTCGTGAAAGTCGCGAAAGGCTGGCGCTTCGACATGCCCGCCGCGCGCGACGAACTGCTCACGCGGCGTATCGGCCGCAACGAGCGTTCGGCGATGCAGGTCGCGCTCGCGTATGTCGCCGCGCAGAACGACTATCACAAGACGGCCGACCGCTACGCCGACCGTTTCGTCAGCACGCCCGGCAAACACGACGGCCTCTACTGGGACACCGCGCCGGGCGAGCCGGACAGCCCGCTCGGCCCGCTCGCTGCCACGATGCCGAACAAGCCGAGCGCAGCCGACGGCTATTACGGCTATCACTACCGCATCCTGACTTCGCAGGGCGCGAACGCGCAGGGCGGCGCGAAGAGCTATCTGCAGGACGGCAAGCTGACGCAAGGCTTCGGCTTGATCGCGACGCCGGCGCGCTACGGCCAGACCGGTGTGATGACTTTCATCGTCAACCAGGACGGGCAGATCTTCGAAAAAGACCTCGGCCCGGCGTCCGCACGCGCGGCCGCGGCGATCAAGTCGTTCAATCCGGATTCGTCCTGGAAGGCGGTTACGCCTTAAGGCCCGGCGAAGTGGCGGGCATGGCGGGCCAAAACGTGCAATAGCGCCCGGCGGTATAATTTCGCCCTTCCCAGGGGCGCATTTGCCGAAAAACGCGCCCAGCACCATGCGCGAGCGCCGCGCACCGCTGCCGCACGAAGCAGCGGGCGCGGCGACGGCTTAACGCCCTCGCGCGCCCTCGCCCATCCTCGATCCGATTCGCCATGACTGCCCAACTCATCGACGGCAACGCCCTTTCCAAGACCCTTCGCGCCGATGTCGCCCAGCGCGCCGCCGCCCTCACCGCCCGTGGACACAAGCCGGGCCTGGCCGTGGTGCTCGTCGGCGACAATCCCGCGAGCGAGGTCTACGTGCGCAACAAGGTGAAGGCGTGCCACGACAACGGCCTGCACTCGGTGATGGACCGCTTCCCCGCGACGCTCGCCGAAAACGAACTCCTCGCGCACGTCGCAAAGCTCAACGCCGATCCTTCCATCCACGGCATTCTTGTGCAACTGCCCCTGCCCGCGCACATCGATAGCCACAAGGTCATCGAGGCCATCGCGCCCGAGAAGGACGTCGACGGCTTTCACGTCGCCAATGCGGGCGCGCTCATGACCGGCAAGCCGCTCTTTCGCCCGTGCACGCCCTACGGCGTGATGAAGATGTTCCAGGCGCACGACATCGACCTGAAAGGCGCGAACGCGGTGGTGATCGGCCGCTCGAACATCGTCGGCAAGCCGATGGCGCTTCTGCTGCTCGAAGCCGGCGCGACCGTCACCATCTGTCACAGCAAGACGCGCGACCTCGCGAAGCATACGCGCGATGCCGATGTGATCGTCGCCGCGGTCGGCCGCCGCAACATCCTGACCGCCGACATGGTGAAGCCGGGCGCCACCGTGATCGACGTCGGCATGAATCGCGACGACGAAGGCAAGCTGTGCGGCGACGTCGATTTCGCGGGCGTCAGGGAAGTCGCCGGCCATATCACGCCGGTCCCGGGCGGCGTCGGCCCGATGACCATCACGATGTTGCTCGTCAACACGATCGAAGCGGCCGAGCGCGCGGCGCAAGCGTGAAAATCGGCGCGGGGCCGCATTAATCGGCCCCTTAAAAACAATCGATTGGAATTTGCCTCGCACGCCCTAATAATCTCTCAGAGAGCCGGCGCGGACGGGTGCGACACTCCCCGCCCGCGCTTTACCCAACATCAGAACGGGAGAGTCATGAGCGACACCACGTCCACCCTGGCAGCGGCCAATCCGCTGCTCGATTTTTCCGATCTTCCGCGTTTCGGCGAAATTCAGCCTGCGCACGTCACGCCGGCGCTCGACGTGCTGCTCGCCGATGCAAAGGCCGCCGTCGACCGTGCGAGCGCGCCGGACACGCCGGCGACCTGGAAAGATGTCGTCGAGGCGGTCGAGCAGGAATCGGAAAAATTGTCCCGCGCTTGGGGCGTAATCGGCCATCTGAACGCGGTTGCCGATACGCCAGAACTGCGCGCCGCGCACGCTGAAAACCTGCCGCGCGTCACCGAATTTTCGGCAAGCGTCGGTCAGAACCTCGCGCTCTACGAGAAGTACAAGGCGATTGCCGCCGGACCGGAATTCGCCGGTTTATCGGCCGAGCGCAAGAAGATCCTGGAGAATTCGCTGCGGGATTTCCGTCTGTCGGGCGCCGAATTGCCCGAGGACCGCAAGCCGCGTTTCGCGCAATTGCAGGAGGAGCAAGCCGCGCTTTCCAAGGCATTCTCCGATCACGTGCTCGATTCGACCAACGCCTACGCGTACGTCGTCACGCAAAAAAGCGATCTCGCCGGCCTGCCGGATGACGTGATCGAAGCGGCCCGCGAAGCCGCTCAACGCGACGGCAAGGAAGGATGGAAGTTCACACTGCATTTCCCGTCGTATTTCCCGGTGCTGCAATATGCCGATCATCGGCCGATGCGCGAGGCGATGTATCGCGCGTATGCCACCCGTGCGTCGGAGCTGGGCGGCACCTACGGCCACGGCAAGCCTGAATGGGACAACACCGCGAATATCGTCGAGCATCTGAAGCTGCGCGAGGAGGAAGCGAAGACGCTCGGCTATCAGAATTTCGCGGAAGTGTCGCTCGCGCCGAAGATGGCCGAATCGCCCGCGCAAGTGATCGCGTTCCTCGAGGACCTCGCCACGCGTGCGCGTCCTTACGCCGAAAAGGACTGGATGGAACTGCGCGCGTTCGCCGCGACCGAGCTCGGCATGCCCGAACTGCAGCCGTGGGATATCGCGTATGCGGCCGAGAAGCTGCGTCAGAAGCGCTACTCGTTCTCCGAGAACGAAGTGAAGCAATACTTCCCGCAGGAAGCCGTGCTGAAGGGCCTCTTCAAGGTCACCGAAACGCTCTTCAACGTGTCGATCCGCCGCGACGAAGCCGCCGTGTGGAACCCCGACGTGCGCTTCTTCCGCGTCGAGAACAAGGACGGCACGCTCGTCGCGCAGTTCTATCTCGATCTCTACGCGCGCGAAGGCAAGCGCGGCGGCGCATGGATGGACGACGCCCGCTCGCGCCACAAGCGCACGCAGGGCGGCGTGCAGACGCCGGTCGCCTATCTCACGTGCAATTTCTCGGCGCCGGTGGGCGGCAAGCCCGCCTGCTTCACGCATGATGAAGTCATCACGCTGTTCCATGAGTTCGGCCACGGCCTGCATCACATGTTGACGCGGATCGACGAACTGGGCGTGTCGGGCATCAATGGCGTCGAGTGGGATGCGGTCGAACTGCCGTCGCAGTTCATGGAAAACTTCTGCTGGGAGTGGGACGTCTTGACCGACATGTCCGCGCATGTCGAGACCGGCGCGCCGCTGCCGCGCGAGCTGTTCGACAAGATGCTCGCCGCGAAAAACTTCCAGAGCGGTCTCGGCACGATGCGCCAGATCGTCTTCTCGATGTTCGACATGGTGTTGCACACGTCCTACGATCCGGCCAACGCGACGCAGAACGTGAACGACCTCGCGCGCGCGATCAACGAGAAGTTCCATGTGATTCCGCAGGCGCCGTTCTCGCGCTGGCCGAACACGTTCAGCCATATCTTCGCGGGCGGCTACGCGGCGGGTTACTACAGCTACAAGTGGGCTGAAGTGCTGTCGGCGGACGCGTACGCGGCGTTCGAAGAAGCCGCGAAGGCCAGCAACGGCTCGGTGCTCGACGTGACGACGGGCACGCGCTACCGCCGCGAGATTCTCGAAGTCGGCGGCAGCCGCCCGGCGATGGATTCGTTCAAGGCGTTTCGCGGACGCGAGCCGGACATCGACGCATTGCTGCGACATAACGGCATGTCGGGGCAAGCGGCGCACTGATCTCGAGCTGGCGAGAAAACCCCGGCCCAATCTGAACTGACCCCGCAAAGTTGGACAGGTTTGGGCTAAGGCCGTGAGGGCTGAGTTCTGTACATTACAGGACTCAGCCCTTTTAGCTTCAGCTTGATGCGGTGATGATTGTAGTAGTGAATGTAGTGTCTGATGCCGGCCTGAAGGGCTTCGATGCTCTCGAAGCGATTCGGGTAGAAGAACTCCGACTTCAAGGTACCGAAGAAGCTTTCCATGGTGGCGTTGTCGTGGCAGTTGCCCTTGCGTGACATGCTTTGCGTCAGGGCTCGTTGCGAGACCAACGCCTGATAAGCGTCCATCTGGTAGTGCCAGCCTTGATCTGAGTGAACCACGGGGCGATCGTCAACGCC
>FCOD02000024.1 GCA_001544655.2 Caballeronia turbans
CGACCGGGTCGTCAAATCCCGCCCTAAACGGTACACCGTTCGTTATCTAAGAAAAGACCTTAACTGAACGGCATTACCGCGCGAGCGGCCTTTTTCAAAACCCGGATACGTCGAGTTATACACCTCGCTTCGCATCCGGCGCGCGTCAGGCGCAAGATTTGACGATCAGTCGAGCGCGTCCTTCGATCTGTCGCGCATGCACGCCACGGCGATCACGGAGAACACGCCGCAGCCGATCACGTACCACGCGGGCGCCATCACGCTCTTCGTGATGACGATGAGCGAAGTCACGAAAAACTGCGCAAAGCCGCCGAAGATCGCGACGCCCAGGCTGTAGACGATCGCCGCGCCCGTCGCCCGCACGGAACGCGGGAACAGTTCGCCGAGCATCGCGCCGGTCGGGCCGACATTGAGCGAATGCACGATCGAGAGCGCCGTGACGACCGCGAGCAGCGTTTCGGTCGTCGGCGACATGTTCAGGAGCGCGAACGCCGGCCAGATCGCGAGCATGAGCAGGATGCGCGTCGTCTGCGCGAGCTTGTTGCGGCCGATGCGATCCGACAGATACCCGCCGATCGGCGCAACGATGAAGAGAATCGCGCCCGATACGCAGCCGGAGAGCATCGACGTCCAGCCCGGCAGGCCGAGCGTCTTCACGCCGTAGATCGACAGATAGAACACGATGATGAAGTGCGCCGACGTGCCGCCGATCGTGAGACCCAAACCGTTGAGCACCGCGCGGCCATGCTCGCGAAGCACGGTGACGAGCGGGAGCTTCGGCGCTTTCGGCGCGGCGGCCACGCTTTCGCGCGGCGCTTCTTCCATCGTGCGGCGCAGCCACCAGCCGACCGGCACGATCGCGGTGCCGATGATGAACGGCACGCGCCAGCCCCAGCTCTCCAGTTGCGAGGACGTGAGCGATGCCGTCAGCACGACGCCGGTCAGCGCGCCCGCGAGCGCCGAGAGTCCCTGACTCGCGAACTGCCACGATGCGTAGAAGCCGCGTCGATTCGACGGCGCCTGTTCGAGCAGCAGCGTGGTCGATGCGCCCACTTCGCCGCCCGCCGAGAAGCCTTGTATCAGGCGCGCGATCACGAGGATGACGGGCGCGGCGATGCCGATCTGCGCGAACGTCGGCGCGGCCGCGATCATCGCGGTGCCGAGCGCCATCAGGCCGAGCGTGAGCAGCATCGCTTTCTTGCGTCCGGCGCGGTCGGCGTACATGCCGATCAACAGGCCGCCCACGGGCCGCGTGAAGAACCCGACGCCGAAGCTCGCCACGGCAAGGAGCAACTGGCCGACCGGATCGTGCACCGGAAAGAACAGCTTGCCGATGACGAGCGCGAAGAACGCATAGACCGTGAAGTCGTAGAACTCGAGCGCATTGCCGACTGCCGCCGCCATGACAAGCCGCGTGCGCGCTGCGCGGCTCGTGGGCGTCGATACATTCGCCGGCGCGCGGGCGATGGTGGGTGCGTTCATGATGTGCTCCGAAGGGATCAGTCGGCGAGCCAGGCTTCGGCCAGGCGCACCCAGTAGCTCGCACCGATAGCGAGGATGTCGTCGTTGAAATCGTAGGCCGGGTTGTGGACCATGCAGCCGCCCTTCGAGCCGACGCCGTTGCCGATCCACGCATAGGTGCCGGGGCAGGCTTCGAGCATGAACGCGAAGTCCTCGCTGCCCATCAGCGGCCGCGCGGCCGGCTCGACGCGCTGCGCGCCGAGCATCTTCGTCGCGACATCGGTGGCGAAGGCGGTCGGCTCTTCGTGATTCACGAGCACCGGATAGCCGAGTTCGTAATCGATCTGCGCCGTGCAGCCGAATGCAAGCGCCTGCGCATTTGCGAGCGCCGTGATGCGTTCCTGGAGCTGCTTGCGCACGCCCGCGTCGAGCGCGCGCACCGAGAGCTTCATCAGCGCGGTCTCGGGAATCACGTTGCACGCCTCGCCTGCCTGCACGCTGCCGACGGTGACGACGGCAGGCTTCTGCGCATCCACTTCGCGCGCGACGATGCTGTTCAGGCCCAGCATGATCGACGCGACGGCCGGCATCGGATCGCATGCGACATGCGGCATCGCGCCATGACCGCCGACGCCGCGCACGGTGATGTTCACGCGGTCGGACGAAGCCATGCCCGGGCCCGGCGTGAAGAACATGTCGCCCGCGGGCAGGCCGGGCATGTTGTGCAGGCCGAACACGGCATCGCACGGAAACTTTTCGAAGAGGCCGTCTTCGATCATCGCGCGCGCGCCCGCCTCGCCTTCCTCGGCGGGCTGGAAGATGACGATCAGCGTGCCGGAAAACTGGCGGCTCTCGGCAAGATAGCGCGCCGCGCACAGGAGCATCGCGGTATGGCCGTCGTGGCCGCATGCGTGCATCGTTCGCGCGTGCTTGCTGGCGTACGGCAGGCCGGTCGCTTCTTCGATGGGCAAGGCATCCATGTCCGCGCGCAGGCCGATGCGCTTGCTGCCCGCGCCCTCCTTCAACACGCCGACGACGCCCGTCTTGCCGAGCCCGCGATGCACGGCGTAGCCCCATTGAGTGAGCAGTCCCGCCACGAGATCGCTCGTTTGCGTTTCTTCGTACGCAAGCTCGGGATGCGCGTGGATGCGCCGGCGTACTTCGACGAATTGCGCTGCGATGGCGGCAATGCCGGGGATGACGGGCTCGACTGACAGCATGTGACACTCCTTGCTCGATGCGGATTCAACGTGAACCCAAGCATATAAAGCCGAAAAGCAAACCAAAAGACGGTAAATTTATTGCGTGAATACCATCGGTTGTCGGTGCTAACCCTAGGATGTCGCTCATGAGCATGAAGATTCATCAGTTGCGCGCGTTTCTGACGACCGCCGAGCAAGGCAGCATCCGTGCAGCCGCGCGCAGCCTTCATCTGTCACAGGCGGCGCTTACGAAGGCAATCAAGGAGCTGGAACAGGATCTCGGCGTGCCGCTGGTTCTACGCACCGCGCGCGGCGTGCAGTTGACCGCATTCGGGCAGCAGTTGCGCGTGCGGGCGCATCTCATCGTGAGCGAGATGCGCCGCGCCGAAGACGACATCACGCAAATGAAAGGCGCGGGTGCGGGAAGTGTGAGCGCGGCCGTCACGCCCACGGCTGCGCTATCGATACTGCCGCAGGCGTATCGCGCGTTCCGGCGACAGATGCCGAACGCGCGCGTGAGTTTCATCGAGGGTTTTCCGGGTGTCGCGATGCCGCGTTTGCGCGACGGCTCGCTCGACTTCGTCGTCGCGGTGGTCGTGCCCGAGCATCTCGCGCCGGAGTTCGACCACATCGAACTGTATGAGAGCCGCTCGGCGATCGTCGGGCGGGCGGATCATCCGTTGCGGCACTGCACGTCGCTGGCGGAACTCTCGGATGCGGAGTGGCTCCTGAATCCGTCGCCGGAAAGCTCGACGCAGGCGCTGCTCGATTCGTATGCCGAGCGCGGTCTGGCGGTGCCGAGGCGCGTGATCGAGTGTCCGAGCTTCATCATCGCGCATGGCTTGTTGCGCGGATCGGATGCGCTGGCCGCAATGCCCGCCGCGTTGCTGGAACACCCGTGGGTCAGCGAAGGACTCGCCGTTTTTCCGATCGCCGATGCGTTGCCCGCGGTGTCGGTGCGCGTCGTGACGCGGCGGGACAGTCCGTTGACGCCCGCCGCGACGGTGTTGCTCGAATGCCTTCAACATGCGGCGCGTTCGCTGTGACACGCCTCGAATGTCTCATGCCGATTCAGTCTGGATTCTGTCTTTCAAAATTTGGGCCACGCAGGTTCGTCTACCTCCCGGGCTTCGAAAGCAAAGGGCGACACCTGAAGCTAAGACACCGTTCGACCCTCATCCTTGCCCGCGGTAGAGGGCTATGTGGAGCGTCTTGCCGGATTCAATTACTCAGCTTGCGGTAAGCGTTCAGGTGGCGAATCAAGCCGCGCCGGTCACCGCGCTTGTCGAGAACGATGGCAAGGTTGTGGTGAGCGTCTGCGTAATTCGGGTCGATGGCGAGGCACTGTTCATAGCTCCTCCTTGCCTCATCGAGCCGCCCCATCGTGTCGAGCGCCACCGCTCGGTTGAAATGCAGCACGGCATCGTCCGGGAAATGCTCTAGCGCCTGGTCGAACACGCGCAGCGCCTCACCGCATTGATGTTCGTCCTCGCACAATAAGGCGCCGAGGTCGACGTACGCAGCGTAAAAGGGCTCGGGAGACAGCTCGATGGCGCGCCTGTAGTTCCGCTCGGCAGCGCGCGGGTCAGCCGCCAGCAACTGTTCAGCCAATTCATATCGTTCCTGTGCCTGAGCAGCCGCAGTGTTTTTGCGCTCTGGCGTCGCGTCAAAGAGCACGACATCGCCTCCGACCCTGGCCACTTCGAAGTCGAGCAGCATCTGACCCGTTACCGCGTCCCAGCGCGACGGTCCCGTCTTGACGACAATCGCGTCTCCCTCGGCAGCGATGCGGATGCCGGACAATGGAAGCTCGTCAGGAAGGTCGCGCTTGAGTCGGGCGAGCGCCTCTCGCAGCTTACGCGGCGTGGTCTTCGCCGTCCGCAACTGCAATGCCGTGCGCAAAAGGACGACATCTTGGAACGTGAAGCGCAAGGCGTTACGAGGTCCCCGGGTAGGCGTCACGAGACCTAACTCGATGAGTCCATCGACGATGCCGCGCGAGACGCCAAGCATCGATTGAAGCTTGGCGAGTGAGACGTAGTGCGATACGTCGCGTTTGCTCACTTGCGTGCGCGCGCCTTCGCCGGAGTTTCGGCGGCAACCTTCGGCGCTCGTGCGGCAGGTTTGCGTGTTTTTGGAACCACCGGTTCTTCAACAGCTTTCGACGCAGTCTTCCGCTTTTCTGTGGGCTTTGTCTTCTCGCCGCTCTTGGCGAGACTCGCGCGCAACGCTTCCATCAAGTCAATCACTTCGCCAGTCGGTGCAGCTTCGCCAGCCTCGGGCGCTACGATTTGTTTGCCTTCAATCTTGCGGTCGATAGCTGCCAGGACGCGCTTTTTCTCTTCATCCTCGTAGGCCGAAGCGTCGTAGTTGTCCTCTGCGCCCTGCTCGATGATTTGCACCGCGAGCTTCAATTCGGAATCGGAAACTGCGACATGTTCGATATTCAAGTCCTTCAGAGACCGGACTTCGTCTGCGAACAGCAACTGCTGAAAAACCATGCCGTCCGGCGTTGGACGAACCTGGACGATTCGCGTCTTGCCTTTGTACGACCATTTTGCCAAGGCACATCTGCCGGTCTCGGCGAGCGCCTGCTGCAAGAGGCTGTATGGCTTCCCGCCGCGTTTATCGGGCGCAATGAAATACGCTTTGTCGTAAAACACGGGATCGACTGACTTTTCCGGAACGAATGAGACTATCTCGACGACATGACTCGCGCCTTCCTCCAGCGCCTTCAATTCGTCGCCGGTGAAGACGACATAGCGGTCCTTCTCAAACTGGTAACCCTTCTGCATGGAAGCCCGCTCGACGACCTGCCCAGTGGATTCCGAGACATACTGCTGTTTCACACGTGAGCCGTCGGGGGCCAGCAGGTTGAATCGAATGTCGGACGAGCTCTCTGTGGCGGAGTACAGTCGAACGGGAATAGAGACCAGTCCAAAGGACAGAGAAAGCGATGCAATGGAGCGAGCAACCATGAGCTTCTCCTGGCCGGCTGTTAGCCTTTCGCCGGACGAAAAGGATGAAATCGTCGCCCACGGCCGCCAGGGCGTGCAAACAGGATAGCACCAGGTGTGCCGCCGCACGGCAGCAACCGCGATGAAGGCCATTCCGGCTTCCGGCGTCATGCAACGGAACGGCATGTCGCTTGCTTCGTCGGCTGGTTTGAAAGTTTGCTCGAGGTGGCAAGCTGCGCTTGGTCACCGCTCTGCTTATGGACCGCCATCATGGTTCCTACCCGTGACACGAACTCGCCCCCGCTGGCCCGCTACCGGAAAAAGCGGGACTTCAACGTCACGCCCGAGCCGGCAGCACCGACCAGTGACACGACCGTCGGTACTGGTAGCCTCAGATTCGTTATCCAGAAGCACTGGGCGAGCCGTCTGCACTACGACTTTCGACTCGAGTTCAATGGCGTGCTGTTGTCGTGGGCGGTACCCAAAGGTCCATGCTACGACCCCGGGAAAAAGCAGATGGCGGTGCATGTAGAGGACCATCCCGTCGATTACGCTGCCTTCGAGGGCACCATCCCTCCAAAGCAATACGGTGCCGGCACTGTCATTGTGTGGGACCGCGGAACGTGGGAGCCGGTGGGCGACGCCGCTAAAGGAATGGAAGCGGGCAAGCTGGTCTTTCGGCTGCACGGTGAGAAGCTCGCCGGCCTATGGGAGCTGGTGCGCATTTCGAAGGCCGGCGACAAGCAAGACCAGTGGATGCTCTTCAAAAAGCGCGACGAGTGGGCTCGCCCGCTCGCTGAGTACGATGTGATAAAGGCGCTTCCTGACAGGGTCACCGCGAAGCCGCTTGGGCTCATTGAAGAACGTGAGCCAAGGGCGGCGCGACGCTCGCGCGCAGCCGAATTCCGGATTGACCTGTCGGCCGCAATACGAGCGCCGCTGCCTGCAAAGCTGGAGCCACAACTGGCCACGCTTGCTGAGTCGCTGCCTGCGGTCGGCGATTGGATAACCGAAACGAAACTGGACGGCTATCGCCTCCTCGCCCGAATTGATAAGAAGCGCGTGAAATTGTTCACGCGAAACGGCCACGACTGGACGGCAAAGTTTGCGACGCTCGCCGCCGAGCTATTGGAACTCCCGCTTTCAAGCGCCTGGATTGACGGCGAGATTGTCGTGCTCAAGGACGGCATTCCCAGCTTCTCGGCACTTCAGGATGCCATTGACGGCGCCAAGAATCAGGAAATTGTCTTCTTCCTTTTTGACCTGATGTATATCGACGGGGACGACCTCAGGAAAGTGCCGCTCTGGGCAAGGCGAGCACGACTCGCACAGCTTCTAGAGGACTCGGGCGAACACCTGTTGTTCAGTCAAAATTTCGACGCACCGGCCGCACAGGTTTTTCAGGCTGCTGCAGGACTGGGCCTGGAGGGCCTGATTCTCAAAAGGCGAGATGCGCTTTATGAGTCGGGCCGGACGCAAACGTGGCTCAAAGCGAAGACACGCTTGAGACAGGAGTTCGTTGTTTGCGGCATGACCGCACGTGGCGGCAACGATGGGGAAGTCGGCAGCTTGTTGCTCGGCTATTACGTTGGCGACAAGCTCCATGACGCCGGAAGTGTCGGCACCGGATGGGATTCCAAAACCGCACGAGACCTTTGGCACCGCCTCGCGCCTCTCGAGGTTGACAAGACGCCGTTCGACACGCCTGTCAAGAAGCCCGGACGATGGTCCAAGCGTGCAGCCGGCAGCGAGAGGTGGGTTCAACCAACTTTGGTTGCAGAGGTGGAGTTTGCAGCCTGGACGGCGGAAGGTGTGGTAAGGCAAGCATCCTTTATCGGGTTACGCCTGGACAAAACTGCTCGCACCGTCGTCCGTGAGGGTGGAAAGACGCAAGCTCCCGAGCCGCCCCCGCAACTCAAGATTACCCATCCCGAGCGCGTTATCGATTCGTCGGCGTCAGTCACGAAGGCAGACCTTGTTCGGTATTACGCGAGCGTTGCGGAGCGGATGCTACCTCACATCAAAGATCGGCCTGTCGCGCTCGTTCGCGCGCCGGACGGTGTCGCTGGTAACCTTTTCTTTCAGAAACACGCCGAGCGCACCGCGATGCCTGGCCTGACTGCTCACAGTCGCGATTTGTGGCCAAAGCATCCGCCATTATTGACGGTCGATACGGCGGACGCGTTGCTGAGCGCGGCTCAGATGAACACCATCGAATTCCATACATGGAACTCGGTGGTCCGTCGGCTTGACGCGCCTGACAGAGTCATCTTCGACTTGGACCCCGGTGAGGCGGTGAAATGGAATCACGTCCAGGAGGCGGCAATGCTGGTTCGGACACTGCTGTCCGAGTTAGGTATCCAGGCCTGGCTCAAGACAAGCGGCGGCAAAGGGTTGCATGTCGTCGTGCCGCTGGCTCCGCGATTGGACTACGCGAAGGTGAAGGCTTTCTCGCAATCGTTCGTTCGGCATCTTGCCAAGACTATCCCTGAACGCTTTTCGGCGGTGTCTGGACCATCTAATCGAGTCGGCAAAATCTATGTCGACTATCTGCGCAACGGGAAAGGACAAACAACCGCTTCGGCATTCTCCGCTCGGGCTCGACCTGGAATGGGCGTCTCGATGCCGGTCGCTTGGGAGCAGCTTTCCGACCTCAAGACCGGCGCTCAGTGGAATGTCCAGACGGCACGTGAATATCTGAGCTTCCAGGCGAGCGACCCGTGGAAGGACTTCTGGTCGGCCAGACAATCTTTGGCAGCAGCGATCAAGCGTCTGCCGTAAGCGGTTTTGCGCGGAGACTCGAGCGCGGCACAACATAAGTCGCAAAGTGACGAGCGTTGCGGACAAAGTCAGCGTAACTTCTTGGCGAGAAGCTCGTCCAGCGCATCGCGCGCCGATTGAAGGTCATCAACAGCAGCGGTGAGGCGCGCCAGGTGCAAAGCCCGGGCGCCTTCGTTGCTCTTGGCCTTGGCATGTTCTTCCAATGCCTCCGCCGCCGATAGCACCTCTCGCGCTGCATTCGCGACTCGCAAGATGGCCTCGGCTTCGCCACCGTCTTGTTTCACTCCCGGCTGCTCCACATAGCCAATCAGTCTTCGATGCGGAAGCCTGCCTTGAGCGTCACCTGCCAGTGAAGGATTTTTCCGCCTTCAATATGACCTCGAACCTCCTGAATGTTGAACCATTCAAGGTTGTGCACTGTAGCAGACGCTTTCTCAAGCGCGGCCTGCACCGCGTCGTCGGATGAAATCGCGGACGAACCGGTCACCTCAAGAAGTTTATAGACGTGTTCGGACATTGAAGCCAGCTCCAGGATAAACAGACGCCCGTCTCGTTACGGGCCTGAATTGCGTTAATGCAACGCTAGGTACGACGCACGAAACCACGGCGCAGCTGATTGTCTCCATTGTCGGCATGCGCCATGGCCAGTTCCCCATGTCAGTTGCGCGCCTCCGTGCCCTTCAACTCGTCGTGTTTGTGAGCATGCGTCGCGGCGTACTTTAGTTCGAAATGCGCTCCCTTCCCACTTCGCGTCGGCGGGAAGTGCTCTCCCTCCACACAGGTCACTTCAAACGTATTCTTGCCGTCCTCGTGTACGACCGAGTAGATGCCGCTGACCTTCACGATTTCGCCGGGCTTGTATGCGGTGTCGCCTGCCATGGGTGCCTCCAGGTGTGATGTGCACTTGAGGCTTAAGCAAGCCGCGTTCCGGAGAGCGGCCGAGCCGGGCGGCGTGCTTCCCTTCTTTGCTTCTCAAGGAGCGACGGCCAGATAATGACATTCACATTGCCGGTCTCGTCTCCGGCGTTACGCACATTACGCCCTTCGCGGTGCCGGGCCGCTGGCGGCCCGTAACGAGCCCACACCTACGCGCGAAACGACCATTCGGATAGCTCATGAGTTCGGCTGAGGTTGTAGTCAGCGACGATGTTTTCGGCTTCAGACGGGGTATGCGCCAGTCCTTGTGATGGAGAATGGCAAGTACGTGGTAAAGCCACTGCGATACCAGTGCCGAATCGCCGGCAAACCTGTGAACTATGATGTGAAGTGCTTCGGTTACACACATGCAGTGATGCTCGTTGATGTCTTTTTCGAAAACATCAAGAAAGCGAAGTACGAGAAGGTCGCGCTGGCGCTCGCCTGGAGAACGCGACTTACTTTCTTTTGCCGCAATCACGGATGAGCCCTCACCGGAGGTCGAGGCCGCAGGCAGAAGCAATGTATGCAATATCGGATGATAGAGACAGCCTTGCTACGAGCATCAACTTGCAGCATAACGATGCACCGGACGAACCCGCGCGCTGAGAGCGCTTAATTTGGTCACGCTCCTTGTCGCGCCAATCGAGCGTTCTGTGCAGGCAAGTCGCATGTCGATCATAGGTCGCGGAACACCGCGAATGAGCCAGACTGGCTCAGATTCTCGAAAAGGAGACTCGGGTGATACGCAAGACGCTTAATGCTTCGCGGCTCCAGCAAGAGGTCGACCGTCGAATTCATCGACTGCAAGAAGTCGTCGAGGATGGAGTGAAGATTCGTGTGCCGCGGCCCCAGTTACAAGAGACCGACAAAACAGGCTGCAATTGGAACATGAGCAATTTCGGGAACGCAGTCGGCTTCGAGCGCGACATCGAGGGCGTGCTTAAAGCTGTGCGTGCCGAGTACAACCTTAGTACCGAAACAAAAGACCCCCGCAACCCGTTCGAGGAGTAGCCACGAAAGCCATCGGTTCCTGAATTTGCCGGTTTTATGTCTTAGCTGTGCAACTTCGCGTGCAAGCGCCGCGTGACGTATCGGTGCAGCTGCTACGCCACGCGGCACGCATTCCCTTGAGGACAACCCATGCCCTTTCTCAAGGGTCGATAATCACAGCTTCATGCCAACGTGGGCAGGGGCTGGGTCGGGCGTATTTTCCAGTGTGTTTATGTCGTGGATAACACGGTAGGCTTCAACAAGTGCTTTTTCTTTCTCCACATCATGCCCACCTACGACACGGGCCATCTCGGTACGAGACAGTTCCTTTTCCTGGCGAAGGTCAACAATAGTCAGCGTGCTCATTTCGATTCACCCTAAAAGTAATGTGGGGTAAGGAACGGGATTGTGATTGAGCGGCTCGCATCTGCGCTCGCTTAGCTATAGACACGTTCTGTGCCAAGCTCAATCCTGTCACTACGAACGGGCCCAACTTACTGTTTACAAATGGCAAATCTGGAATCCTCTTTTTCACTCCGTCAGGTCGCGGCAGCGAAGTGTGTGATGGATTGCGACACATCACAAAGCTTCTGTTGGCAACGTGGAAACACCAGGCGATGGCCGTCGGAGCGAGGACCAACCCTCTGAATCGCCGGACACGGCCTCTCACCCCCAGTGCGGGTATACGCGAGGACTCTGTAATCATCTCCCGAACTCGGAGTACGCTGTTGGTACCATTACGTCGTCGCAAATGACTAACCGACAAAGGCGGACAGGCGGGAAATGGATATCTTTTACTATTGGCAGAAGTTCGAGCCGGACTTGAAGAACGGTCAGGTCGGCTACTTCGGCTCCAACAGCGCGAAGATAGCTGAACTCAAGGAGCGGTTGCCGAAGCGCCTATGGGTTTTCAAAACGCCCAAGGGCATGAAAGGCTCTGTCCAACTGCTCGGCTCATTGCTAGTCAGTGATGAGCCCAAGGTTGCGGTGAACGCCGAGTATCCAAACTTGATTTACTACGACCCGTTCTCGCCCGAGACGGTCTTGTTCGCTGACTCGAACGCGCCCGGACGAATTGAGGACGTGACACGCCTTCTTCAGCACCGCCTCCTCCACGCATTCAAATCGAACTTCCAGGGCGACGCGGGATTGCAGGCACTGGAATCAAACGTAGTGCGGGAACTGGAAGCACTGTGCGCCGATTGGGGCAAGGTGCAACTGCTCGAGCGAGTAGAAGACCGAAAGAAGGTGCAGCTAATCAACCCCTTCGCGCAACCGTCACGTTGAACCCCCGAGTATTCGACAGGCTGGAAAAATTGGCCGCTTGCTGTCTCTCGCTCTTCTGCGCCGCACTTTAGTCAGGCGCGTTCGACGCTGTCAGCGAGCGCGCGCAACAAGGCCGCACCATCGCCATGCCAAGCGCTGCCGTGCATGCAGGCCAGCGTTGTCGGCTGCAATGCAGCAAGGCGTTCTAGCATTTGGCGGGCGTACCTGGTGTGTGAGAAGTAATCCATCTTTTGACGGAACGTTTCGCTGGGTTCGAGGATGTCACCCTCGGTAAGTGGCGGGGGATGCGAACCGCCTTGGGTAAACAAGTCCCCACAGAGCAGCGTTGCCGACGCAGTCTCCATGAGAAATCCGCATTCCCACGCGTGCGGTAGATGCGGCGTATCAAGCCACCGCACGCTGTGCTGCCCGAGCGAGATCGTCTCGTCATCACTGAGCGCGCGTGGCGGCCGGTCGGCATAATCGCTAACTGAAACCATGGCCGCGACTTGGCCGCACAGTGGCTCCGCACGCGGCGCGACCGCGAGAAACTCGTTGAGTGCGCCGCATTCGTCGGCCTCGAAATGGGAGAAACCGATATAGCGCAGTCGATCGATTGGTACTATGCGCTCGACTGCTTCACGGACGACGGGAAACATCCTGCGCAGGCCGGTGTGAAATAGCAGGGGTTCGTCGTCGTCGATTAGATACTGGTTGAACGAGAATCCTCCACCGCCGGGGATTTCGACTGGAGTGGAGATGCGATAGATGCGTTCCGCAATCTCGTTGACTACTGTACCGCTCGAAAGGGATAGGGCGGGCATGATGCGCTCCTTTCTTGGGCAACTTACATTGTCCAGGCTCGGTCAGACCGTCGATGCACGTGCTGCGATTTTCGACGATCCAGGTATTGATGTCCATTGCTTCTGGGCGTCGACAACCCGGCGTGGGCATGCATCGTCCTTGAAATGAAGGCATCGCGAGCCTATCCTGATTGAGCAGACAGATCCGGGCCGCAAGCCGTGCGGACGGCATCGGTCAGAGGAGACGCTCATGCGGCGCTTGCTCCTTCTCATGGTCGGGTTATTCATGAGCGCGATGTCGCTACATGCGGATGCGGACGACGCTCGCGAGCGTCAACGACGCGACAATCAGCGCGTCCTCAAGGTGTTTGATGCGAACGGCAAACTTGTCGGACGGCTCGCGTCGGATCGCAGCGGTGACGGCGTTTATCTCGATGTAGACGGCGCGATCGTCTTCGCCGCCGTGACATGGCTGCGCATCGATGTCAACGACACCGATTCGTCGAGATTCCAGTGGAAGACGTTCGGCCCGTTCCAGTATTCGACCACCGACTGCAGCGGTTCGCCGATCATCTCTCCTTGGAGCGGCCCGCGTCCTTCCATCGCGATGAGAAATGGCGCCGAGGTCACGCTCCTGATCGCGGGCGATACCGTCTCGTCGCCGGCGCAGATCGTCGCGGTGTCCGACGGAACGACGTGCAAGCCGCCTCCGGTCATCGGTCACATGCCGCCTTCGACCGCGCCCGTGCCCGCGTTCACCGCGGAGACGAGTTATCCGCTGACGGCCCATTATCCCGAGCCGCTGACGATCGGCTATTGACCAGCTGCGATAGACGGAGACGCGTCGTGGGACGATTCCTCGTTATGCTGCTCATCTTGTGCGCTAGTCTGAGTGCCGCAGGCGGGCGCGTTGACCGGGGACGCGATGCGCGCGACGAAGCGCGCCTGCCAATGGTGTACGACGCGCAAGGGCGCGCGGTCGGACCGCTGGCGTTTTTCGCGGGCGTCGTCGGCGTGTATATCGCGATAGACGGCGAGCCCGTGTTCGTCATCGTCGATCACAAGCGCATCGGTCCGTCCCAGTACTCGGCATCGGAGTACGAATGGGTCGGCTATCCGTCCGTCGGGTACGCGTCGGCCGACTGCAGCGGAAGCGTGTTGGTTCCCTTATCGGCCAGTCCAACGCCGTCCATCGCGGTCAGAGACGGTGTCGACGTGACGGTTTATACCGCCGTCGAGGGGTATTCCGGCAATGTGCATGTGTGGTCGTTGAGGCAGACGGATGGTTCCGGCGCGACCTCATGCAGCCCGACGCCGTACGACCAAGGCTCGCTGTATTGGGCGGTCAGAAGCACGTATCCGCTGACTCAGCGTCATCCCGAACCGTTGCGCATCGTCTTCTGATGCGGTCGGAGTGCGGTCCTCATGGAGGCCGATATGAAACGCTTCCTGGCTGGAGCACTGTTCGCGCTCTATACGATCGCGCCGCTTGCGGACGATTCTGCGCATCACGCGAAACATCGCCTCCTAAGAGTCTTCGATGCGAACGGACGCGTGATCGGCAATCTCGCAAGTTTCAGCGGTCAAAACGGTGTCGCGTTCACGGCCGGGGACGCGACCACCGTCGTGCCCATCACGCGGATCCAGGACGCGAGCTTCCACTTCTCCGCGACCGATTTCCAATGGCTCGCTGTTTCGTCCGGCCAATTCACGTCGACGGATTGCAGCGGCGATCCCGTCATCCTGTCCGCGTGGGGACCCCGGTTCGCGATTCCGGTCAGACGGGGTGGCGAGGTCACGGTGTACTTCGCCTCCGCAGGTCCGGCGGTGCCCTTGACCGTCCGCTCCAGCTTCGGGGGCACCGGTCCGCCCGTATGCAACCAATATCCGAGCCCTTTGACGATCGCGGGGTACCCCGCAGCCGCGAAGCTCGTCATTACCCGTGATCATCCGGAGCCGCTCAGAATCCGATATTGACAAGCGTGACTTCTATCGCTGCCCGTTGCAGGCAGGCCATAAACGGCCCGAAGCGCGAGAGAGGCACGGTATTCAGGAAGCTGCTCGATGTCCCGCGACTGAGGAGCCATTGGTATCAGGAATGCGTCCAGCTCAGAACCCGACGCCTACGCCGACGCCCACTCCCGATCCAAAGCTGCCACCGCCAATGCCAACGCCGATGCTGGGGCCCGGCGCGTAGTAGCCGGGTCCATATACGGGCTCGCTGTAGCCGTACGGCGGAGCGGCAACGCATCCGGAGAACGCTACGGCAAGGGTCAAAAGACCGAAGAGTTTGAACATGAAGACCTCCCGTGTTGGAATAGATAGCAAGCTCTGAGCCTGTTTCGGGGGCGGCATCCAGATGCGGCCCTTCTGCTGTCCGGTGACGGCACCGCGACGTCCCTTATCAATCGTTCCCCATGCTGACAGGCGCTCTAGCAAACCTGCGAACCTCCCTCCCGTTGAGTGAGGGTGGACCCTACGGCACCACTGCGGCCTTCGGAAGTTTTCGTCGAGCCTCCCCGCGGGCCGCCGCAAAACTTGCATTCGACCCTTCCCCCCGCTATACCTCAAAGAATCGGTAGTAAATCTGTAAGGAACAGGTTGTTGCCCGGGTGCTCGCACTTCCCGCCGGCGTGAAGTCTCGTCTGGACTGCGGGCAGCGTTCGAATCCTAAGACCGAAAAAGGAAACGACATGTACCAGCAGACCTACAACCCGTTGGGCAACGTATTCCTTTCGACGATCGTCGCGGCCATCCCCATTCTGACGCTGCTCTACTTCATCGCGCTGCATCGCCATCGCGATTCGCAGGGCAACGTCCATCTCGGCATTTCAGCGCCTTACGCGGCGTTGTTCGGCGTGATCGCCGCGTTCATCGTCTCCTGTCTGGTGTTCCGGATGCCGGTGGCCTCGGCGGTGTCGGCGTTCGCGCTCGGCTCGCTGTCCGGTTTTCTCGGCATCATCTGGATCGTGCTGGCCGCGATGTTCCTTTACACGATGAGCGTCGTCACCGGCAAGTTCGAGATCGTCAAGGAATCGATCGTCCATATCTCGTTCGACCGCAGGCTGCAATGCGTGCTGATTGCGTTTTCGTTCGGCGCGATCATCGAAGGCACGTCCGGATTCGGCACGCCCGTGGCGATCGCCGGCGCGGTGATGGTCGGGCTCGGCTTCAGGCCGTTTCAGTCCGCCGTGCTCAACCTGCTCGCGAATACGGCGCCGGTCGCGTGGGGCGCGATCGGCACGCCGATCGTCACGCTCGCCGCCGTGAGCGAGCTCGATCAGGTCACGCTCTCCGCGATGGCCGGCCACCAGTTGCCGTTCGTATCGCTGCTCGTGCCGTTCTGGCTCGTCGCGACCTTCGTGAAGATGGAGGGCGGATCCTGGAAGGAAGTCTTCGAAGTCTGGCCGGCGATGCTGTGCGCGGGCGGATCGTTCGCGCTGATGCAGTTTTACGCGTCCGGAAGTCACGCGCTCCATCTGATGACCGATGTGGTGTCGGGCGTGTTTTCGGTGATCTGCACGGCGCTGTTCCTGCGCTTCGTCTGGCATCCGAAGACGCGCTTTCTGCTCAGGTCCGAGCGCGAGGCGCTCGCGCGGCAGGGCAAGAGCACGGCCACGGTCGCGACCGACAAGTCGGAGTGGAAGTACAAATACTCTGTCGGCGAAACCGTGTATGCGTGGATGCCCTGGGTGATTCTGATCGCGTGTTGCGCGCTGTGGGGCGTGCCCGAATTCAAGAAATTCCTCAACAGCCTGTTCGCCGGTGTCACCTTCTCGACGACGCTCCTCGGCTCGCCCTTCAAAGGCACGCTGTCCTTGCCCGTCTGGGACATGCCCGCGCTGCACAACCTCGTGCATCGGATGCCGCCGGTCGCGCCCGTCAACGCCAAAGCGGAAGCGGCCCGCTTCACGATCAACTGGCTATCGGCGGCGGGCACCGGCGTGTTCGTCGCGGCCATGCTGTCGGGCTTCGTGCTGCGTCTGTCCGCCGTGCAATGGAAGGACGCCTTCATGCAGACCATGCGCCGCATGAAGATTCCCGTGCTGGTGATCGCGCAGGTGCTGGGCCTCGGCTTTCTTACGCGCTACTCGGGCACCGACGCGGTGCTCGGACTCGCTTTCACGGGCGCGGGCGTGTTCTACCCGTTCTTCGCGGCGTTCCTCGGTTGGCTCGGCGTGTTCCTGACCGGTTCGGACACGGCGTCGAACGCGCTCTTCGGCAGTTTGCAGCGCATCACCGCGCAACAGCTCAACCTGAATCCAATCCTGATCGTCGCGACGAATTCGACGGGCGGCGTGATGGGCAAGATGATCGATGCGCAATCGATCATGGTCGCATGCGCCGCGTGCTACGACGATCCCAAGGAACGCGCTTTTGCGCTCGGGCCGATCTTCCGGACCGTGTTCTTCCATTCGATCGCGGGCGCGGCGGTGATCGGCGTGATTGCGATGCTGCAGGCGTATGTGTTTCCGTGGATGATTCCGGTGCCGCCGCAATGACGCCAGCTCAATAACGCGCGTAAACGATGCCGAGTATCTTCGCCTCGTCGTCGAAGATTTCGAGCATGTCGGTGAGCGCCTGCACCGGCCCCGCGTTAATGACGAAGCATGCGTAGGCGGGACGCGGGCCGCTCTTCGCGTCTAGGTAGCCCGGCATGCTCATCGCGACCATCTGACCGTTGGTCACGGTCGCACCGCTTTTGACGCTGACGTGCGCCCTGCCGGCGACATTCTTGCCGGTGTAGCCCGCGTCACTCAGCGAACGCCCCACCAACTCGCGGCGCGACATGTCCCGCTGGATCGCAAGATAGTTGCGGAAGTCATTGAGTAGTCGGAGATGCCCGTACTGCTCATGCTCGATCATGGCCTCGAGCGACTTGTCACGTTCACCAGCGACACAAGAGAATGCGCACCGGAACCTTATATAACGAGAATGGACTGGACATCACGTGAGTGAGTGAGTGGAATCGCCGTCGCACCGCAAGTGCCCCTCCTCGCATGGCAATGAGATACAGATAGCAAGACGACCACGTGTCTGCCCAATGAAACGTCGACCGGCAGTAGTACGTCGTCTTCCTCACCGCCCGTAATGGCCGGATCGCGCACCTGCGCGAATATTTCGATCGCCGTTCATACCGCTGCGGTTACCGTTCACGCCCGGCGTCGATGTTGCGGGCACCGTCATCGCGGTAGGACGCAACGTCACCACGCTGGCACCAGGCGACGAGGTGATGGGGTTTATCGGCATCGTCGGTGCCTTCGCCACGCGCGCTGTTGTCGACGCTGCCCGGCTTGCGCGCAAACCGGCGTCCCTTGGTTTCCTCGAGGCGGCTGCGGTTCCCGCTGCGTCGCTCAACGGCCTGGCAGGCGCTGCACGAGTATGGCGCGTTGCAGGCCGGTCAGACAGTTCTGATTCATGCCGCAGCAGGTGGTGTGGGCAGCGTCGCTGTGCAACTTGCGAGACTGGCGGGCGCCCACGTGAGCGCCACCGCGTCGGCCGGCAATCGGGACTACGTGCAAAGCCTCGGCGCCACGGACGTGATCGACTACAACCGAGAACATTTTGCGGCGCGCACATCGAAATTTGATGTGGTGCTGGACCTGGTGGGTGGCGATACGCAGGCCCGATCGTGGTCCGTGCTGAAGCCGGGAGGAACACTAGCGTCTACCGTCAGCAAGCCGGACCCAGTCCTTGGCAACCATGTCGGTGCCACCGGCAAAAACTTCGCCACGCGCGCCGATGAAGCGCTGCTTACAACGTTAGCCGCCCTCCATGGCTCAGGCCAATTGGGCACGCACATCGATTCGGTCTTCCCTTTTCCAAAGGCAAGCCATGCTCTTGCACGGAGCATGAGCGGCCACGTGCGCGGGAAGGTGATACTCGATATGGGCGCTTATCGAAGCTCAGGTCCCGAAGCGGACCGCCGGCGAGAGCGTAAATGATTCGCGCATGTCCCGCACCTCTTCGACCGGTGTCCGGCCAAACAGGCGCTTGAACTCCCGGCTGAACTGAGACGCGCTTTCGTACCCAACGCGTCCGGCTGCCGCCGCCGCAGTCACACCATCACGGATCATCATGAGGCGCGCCTGATGAAGGCGGGTGGACTTGATGTACTGGATCGGCGATGTCTGGGTCACCGTACGGAAATTAGCGTGAAACGCGGGAACGCTCATGCCCGCTTCCTCGGCAAGACGCGCGACGTTGAGCGGCTCCGCATATTCGGTGTGGATCCGCTTGAGTGCCCGCGCCACTCGTCCGAAGCGGCCGTGATGTGCCAGCGCCGCACGCATTGCCGCACCCTGCTCGCCAGTGAGTACGCGATAGCAGATTTCGCGCACGATCGCCGGCCCCAGTACCTGTGCATCGAGCGGCTCAGTCAACGCTTCCAGCAACCGTATTGTCGCGCCCGCGAGCTTGTCGTCCAGCGGTGTGGAGACGATGCCTGCTGGCGCCGCTTCGGGATGCTGCCTAGCCGCACCGATGTGCGCGATGAGCTCGCTCAGTTCGAGCAGGTCCAGCCGGATTGATACCGCAAGCATTGGCTCGTCCGGCGAGGCCTGCGTTTCCGTCGAGAACGGTAGGGGGACGGACAGCACGAGATAGTGCTGCGCATCGTAGACGTACACCTCGTTGCCAAGGAATCCAAGCTTGCGCCCCTGGCAAACGATCACGATGCTCGGCTCGTACAAAACGGGCGTGCGCCCGAGCGGGCGATCAGATCGCATCAGCCGCACGGTATCGAGCGCCGACTGGGTGTAACCCTCGCTGGGTGCAAGTTTCTCCAGTAGCCGGACCATCCGGATGGAAACCGGATTGCGATTGTTTCGCACCACGCTCTCCCGAAGTTTCGACAGACAGCATTTTATTCACCTCCGCTGTATGCGCCAACCGAATCAATAGGATTAGGCAACGATGGCATCGCTCCATGTATTCGCCTGCGATGCCGTCTTTCCTACCATTCATTCACCGGCCGATGAACACATAGCGGTTCAACAGGCCGAGCTCCGGCAAGGTCGTCCTCCGCGCTATCAGTGACAGGCGCGGCCAATTTCGAACCAACAATAGGAGTATGCAAGATGGCAATCTCATCCACCGAGTCCAAAGTTATTCTGATCACCGGCGCAAGCAGCGGCATTGGCGAAGGCGCCGCCCGTTTGCTCGCGGCGCAAGGCCATCGGCTTGTCATCGGCGCGCGCCGCACCGACCGGCTCGTCGAGCTGACGGAGTCGCTGCAGTCAGCCGGCGGCATCGTCCGCTACCGCGAACTCGACGTCACCTCATCCGAGGACGTCGCGGCCTTCGCCCGCTTTGCGCTCGATACGTTTGGCCGCATTGACGTGCTTGTCAACAATGCCGGGGTGATGCCCTTGTCGCCGTTGAACGCGCTGAAGGTAACCGAGTGGAACCGGATGATTGACGTGAACATCCGTGGCGTACTGCACGGCATTGCGGCGGTCCTGCCGGCCATGGAGCAGCAGGGCCAAGGCCAGATCATCAATATCTCGTCGATCGGTGGGCTATCCGTAACGCCGACCGCAGCCGTCTACTGCGCCACCAAGTTTGCCGTGCGCGCCATTTCCGACGGGCTGCGTCAGGAGACCGACAAGGTCCGCGTGACGGTGATCTGCCCGGGCGTCGTGGAGTCCGAACTGGCCGATTCGATTTCCGACGACACCGCACGGTCGGCCATGCAGGAGTTCCGCCGCATTGCCATCGCACCTGACGCCATCGCTCGCGCCATCGCCTACGCCGTAGAGCAGCCGGCGGATGTCGACGTCAGCGAAATAGTCGTGCGGCCTACCGCAAGCCCGTTCTGAAAGTTGGGCACCTATCACTCAACCGATCTGGCCAACCATCAAGGAAACCATCATGACATCACGCAATCGAGAAACCGGAACGTTCGCGGGCAAAGTCGCTATCGTTACCGGCGCGGCCAGCGGCATTGGCCTGGCGACTACGGAACTGCTCCATGCCCAGGGTGCAGACGTAATCGCGGTGGGGCGCAGCGCCAATGTCGAGGCGCTTGCCCGCCCCGGCATCGTGCCCCTCATCGCCGACGTGGCCCGCGAGGAAAGCGCGGTGCAGGCTGTCGCAGCTGCGGTGGACAGATTCGGCAAGCTCGACATCCTCGTCAACAATGCCGCGATCATCATCAACAAGCCCGTCGTCGAAATGTCGCTTGAAGACTGGAACAGCATCCAGTCAGTCAATGCCACAGGTGCGTTTCTGTTCTCACGCGAAGCCATGCGCGTGATGGTGCCGGCAAAGACCGGCGCCATCGTCAACGTGGGTTCGTACGCGTGCTATCAGGCATTCCCGACGATCGCAGCCTATGCGGCCTCGAAGGGCGCGCTGGCGCAATTGACGCGCGCCTTGTCGCTGGAAGCCATCGACCATGGCATTCGCGTCAACGCGGTCGGGTCGGGCGACGTCATCACCAACATCACCAATCACATCCACGCTGACGGTCAGGCATTCCTCGCCGAGCACGGCAAAAAGGCGCCGATCCGCCGCGCGGCCCACCCGAAGGAAATTGCAGAGGTGATTGCTTTCCTGGCCTCGGAAAAGGCCAGCTTCATGGTTGGCGCCGTAGTGATGGCCGATGGCGGCATGAGCGTCGCACTCCCGTAAAGACATTGCACACCCGACTTTTCTACTCGAGGACTTTCATCATGAAATCAGCATCCCGTACCTGGTTTATCACTGGTGCATCGAAAGGCGTCGGCCAGAAGCTCGTCCGTCATCTGCTTGAGCAAGGCCACCGCGTGGCCGCGACCTCGCGCACCGCAGCTTCGCTGACGGAAGCGTTCGGTCAGGCATCCGACCACTTCCTTCCGCTCGAAGTGGACCTTACCAGCGAACAGAGCATCCGACAGGCAATCGAGAAGTCCGTGCAGACATTTGGCGCCATCGATGTGGTCGTGAATAACGCCGGATATGCTCAGCAAGGAACGGTCGAGGCACTGTCCGAAGGTGAGCTTCGTCAGAATTTCGAAGTTAACTTCTTTGCCCCAGCGGCTGTACTGCGCCATGCGCTGCCGCATCTGCGCAGGCAGCGCAGCGGACACATCATCAACATCTCGTCGATTGTTGGCTACCAGGGCGGATATGCCGGCTGGGGCAGCTACGTTTCGAGCAAGTTCGCGCTGGCGGGTTTGACGGAGTCGCTGGCCGCCGAAGTTGCTGAACTCGGCATTCGCGCTACGGTGGTGTATCCGGGCCCGGTCCGCACCGACTTCCTGTCGAACGGGGCGCTGGCAGTGGCAAAGCGGCAGATCGACGATTATTCGGAGGCGAAGGCGTCGCTCGACCTGCACCTGGACACGCTGCACGGCCATCAGGCGGGAGACCCAGACAAGCTGGCACTGCTGATCATCCAGGCAGCCAGTGTCGAGACACCGCCCTTGCATCTGTTCGCCGGCAGGATCGCCAACGACCTCGCAGCAGTCAAGGCCAAAGCAGTCGCTCAGGATCTCGACGCGTGGAGGGGCTCTTCCGAAGCCACCGACTTCGCGGACTGAGTCCTGGCGAAAGCCTCCGGTACTGAAGGAGGCGCTGGTGCTTACCACCGGCTAGTTCATTTCTTTGGTGCTGCAACAGCCATAGGCTGTTGCGCCCTGCGACTACCAGATGCGCTCTTTTGCAATCGCATTTGTCTCAAGGAACAGGAACCATGAGAAACGAAACGTCAAAAGTATGGCTCGTGACCGGCTGCTCGACTGGTTTCGGGCGCTTTATCGCTGAACATCTTCTCAATAGCGGCGATAAGATCGTCGCTACCGCCCGCAAGTCGGAAACGATCGCCGAATTGCAATGGAAGGGGGATGCGATTGTTCTACCCTTGGATGTCACAGATCGGGAGCAGTGCCGGAAAGTGGTCGAAGCCGCAGAAGCACATTTCGCCCGGATCGATGTTCTGATCAACAATGCGGGTATCGGCTTTTTCGGAGCGGTGGAAGAAACCGCGGAATCCGACGCGCGGCGACTGCTCGAGGTAAATTTCTTCGGCACTGCAAATATGATTCATGCTGTGTTGCCCGGGATGCGCGCGCGCCGCAGCGGAATGATCGTCAACCTGACTTCGATCGGCGGAATGGTCGGGTTTACGGGCGTCGGTTACTACTGTGCCAGCAAGTTTGCCGTGGAGGGACTGTCGGACACGCTCCGCAAAGAGGTCGAACCATTAGGCATCAAGATCATGACCGTCGAGCCAAGCGGCTTTCGAACGGAATGGCCGAGTTCCTCAGGTGAAGCTCAAACTATCATCGAAGATTATGACCGCACGGCCGGCGACGCTCGCCGCGCTTATCACGCCTCGGTAGGGCACCAGCGGGGCAACCCGGCGCGTGCTGCCGAAGCAATTCGAGAAGCAGCGCTTGCCGCCCAATCGAGCTCGAGAGTCTTATGACCAACCGCGAGTCCCGCATGAGCGCGGAAAGTCGATACTTTCATTTTGGGCACCTACTGACATGTTCAGACGACGAAGCAGCTTTTTGTCGGATCTTGGTTCCCCCCGGTTTTTTTGCAAGGACCTGCGCGCCCGTCGTGACAACGCGCCAGACGGCCATTTCAAAAGAGAAGTGAAACATCGCCACAATATTGGCGTTCTAATGAGGTTTCCGAAAAGTCGACACTTTATTGTCTCGCTGAGGATTCCCTAGAATTTCATTCTGAGCATGAAGCCCAGCGTGAATGGGAGATCGCTCGACGGTATCGGCGGAATCAGAATGATATTCGCGCCGACGTGCTTGTATTCGAGCATGATGAGCGGCGCGGCCACGGGCCCGACCATATGGTTATGCCCGATGCCATAACTGCCGTAGTCGTAGCCGGAGATGAGGCCGGCCATCACGGCGAGCCTGATGTAGTTCCAGTGAAGAAAGTCCGGGCCCCAGACGCCGCCGCCATAGAACGATGGCTTCGACAGCGAATTGCGGAAGTAGCCGCCCGTTACCGCCCATTGCGGCGCGACCCAGCATTCCGCGCCGATGCCGGGATTGAACTGCTCGAAATCCTTGTCCGGATGAAAGTGATGCGAAGCGACCATCGCGTCGATCCAGAGGCCGTCTCCACACCAGCTCGCGTGCGCGGCTGGTGTCCAGGCCGACGCGGCGACGGCGACGGCCGTCAACACGTGCGCGCGGAAGGTTCGGAAACGGGACAGCCATGTGCGCATGGGTTCTCCGCCGTCGCGCGCAGGCGATGGCGCCTTTTTTGAGATGGAGGTCGAGGCGAACTCTACCTGATCGCCGCATTTTTGTGTGTGCTGACGAAAAGCGCGTGACGGCTTGCGCACGCTTTCATGATCTCGGCGAAACTTGTCGAAATTTTCTTGTACGTGTATCCGAGGCAAAGCGCGATGAACGTTTATAAGTGTCTCGTTCCTTTTCTGGCGGCGGCCGCGCTGACGGCGTGCACGCCGCTGCAGGTCGTTACGCATCATGTGTCGTCGAGCGAATCGAGCGTGCCGCCGGGACGTTATCAGCTCGATCCGCATCACTGGAACGTAAGCTTCGACGTCGATCATTTTCACTACTCGCGCTTCGTCATCCGATTCGACAGGACAACCGCGCAACTCGACTGGAATGCGGACGGCATGTCGCGAAGCTCGGTGCGTGCGACCATCGACGCGTCGAGCGTCAACACCAACGTGCCGCTACTCGACCGCATGTTGAAAGGGCCGGACATGTTCGATGTCGAGCGGTATCCGAGCATCGTTTTCGTCAGCACGGCTTTTCAGCGCACGGGCGACGACAAAGGTGTATTGACGGGCGACCTGACGATACGCGGCACGACGAAGCCCGTTACGCTGAACGTGACCTTCAACGGGCATGCGGTCAATCCGCTTACGAAGCAGGAAACGCTGGGCTTTTCAGCCGATGGACATTTCAGCCGCGCGAAGTTCGGATTGACGACGTGGTATCCAGCCGTCGGCGACGATGTGCACGTCGCCATTCAGGCCGAATTTTCGAAAGCGCCGGCTGTTTCTGCTCAATGACAAGCCAATGACGAGCAGCGTTCAAGCTGCGGTCCAGTCGAGCACGACCTTGCCGCTGTTCCCGGAGAGCATCGTGTCGAACGCCTGCTGATAGTCGTCGACGGCAAAGGTGTGTGTGAGGATCGGCGATAAATCGAGGCCGCTTTGCAGCATCGCGACCATCTTGTACCAGGTCTCGAACATCTCGCGTCCGTAAATGCCCTTGATTTCGAGTCCCTTGAAGATCACCTGATTCCAGTCGATCGCGGTCTGTGCCGGCGGAATGCCGAGCAGCGCGACCTTGCCGCCGTGATTCATCGATTCGAGCATCGCCGTGAATGCGCTCGGCACACCCGACATTTCCAGACCGACGTCGAAGCCTTCGGTCATGCCGAGTTCGCTCATCACGTCACGCAGGTTTTCGTTCGCAACATTGACCGCGCGCGTCGCGCCCATCTTGCGGGCGAGTTCGAGGCGATAGTCGTTGACATCGGTGATGACGACGTTGCGGGCGCCCACATGCCGCGCGATCGCGGCGGCCATCACGCCAATCGGCCCGGCGCCGGTAATCAGTACGTCTTCGCCGACGAGATTGAAGGAAAGCGCAGTGTGCGTCGCGTTGCCGAACGGATCGAAGATGGCGGCGAGATCGTCGGAGATATCGGGCGGAATCTTGAATGCGTTGAACGCAGGAATCACGAGATATTCCGCGAACGCGCCTTCGCGGTTCACGCCAACGCCGACCGTGTTGCGGCACAAGTGACGACGGCCCGCGCGACAGTTGCGGCAGAAGCCGCAGGTGATATGCCCTTCACCGGACACGCGATCGCCGATGGCGAATCCGCGCACTTCCTGACCCATCTCCACGATTTCGCCGACGTACTCGTGCCCGACATGCATCGGCACAGGAATTGTCTTCTGTGCCCAATCGTCCCACTTCCAGATGTGGATGTCGGTGCCGCAAATCGCTGTCTTGCGGATCCGGATGAGAACGTCGTTGTGGCCGACTTCGGGCCGCTTCACGCGCGTCAACGTGAGGCCGGGTGCGCGTTCGAGTTTGGCGAGGGCTTTCATTGCGTTTGTTCCTGACGTGTGGTCTTCGTGGTGCTTCTTAAAGGTCGAGGGCTCGTGGCCCGTTCCTCGTGGTTTATGCGCATAAAGTCCGCGGTGCTGCTCAGCGGATGACGCCGAGCGAGCGGCCGACGCGCGCGAACGCATCGACTGCGCGATCGATCTGTTCGGGCGTATGCGCCGCACTCATCTGCGTGCGGATGCGCGCGCGTCCCTTGGGTACGACGGGGTAGGAGAAGCCGATTACATAGACGCCTTCTTCGAGCAACGCATCGGCCATCTTCGAGGCGAGTTGCGCGTCGCCGAGCATGACCGGGATGATCGGATGTTCGCCGGGGACAAGGTCGAAGCCGAGCGAGGACATCGCGCGGCGGAAGTGCGCGCCGTTCTCGCGGACACGCCGGCGCAATGTCGCGCCTTCAGCGCTGTCGAGCAGTTCGAGCACCTTCAGCGATGCCGCCGCGATACTCGGCGCCAACGAGTTAGAGAACAGATACGGCCGACTACGCTGACGCAGCAGGTCGGTGACCTCCTTGTGCGCGGCGACATAGCCGCCTGATGCGCCGCCGAGCGCCTTGCCGAGCGTTCCGGTGATGATGTCCACGCGATCCAGTACGCCGCAGTGCTCCGGCGTTCCGCGTCCGCCTTCGCCGATGAAGCCCACGGCGTGCGAGTCGTCGACCATCACAAGCGCGCCGTAACGGTCGGCGAGATCGCAGATCCCGGCAAGGTTCGCGATGATGCCGTCCATCGAGAAGACGCCGTCGGTCGCAATCAGTTTGAAGCGTGCGCCGGCGGCGTCGGCTTCCTGGAGGCGCGCCTCGAGATCCGCGAGGTCGTTGTTCTTGTAGCGCAGACGCCGCGCCTTCGAAAGCCGCACGCCGTCGATGATGCTGGCGTGATTGAGCTCGTCGCTAATGATGGCGTCTTCCTCTGTCAGCAGCGTCTCGAAAAGGCCGCCGTTCGCGTCGAAGCAACTGGAATAAAGAATTGCGTCGTCGGTGCCAAGAAATTGCGCGATCGCCTGCTCGAGTTCCTTGTGCACGGTCTGCGTGCCGCAGATGAACCGTACGGACGCCATGCCGAAACCGTCGGCGTCGAGACCAGCCTTCGCGGCCTCGATGAGGCGGCGATCGTCCGCAAGACCGAGGTAGTTGTTGGCGCAGAAGTTCAGCACGCCGCTTCCGTTCGCGAGCCGGATATCTGATGACTGCGGGCTTGCGATTACGCGCTCCGTTTTATAGAAGCCTGCAGAGCGAATTTCGTCGAGTGTCGAACGCAGATGGGAGAGATATCGGTCTTTCATCGCAATCCTTTGTTTGGCCTGATCGTGGTGTCCGGCCGCGCAGTGCGCGCGAGCGGCCCTTAGCCCTGTTATAGTGCATTCATCGCATCGGACACGTTCGATATTTCGAACTTATTTTCGATATGCCGAACACTTTAAGGGATTGATCGATTCATGGCAAGCACGGTTTCGGAAGGAAAAACAGGCGACCTCGCGGGGGCCGGTGCGACGCCACCGCGCGTCGGAGAGATCATTCAACGCTTGCGCAATGAACGGAAGCTGACGCTCGACGATTTATCGCGGGCGGCCGGCGTGTCGAAGTCGATGCTGTCGGAAATCGAGCGCGACAAGGCGAATCCGACGATTGCGGTCGCCTGGCGACTGACCAACGCGCTCGGCATCAGTCTGGATCAATTGTTCGCGCAGCAGAGGCCGGTCGAAGCAATCCGCGTTGCCGGGCCGCACGAAATACCGACGTTGACCGGCGATAACGGTGGTTATCAGTTGCGTGTGTGGGGACCGATAGAACTAGCGGGCAAATTCGAATGGTATGAACTCACACTGCAATCGGGCGCCGCGCTCACGTCGAACGCGCATGAACCGGGGACGCGTGAGCACGTGACGGTGCTAAACGGGACGATCGAAGTGGATGCGTCGGGTTCGACGCGTCGGCTCAAAGCGGGAGAAACGGCGCGCTACGCGGCGGACGAAGCGCATGCGGTCCGCAACGTCGGACGCGCGGAAGCCAAGGCGCTGCTCGTGGTGATTCACGGCTGACGCGTCCGCGGCAACTTTATGCGCACAAAGCCCGCGACAATAGTTCACCCGCAATGAAAAACGGGACGCGCATCGGAGCACGTCCCGCCGGAAACGGCGCCAACGTCGCGGCGCCGAAACGCCCGTCTTACGGGTTCTTCTTCACAGTGTCCTTCAGATCTTCGCGCGCATCGCCCACGCCTTTCTGGACCTTGCCCGCAGCCTGTTGCAGATCGCCCTTGGCTTCCTGAGCCGTGTCGCCAGTTACCTTCCCGACGCCCTCATTGATCTTGCCCTTGACCTGCTTGCCGACGCCTTCGACTTGATCCTTATTCATCTCAGTTCTCCCGTGGTTTGCAGCGGTGTTGGCCGCGCGGTGCCGTCGAACGCACGCAGTAGCGTCTGCGCGTTCAGCTCGGAAGATTTCCCAAGCATGGTTCCACGATGCGCTTCGACGGCCGGCACGCATAGCAGCGAATGTCTGAATCGCACGTAGGCGGAATCGCACATACACCCGGGTCGAGTAGCGCGACGCTATTTTCATTGCAACAAGTACTGTATGTTTATACAGTATAATGAGACCGGTTGGGAAAAGGGGTGAATCATGGAGTCGAATGGCGAGAACCTGAGCAGGCGGCAGTTTGCCCGCGCCGTGCGCGACCTGGAGCGCATCACGCGTCAGATCGCAGGGCGTTACATCGACAAAGGCGTGCCGTTGACCTGGCGGCTATTGCACGCAATCGAGGCCGAGGCCGTCGCGGACCTCGGGTTTGCCGGACGGCACGAAGCCGCATTGCGTGAACTGTTTGCGCGTCCCGACGACTTTCATTTCCCTGAGACGGACGACGTAGTCGATGTTGCATCGTCCGACGCGTTGCCCGCCGTTTTCGCTTTCGCCGTAGACGCTTACGAGCGCGCAGCCCGACAAGGGCAACCGCGGGCGGTCATCGGCGCGCACTGACGTGGCACCCGGGGACGCGGCGATGCCGACGTCCCCGGTTCCATCTCACCCGGCATCGAATAGCTTCAAGGCGCAAAGTCGGCCGACATGTCCGCATCGGAACGCGCTTCGAGCTTGCCGTTCCGACACGCGGCACGAAACACCTCGTAATCCTTCTCCACCTGATCCGCGTAGCTCCGCCCGTAACGCACCAGCACTTCGGCCATGCGATCGCTGTTGCCGAGATAGCCCGAAATGTCCGGCGCGCGTCCGCCTGCCTTCGCGTGCGCGCGGGCAAGTGCCCAGCCGCAAAGCGCGGCGTATTCGCGAAAGGCGTCGTCGCTCAGGTTTTCGAGTTCGGCGGAAATTTTCATGTCGCGCAACTGACGGATGTACAGCGTACGTCCGAGCGGCCCTGTCGCCCAGCCGAGGAACGGGTCCGTGGCCGCCTGCATCAGACGTTGACCATGAACGACGCGCTGTCCATCGTGCCCGGAATGGTCCACGTCTCTCGCGTGCTTCGCGTATCTCGCGACAACCGACGTCGATGCTTCCTTCATCTGCAAAAAAAGCGGTTTGTCGTGGTGGTCGGTTAGCAACAGGACGAAGCAACGCGTGCCGACACTGCCCACGCCTACCACCTTGAACGCGACGTCCTGCAGCGCGAATTGCGACAGCAGCCTCGCCCGCTCCGGCGTCAGCGTGGCCACGTACTTCAGCATGAGCGCCTCGAAAATCTCGTCGCGCCTGCCTTTCAGCGTCATCCAGCCATCGTTTTTGTCGATCAGCGTGCTCTTGCCCTGAATGTGGAATACGGCAGGCGGCGCATCGCGAATGCGCCAGGCGTCGCAGGTCCGTTCCGCGAGCTTCGGCAGCATCGTCTCGTGCGTGCGGCGCGACGCCCGGTCGATGCCGCGCTTGATGCGCCGCCGCGCGTCCTCGCTCTGCAGCGTGTCGTGCATGCGATCGAAAGTGATGCGCTCGTACCAGAGATCGAGCACGCTCATTTCGGCGTACTCGCGCAGATGCGTCTGATAGCTGCGCGCGGCGCGAAAAGCGAACTCGTCGGCGGCAAGATCTCCGTGGCCGAGATGCCGACCGGCGATCGTGAAGCTCGCAACGAGCCGTTTCAGATCCCATTCCCAGGGTCCGGGCGCGGTTTCGTCGAAGTCGTTGAGATCGAAGATGAGCGCGCGCTCCGGCGTCGCGAAGCCGCCGAAATTGGACAAATGACAGTCGCCGCAAATTTGAATCGCGATGCCGCTGTCCGGCGTGGTGGCCAAATCATGCGCCTGCAAAATGGCGCTCCCGCGATAGAAGGTGAACGGCGAAACCAGCATGCGGCCGTAGCGCAAAGGGATCAGCGCACGCACGCGGCCTTCGCTGCTTATCCGCAAGAGCTCGATCGGATCGCGGTCGATGTCGCCAATCGCCTCTTGTGCGCTTCGCGGCGTGCGCTCGCGCGCGGCGCGTCCCGTTGCACGGCGTTGCCGCCAGGATAGCTGGGGCATCACTCAC
Source organism: Caballeronia turbans (assembly GCA_001544655.2). Taxonomy (GTDB): domain Bacteria; phylum Pseudomonadota; class Gammaproteobacteria; order Burkholderiales; family Burkholderiaceae; genus Caballeronia; species Caballeronia turbans. The sequence continues at coordinate 29,929 of FCOD02000024.1, forward strand.
TCCATTTTGCTCTTGTGCTTGCGGGCGGAAGGAAGCCGTATCGACGACAGTAGTGACCAAACGCACCGGCGGCAAGACAGTGTTCGACACTTTTGCGAACACCTCTGCTTGACGTTCCGCGCGTGAAGCCCGACCCTGTGCGCAGTGCAACACAGTGCGCAACGCGCCTTCCGAACACTATGCCGAACACTCCCGATCTTTTTGACCAACAGCGCGCCGACTGGCAGGCCGATCCGCACGCCGCTTTCGATGCATGGCTCGCCCAGCAGTCGTTCCGGGCGTCATCGGCGGATGTGTATCGCGCGCAGTGGGGCAACTTTCTCGAGTGGCTGGCCGCGAAGCGCGCGACGCTGCATACGGTGCAACGTCCCGTGATCGAGCAGTTCGTCGCGCAGCTGGACATCCGACGTCCGCAACGCATGCGCTATCTGAGGCTGATCGAGCGCGTGCTGGATCATGTGCGCGAGGTGGAATCGGCGGCGACGAATCCGGCGCGATTCATCGCTCAGGACGGCAACGCGGCATGGCGCAAAGCGCGCGACAACGAGCCGACCGGGTTTCTCACTCACGACGAGCGGGCGCTGCTCGTCGCGCATCTGTTTTCGCCTATGGGCGCGATGCCGGCCGGGCAGCGCTGGCGCGAGCGACGCGACCGGGCGCTGGTCGCCGTGTTTCTGGGCGGAGGCGTGAAAACGGGCGAAGCGGCGCAATTGACCGTCGACTGCTACGCGGCGGGCGCGCCGTATATCACCGTCGATGCGTCGAACCCGCTGTTGATCCGGCAAGCGCGGCTTGCGCCGTTCGCGGTCGAATTGCTCGACAACTGGATCAGCGAGCGCAAGACGGCAGATCTAGCGGGCGAGCTGCTGTTTCCGGCCGCGTCGTCCGGCCGCCACATGCACAAGGCGACTATGCTGCGCGCGATCGACGCTGTCGTGGCCGCGTCCGGCATCGCCGCATCACGCGTCGCGCGAGCGAGTCCGCAGACGCTGCGCAACACGTACGCGGCGGAACACTTCGAAGACGGAACGGACCCCGAACGCGTCGGGCAATGGCTCGGATTTCAGCAGACGATCTCCGTGCATCGGCTGCTCCGTGCATGGCAGGATTGGATGGGTGAGCAAATACGGGAGCGGGATCTCGCTCAGGCGCGCGTTAGCGGAACGCCCGGCGGGGATTTACACACAGCCGTCGACGATCCCGAAAACCCTCACCTTTGACCCGATACGCCCGCGAGACGGCTCTCACGATGCGCTGACACGCGCCGAGCGGATAAAGCCGTCGACAGCCGCGAGCTTGGATGACGCTGCACCCGATGTCCGCTCGCAGTTCGGGCAGGAGAGTTCGTATTCGTCTTCGTGGCGCTGAAGTTCCGGTTCGCCCGTTTCGCACGCCGGACAGGCGGGGGGCGCCACGACGTGCGCATCCACTTGCGTACCCAGTCTGGCGATTTCGACGGAACTCAGGCGACCCTCGGCCGCCAGCGACGCAATCAACGCACCGACTTCAGCGCTGGCCCCGGACTGGACACGCTGAGCGTCGCGCTCTCGAACGAGCGCATCGATTTCGTCGGACTGCGCCCGCACTTGCGATTCGAGCCGATCCGCGCGACTTCTTGCAGCGCTAAGTTGTTGAATGAAATCAAATTCCTTCTGGCCTGCTTCGCGCGCGCCTGCCTGATAAGTAGCTGCCATGCCGCGCAAGGAGTCGAGCTCGACCAGCATCGGGTGAACGCGTCGTTCAGCTTCCTTGATTGCGTCCTTGATCTGCTGGGCGTAGTGCTCGGTGTTCTGGCGCAATTCGGCTTGCAGTTCGTCGACCCGGTCGCGAAGCCGCGCAGCCGACTCTTGCTCCTGCTGCAGGCGCGCCGCCAGGGTCTCGTTTTCCTTTTCCCAACGCGCGATGACCTCGCGTAGACCGGCCTGAGCGCCCGATCCCTCATTGCGCAGCGCCTTCAGTTCGGCTTCCAGGGCGGCGATCTGTGCAGCGTTGGCTTCGGCGCGTGCCTCCGCACGCTGATGGGCCTGCTCGATCGCCTCGCGACGAATGTTGGCATCCCGAACCTGCGCCTGCGCGGCCTGGACGGCCGCGTTGAGACGAGCTTTGTCGTCGTCGAGAGCTGCGAGTGCGAGTTTTTGAGCCTCGTCATAGAGCGCCGCCAGCAGTTCGCCTGCGCGTTGCTGCAACACCTCCGGCATCGCGCCGGCGTCGATGCGCACGCGCAGCGCCGTGCGCAGGCCCGCCCAAAAGGCTTCGATATCTTTGGGAATGTCGCTCGCGCTGCCCGTCTGTGTGAGTTCGCGGACGGTGGTGACTGAAGGTCGTATGCCGAGGTCGAAGAAAAGCCGCTTGCACGCGTGCTGAGAAAGATCTTGCCGTCGGGCGCCTGCGGTACGCATCGCTTCGATTTCCTGACGCAAGATGTCGCGGGTGTGCTGATTCATGTCCGAGAATAAGCCGTTCAACATAACGATCATAACGTTTTACGTGTTGAACGTTATGAAAATGGTTTGTTGATCTGCCCCAATGTCCCTGTCAGACCGCTTCCTGCCGTTTTAAGCATTCGAGCCGGCGTCGTCGAGGTTATTCGTGAAACATCCTGAGATTGTGGCTACAAGCCTATGATTTAGCAAGGGATTTACGATATATGCGTTTTCCGGGCGATGTTTCACGCGTTTTGTATCGCAGCTAGCGAAAGAGACTCAGTGGCGCTTGAGAGTATTAGAAGTAAACACCCTTGAACCTTGTTAACCCTGTTAACGCCGCGGTAAAGCCTTATCCCATAAGGCTTTGCGGTTGATCGGGTGAGATTGTACGGGAACTATGGTGAAGCTATTCGGGAGGGATCGGTGACGGGCTTCGGGACAGTCAGTGAGCACCTGCGGGAGGGATCGTGAGGGGATTCAGGGAGCGTGGTAAACATCTAGGTGAGCGTATTCGGGAGACTAATACCCTGTCGGCGTTGCTATACGTGAATCCTCTCATGCCCAGCAATTGGGGAAAGGTGAGGATTCTCGGGAGGCGGCTAGATGGGGTGTTAACTACATGTATGAAGTAATAATTCCCGACAGGTGAGCGTTTACAGGAAAGGTTCGGGAACGAAGGTGAGTCTTTTCGGGCGAATGTGCAACATTGCGCTGCTCCCTGGTGTAGTTTTGATCGAAGAGTGAGCTTTTTCGGGAGTAATGGACTGGCGGCCGGGGGTGTTGAGCCGCAAGACTGCCCCTCGCGACCGAAACTTTCAGGCTCGACGATGTAAGGTGAGCATTTTCGGGAAGAGACAGCGTAGTACTGGCGAACGTTCTGTAGGAAAAGTACCCAGTTTATGGTGAGGAAATCCGGGATGTCACTTTGTCGAGTTGGATGGAGAGCGAGCGCCGCCGCTTCGTCCTGATGTCGTAACTCCCGTGAAATCAGATAGATAGGCCGAGGCCCGCGTGGTTGTGATGAGGGATGGTGAGCAAATTCGGGAGCGGCTGGTACCGCTAGTTTTCTGTAGCACAGCGTCAAAAGGTGAGGCTTTGCGGGAGCCGGTGTCCGCATAGCCACGCAGTGAAAGCGAGATAGGTGCCCAAAAAGGCGCGTTTTTCCGACGGCGACTCGCAAAGGTGAGCCTTTGCAGGAGCCCGAGGCCGTGCTTTTTGGTTCTTGCGCGCGCTTCAAGACTCAGTCGGTGAGCATTTACGGGAGGTTATTCCGTTGTGCGGACGCCGGGATAGGGCCTCGGCGTACATATAACGTCCGGTCCACCCGACTCGAAGGTGAGAGTTTTCGGGACGTCTTGCTGGGCTGGACGCAGAGTGAAGAGCGTTAGCGCTGGATTTGCACCTCAACCGTCACAATCGCGTGCTAGTTCATGTTCAAGTGCCGGAATGTCTCTCGCGTACCACACCTCATAATGCGCCAAAAAAATCGCAGGTGAGTGTTTTCGGGACCTGCGTTCGGACGTTGCGGGCACTTCCAGAAATCCCCGCATTTCGTTTACCCGTGCGGGCAGTGCTTATATGAGATGAACCCGATTGGTGAGCGGTGAGCGTTTACAGGAGCGCACCGCAGTGAGTGGAATGATTCGGACCAACCTCACCCCTCTATGGTGAAGTCGCCCCTATAGACGCGGTTCACCCCGATGGGTATCCTTGCTCGCAATATCGATCCTGACCATCTCATGGCCACCAAGCGCGCAAAGAAGACCGACGTAGTCAGCCCGAGCTCGGCGGAATTGCGCAAGGCGGTCGAGGCTATTGCGATTCAACCGAAGAGCGGCAAGATCACGCTGCTCACCCGAAAGCTCTTCAATGTGCTCCTCGCAGTCGCTCAGCAGGCTGACGACGCTGGCGACACGTATCGCGCGCTGTTATCGGATATCGTCGCGAACTCTGCGTTCGACTCGAACGATACCGCACTTGTCAAAGAGCATTTGCGTCGCATGGTGTCGGTGCAGGTCGAGTGGAGTACCGGCACGTCGAGCCAGAAGCCCGGTCGGAAATGGGGCATTTCGACGCTGATCGCCGATGCGGAAATTCTCGAAGATCCGACAACACGTCGCGTATGGGTCGAATTCTCTTTCGCGCCCAAAATCAAAAAGAAGCTGCTGGATCCCGTCCAGTATGCGCGACTAAGCCTGCAGTTCCAAAGCCAACTGCGCAGCAGCGCTGGCCTTGCACTCTACGAAATCTGTGTTCGCTACTTGACCAATCCCAGTCATCTGACGATGCGCGAAACGTGGGAGTGGTGGCGGCCGATCCTTTCCGGTACGCCCGACACCGAAGCCGGCGACGAAGCCAAGCGCGAATACAAATACTTCAAGCGCGATTATCTGCGCCCCGCGATTGCCGAGGTGAATGCGGTAACCAACATCTTCGTCGAGTTGGTCGAACATCGTGAAGGGCGGCGGGTCGCTGAAATTCAGTTCCGCGTCACCGAGCGCAAGCAGCCGATGCTGGCGCTCGACGAACATCCGAACGTGTTCGACAGTACGCTCGTTGATCGGATGGTAAAGATTGGCATTCCATTGAAAGACGCGCAGACACTTTACGCAGACAGCGAGGAAAACCGCATCCGCGCGGCGCTCCAGATGACGGAGCAGCGCATGCGCAGCACAACCCTACCGCCGGTTCGCAGCGCAGCGGCTCTTTTTAAGGACGCGCTCAAGAAGGGCTATGCGCCGCCTGTAGAGGCACTGCCCCCCGCAACGAGCGGTACGGCGGTGCGCACGCCAGCGACCGCTTCTGCCGCCGACGATCTCAAGGCCCGCTTGCTGAGCGAGTTTTCGGCCTACCGCCGCAAGGAAGCGCGCGTGCTGTACGACGAGCAAGGTGAGGAAGAACGGGAGATCGCGCGCCAGTCTTTCGAGGAGGATGTGCTTCCGGGGCTGGGCACGCATATGCGCGACGATTGGCGCAAGCGCGGACTGGATTCCAAGCTCGCGGAGACATCCTTCTTCGACTGGTTGGCTCGAAAGACATGGGGCGAGCCTACGGATGGCGACTTGTTGGCATTTACGCTGAGTCAGTCGCGCTGACCGCTTCGCATGCACAGTGATGCCGCAGGCGCCGCTGCAATACTTTCAGAATGAATCGTGAGACAAGAACGGCCGCCGAAGAATCAGTTCCGCGGCCATTCACTGCGTTACTTTTCGGCGTCGGAAGGCTGAAGCATGAGCTCGATCTGATGCAGCAACGCATCGCGCTTGTCCCGCGACAAGCCCCGCAAACGCAGTTCAAGACGATCTTCACCGTATGACTTCAGATCGCCGACTGCGACGCCATCCAGCTTGATCTCGAGACGCTGCGCATAGCGCTGACGGCTCGGTGTCTTCGGTGTTTCTTGAGCGCTCGCACGACCTTTGACGATATCGGCGACCTGGCGGGTGCTCAGATCGTCCGACGTGATCTTGTTGATGAGCCGCAACGTCGCGTCGCTGCCGCGCGCCGCATGATAGCGGGCGATCTGATAAGCCATGTTCGAGCCGAACCGGTCCGGCCGCGCGACCATCTCGTGCATGACGTTCTCGGGAAGCTTCGCGATGGATAGCGCCACGGCGATTGTCGATTCATCCAGACCGAGATGGTCGGCCAGTTCGCGCTGACTCTGGAAGTGCTGCTCGTCGAGGAAGCGCCGCCAGACTACGGCGTTGTCGAACACGGTTTGTGAGTCGCGTTGAACGTTGAGGTCGTAACCCAGCTTGTAGCTCTGAATGCCAATCGGCAGGTCGACGACCACCGCCTTGACCGTTTCCTTGTTCGCCTCTTTGAGCGCCCGTACGCGGCGACCGCCATCGCTGACGAAAAACGTTCCCGGGCTTTCGTAGTCAGGGATGACGTGAATCGCCTGCTGTTGCCCCTGCTTCGCGAGATTGACGGCCAATTCCGCAATCGAGGTCTTGAGATAGAAATGGCGCGGATTGAACGGACTGGGTTTGATTGACTTGAGCGGCAGTTCGATCACTTGGCCCGTCGTATAACGGTTAGCGCGCCGCCACGCGCGATATTCATCGGACTCCGGTCCGGTATTCACGTCGGCGGGATCATCGGCGACGAAAGCGCTCGATCGGCCATTCGCGGCAGCCTGCCCCACGTGCTGAATGTCGACGATGCCATCGATTGCATTGAGACGATCGAGCGCCGTGCGCTTCTCACTGCTTGTCGAATCGGGGCGAGCCTTGAAGCCCTTTGCAAACTGAGACGGTTTCATTCAGGGTCCTTTATGCGCATAAAGTCAGGACAGCATGGCGAGGATCTCGTCCGCCACGGCGCGGATCTCCGCTGCCGCGAGACGCGACCCGCGATCGCTCATTTGAAGGACGGTCACACCGAGTGCCATCGCCTGCTTGTAGCACTCGCGCGTGGGGATTTGGGTTTTAAGCAAAGGAAAGCCGAGCTCTTCGAGCGCGACTTTGAGTTCGCGTGTGAGCATGCGCTTCTCTTCCGTCTTGTTGAGCAGGAAGACAGCGCGCAGATCTTCGCTCATCACCTGTGCTTGTTGGACGAGCTTAACCAGACCGACGCTTGACCAATAATCCGCAGGCGACGACGAAGTCGGAATCACGGCGACGCTCGCCGCGAGCAGCACGACGCCGGACACTTTCTCGGTGATCGACGGTGGGCAATCCACGACGATGATGTCGTAGTCGTTGACGAACTTCTTGATCTCGCGGTGGATCTGTCCTCCCGCTTCGGAGAGATTGACGACCGGAAACGGAATTCCGCTTGCGCCGTCCGATGCGGCGCTCGACCAATGTACCAAGGTGTTCTGACCATCCGCGTCGACCACCAGCACACGCTTCTTTTTTTCGTGAAAGGCCGCACCGAGATGCATCGCAATCGTGCTCTTGCCGACGCCACCCTTCTGCTGCGTGATCGCTATGATTTCCGCCGCCACATTTCGCTCCGGATTTTGAAGTTCGTTGAATTTTACATTGGCGTAGTTTTTTTTCCAGTGATAAACAGCAACAAAGCGGGTCGGTTAGCCATTCGGCCGAGGTTTATGCGCATAAAGTACGGCGCGCGGGACCGGTCCGACGCGGCCAAGTCGGTGAGACGGTCATCGGACTTTATGCGCATAAAGTCCGCCCCGGCGACGTTCGATCTCAGTCATCCTCCCCAAAACAAAATCGCCTATCCTAAGCGCTGTCACAACTGCCGCTCGTGCCGGAGCCGCCATGACCGTTCGCAATCTGGATATTCTTTTCGCGCCGAAGTCGATCGCTATCGTGGGGGCCTCGTCGCGTGCAGGGAGCGTCGGCGAGATGGTATGGGCGCGTATCCAATGCGCCGGATTCAAAGGTTCACTGTGGCCGGTCAACCCGAAGCACAAGTCGCTCGATGGCGAAACCGTGTATGCGGACGTCGATGCGTTGCCCGAAGCGCCGAACGTCGCCGTGCTGTGCACTCGACCGCACACATGGCCGGGGCTCGTCGAGCGCCTGGGCCGACGAGGAACGAAGGCCGTCGTAATCGTCGGCGAAGCAAAGCAACGTGGCGGTTCGTCGTCATTGCAAGACAAGCATCAATCGTCCGCCGCCGAGGCGGATGAATGGACCGGTCGAACCCTTGCAGCCGCGCGGCCTTTCCTCGTGCGGATCATCGGGCCTGGAAGTCTCGGTGTAGTCACGCCTGCGATCGGCGCGTGTCTCGGCGCGCCCGCATGCAGTGTGAAATCCGGTGGCGTTGCGTGGGTTTCCGGATCGAACGCGTTGACAAACGGCGTGCTGGGCTGGGCGCGCGCACGTGGGCTCGGCTTCTCGCGCATCGTCGCGCTTGGCGATGAAGCCGATGTCGATTCCGGCGACATCCTCGATTACCTCGCGAGCGATGCATCGACGCGTGCAATCCTGCTCGCGATAGAAACTGTCCGGTCGGCGCGCAAATTCATGTCCGCCGCGCGCGCCGCCGCGCGAAATAAGCCCGTGCTCGTGCTTCGCAACGGCCGTGACGATCCGTTCGATCGTCTTTACGGGGCGGCCTTCCGTCGCGCGGGACTCGTCCGCGTCGATTCACTCGACGATCTGCTCGACGAAATCGAAACGCTCGGCATTGGACGCGTGGCGGCGAGCGATGTCGCGACCGTCATCACGAGCGACCGCGGCGTCGCTACCCTCGCGCAGGACGCGTTCGGCGCCGCGGGCGATGACCTCGCTCATTGGCCGGCCGCCGCCCGCGATGCCGTGGCCGCCGCACTGCCTCGCGCCCGTGCGGGCAACCCGCTTCTCCTGGGCGACGATGCCACGCCCGCCGATTTCGGCGCCGCGCTCGAGGCGCTCGCGTCGCATCGCGAAACCGGCACCGTGTTCGTCGTGCATGCGCCGACGCATAGCGCGCCCGTCGCGGACGTCGCGCGCACATTGATCGCCGAGCGGCGTCACGCCTATCGCGGATTGCTGGCCTGCTTTTTCGGCTGCGTCGATTCGGCCACGCGCGACGAACTGCACGCGAACGGCATTCCGGTCCACACGACGCCGCATCGGCTCGCTCGCGGCTTCGCGCGCCTTGTCAATTTCCGGCAAGGCCGCGAGTTGTTGATGCAAACGCCCGACGGCCTCCCCGCCGATATCCCAGAAGATATCGATGCCGCGCAATGCGAAATCCGCAGCGCGCTCGAAAACGGCATCACCGAACTGAATGGCGAGCGGGCGGCGCGCGTGTTCGCTCGCTTCGGCATTACGGTGAAGCCAGGGCCGCCCGACTCGCTCACGAGCGATGCCGTCGAAATTCAGGCGCGGCTTCTCAACCATCGCGTGTTCGGTCCCGTGTTCGAGTTCAAGGCCGAAGGCGCACTTGGACTTGCCGACGCGCTTCACGAGTTCGCGTTGCCGCCGCTCAACCCCGTGCTCGCACGCGATCTCGTCATGCGCTCGCCGCGCTCGCGCGAACTCCCTGCCGAAACGCTGCTCAATGCGCTGACCGCGTTGTCGCAACTCGTTTGTTATATCGAGGAAGTCGTCGCGCTGCGGCTCACCTTGCGCGTGACGCGCGATTCGGTCGCGGTTCACGAACCGCAACTCACGCTTGGCGCGCATCGCAAGCCGCTTGCAATCGTGCCGTATCCGCGCTGCCTCGAAGAGACGCTCGACTGGCGCGGCATGCGCGTCACCGTGCGGCCGATTCGCCCCGAAGACGAAGAAGCGCACGCGGCCTTCGTCGCCGCCAATACCGCCGAAGATTTGCGTCTGCGTTTCTTCGGCGCTGTCCGCAGCTTCGATCACTCGCAACTCGCGCGCATGACGCAGATTGACTATGACCGCGAGATGGCGTTGATCGTCACGCGGGCGAACGGCGAAGGGACAGGCGAGACGCTCGGCGTCGCGCGCGCGATCGCCGATCCCGACAACGAGACCGCCGAGTTCGCCGTCGCCGCACGCTCGGATATGAAGGGGAAGGGATTGGGATCGCTGCTGCTGTCGCGCATCATCGACTACGTGAAACAGCGCGGCACGCGCTGGCTGGTCGGCGAAGCCTTGCGCGAGAACGCCGGCATGATCGCACTCGCGCGCAATAGCGGCTTCGAGCTGACGAAGACCGACGATCCGACCGTCGTCGGCTTCAGGATGCGGCTGTGCGATACGCCAGCACAGCCGCGCGCCGATTAGGCCGCCAGTTTCGCGAGCGCTTCGTCGATCTGGGCCCGCGACAGCGAAAGCTCGTCGAGCAATGCTTCGGCGTACGTACTTCCCGTTTCCTTTTCGAGTCGCGCGATTGTCAATGCGCAACGCGACGTGTCCTTCAATGTCGCGATGAACGGCTTGACCGATTGGCCCGATGTGAACGCGTCGAAAAGCGGCACGCGGATGTCCTCGGGCAGCGCGCGTGACGTCCACTGATATGGCTTGCCGTTGTGCGTCAGCTGGGGTGGCAGCGTGCGCTCCTTCTTTGCGGCGGGAATCAGGCCGAAGGTGCGCGCCGCATCGCCGATCTGCTCGGCCGGGAAAAGCTCGTCGGGCGTGATGTCGAACTGCGCGATATACGTTTCTATCGCCTGCATCGCGGCCGCGCGATCGTCGCGCGTTTTCTGCGCACGGGCGACGATTTCGCGGAGCTCATCGGCTTCGTCGGACGTGATCGTGAAGTTCGCCTGCTTTTGCTGAAGCTCGGTGAATCGGAGGAATTCGGTGTCGGAGAGGAGTTTCGCCATCGGGAATGCGTTGAATTGAACACGGCCGCACGCGATCGCGGCGCGCCGGCTTTTTGAGAGGGCCGCCATTCTAACGCGTCGAGCGCGCCAGTCAGTCGTGCATCATCGAAAGCGATGCCGCGGCGTCTTTCAACAATGCCGTGACGTCTTCGATCGACGGCGCCACGTATTCGTCGATACGTCGCATATACGGGCAGGTGAGGGCGGCGATCGCCTGGCCGGATGGCCCGAGCAGCGGAAACGTCACGTCCGTCACGCCGAAGGTCTGCTGACTGTCCTTCTTCGAGTAGCCGAGTTCGCAAATCCGCCGGTAATCGGCGTCGAGCACCGCGCGATCCAGCGCGAGCTCGCCTTTGACCTTGGTGTGCTCCGCAAGCATGTGCTCGCGCTGCTCCTCGGTCTGAAAAGCGAGCATCACGCGGCCCGAGCCGGTGTCGATCAAACCGACGCGCGAGCCGAGCCGCACCGAAATGCCCCAGGTGCCGGGTCCATCCACTTGCGCGATGACGAGCAGATTGCCGCGATCGTAGACGGCGAGATGCACCGACTGCTCGGCCGAGTCGGCGAATCGCTGCATCACCGGCAACGCTTCGGCGATCAGGCGGTTCATCGGCGGATGCCGATGCGCGAGCGCATAGAGCTTGAGGCTCAGCGAATAGCGATCGCCTTCGGGCGAGCGCACGACGTACTGCCGCGCGACGAGCCGCTCCAGCATCCGATACATCTCGCTCGCGTTGCGCCCGAGCATTTTCGTGATTTCCGCACGCGTCAGTCCCGACTTCTGCTCCGAAAGCAATTCGAGGATATCGAGCCCCTTGTCGAGAGCGGGCGCGCGATAGCGGTCGGCGTCGTTGTCTTCCACGTCCATGGGCAGTCTGGGTCGGTTCATGAATTCGCGCCGAGTTTAAGCCTTCTGTCAGTCGGCGAATACCGGCTAGGGAAATTACCGACCGCTTTCGCCGCGCATCGTCCTTGACTTCAATTTGTGCGTATATGAATAATACGTTCACTGATGAATAGATGCACCGGCAGTTTCCGAAGCCCCACGTAGCAGTCACGAAGAACCGCACAAATCAGGAGACAGACGCATGAGAATCACGAAGACACTCGCCGTCGCCATTGCGGCGGCGGGCACCATCGGCCTCGCGCACGCCACCGAGAGCGGCAAGGTCGGCCTCGGCCTGCCGCTGCTGACATCGCCGTTCTGGCAGTCGTACAACAACTACCTGCCGAAATATGCGAAAGAAATGGGCCTAGACATCCTCGCGCCCGTCAATTCGAACGGCGACCCCGCGCAGCAGATCACCGACATGAACAGCCTGCTGAATCTCGGCGCGAAGGGCATTGTCGTCGGACCGCTGGATTCGGCGGCGATCAGCCGGGCGCTCGATGCGTCGTCTGCGAAGAGCGTGCCGGTCGTCGCGGTGGACGTTGCGCCGACCCAGGGCAAGGTCGCGATGGTCGTGCGCGCCGACAACCGCGCGTACGGCACGAAGTCGTGCGAGTACATCGGCGAGCACGTGAAGTCGGGCAAGGTCGTGCAGATCATGGGTGATCTGGCATCGGTGAACGGCCGCGACCGGTCCGAGGCATTTCGCGAGTGCCTCAAGAAATATCCGTCGCTGAGTCTTCTGGAGATTCCGGCAGCATGGAAAGGCGACGCCGCCGCGACCGCGCTCGACAGCCTGCTGACTGCGAATCCCGACGTGAAGGCGATCTACATGCAGGCAGGCGGCGTCTATCTGTCGCCGACGCTCCAGACGCTGCGCCGCAAGCAACTGCTCGTCAAGGCGGGCGATCCGAAACACATTGTGATCGTGAGCAACGACGGCATCCCGCAGGAATACGATGCGATCCGCCGCGGCGAAATCGACGCGACCATCTCGCAGCCCGCCGATCTGTACGCGAAGTACGGCCTCTTCTATATCAAGGCGGCACTCGCCGGACAGACCTTCAAGCCCGGCCCGACGGATCACGGCAGCACGATCGTCCAGCGCGCGCCCGGCATTCTGGAAGATCAGTTGCCCGCGCCGCTCGTGACGAAAGCCAACGTCGACGACAAGTCCCTCTGGGGCAACAGCATCAAATGAGCGCGCCCGTGGTGGAAGCGCTTGGGCTGACCAAGCGTTACGGTTCGACGGCGGCGCTGTCGGACGTCACCATGCGCGTTTTGCCCGGCGAGTCGCATGCGCTCGTCGGGCGCAACGGCGCGGGCAAGTCGACGCTCGTCTCGATGATCACAGGCCTGCGCCGTCCCGACGCCGGCGAGATCCGCTTCGGCGGCGAGCCTGCGCCGCCCCTTGCGGACCGCGACGGATGGCGCGAGCGCGTCGCGTGCGTCTACCAGCATTCGACGATCATTCGCGACTTGTCGGTCGCCGAGAACCTGTTCATCAATCGCCAGCATCGGCGCGGCGGCGTGATCGACTGGCGCACGATGCGTCGCGACGCGCGCGCATTGCTCGATCACTGGAAGATCGACGTGCGCGAAGACGCGCGCGCAGGCGACCTGACCGTCGAGGCGCGGCAACTGGTCGAGATCGCGCGGGCGCTGTCGTATGGCGCGCGCTTCATCATCCTCGACGAGCCGACTGCACAACTGGACGGCGACGAGATCAAGCGTCTCTTCAGGCGTATCGAAGAGTTGCAGACAGAAGGTGTCACTTTCCTGTTCATTTCCCATCACTTGCAGGAGGTGTACGAAATCTGTCAGGCGGTGACCGTATTGCGCGATGCGCGGCATATCGTCAGCGCACCGGTTTCGGCGCTGCCGCGCGACAAGCTGATCGAAGCGATGACGGGCGAACAAGGCGGTCTCGCCGTCGCCGATGCGGCGGCGCGCGCGCCTTTGCCCGCGGACGCATCGATCGCGCTTGCCGTGTCCCGCCTGTGCGGAGATGACTACGACGACGTCAGCTTCGACGTGCGACGCGGCGAAGTCATCGGACTGACGGGCGCGACGACGAGCGGTCGCACGAGCGTTGCGGAAGCCATCGCCGGATTGAAGGCGCAGCGCAGCGGCACGATTGCGGTCGACGGCCGCGCGCTCACGCCCGGCGACGTGCCCGATGCATTGGCGAACGGCGTCGGCTGCGTGCCGAAGGACCGGCATCGCGAGGGTCTCGTGCTCACCCAGTCCGTCGCGGAGAACGCGTCGATGACGATCGCGCGCACGCTCGGGCGCTTCGGCATCGCGTCGCCGGCGAAGAAGAACGCGTTCGGGCGCCGCATGATCGCGGCGCTCGGTATCAAGACGCAAGGGCCGGAGCATGTCGTGTCCGGCCTGTCCGGGGGCAATCAGCAAAAGGTGGTGATGGCGCGCGCGCTCGCGACCGATCCGGACGTGCTCGTGCTCATCGATCCGACCGCGGGCGTCGACGTGAAATCGAAGGAAGCGCTGCTCGGCGTCGTCGAACGCGTGCGCGAGGAAGGCAAGGCGGTGCTCGTCGTCTCCGGCGAACTCGACGACCTGCGCACCTGCGACCGCGTCCTCGTGATGTTCCGTGGCGCGATCGCGGCCGAATTTCCTGCCGGATGGCAGGACCATGAACTCATCGCATCCGTCGAAGGAGTGAGTCTCCATGAAGCATGACGTTTCCAGTCCCGCGATGGCCGGCGTGCCGATGCAACGCCAGCGCCCGCGCATCGAGCTCGCGCGGTTCCGCGATCTCGCGCTGCTGCCCGCGCTCGCGTTGCTGCTCGCGATCGGCGCGTTCGTCAGCCCGAGCTTTCTGACGCAGGCGAATCTGATCAGCATCCTCGGCGCGTCGCAGCGCTCGCGCTCGTCGTGCTCGCCGAATCGCTGATCGTGCTGACGGGCAAGTTCGATTTATCGCTCGAGTCGACGGTCGGCATCGCGCCCGCCGTCGGCGCGATGCTCGTGATGCCCGCGGCGTCGGCGGGCTTCGGTCTCGAGTGGCCGGTTGCGGCGGGTCTCGCGGCGATCGTGGTCGTGGGCGCGCTGATCGGCTTCGTCAACGGCTTTCTGGTCGTGCGGCTGCGCCTGAACGCGTTCATCGTCACCCTTGCGATGCTGATCGTGCTGCGCGGGATGCTCGTCGGCGCGACGAAGGGCGGCACGCTCTTCGACATGCCGCCGTCGTTCTTCACGCTCGCAACGACGCTCGTGCTCGGCCTGCCGATTTCCGTGTGGCTCGCGGCGGCGGCGTTCGCGGCGGCCGCGTTCATGCTGCGCTATCACCGGCTCGGGCGCGCGCTGTATGCCATCGGCGGCAATCCGGAAGCGGCGCGTGCGGCGGGCATTCGTGTCGAGCGCATCACGTGGGGCGTGTTCATTCTGGGCAGTGTGCTCGCATCGATCGGCGGTCTGGTCGTCACGGGCTATGTCGGCGCGATCAATGCGAATCAGGGCAACGGCATGATCTTCACGGTATTCGCCGCGGCGGTGATCGGCGGCATCTCGCTCGATGGCGGCAAGGGCACGATGCTCGGCGCGCTGTCAGGCGTTTTGCTGTTGGGCGTCGTGCAAAACCTCCTGACACTTGCGCAAGTTCCTTCGTTCTGGATTCAGGCGATCTACGGCGCGATCATTCTCGGCTCGCTGATGGTGGCGCGAATCGCGGGTGGCGACACGCAAACTTGAGATATCGAACGATGCAAAAGACAACCGACCCGCGCCTCATCCTGCTGAGCCCGGAAGACAACTGCCTGATCGCCGCCGCGCGCTTGCCCGCAGGCGAAACGTTGATGATCGAAGGCGAGTCCGTCACGCTCGCGACGACCATCGAGCTTGCGCACAAGGTCGCGCGGCGGGCGCTGTCGAAGGACGAGAAGGTACTGCGCTACGGCGCGATCATCGGTCATGTGAATGCGGATGTCGCATGCGGCGAGCATCTGCATACGCACAATCTGGAAAGCGACTACATCCCGACGTACACGCACGATGCCGGGCACGCCTACGTACAGCACTAAAGAACACTCATGAACAGTCCAGCACTGCAAGGCTATCTGCGCGCGGATGGCAGGAAGGGCATCCGCAATGTCGTCGCGGTGGCGTATCTCGTCGAGTGCGCGCATCACGTCGCGCGTGAGATCGTCGCGCACTTCCGTCCATCGTTCGATGACTTCGATTCCTTCGACCCGCAGGCCGGGTCGCCCGTGCATCTGATCGGCTTTCCGGGCTGCTACCCGAACAGCTACGCCGAAAAGATGCTGGAGCGCATCTGCACGCACCCGAACGTCGGCGCAGTGCTGTTCGTGTCGCTCGGTTGCGAGAGCATGAACAAGCACTATCTCGCCGATGTCGTGCGCGCGAGCGGCCGCCCCGCCGCCGTGCTGACGATCCAGGAAAAAGGCGGCACGCGCAGCACGATCCAGAACGGGCTCGACTGGGTGCGCGAGGCGCGTGCGACGCTCGCGGCGCAACGGAAGGTGCCGATGGCGCTCGACGAACTGATCGTCGGCACGATATGCGGCGGTTCGGACGGCACGAGCGGCATCACGGCGAATCCTGCGGTGGGCCGCGCATTCGATGCGTTCATTGACGCGGGCGCGTCGTGCGTCTTCGAGGAAACGGGCGAGCTCGTCGGCTGCGAATTCCATATGAAGCGGCGGGCGGCGCGGCCCGAACTCGGCGACGCCATCGTGGATTGCGTGCAGAAGGCCGCGCGCTATTACACGACGATGGGTCACGGCTCGTTCTCCGTCGGCAACGCGGACGGCGGGCTGACGACGCAGGAAGAGAAATCGCTCGGCGCGTATTCGAAGAGCGGCGCGTCGCCGATCGTCGGCATCATCAAGCCGGGCGATGTGCCGCCGACGAGCGGGCTCTATCTGCTCGATGTCGTCCCCGATGGCGAACCGCGCTTCGGCTTTCCCAATATCAGCGACAACGCGGAGATCGGCGAGCTGATCGCGTGCGGTTGTCACGTCATCCTCTTCACGACCGGGCGCGGCTCGGTGGTCGGCTCGGCGATATCGCCGGTCATCAAGGTCTGCGCGAATCCGTCGACGTATCGCAACCTGTCCGGCGACATGGATGTCGATGCCGGCCGCATCCTCGAAGGCCGCGCGACGCTCGACGAAGTGGGGCGCGAAATCGTCGATGTCACTGTCGCGGTCGCGGCGGGTGCGGCGTCGAAGTCGGAAGCGCTCGGGCATCAGGAATTCATCCTGACTTACAAATCCTTCGAACCGGTCGGACCCGCGTGTTTGCCCGGCGGCGCGGGACGCGTTACTGTGGTGCCTCGCGCCGTGGAGAGCGTTTCAAACTGAACGTATCGACTGGGGGTCGCACATGACAGGAGACACGCAGGCCGTTTCGCGCCGGCGCAAAATCGGCCGCACGGCGCTGGAAGTCACGGCGCTGTCGCTCGGCACCGCGCCGCTCGGCGGGCTGTATCACGAACTGACGGAAGACGAGGCGCGCGCGACCGTCGATGCCGCCTGGGAAGCAGGCATCCGCTGCTTCGATACCGCGCCGCACTACGGTCACACGAAGGCGGAGCATCGTCTGGGCGATGCCTTGCGGCGTTATCCACGCGGCGACTTCGTCCTCTCGACCAAGGTCGGCCGGCGCTTCGTCCCGCGCACGACAGCCTACGACGGCAGCGAAGGCTGGGCCGCGCCGCTGCCCTTCGAAGCGATCTACGACTACACCTACGACGGCATCGTCCGCTCGTTCGAAGACAGCCAGATGCGGCTCGGCATGGTCGATATCGACATCGTGCTGATTCACGACATCGGCCGCGTTACGCATGGCGAGAAGAACGCGCATTACTGGAAGCAGCTTACCGATGAAGGCGGTTTTCGCGCGCTCGAAGAGTTGAAGCAGTCGCGCGGCGTGAAAGCCGTAGGCCTCGGCGTGAACGAAGGCGCGGCGGTAATGGAAGCGATGGCCGAATTCGATATCGACTGCGCATTGCTCGCGGGCCGCTACACGCTGCTTGAACAAAACACGCTCGACGATCTTCTGCCCGAGTGCGAAAAACGCGGCGTGAGCATCCTGCTCGGTGGCGCGTTCAATTCGGGCATTCTCGCGCGCGGTCTCGATGCCAACGCGCACGGCGATCTCAAGTTCAATTACGGCGATGCGCCCAAGGACATTGTCGAGCGTGTCGGCAAGCTGGAGCGCGTATGCCGTGCGCATGGCGTTGCGCTGGCGACCGCGGCCATCCAGTTTCCTTATGCGCATAAAGTCGTCGCCACGGTGCTGATGGGGGCGCGCACGCCGGATGAAGTGCGCGAAAACGCGGCATCGTTCGCGACGCCGGTTCCGTCCGCGCTATGGGACGCGTTGCGCGCCGAAGGTCTGCTGCACGCGAACGCGGCGGTGCCGCGATGAATGTCGACGCACATCAGCATTACTGGGATCCATCGCGCGGCGACTACGGATGGCTCACGCCGGACATGAAGCCGCTCTATCGCGTATTCGGTCCGGACGATCTCGCGCCGCTTCGCGAGTCGGTCGGCGTTCAACGAACGGTCGTCGTTCAGGCCGCGCCGACGCTCGACGAAACGCGCTATTTGCTCGAACTCGCGCGCAATGAAGAGTCGATCGCGGGCGTCGTCGGCTGGGTTCCGCTCGATTCGCCCGATGCAGCGAAGTTCATCGACGAATTCGCGCAAGAGCCGAAGTTCAAGGGCGTGCGCCCGATGCTGCAGGACTTGTCCGACGATACGTGGATCGCACACGCGCCGCGCGAGGACGCGATCGGCCGTCTCATCGACCTCGATCTGGCCTTCGATGCGTTGATCTTCGCGCGGCATGTGCCCTCGTTGATCGAATTCGTGGAGCGATATCCGACCTTGCGCATCGTGGTCGATCACGGCGCCAAACCGCCGATCCGCGATGGTCTCGCATCCGGCTGGCAACCCTGGGCCGACGGCATCGCGCAACTCGCCGCGTTGCGGCAAAGACTTCATTGCAAGCTCTCGGGCCTGGCGACCGAATCCGGCGAAAACTGGACCGACGAAACATTGAAGCCCTACGTCGCACATCTTCTCCGGCATTTCGGTCCCGAGCGCCTGATGTGGGGCAGCGACTGGCCCGTGCTCGACATGAATGGCAGTTACACTGCATGGCACAGCACGGCCCAAAACCTCACGTCACATCTCGAAAAAGCCGAGCAAGCCGCGATTTTCGGCGCGAACGCTCGCGCGTTCTACCGTCTCTGAAACGGCTGATATACCCGGCATGTCTCAAAAACACTTTCGACTGGAGTAGTGGATGGTACAAAGACTGGCAGGCAAGACGGCGCTGATCACGGCGGCGGGACAAGGCATCGGGCTCGCGACGGCCGAGCTTTTCGCGGCAGAGGGCGCGCGCGTGATCGCCACGGATATCCGCACGGGATCGCTCGAAGGAAAGCCTTTCGACGTGCGCACGCTCGACGTGCGCGACCCGCAGGCGATCAACGCGCTGGCCGATGAAATCGGCGCGATCGACGTGCTTTTCAACTGCGCGGGCTACGTGCACGCTGGATCGATTCTCGAAGCGAGCGAGGAAGACTGGGACTTCGCCTTCGACCTGAACGCCAGGGCGATGTATCGGACGATTCGCGCGTTCCTGCCGAAGATGCTGGAAAAGGGCGGCGGCTCGATCATCAACATGTCGTCGGCGGCGTCGAGCGTGAAGGGCGTGCCCAACCGCTTCGTGTATGGTGCGTCGAAGGCGGCCGTGATCGGGCTGACGAAGTCCGTCGCCGCCGATTTCGTCACGCGTGGCATCCGCTGCAATGCGATCTGTCCCGGCACGGTGGAATCGCCGTCGCTGAAGGACCGCATCGCGGAGCAGGCGAAGGCGCAGGGCGCGAGCGTCGATCAGGTCCATGCGGCGTTCGTCGCGCGCCAGCCGATGGGGCGCGTCGGCCGTGCCGAAGAAATCGCGGCACTTGCGCTTTATCTTGGATCGGACGAATCGTCGTTCACGACGGGCCAGATTCATGTCATCGATGGCGGCTGGTCGAACTGACCGGCCCCTCATTCTTTTTCCGAACCAGAAGGATCAAACCAGATGAAACTGCTTCGTTACGGCCCCAAGGGTCAGGAAAAACCGGGTTTGCTGGACGCCGAGGGCAAGATTCGCGACCTGTCGAAGGTCGTCGATGACATCGCCGGCGCGACGCTGACCGAAGCGGGCCTGGCGAAACTGCGCGCGGCCGATATCGCGTCGCTGCCCGCAGTCGACGGCAATCCGCGCATCGGGCCGTGTGTCGGGCGCATCGGCAAGTTCGTGTGCATCGGGCTCAACTATGCGGATCACGCCGCCGAATCGAATCTGCCCGTGCCGACCGAGCCGGTCATCTTCAACAAGTGGACGAGCGCGATCAGCGGTCCGAACGACGACGTGGAAATTCCGCGCAACTCGGTCAAGACCGACTGGGAAGTCGAGCTGGGCGTGGTGATCGGCAAGGAAGCGAAGTACGTCGACGAAGCGAACGCGCTCGATTACGTCGCGGGCTACTGCGTCATCAACGACGTCTCCGAGCGCGAATGGCAACTCGAGCACGGCACGCAGTGGGACAAGGGCAAGGGCTTCGACACATTCGGCCCGATCGGCCCGTGGCTCGTCACGAAGGACGAAGTCGCCGATCCGCAGAAGCTCGATCTGTGGCTCGAGGTCGACGGCAAGCGCTATCAGAACGGCAACACGAAGACAATGGTCTTCACGGTCGCGCAACTCGTCGCGTATCTGTCGAAGGTGATGAGCCTGCAGCCGGGCGATGTCATTTCGACGGGCACGCCGCCGGGCGTCGGCATGGGCGTGAAGCCGGAAGCGGTGTATCTGAAGGCCGGCCAGACGATGCGTCTGGGCATTCAGGGCCTCGGCGAGCAGACGCAGAAGACCGTCGCGGCGCAGTGACGCGCACGCGCAGCCAACAAAAAACCTCGCCGCGGCGAGGTTTTTTGCTTTGAAGGACGGAGATTGAGATTGAAGGTTCAGGCGTGATAAACCGGCTCGGCGGAGACGCTTTCGCCGATGCGCGTGATCGTGCCCTGCGCGACCGCGACGAGCCGCTCGGCGCCGCCATCGGTGACGAACACGTCGCACTGGCAGGTGGCCTGCGTCATCCCGGCATGGACGACGCGGGCACGCGCCATCAGCGTGCCGGAGACGGCCGGCCGCAGATAGTTGATCTTGTATTCGCCGGTGACGACCTTCGGCCCGAGCCGCAGCGCGCCCGCGAAGGTCAGTGCGTTGTCGACGAGATAACTGACCACCCCTCCGTGCACGAAGCCGTGTTGTTGCCTGAGCTCGTCCCTGATCGTCAGGCACAGCGTGAGACTCGCTGAATCGACCTGCATCAGCTTGGTTCCGAGCAAGGCGCTGAACGGTTGCGCATTCAGCGCACCGCGCGCGATATCGACTATTTCGGCCATTCGGACACTCCTTGGGTGGGTTCGGTGCCGTCCTGCAAAGACAATAGGAAGCGTTCGCGCGCACTGCAAGGAAGTCAGGCAAAAATTGTGCAATGGTGCGTTTCGGCTCGCAGACGCGTCCCGCCGATGCAGTCGCGAAAGCGGCGCGAAGCCTGCATTCGCGTAGATCAGCCTTTTGGCAAACGATTCAAGCTTTCCGGCGCGAATGCCGTAAACCCGCACTGTCCCCGCGTCGGCGGGCCTAATTTCGGAAAGTGTGGGTGCAAGTGATGTTCGGAAAGATCAAGGTTTCATCGGGTTTGCTCGCAGTTCTGGTGGTGTTCTGTCTTTTTCAACTGGTGACCGAAGGGCTCGGTTTCTGGTCCCTCTCGCGCACGCATGACGACGTCGGCAGCCTGTCCGATATCGCTCTCAAGCAGGTGAACGCGGTCAACAAGACCACCCAGCATCTGATGGACGCGCGCATCAACCTTTCGCGCGCGGGAACGCGCATGGTGCGCGGCGGCACCGAGCCGACCGAGATCGTTCAGCACGCGCGCGAGCAGATCGCGGCGGCGGACAAGTCGTTCGCGGCGTTCCTGAACGCGCCGAAGACCGGCGAGGAGAACGCGGCGCGCACGACCGCGTTGCAGGCGAAATACGCCGAGTATTCGAAGGCTTTGAGCGAGCTCGTGCAGTATCTCGACGCCGGCAATCTCCAGGCGTTCCTCGATCAGCCGACGCAAGGTTTCCAGGACCGCTATCTCGCGGAACAGCAGAACTTCGTCAATTTCGGCGATGAAGCGGGCCGCGGCTATCTCGCGTCGATCGACACGCGTTACGCGTGGTTCCGCGCGGTGGGCATCGTGATTCTCGCGGCGCTCGTCGCCGGGATCGCACTCGTGCACGTCGCGCTGCGCCGTGGCGTGATTCAGCCGCTGGAGGAAGCCGGCAGGCATTTCGAGCGCATCGCGAACGGGCGTCTGGATGAGCGCATCGAAGATCGCGGCACGAACGAGATCGGCCGTCGGTTCGCGGGACTCGCGACCATGCAGGCAAGCGTCGCGAGCACCGTGAAGACCGTGCGCGCGACATCCGATTCGATCAATCTCGGCGCCGATGAAATCGCGAGCGGCAACGCGGATCTGTCCGCGCGCACGGAGAATCAGGCGGCCTCGCTCGAAGAAACCGCATCGAGCATGGAAGAACTGACCGCGACGGTGCGTCAGAATGCCGAGCACGCGCGCGAGGCGAACACCCTCGCGGGCGAAGCGCTCGACGCGACCTCGCGCGGTTCGAGCGTCGTGGACGATGTCGTCGAGAAGATGCGCGGCATCGCGTCGAGTTCGGACAAGATCGCGGAGATCATTTCGGTCATCGACGGCATTGCGTTCCAGACCAACATTCTCGCGCTGAATGCGGCTGTCGAGGCCGCGCGCGCTGGCGAGCAGGGGCGCGGCTTCGCGGTCGTGGCGGGCGAAGTGCGCGGGCTCGCGCAGCGCTCGGCGCAATCGGCGAAGGAGATCAAGGAACTGATCGGCGAGTCGGTCGCGCAGGTGAGCGACGGCTCCGTGCTCGTCGAGCGCGCGGGCCAGGCGATGCACGAAGTATCGGCGTCGATTTCTCGCGTCACGCAGATGATGGCGGAGATCAGCGCCTCTTCGCTCGAGCAGAGCGTGGGCATCGAGCAGGTCAATCAGGCCGTCACGCAGATGGACGAAATGACCCAGCAGAACGCGGCGCTCGTCGAACAGGCCGCGGCTGCCGCGTCGTCGCTGCACGAGCAGACGCGGCAGTTGAAGGCGGCTGTGTCGGTGTTCCAGCTCGCCTGAGTCAGGGCCGGGTCAGACCGGCAGCGCCGCGTACGACGTCGCGAGGTGATACGGCGTCGTCGACGGCATTTCGGCGCGGCTGATCTCGCCTTGCGCCGAGCGGCATTCGACCCAGCCGGTTTCATGCAGAAAGCGCGCGCGAAAGCGCTCGATTTGCGCACCGACGGCTTCGCCGCGCGTGGCCAGCGCGCGCAGATACTCCGTCTGCGCCCAGATGCGCTGCGTGCCGTCGATCACATGGCCCGCTTCGTCGATGGCGGCATACACGCCGCCCGTTTCCTTGTCCACGCCGCGCTGCTGCGCGAAATCGAACGCGCGAACGAGCCCTTCGTTGAGCCCTGCCGCCTCGAACGCGGGATGCCCGCTTCCCAGCGCGAGGAAGTACCACTCGAACTGATGTCCCGGCTCCAGCCGGTTGCCCGCCGTGCCCATCGGCAATTCGGCAATCGAGCCGCTCGGCGCGTGCACGAAGGCGTCCGCGACGGAGCGCGCGAGCAGCCCGAGACGCCGGTCGTAGGCGGCATCGCCGGTTGCATCGCGTGCGGCGAGCCACGCTTCGGCGAGATGCATCAGCGGGTTTTGCAACGGCGTTTCGATCGTGGCGCCGAAATCCTCGGCCAGCACCGCGTTCAGGAGATCGCCGTGGCTCGAAAAGCGCGCCTCGATGAGCCGCGACGTTTCATCGAGCAGCGCCAAAGCGTCGGCCGAGCCGCTTTTCTTCGCGTAATGCGCGCACGCGAAAACGACGAACGCATGCGTGTACAAATCCTTTTGGCGCTCGAGCGGCGCGCCGCTTGCATCCACGCTGTAGAACCATCCGCCGTTGCGCTTGTCATGAAAATAGTGCCGTAGCGATTCGAAGAGCGTCGCGGCGTGCGCGAGATCGCCCGCTGCCGAGAACACGAATAGCTGGCGTGCGCAGGCCATCGCCCGATAGCGCTTCGGCGGCAGCGGCGCATGGTCGCCCGGCGCGACGGCTTCATACGCCAGGCCGAGCGCCGCGTTGAATCCGGGCCCGCGCCACACCGGCAGCACGATGTTCGTGTAATGCGCGCGCAACTGGGCGGCGGATTCCGGGCTCGTCGATTGCATGCGCGACGAAGCGTTTGATTGCTGATCCTGCATAAGAACACTCTTATTGTTTCGAGGGGCGCGCAGCCGTGCGAGGCACACGCAACTCAAAAGAATAGCAAAAGCTGCATGGAGCGCCGCGTCTTTGGACCCATTACCGCGAGGAGGACGAAACGTGTTGGGAAATATGGAACTGGTGTCGCGGCTCGTGATGGCCGCGGCGCTCGGCAGCGTGATCGGCTTCGAGCGTGAGCGGCTCTCATGGGCGGCCGGCCTGCGGACGCACATGCTCGTGTGCGTGGGTTCGGCGCTCATCATGATCGTGTCCGCCTACGGCTTCGCGGATGCATTGAAGTACGACCACGTCGTGCTCGATCCGTCGCGGGTCGCGGCGCAGGTCGTCTCGGGCATCGGCTTTCTCGGCGCGGGCTCGATTCTGCTGCGCGGGGAAATCGTGCGCGGGCTGACGACGGCCGCGAGCCTCTGGTCGGTCGCGGCGATCGGGCTTGCGGTCGGCGGCGGGCTCTACACGGCGTCGATCGCGGCGACGGCGATCATCCTGATCATTCTGGCGGGGATCAAGCCGCTCGAGCGCCGCTTCATCAGCGTGAAACAGCGCCGGCAACTGACGATGCTCGTCGATCGCGGCTCGCTCTCGTTTCACGGTCTGCACGAGGCGCTCGGGCCCGGCAGCGTGCGCGTGAAACAGTTCGTCGTGCAGCAGAGCGACGATTCGCCGGATCTGGACGAGGTGCGGGTGGAGCTGTCGCGCGCATCGGCGATGGAATATCGGGCGATTTGCGAGCGTTTGCGGCACCTCGACGGCGTGCGCGAGTTTCGCGAGGACGATACGACCTGAAATCGCCGCGAGGATGCTGGTTTGCGCACGCGGCCATGCGACAATGCGGCCTCTCGGAAATTATCGCCGAAACGCCGGTGTGCCTTGCGCGCCGGCCATAGATGCCGCCGCCTTTCGAACCTATGCCAGATTCCGCAGTAAAGAGAGATTCCGACGCGCTCCGGGGCGATCCAGCCGCCTCATCCCGCCGCCGGCGCGGCGCGCCAGCGCATGAATTGCAGGTCACGCAAGCCATAACCGACACCGAAAGGAAACTTGCCCGCGCCGCGCGCTCGGCGCAGCGTCTCGCACAGTTGAGCGATGGTGCGCGCGGCGGCGAAACGCTCGACCTGTTCGCCGAAGACGCCGAACGTGCGCATCTCCAGGCAATGAACACCGATATCCGCCAGGGCACTTTCGAGGGTTTCGAACTGCCGGACGTATTTCTGGCGGCGGTGCAATGCAACGGCGGGACGGCGTCGCCGGGCGGCGTTGCGCCTGATTCCGCTGCCGCAAAACGCGCGGCGCGGGAGAGCGTGGCGGCGGTGGCGGCGGTGGCGGCGGTGGCGCCGGTGCGCAGCCTGTTTCAGGAAGATTTGCCCCACGTCGAGGCGCCGGAACCGGACGCGAGCAAGACGGCCGCAAAGACCGGCGCGATCGCCGCTGCCGCGACGCGATCGGCGGGCATTAGCACTTGTGTCGCGCCGGAGGGCGTACCGCCGTCGCCGGCCGCGCTCGCTTCGGCGCTGATCGCGAGCGATCGCAGTGAGCGCGGGGAACGCAACGCCGCCGAGCCGCTCGCGAAGTCGAACGTCCGCCATGCCGCGCCCGAGCTCGACCGCGCCCGCGCGACGGCGTTCGCGGACACCGTCGACGCGCTCTACGCGGTGCTCGCCGAGCAGCGCACGTCGGCCATAGCCCACGCGCGCCGCATGAAGACGATGCTGACGATCATCGTCTGCGTGATGCTCGTCACGGTGGCGACCGGCATCGCACAGACGTCGCTGCTGCTGCGCATGAGCCGCGACGGCAAACTGCAGCAGGACCGCACCGAGCAGTTGATGCTCAACCAGCAGGCGACGCTCGCCTCGCTCTTCGATACCGATTCCGCGACCGTCAGCCTGCACGGCGCACCCGACAGCGCGCGCGATTCCGGCGACGCCTCGCCGCTGCAGCCGGTCCGCGCCGCGCAGCCTGATTCAGCGCCGAAAAAGCACGCGCATCGCGCGCACCATCGCGCGATTTCTTCGGCGCACTGATCCCCGCTGTCACTTTCCTGCGACACCGCCCCTTGCGGCGGCACGTCGCGTCCTCGCTCGCCGCGGCGCTCGAGGTTCGTCTTTTGGACTTCTCCGGCCCGTCCCTCTTTTCTGCGCAACTCAAAACGGTAAGGCTGTAGAAAAACTACAGGATTTCTTTCCGAGAAATGTTGCATTGCACTAGAAAAAGGTCAGGGCTAACCCTATAATTCTCTCTAAGGGAAAACCCTCTATCACCAAACCGGAGTCAGTCATGAGCTACCTCTTCGCCCTGCTGCAAAAATTCGCTTCGATGTTCGAGTCCGCACACCTGCCGATGGATAAAGACTATTCGTATCAAGCACGTTTCCGTGAGTCCGAGCGTCAGCGCAAGGCACGCGGCACGGCTTTCGGCATCCGTCTGTAATGCGTCGCTGAGGGCGGCGCGGGAAACACAATACAAGCAACACACGACGGCAAACGCCGTACGACCCGCCCGCCAGTCTTCATCAATTTGTAGTTTTTCTAGCGTAGTTCCCCCGCTTCGGCCTTTCTGCCGGACGCATCTTTCTTCCACGCCTCGCGCGTCACCCTCGTTTTCTTCCCTTTCGTCCTGCCGACACAGGCTTCGCGACCCGCCTGTATCGCAAAACGACATGGCGACTTGTATTTGCGCGACACGCCGAAAATCGCAAGATCGTTCTCTTCGTACCCCGCAAACCCTTGTCCAGCAAGGCTTCGCTCGTCACTTTGCACTTCCGCCCTTATTCCGGTGTCGTATTTCCACATGTGGTTGTCGCAAATAGTCGGCTGATGCGACTTTTTTCTGGCAACTATGTATGCACAGCGCGGACGCGCGTCCGCCCACGCCAGGAGATATTCGATGAATTCCCCCAAGGTAGTAGTCGAAGGACTGTGTAAGGTTTTCGGCAACAGTCCCAAACAGGCGCTGGACATGCTGGCCGGTGGCGCGACGAAGGAAGAAGTCTTCAAGCGCACCGGCCAGATCGTCGGCGTCCATAACGTCTCCTTCGATGTCAGGGAAGGCGAGATTTTCGTGCTCATGGGCCTGTCCGGCTCGGGCAAATCCACGCTGATCCGGCTCATCAACCGGCTGGTCGAACCGACGGCCGGCAAGGTGCTGATCGACGGCCGCGACGTGGCCTCGGTGCCGCGCTCGGAACTCACGGCCCTGCGCCGCAAGGACATGAGCATGGTGTTCCAGTCCTTCGCGCTCATGCCGCAGCGCACTGTTCTTTCCAACGCCGCATTCGGCCTCGAGGTCGCGGGCGTCGGCAAGAAGGAGCGCGAGGCACGCGCGATGACCGTGCTCGAGCAGGTCGGCCTCGCGCCCTTCGCGCAGAAGTTGCCTGCGCAACTATCGGGCGGGATGCAGCAGCGCGTCGGCCTCGCGCGCGCGCTTGCGGTGAATCCTTCGCTGATGATCATGGACGAAGCGTTCTCGGCACTCGATCCGCTCAAGCGCAAGGAAATGCAGAACGTGCTGCTCGATTTGCAACGCGAGCAGCGCCGCACGATTCTCTTCGTGTCGCACGATCTGGAAGAGGCGATGCGCATCGGCACGCGCATCGCGATCATGGAAGGCGGCCGCGTGGTGCAGATCGGCACGCCGCAGGAAATCATCACGAATCCGGCCGACGACTACGTGGAAGCGTTCTTCGAAGGCATCGACACGAGTCGCTATCTGACCGCGGGCGATCTGATGCAGACGGACGCCGTGCCGCTGATGAAGCACGCGCCGCAGATCGACGCCTCGAGCGTCGCGGCGACGCTCAACGGCAGCGCCGACTACGCGTTCGTGCTCGATGCGCAACGCCGCATCCGCGGCTTCGTCGGGCGCGATGCGAACGGCAATGCCGCGTCGCAGATCAATCCCATCGAATGCGTCCAGCGCAGCATGGCGCTCGATGACGTCGTCAATCGCGTCGTCGCCAGCCCCGCGCCGCTGCCGGTCGTCGAAGCCGACGGTTCGTATTGCGGTTCGATCAACAAGGCCAATGTCCTGAAGATTCTTACGCACCATCGAGGTTCCCATGTCTGAAATCATTCCGCTTGGCAGTTGGGTGGACCACGGCGTCCACTATCTCCTCGATCACGACGCGAAAACCTTCGACGCCATCGGCAAGGTCATCGAAACGTTTGCCGCGGCGATCGAACACGGCCTGCAGGCCGTTCCGATGTGGCTGTTGATGGCGATCTTCGTCGGCATCGGCTTGTGGCGTGTCGGCTGGCGATTCGCGGCGTTCGTGCTGGCGTCGCTGTTGCTGATCTACGCGACCAACTTCTGGGATCAGATGGTCATCACGCTGGGCCTCACGTTGTCGTCCACGTTCATCAGCCTGTTGCTCGGCATTCCGCTCGGCATCTGGACCTCGAAGAGCAAGTACGTCGAAATGGCCGTGCGCCCGGTCCTTGATCTGATGCAGACGATGCCCGCCTTCGTCTATCTGATTCCGGCCGCGATGCTGTTCGGCCTCGGGCGCGTGCCGGGCATTCTGGCCACCGTCATCTTCGCGATGCCGCCGGCTGTGCGTCTTACCGCGCTCGGCATCAAGCAGGTGAATCGCGAGATCGTGGAAGCGGGTCAGGCGTTCGGCTGCACGCCGTGGCAACTGCTCTACAAGGTGCAGATTCCGAACGCGCTGCCTTCGATCATGACCGGCGTGAACCAGACGATCATGATGGCGTTGTCGATGGTCATCATCGCGTCGATGGTCGGCGCGGGCGGTCTCGGCAACGACGTGCTCGCATCGATTCAGCGTCTGGATATCGGCCTCGGCTTCGAAAGCGGCCTGTCGGTGGTCTTGCTCGCGATCATTCTCGACCGCATCACCGAGAGCTTCGGCCGTTCGCCGGGCATGGCGCGCGCCCCGCTGCTCTCCGGTCTCAAGAGCGTGATGAAAGTGCGCCGCGAACCGGCGACGCAACAGAGCTGATAAAGGCAAAGGCACGAGCCATGAAGCGCGACGCGATCGTCCCGGCGGTTACCGATTCACCGTTGTCCAATCTCGCGCACTTCGGCTTTCTCACGCTGCCGAACTTTTCGATGATCGCGTTCACGAGCGCGGTCGAGGTGCTGCGCATGGCCAACTACGTCGGCCGTGAGCAGCACTACCGCTGGTCGATCATCACGCCGGAGGGCGAGCCGGCGCGCGCGAGCAACGGCATCACTGTGAAGCCGACGGTGACGCTCGACGAGGCGGGCATGCCCGACGTGCTGATCGTGTGCGCGGGCTGGCACGTCGCCGACTATGTCGATGACAAGGTGATCGAGCTGCTGCGGCGCGCGCATGAAGCGGGCATTCCGCTCGGCGGCATCTGCACCGGGCCGTACGCGCTGCTCGCGGCGAAGCTGCTCGACGGTTATCGCTGCACGCTGCACTGGGAAGACATGTCGCCGGTCAACAAGCGCTTCCCGCATGTGCGATTCGCCGACGAGCTCTTCGTGATCGATCGCGATCGCCTGACGTGCACGGGAGGCACCGCGCCGCTCGATCTGATGCTCAATCTCGTCGGCATGCGGCTCGGGCAGGCGCACGCGGCGCAGGTGTCGGAGCAGTTCATTGTCGAGCGCATACGCGGATCGACGGACTATCAGCACATTCCCGTCGATGCGCGCGTCGGTTTTTCGCGTGCCGAGCTTGTCGAAGTGGTGCGGCTGATGGAGGCGAACATCGAGGAGCCGCTGTCGCTCGAAGAGCTTGCGCGCCTCGTGCATCTGTCGCAACGGCATTTGCAGCGCATGTTCAAGATGTTCCTCAACGTATCGCCGACGCATTACTACCTGACGCTGCGTTTGCGCCGCGCACGCGAGCTGTTGCGCAACACGGATGCATCGATCGCGCGCGTGACGAGCATCTGCGGATTCCATTCGCCTTGTCACTTCAGCAAGGCGTATCGCGCGCAGTTCGGGCACGCGCCGAGCGTGGAGCGCCGCTTGTCGGCCTGACGTCTTTCTGGTCTGTTTTTCTTCGGCCCGCGCGGGCTTTGCGAAGTCGCGCGCGCGGGCCGCGTCGTGCCTTGAAAAAACTGGGAGAGAGATACATGAAACGCTTGTGGATCGCGTCGATGGTTGCGGCGATGCTGTCGGGTGCGTATGCGGCGAACGCCGCCGAGCCCGCCGCGTGCCGAAACGTGCACTTCGCCGATGTCGGCTGGACGGATATCGCCGCGACGACCGGACTTGCATCGACGGTTCTCCAGGGGCTGGGCTATAACCCGACAAAGACGATCGCCTCCGTGCCGATCACGTTCGCGGGCGTGAAGAGCAAGCAGATCGACGTGTTCCTCGGCTACTGGTCGCCGACGATGGACCCGATGATCGACTCGTTCAGGAAAGCGAATCAGGTGAAGGTTCTGCCGACGCCGAACCTGACGGGCGCGAAGTACACGCTCGCCGTGCCCGATTATGCGTATCAGGCCGGCATCAAGAACTTCAACGACATCGCGAAGAATTACGACAAGCTGGACGGCAAGATCTACGGCATCGAGCCGGGCAACGATGGCAATGCGCTCATCAAGAAGATGATCGACAACAATATGTACGGGCTCGGCAAGTTCAAGCTCGTGGAATCGAGCGAGGCGGGCATGCTCGTAGAAGTGAATCGCGCGATCCGCGAGAAGAAGCCGATCGTGTTCCTCGGCTGGGAGCCGCATCCGATGAACGTGCAGATGAAGATCGACTATCTCTCCGGCGGCGACGATGTGTTCGGTCCCAACTACGGCGAAGCGAAGGTGTTGACCGTCACGCCGACGGACTACGACGCGCGTTGCCCGAACGTCGCGAAGCTCGTATCGAACCTGCAGTTCACGACGGACATCGAGAACCACGTGATGCTGCCGATCATGAACAAGACCGATGCCAACAAGGCGGCGCGCGAGTGGCTCAAGGCGAACCCGGCGGTGCTCGACAAATGGCTTGCGGGCGTGAAGACGTTCGACGGGAAGGACGGGTTGCCGGCGGTTAAGGCTTACGTCGCCGGCAACTGAATGCAGTGATGCGAAGAGGGCCGAAGAGGGCCGAAGAGGGCTGAAGAGGGCTGAAGAGGGCGCGTCAACTCCGGTAATCGGGCTTCGCGCCTTCGATCATCCTCAGCGCCGCCTCCCATTGCAGCGCCATGATTCCGTCGGACTCGTCCCGCCGATATTGCTCGGCCGTCACCTCGCAAACCTTCTGCGACGGCAGATTCAGTTCCGCATTGCCCGCCAGCGCGCGAATCTGAATCTCGCAGGCTCTTTCAAGGAAATACATCTCCTGAAACGCCTCCGGAATCGACTTCCCGCAGGTCAGCAAGCCGTGATTTTTCAGGATCATCGCGTTGTGCGATCCGAGATCGTTGACGAGCCGATCCCGCTCCGCGAGATCCAGCGCGATCCCTTCGTAATCGTGATACGCGATGTGCCCGTAGTACTTCAGCGCATGCTGGCTGATCGGCAACAGCCCCTGCTTCTGCGCCGACACCGCCGCGCCCGCCGCCGTATGCGTGTGCACGACGCACAGCACATCGGGACGCGCCATATGAACGGCGGAGTGAATCGTGAAGCCCGCCGGATTCACGCGATAGCGCCCCGGATCGTCGCTCGCGCCTGCTTCGACCGGACGGCCTTCGCTGTCGATGCGCACCAGATCCGATGCGCGCATTTCGTCGAACAGCACGCCATAGCGGTTGATCAGGAAGTGATGGTCCGCTCCCGGCACGCGCGCGCTGATGTGCGTGAAGATCATGTCGGTCCAGCGGAAGTGCCCGATCACGCGATAAAGCGCCGCCAGTTCGCAACGCACCTTCCATTCTTCCTGCGAATATCCGTGAGTCTCCATGCCGTTCCTCCTTGGATTGATGAGCCGCGGAAAACGTGAACAGATGCTGCTAGATCGCCTGGGCGCGGCCCGGGAAAGTCTCGTCGTAGTCCATTGCCTGAGCGGCTTCCTGCGCATCCTGCGCGCCGCCCTGCTCGCGATACATCATCGGCGGCAGGCCGAATTGCTTGCGGAACTCGCGGCCGAGATGCGATGCATCGGAGAAGCCGCAACTCGACGCGATATCCGCCACCGTCTTGTCCGAGCTCGTCAGCAGCCACGCGGCGGTGCGCAGCCGCACCTGCTTCGCGTACGCCTGCGGCGCCTTGCCGGTTTCCGCCTTGAACAGGCGTTCGAGTTGCCGCGTCGACAGATCGAGCTTGTGCGCGAGTTCATCGAGCGTGAGCGAGCGCCCGACGTGCTGCTCCATCAGCAGGATCGCACGTTTCACCTTCGGATGCGTCGCGGGCGCGAGACCCGGCGGATGCGGCTGCGGCGCGTTGCCCTTCTGCATGTCATCGACGAGCAGGATGCGCAGCGCCTTTTGCACCGTGGCCGTTTCGAAATGACGCAGGAGAACGGCGGCGGCGACATCGATCGAGGCGCGCCCGCCCGAACACGTAATGCGCCTTCTGTCGATCACGAAGAGGCGGTCTGCGACGAGCGCTTTCTCGTCGGCGTGCGGGAACCGCTCGATGAAGTCCCAGTAATGAAACCAGCTCACGCAGATGCGATGCCCTTCGAGCACGCCCGCGCGCATCAGCGAAAACACGCCCGTGCACATGCCGACCATCGTCGCGTTCGCCGAGGCCGCGCGGCGGATGAACTGCAGCGTCGCCTCGCTGGTGGCCGGGCCGGAATGCAGCAGGCCGCCGACCACGACGACGTAATCGAACGGCTCGGCCTGATCGTAGGTTTCCCACGGCGTGATCTGAATGCCGCAGCTCGCGCGCACCGGCGCGAGCGTCTCGCCGATCACGCTCCACGAGCAGCGTACCGGACGGCTGAAATCGCCTTCGTCGGCGGAGAGGCGCAACAGGTCGACGAAACCGGCGAACGCGGTCAGCGTGAAGTTCGGCAACAGGATGATGCCGAAGCGGATGCGCGATTTCGACTGACCGTCGACGGATGACGGCGGAAGCTGCTCTGCGGCGTTCATGCGGGAGACATGCGGCTGGACGTTATCCAGCGAGCATAACACTCGGCTGCGAGCCTCGGGGGCGCGTCAGAAATGCAAACGCGGCCGGCGTCGCGTGACGGCGGCCGCGTGATTCGAAACGGATGAAACAGGAAGCGCTTCAGCCGCCGAGCACGGCGAACGCCCAGGCGAAGGCGCTACCGACGAGCGCGCCGATCGAGCGGCCGAGCACGCTCGCGATCGTGTAATCGCCCCAGCGCTGCTCGATTTCGGCCTTCAACACGCCGAAATAGCGCAGCACGGGATCGATTGAGCTGAGCAGCATCAGCGCTGCCCAGACGGGCGCCTCGCGCGTGAGCACGCGATCCACCGCGAGAAGGTCGAGGGCCTGGAGCGTGCCGACGACAAGGACGCCGATGACAAAAGCGAGAGTCCAGGATTTGAAGAACTGATCGGGTAAGGCGTGAGATTCCATCGATGCAAACCGGAGAAGCGGGAGAAGGGCGGAACGTGAACCGAAGCCTCTTGGCGCGGCTCGTCTGAGAACCTAGGGAATATACCGACGCCTGTTCGCGCGTCGCTTCGGACCAGTCTCAAAAATGTGGAAAGTGCAACGAAGATGCGCAAAAACGCGCCGCGTGCGAAATGCTCTGTTATCGCAATTGGCATTGGTGAGTGTCACGGAGCCGCGAATGCGCCGGAAACCATCGTAAAAACGCCACCGCCTTACGGCGTTTGAAGCCCTGACGCCGCGGTCCCATTTCGATGGCGCTTTTGTTCTATCGAGTCCTTTCAGGGTTTGGTGCAATGAACGCCATACCGAAACCACGGTCGCGCATCGTGCGCCACGCCAAAACTCAGGGACAACCATGAACGTCAGCGTCTTCGATCTGTTCAAGATCGGCATCGGACCGTCCAGCTCGCATACCGTCGGGCCGATGATCGCGGCGTGCCGTTTCGCATCGCATGTCGAGGACGCCAATCTGCTCGCCTTCGTGACCCGCGTGCGCGCCGAACTGTTCGGCTCGCTCGGTGCGACCGGCAAGGGCCACGGCACCGACAAGGCCGTGCTGCTCGGCCTCGAAGGCAATCTGCCCGATCTCATCGATCCCGACGTGATCGCGCCGCGCCTTGCCGAGATCCGCGCGACCAAGCGCCTGAAGCTGCTCGGCAAGCATGAGGTCGTGTTCGAGGAACGCGAGCATATCGGCTTCTATCGCAAGCTGATGCCGGGCGCGCCGGGGTCGAGCATCGTGCATCCGAACGGCATGCGCTTTCAGGCGTTCGACGAGAACGGCCAGTTGCTCGTCGAGAAGGAGTATTTCTCGGTCGGCGGCGGCTTCGTCGTGAATCGCGAAGGCGATCGCGTGAACGGTCTGCGCGTCGGCAACACGGTGCCGCATCCGTTTCGCACCGGCGACGACCTGATGCGCGTCTGCGAGGAGACGGGTCTGTCCATCGCCGAAGTGACGATGCACAACGAGTGCGCGAACCGCACCGAAGCCGAAGTGCGCGAAGGCCTGCTCGCCGTGTGGCGCGTGATGGCCGCGTGCGTCGAGCGCGGCTGCAAGGAGCGCGGCGAGTTGCCCGGTCCGATGCATGTGAAGCGCCGCGCAGCCGATCTGAGCGCCTCGTTGCGCTCGCGTTCCGAAGAGTCGCTGCGCGATCCCCTGTCGATGCTCGACTGGGTCAATCTCTACGCGATGGCCGTCAACGAGGAAAACGCATCGGGCGGCCGCGTCGTTACCGCGCCGACCAATGGCGCGGCCGGCGTGATTCCCGCCGTGCTGCACTACTACGTGAAGTTCATGCACGGCTCGAACGACGAAGGCATCGTGCGCTTCCTGCTCACCGCGGCCGCCATCGGCATCATCTACAAGGAGACGGCTTCGATCTCCGGCGCGGAAGTCGGCTGTCAGGGCGAAGTCGGCGTCGCGTGCTCGATGGCCGCGGCCGCGCTCGCCGCCGTGATGGGCGGCACGCCCGCGCAAGTGGAGAACGCCGCGGAAATCGGCATGGAACATAACCTCGGCATGACCTGCGATCCGGTCGGCGGGCTGGTGCAGATTCCGTGCATCGAGCGCAACGCGATGGGCGCGATCAAGGCGATCAACGCCGCGCGCATGGCGATGAAGGGCGACGGCAAGCACTACGTGTCGCTCGATTCGGTCATCAAGACGATGCGTGAGACCGGCGCCGATATGAAGACGAAATACAAGGAGACGTCGCGCGGTGGCCTCGCCGTCAACGTCATCGAATGCTGAATTGCCCAAACGCATAAACCCTGCACCATAGGAAACACCCATGAGCCGCTACTCGATATTCAGCCTGCTGCGCAACGGCATGTCGTATCACGAGAACTGGGAACGCCAGTGGCGAAGTCCCGAGCCGAAGCGCGAGTACGACGTCGTGATCGTCGGCGGCGGCGGTCATGGTCTCGCGACCGCGTATTACCTCGCGAAAGAGCACGGCATCACGAACGTCGCGATTCTCGAGAAGGGATGGATCGGCGGCGGCAATACCGCGCGCAACACGACCATCGTGCGCTCGAACTATCTGTGGGACGAATCGGCTGCGCTGTATGAGAAAGCGATGAAGCTGTGGGAAGGCCTCTCGCAAGACCTCAACTACAACGTGATGTTCTCGCAGCGCGGCGTGATGAATCTCGCGCACACGCTGCAGGACGTGCGCGACACCGAGCGCCGCGTGAACGCGAACCGCCTGAATGGCGTCGATGCCGAGTTCCTCACGCCGCAGCAGATCAAGGAAATCGAGCCGACGATCAATCTCAACAGCCGCTATCCGGTGCTGGGCGCGTCGATTCAGCGTCGCGGCGGCGTCGCGCGTCACGATGCGGTCGCGTGGGGCTTCGCGCGCGGCGCGGACCAGGCGGGCGTCGACATCATCCAGAACTGCCAGGTGGTGGGCATTCGCCGTGACGGCAATCAGGTGACGGGCGTCGATACGACCAAGGGCTTCATCAAGGCGAAGAAGGTCGCGATCGTCGCGGCGGGCAACACGACGACGCTCGCGGACATGGCCGGCGTGCGTCTGCCGCTCGAAAGCCATCCGCTGCAGGCGCTCGTGTCGGAGCCGATCAAGCCGGTCGTGAACACGGTCGTGATGTCCAACGCGGTGCACGCGTACATCAGCCAGTCCGACAAGGGCGATCTCGTGATCGGCGCGGGCGTTGATCAGTACACGGGCTTCGGTCAGCGCGGCAGCTTCCACATCATCGAAGGCACGCTGGAAGCGATCGTCGAAATGTTCCCGGTGTTCTCGCGCGTGCGCATGAATCGCCAGTGGGGCGGCATCGTCGATGTCTCGCCGGATGCGTGCCCGATCATCTCCAAGACCGACGTGAAGGGGCTCTACTTCAACTGCGGCTGGGGCACGGGCGGCTTCAAGGCGACGCCGGGCTCGGGCTGGGCCTACGCGCACACGATCGCGAAGGACGAGCCGCATGCGTTGAACGCGCCGTTCTCGCTGGATCGCTTCTATACCGGTCATCTCATCGACGAACACGGCGCGGCTGCCGTGGCTCACTAACCGCATCGAGGAAAAGAAACATGTTGCTGATCGAATGCCCCTGGTGCGGGCCGCGCGCCGAAACCGAATTCTCGTGCGGCGGCGAAGCGGATATTGCACGTCCGCTCGACACGGAAAAGCTCACCGACCGCGAATGGGGCGACTACCTCTTCATGCGCAAGAATCCGCGCGGCGTGCATCGCGAGCAATGGATGCACGCGCAAGGCTGCCGCCGCTGGTTCAAGGCGCAGCGCGACACGGTGAGTTATGAAATCCAGGGCTACGAGACGTTCGACCGTCCGCTGGCTGTGATGCAAGACAACGGAGGCACGTCGAAATGAGCCAGAAAGACCGACTCGGCGTAGGCGGCCGCATCAATCGCGCGATCCCCGTCACCTTCACGTTCAACGGCAAGACGTATCAGGGCTATGAAGGCGATACGCTCGCATCCGCGCTGCTCGCGAACGGCGAGCGCTTCATTGCGCGCAGCTGGAAATACCACCGTCCGCGCGGGATCGTCACCGCGGGCGTGGAAGAACCGAATGCAGTCGTGCAACTCGAAACCGGCGCGTACACGGTGCCGAATGCCCGTGCGACGGAAGTCGAGCTGTATCAGGGTCTCGTCGCGGCGAGCGTGAACGCGAAGCCGAGCATCGAGAACGATCGCATGGCGGTCAATCAGAAGATCGCGCGCTTTATTCCCGCGGGCTTCTACTACAAGACGTTCATGTGGCCGCGCAAGCTCTGGCCGAAGTACGAAGAAGTGATCCGCGACGCGGCGGGCCTCGGCGAAGCGCCGAAGCATCTCGACGCCGATCGCTACGACAAGTGCTTCGCGCACTGCGATGTGCTCGTGGTCGGCGGCG
Organism: Caballeronia turbans; assembly: GCA_001544655.2. Taxonomy (GTDB): domain Bacteria; phylum Pseudomonadota; class Gammaproteobacteria; order Burkholderiales; family Burkholderiaceae; genus Caballeronia; species Caballeronia turbans. The sequence continues at coordinate 67,207 of FCOD02000024.1, forward strand.
GCCCTTCGGGTCTTGCGGCGGCGCATGCGGCCGGCATGTCGGGCGCGCGCGTGATTCTGGTCGACGATCAGCGCGAACTCGGCGGCTCGCTGCTGTCATGCCGCGCGGAGATCGATGGCAAGCCCGCAATGCAATGGGTGCAGAAGATCGAAGCCGAACTGCGCAAAATGCCTGACGTGAAGGTTCTTTCGCGCAGCACGGCGTTCGGCTATCAGGATCACAACCTCGTCACGATCACGCAGCGCCTGACGGAGCATTTGCCCGTGTCGCGGCGCAAGGGCACGCGTGAACTGATGTGGAAAGTGCGTGCGAAACGCGTGGTGCTCGCGACCGGCGCGCACGAGCGTCCGATCGTCTTCGGCAATAACGATCTGCCCGGTGTGATGCTCGCATCGGCGGTGTCGACGTATCTGCATCGCTATGCGGTGCTGCCCGGCCGTCGCGCCGTCGTCTTCACGAACAACGACGACGCGTATCAATGCGCGCTCGATCTGAAGACCGCAGGCGCCGACGTGACCGTCGTCGATCCGCGTCCGGCCGAATCGAAAGGCACGTTGCCCGCGGCGGCGCGTCGCTATGGCGTGCGCGTGATGAACAACGCGGTGATCACCGTGGCGCGCGGCAAGCTGCGTGTCGCGTCGGTGGAAGTGGCTTCGTATGCGAAGGGTGAGATCGGCCAGAAGCAGACGGAACTGCAATGCGATCTCGTCGCGATGTCGGGCGGCTGGAGCCCGGTGCTGCACCTCTTCGCGCAATCGGGCGGCAAGGCGCACTGGCACGACGAGAAGGCGTGCTTCGTTCCGGGCAAGGCGATGCAACTGGAAAGCAGCGTCGGCGCATGCGCGGGCGAGTTCTCGCTGGCGCGCGGCATCCGTCTCGGCGGCGATGCGGGCGTGGAAGCGGCGCGTGCGGCGGGTCATATCGTCGTGAAGCCGAATGCCGTGCAGGTCGCTGAAATCGTCGAAGCGCCGATGATGCCGCTGTGGATCGTCGGGAACCGGGACATGGCGACGCGCGGTCCCAAGCAGTTCGTCGATTTCCAGAACGATGTGTCCGCGGCGGACATCTATCTGGCGGCACGCGAAGGCTTCGAATCCGTCGAGCACGTGAAGCGCTATACGGCGATGGGCTTCGGCACCGACCAGGGCAAGCTCGGCAACATCAACGGCATGGCAATTCTCGCGCAGGCGCTCGGCAAGACGATTCCCGAGACCGGCACGACGACCTTCCGCCCGAACTACACGCCTGTCACGTTCGGCACGTTCGCGGGCCGCGAGCTCGGCGAGTTTCTCGATCCGGTACGCAAGACCGCGATTCACGAATGGCACGTCGAGAACGGCGCGATGTTCGAGGATGTCGGCAACTGGAAGCGTCCCTGGTATTACCCGAAGGCCGGCGAGGACATGCACGCGGCGGTCGCGCGTGAATCGCTCGCGGTGCGTCAGAGCGTCGGCATTCTCGATGCATCGACGCTCGGCAAGATCGACATTCAGGGCCCGGACTCCGCGAAGCTGCTGAACTGGATGTACACGAATCCATGGAGCAAGCTCGAAGTCGGCAAATGCCGCTATGGCCTGATGCTCGACGAGAACGGCATGATCTTCGACGACGGCGTCACGGTGCGCCTCGGCGAACAGCACTACATGATGACGACGACCACCGGCGGTGCGGCGCGCGTGCTGACGTGGCTCGAACGCTGGCTGCAGACAGAATGGCCCGACATGCGCGTGCGTCTCGCATCGGTGACGGATCACTGGGCAACGTTCGCGGTCGTCGGCCCGAACAGCCGCAAGGTGCTGCAGAAGGTGTGTCACGACATCGACTTCGCGAACGCGGCGTTCCCGTTCATGAGCTATCGCGATGGCACGGTCGCGGGCGCATCGGCGCGCGTGATGCGCATCAGCTTCTCGGGCGAGCTCGCTTATGAGGTGAACGTGCCGGCGAACGTCGGACGCGCGGTGTGGGAAGCGCTCATGCTTGCGGGCGCGGAATTCGACATCACGCCGTACGGCACGGAAACGATGCACGTGCTGCGCGCGGAAAAGGGCTACATCATCGTCGGACAGGATACGGACGGTTCGATGACGCCGTACGACCTCGGCATGGGCGGGTTGGTCGCGAAGTCGAAGGACTTCATCGGCAAGCGTTCGCTGACGCGATCGGATACGGCGAAGCCCGGGCGCAAGCAGTTCGTCGGCCTCCTGACCGATGATCCTTCGTTCGTGCTGCCCGAGGGCGCGCAGATCGTCGCGGGTCCGTTCCACGGCGATACCGCGCCGATGCTCGGTCACGTCACGTCGAGCTATTACAGCCCTATTTTGAAGCGCTCGATTGCATTGGCCGTGGTGAAGGGCGGCCTCGAAAAGATCGGCGAATCGGTCATGATTCCGCTCGCGAACGGCAAGCGGATCAACGCGAAAATCACCAGTTCGGTGTTCTACGACAGCGAAGGAGCACGTCAGCATGTTGAATGAAATCAAAGCTTCCGCCACGGTCGTCGATCGTGCCATGAGCGGGCAAGGTGTGTGGCAGGAGTCCCCGCTCGTCGGCGCCGATGCGTTGATGAAAGCGCATCAGAGCGGCTCGCCGAAGAAGTTTCGCCTGACCGAGCGGCCGTTTCTCGAACTCGTGAACGTGCGCGGCGATACGCGCGATCCGGCCTTCGTCAGGGCGGTGCAGAACGTGATCGGCTGTGTGCCGCCCGAGAAGGCGAACACCATTGCGCGCGCCAACGGCTACACGATGCTGTGGCTCGGCCCGGATGAATGGCTCGTGCATTCGGATACCGCGCACGACGCATCGCGCACCGCACCGCTCGAAGCGAAACTGCGCGAGGCGTTCGTCGGCCAGTTCTCGGCGGCGGTGGATATCGGCAGCGGTTATACGGTGCTCGAGATCGATGGCCCGAAGACGCGTGAAGTGCTTTCGCGCGGCTGCCCGCTCGATCTGCATCCGAAGATCTTCGGCGAAGGACAGTGCGCGCAGAGCCATTATTTCAAGGCTTCAGTGACGCTCGTGCCGCTGGGCGGCGATCGCTTCGAGATCATCGTGCGCCGCAGCTTCGCGGACTACTTCGTGAAGATCATGCTCGATGCCGCCGAGCCGCTGCTCTCATGAAGCCGTTCGAGCCGCTCGAAGCAGGTGGACGGGGCTGGCGCGTTGTCGTCGATGAACTGATCGTGAAGACGCGCGTCGGCCTGTACGAGCATGAGCATGAGGGGCCGCAACCCGTGTGCATCGATGCGAGCCTGTGCTATCGCGGGATGCCGCATGAATCGGACGATGGGTTGATCGACTACGAGGCGTGGTGCAATCGCGTGAGCGCGTTTCTCGAGACGAAGACGCATACGCGCTTGCTCGAGACGCTCGCGGTGGAGATCGCGGCGCTGTCGTTCGAGCAATGGCCCGCGCTGGATGCGCTCACGCTCTCGCTGCACAAGCCGAAGATCCGGGAAGGCACGAAGCGCCTCGGTCTCGAACTCGACTGGCGGCGCGCGGATTTCGATGCGTGGCGGATGAACGTCGGCGCGCAACATACGTTCGTGCGATGAACGCGTCGCGCGATGCCGCCGCGCGGCTTTCCGCGCGCACGTTCCAGAAGCGTGATGCGGACGCGGCGCTTGCGTTGCTTGAGCGGAGCATTGCGTTGAAGCATCGGAGGATCGCGTTGATCCGATATCTGCACGCGCAGTTTCTCGATGCGCCGCTGGAGGCGCGGCATCATGAGTACGTGAAGGGGATTGCGGCGCGATTGAGTGCGGAGGCGGTGATGCGCGTTGTGGCGGCGGCGCGGGGGCGTTTTGAGGGTGAGGGGGCGTGATGGGATTTGGGTGTTGCAAGTTGCGGTGTGTCTCGGCGCACGCGGAGGAACCCTCCGGACTTCAGGCTGGCGAGCGGCGGCATTAACGGTGTATCTACGCACGCGTGGAGGAACCTCAGCGATGTGCTGGTGAGGTGCGACTGGATAGGGTCTATCTCCGCACACGCGGAGGAACCTCAGCCGATCGGCCGCTCGGAACCTTGTAGACGGGTCTATCTCCGCACACGCGGAGGAACCAAGCGGCCGCCGCCCACAAGCACGTCATAACCGGGTCTATCTCCGCACACGCGGAGGAACCCCGATGCGAAGGGTGTGATGCGACCGCAACTCGGGTCTATCTCCGCACACGCGGAGGAACCGAACCACATTAAGCGCTCCGGACTCGCCCTCAGGGTCTATCTCCGCACACGCGGAGGAACCGCGATACAGAGGGCCGAGATACTCCCGTCCACGGGTCTGTCTCCGCACACGCGGAGGAACCTGTTCGAAGCGGAATTACCGTCGCGTGCCCGCGGGTCTATCTCCGCACACGCGGAGGAACCAAAGTCGGGCGATGCGGGCGTCTCGGGCGTGAGGGTCTATCTCCGCACACGCGGAGGAACCTCGAGCACGCGTTTCGTGATGCTGTTCTGGATGGGTCTATCTCCGCACACGCGGAGGAACCAAGGAATCTGAATGGGATCAGAAGGAGCTTACGGGTCTATCTCCGCACACGCGGAGGAACCGTCGTAGTCGAGCGTGCACGGTTCTTCGGCCAAGGTCTATCTCCGCACACGCGGAGGAACCCTGCAGAATGCCTTCTGCGCCTTTCGCGACAACGGTCTATCTCCGCACACGCGGAGGAACCCGTGGGCATGGCAAGGGATTAACTGATATGCCGGGTCTATCTCCGCACACGCGGAGGAACCAGCAACGCGACTGCTGACCCGATCGAGTACCTGGGTCTATCTCCGCACACGCGGAGGAACCTGTAGCGACCGCCGAAAACACGGGCATGGAAAAGGTCTATCTCCGCACACGCGGAGGAACCGACGATTTCCTGCGCAAATTCCCGCAAGGTCCGGGTCTATCTCCGCACACGCGGAGGAACCGTCGAGCACGTGACAAAATAAAAAGTGCAAAAGGGTCTATCTCCGCACACGCGGAGGAACCTGGGTGTAGAGCTTCGTGCCGTTCTGAATCGACGGTCTATCTCCGCACACGCGGAGGAACCGATTTGTCTGGGGCCCTAAAGATCGCGAAGCAAGGTCTCTCTCCGCACACGCGGAGGAACCCGAGGTCGAGCTCGTTGAGCGTGCGCTCACCGGGGTCTATCTCCGCACACGCGGAGGAACCGGGCGACGAGAGAGACGCTCACGCTGCCTTCCGGGTCTATCTCCGCACACGCGGAGGAACCCCGACCGGATACTCGAGGTCGGCCCAATGCCCGGGTCTATCTCCGCACACGCGGAGGAACCGGCGTGATGATGTCCATGTCCACCCATCCCACGGGTCTATCTCCGCACACGCGGAGGAACCGACAACACTTATGCGGACATGACGCTGGACACGGGTCTATCTCCGCACACGCGGAGGAACCCTGGCGAAGAACGTGCGGTGCTCGTTCCCTCACGGTCTATCTCCGCACACGCGGAGGAACCATGCTCAAGTCGATCCGCCAGCGCCGCGGTGAGGGTCTATCTCCGCACACGCGGAGGAACCGATGACGCCGGCCTATATGGCTGCGTGCTTCCGGGTCTATCTCCGCACACGCGGAGGAACCCGACCACACCAGAATGCAGCGCGACGCGGGCATGGTCTATCTCCGCACACGCGGAGGAACCATCCTCTACCGCGCGTGCGCGAAGGATGCCGAGGGTCTATCTCCGCACATGCGGAGGAACCAGTTCGTCCAGACTGCCGATATCGCCTTTCCAGGGTCTATCTCCGCACACGCGGAGGAACCTCGCCGGAACAGTCGAGCCTCAACAAACCGCTGGGTCTATCTCCGCACACGCGGAGGAACCAAGCCAAGCCACAGCGGAGAGCCGCCCCCCCAGGGTCTATCTCCGCACACGCGGAGGAACCCCGCCGACGGTTCCGGTGCCGCGCGGCGCCACGGGTCTATCTCCGCACACGCGGAGGAACCCACCTCTTCCCAGACCTGTGACCGGAGATCCCGGGTCTATCTCCGCACACGCGGAGGAACCTGAAGCAAGTGGCGGCTGTGGATAACTCGGTCGGGTCTATCTCCGCACACGCGGAGGAACCCTGGAATGCCGCCGCCATGACGCGGTCCTGTGCGGTCTATCTCCGCACACGCGGAGGAACCTACGCCGAGCAGGTCAGCAAGCAATGCTTCTGCGGTCTATCTCCGCACACGCGGAGGAACCCGGACAAGAGCTTTCTCGGCAACGCGTCGGAAAGGTCTATCTCCGCACACGCGGAGGAACCTGTCGTATCGCTCATTCAGTCTGGCTCGGTGAGGGTCTATCTCCGCACACGCGGAGGAACCTCTCCCACTTACTTTCATGATTTAAAAGAACAAACGACCGATTCGATGTTCCGAACAGGCCAGCCGGCCGAGAGTATGGCGAGTGGCCCGCTGGCTGTCAAACATAGAAACGCTGAACTGCCGCGCCACGCTCATGCAGGACCCCGCCGTATGCAGCATGCAGATCGCACGCACGATTTAGGCGGATTCGTATGGAATTACCTACGCTCGAAAAGTAAAAAGATAGTCATCCAAAACAAAAAACGATCACTGCGTGACATAGAGGCAACCGCACGTGATCAGAGAGCGCATGCGAACAGAGACAAACAAGAGCGATACTTTCGTCGCGTGGGGCAAGCGGCCGAGAGACGGAGACGAGCACTCGCTCTTCCATCCGCTTTGCGATCACATGCTGGATGTGGCGGCGTGCTTCATGGCGATCGCGCATTGCGGGCGCATTCGCGACGCCTTGAGCGTCAGCGCCGGTCGGTCATTGAGCGAGCAGGATGTCGAGCGGCTCACAGCACTTGCCTATCTGCACGACTTCGGAAAGGCCAATAGCGGCTTTCAGGCGAAACGATGGAAAGGCCCCGCGCCGCGCGAATGGCCGCAGAAAGCAGGACACGGCGTGGAGGCGCTCCACGCGTTCCACTGCGGTGGAGCACCGCTTTCAGAACTGCCCATCGAAGCGATATCGACATGGGGCGGCGGTGTGTATGAACTTCTGCTGGCGAGCCTGGGCCACCACGGTCGTCCCCTCAAGGATCCATCGGGAATCGATCCGCTGATATGGCGGCCCGTGCGCGATGCCGCCGGTCGCGATCTCTACAGTCCTGCCATCGCGCTGAAGGAAATCGGCGCTGCCTTGCGTCAGCACTTTCCACTGGCATTCGACTCGGGCGGCGAGCCGCTCCCGTCCACGCCCGCGTTCGTTCATCTGTTCGCGGGCCTCGTGCAATTGGCCGACTGGCTCGGTTCCGATCTGCGCTTCTTCGAGTACGGCACGCCAGGCTCCGCGCGCGCGCTGAAAGACGCGCTCGATCGGGCATCGAAGGCGATTGCATCTATCGGACTCGAAACCTCGGCGCTGCGCGCGCAGCTGATTCGCGAAGGATTCTCTTTCCAGTCCGCTTTCGAAGTCGATGCGCCACGCCCGGTTCAAAGCGCGCTCGGAGAGGAAGAACTCGGCCCGCTTCTCATCCTCGAATCGGAAACCGGTAGCGGCAAGACCGAAGCCGCGCTGTGGCGCTTCGCGAAGCTCTTCGAGGCCGGCAAGGTCGATTCGCTGTATTTCGCGCTGCCTACGCGCGTGGCCGCCGCTCAGGTTTATGAGCGCGTGCGCAAGTTCGTCGCGCGTCTCTGGCCGAAGAACGCGCCGGTCGTCGTGCGTGCCCTGCCGGGCTACGAAAGCGCGGATGGCAATGAAAAATTCGCCTTGCCGGACTTTCAGGTCTTGTGGGCCGATCATCCCGACGATGCGACGGCGCACCAGCGCTGGGCCGCCGAGTCGCCGAAGCGGTTTCTCGCGGCGACGATCGCCGTCGGCACGATCGATCAGGCGTTGCTCGCGGCGCTGCAAGTGCGTCATGCGCATCTGCGTCATGCGGCGCTTTGCCGGTCCTTGCTCGTCGTCGACGAAGTGCACGCGTCCGACGCCTACATGTCGCAAGTGCTGGAGCAACTCCTCAAGGCGCATGTCGCCACGGGCGGCCATGCGCTGCTTTTGTCCGCCACGCTCGGTTCAGGTCAGCGCGCGCGGTTTCAGCGCATCGCGAGCGGGGGCGGGGAAGTCGCTGTGCCAGATATCGAAGAAGCCGTGCGATCGCCGTACCCCGCGCTCACGGACGGTGGAACCGTTCGAGGATTGCCCGGCTCCGGAAGATCGAAGACGGTCCACTGGCAAACACTCGACGCAATCGACGATCACGAGCGCATCGCCCAACTCGCATTCGATGCCGCGAAGCAAGGCGCGCGCGTATTGATCGTCCGCAACACCGTACCGGCCGCAATCGCGACACAAAAGGCGGTGGAAGCGTTGGTCGACGCATCCGGCGATCGCGCATGGCTGTTCGATCTCGAGGGCGTCCCGACGCTGCATCACAGCCGCTTCAGCCGGCAGGACAGGCCGTGTCTCGATGCGCGCGTCGAAAAGCGCGTCGGCAAGGTGCGCGAGGCAATGCAGGCGTGCATCGTCGTTGGCACGCAGACGCTCGAGCAAAGCCTCGATATCGACGCGGACATGCTCATTACAGATATCTGTCCGATGGACGTGCTGTTGCAGCGCATCGGCCGCTTGCATCGGCACGAACGCAAAGGCGAGGATCGCCGGCCGAAGGGTTTCGAAGAAGCGCGCGCTTGGGTGCTCATACCGGCGAGCGGTTCCTTCGAAGCGTGCCTTCAGGTGCCGCGCAATGGCCTCGGCCCGCTGAAAGACGGCGGCGGCGTCTATCCCGACTTGCGCATGATCGAAGCGACGCGACGTCTGATCTGCGAGCAGCCGAGCCGCGTGATTCCGCGCGAAAACCGCAGCCTCGTGGAGCGCGCGACACATCCCGATTGCCTGCATTCGATACAAAAAGAACTCGGCGCATCGTGGGAGCAACTTGCGCAACAGCTCGAAGGCGGCACGAGCGCCAAGCGAATAACCGCGCGACTCAATGTGCTTTCCTACGACGCGCGTTTCGATGAAGCCGGGTTCCCTGACGGCGACGAGCACATCGCCACGCGTCTTGGCGCGGCCGACCGTCTCGTCGAGTTCGAACCGCCTGAGCCGGGGCCGTTCGGCGCGGAGGTGCGCCAGATCGCCATCCGTCATCACATGCTGTCACCCCGGCTCGACGCAGACGCGAAGCCGGATTCGATCGTCCGTCACGACGGAGGTTTCGAATTTGCCTTGGGCGCCGCTCGCTATTCGTACACCCGGTTCGGTATCGAGAAGATCGGCGCGCGCAAAGTTTAGAGCCCATTCATGCACATCCAATTCAGCTTGCTCGATCAAGCGCTGATCCGCTACCGGACCAGCAATCGACAGGAACGGTACGCGACGCTGCCGGAACTGCTGATCGCGTTCAACAATGACGAGGTGAGCGATTTTCCCGCGCTGCGTCCGCATCAGCGTCATCCGTGGCATGCGTTTCTCGTGCAGCTTGCGGCGATCGCGCTTCATGCGGCGAAGCGCGATACGCCCTTCGAAACCGCCGGCGAATGGCGCACGGCATTGCTTGCACTGACGCCCGACGATAGCGACGGCGCGGCGTTCTCGCTCGTCGCACCGGACGATCGCCCAGCCTTCTTGCAGGCGCCGTGTGAGCGTGGGGCATCGCGCACGTGGAAGAAGTGCCTTGCAACGCCCGACGCGCTCGACATGCTGGTGACATCGAAGAATCACGACCTCAAGGCCCAACGCATGGCTCATGCACAAGCCGAGGACTGGATCTACGCGCTCGTCAGCCTGCAGACACAAGATGGCTTTCTTGGTGCGGGCAACTATGGCATTTCGCGCATGAACGGCGGCTTCGCCAGTCGTCCGGCGTTCGGTGTGGTGCCGATCGGCCGCTGGGGGAAGCGCTGGGCGCGTGACGTCCGGCTTCTGCTTCGCAATCGCAACCAGATTGTGGAGATGTTCGAGTTGAAGGAAAAAGACGGCATCGCGCTCGTGTGGCTTCAGCCTTGGGACGGCGCGAGCAGCCTTTCCTTCGACCAACTCGATCCCTTCTATATCGAAGTGTGCCGGCGCGTGCGTATTCAGGCGCACGGCGAAACGTTCGCCGCCATCGCCACGACCAGCAAGACCACGCGCATCGCCGCGAAGGAACGGTGCGGCAAGACGGGCGATGCCTGGACGCCGATCGAGGCCGCCGAGGGCAAGGCGCTGTCGATCACGGCGAGAGGCTTCGATTACAAACTCGCGAGCGCGCTTGCGTTCTCGAGTGAATACAAGCCGACCATCACGCAAAATGTGCAGGAAGACGATGCAAAAGAAGGCCTCGTCATCCTCGCTCAAGCTATCGCGCGCGGTAAGGGAAAGACCGAGGGATATCACGAAAGACGCATTCCGATTACGACGAAGATGCGCGACTTGATGCTGCGGCAAAGCAGCGATGAGGTCGCCAAGGTGGCACAAGAGCGCATCACGGCAATCAGCGATGTCCGCAAGACGCTTTGGGGCGCGTTGTGTGCGCTCCTGGGCAACGACGCTCAGAACGTGAGCGACGAGATCAAGAACAAAGCGGGCAAGTTTGCGAGCGCGTTCGAGCAAGGCGAAGACCAGCGATTCTTCGACGATCTCGGCAAGGAGATCGAAGCCGACGACCGGGACGGTGAGCACGACCAATGGCTCCTTGCGATCGTCGATCGCGCCGCCGCAGTGCTGGAGCAAGCATTCGTCGCGGGACCGCGCAGCGCGGAACGCGTCTATCGCGCTCGAGGCGCGGCGCTTTCGCGTTTTCACGGTTTCTTGCGTTCAGAGAAAGCGCCGAATCGAATCGCTCGCGTGTTGAAAGACCGCGATGAAGCGCGTAAAGCCGCGCAATCCGAATCGTTCGAAGGGGATTCAGATGACTCAAATTGAAGGCGTCGCGCCGCAAACATGGCGCGTCTCGAGCAATCAGGCACAAACGCTCGCCCGTTTCATCGAAGCCGGAAGACAAGGCGAAGGCGCGCTGAAGGCGGACCATGTCGCGCTCAAGCGTCTCAACCCGGATGCGGAGTCGCTGACGGTGCAACAGATTGCGGCCCTCACGCGCGCTTTGCAGCGTGCGAAAGTGGATTGCGAACAATTGAGCGTCGAGGGCTGGAAGCGATGGGCCGTGATCGTGAACGGCATCGCGCTGACGGGTCATCACATGCCGAAGGATGGCGAGAGCAAGGCGAACGCACGATTCGGATTCCAGTTGAGGCGCGCAGGCGTGTCAGATGCGCGCGTCACCCGGCTTTTCAACGCGCGTGGCGATGCGTTTTTCCCACTGCTGCAGCGTGCTCTTCGCATGATGCAAAGCAGGAATGTCGAGCCGAACTGGGCCGAACTGGGCACCTTCGTCCTGAACGAAAGCGCGGAACATTCCAAGGGAAAGCGTTGGGCGGAAGCGCTGCGCATCCGGTTCGTCCATGACCATGCCAGCGCCAGCCCCGAAGGCGCAAAGAAGCCGTGACCGCCGGCACGCAGACAAACGCCTACTCAATCAGCAACCGAAGGACCGAACATGACTCACCCGCGCTTCATCCAGATTCACACGCTGCAAAGCTACTCCGCCGCGCTTCTCAACCGTGACGATTCCGGCCTCGCGAAACGCCTTCCGATGGGCGATGCCATCCGCACGCGTATTTCATCGCAATGTCTCAAACGGCACTGGCGCACGGCCGACGATCACCACTCGCTGGCGACGCTCGGCGTGCCGATGGCCGTCCGTTCGCGCATCACGCTCACGATGATCCGCGACGAACTGATCAGGCAGAACGTGCCCGAGGCCCTTGCTCAAACCGCGGCCGAGGCCTTGCGCGATGCAGGCTTGCTCGACAAGGGCGGAAAGAAGCTCAAGGGAAAGGATGCGTTGGAAACCGGGCAGGCCGTTCTGCTCGGCAAGGCGGAAATCGACTATCTCGTGCAGCGTTGCGCGACGCTGGCGCGAGAATGCCAGGAGGAGGCGGCCTTGACATCAGCGGTCGCCGGCTTCCTCAAGGAGGAGAAGGCGAACATCGAAGCGCTCAAGCACGGCAGCGGTCTCGAGTCGGCGCTCTTCGGTCGCATGGTCACGTCGGATATCCTCGCGTCGCGCGATGCCGCAGTGTATGTCGCGCACGCGTTCACCGTGCACGAAGCGCAGGTGGAGAACGACTATTTCACCGTCGTCGACGACCTCTTGCGCGAAACCGGCGAACGCGGCTCAGCAGGCCTCTTCGACACGGAACTCGCGTCCGGTCTCTACTATGGTTATGTCGTCGTGGATGTGCCTCAACTGGTGGCGAATCTCGAAGGTATCGGCATGGCGGAGTGCTTTTCGGCGCATCCCGAGCGGCGCGAACTGGCAGGACGGGTCGTCAACAACCTGCTGCATCTGATCGCGACCGTCAGTCCCGGCGCGAAGCGCGGTTCGACAGCGCCATTCGGTCACGCGAGCCTGATGCTCGTCGAAACGGGTGACTGGCAGCCGCGCAGTCTCGCGGGCGCTTTCGAAACGGCGCTGAAGCTGAAGGGCGCGAATATCCGCGAGCACGCAATCAGGCAACTCGCGCGGGAAATCGACAAGCACGACGCGGCATATGGGGCGCCGCTCGATCGCCGGTATCTCGCGCTCGATGACGAGACGCCGATGCCGAAGGCCCAACGCCTCTCACTCGATCAACTCGGCAAGTGGGTTCAGAACCGCATCGTCGAGGGCGCGTGACATGTCCCGACATCTGCTGATGCGCTTGCGCGCACCGCTCGTGTCGTTCGGCGGCGAAACGATCGACAGCAACGGCGTGATCCGCGACTTTCCCGCGCTGTCGATGGTGACGGGCCTGATCGCCAATGCGCTCGGTTACGATCGCGGCGACTTCGCTTCGCACGACCGGTTGCAGGCGCGCATCGTGATGGGCACGCGGCTCGATGACGGCGGCACGCGGCTCGTCGATTTTCAGACAGCGCAGCTCGGCAAGCGCGACGAGGCATGGACGACGCGTCGTGAGCCCGAGACGCGTCAGGGCGACTCGTACGAGGGCCCGCATTTGCGTCATCGCGAGTATCACGCGGATCTCGACGCGCTCATCGCCATGCGGCTCGAACCGGCGGACGAGAAACCGACGCTCGATGACATCGCGGCCGCGCTCGATCGGCCGAAGCGTCCGCTTTTCATCGGCCGCAAGCCTTGTCTGCCGATGACGCGCGTGTTCATCGACATCATCGATGCCGACGACATACTCGACGCGCTGCAACAGACCGCTGCGCCGGACCTGCCCGAGTTCCGCGTTCAATTGCCCGAAGGCGAGGGCACGCCGCGTCAGTCGCGATGGCAGGACGTATGCGACGAACGCAACTGGAAGACTGGCGTTCACGGCGGCTGGCGGCGCGTGCTCGAAGGGAGCGGCCCAACACGGGTGACGCCTGCAGCGAATTCATCGAACTTGGCGGAACGATCCGTATGACCGTCTTCAACTTGATGCACTGCCAACCCGATTCGCGCAAGCTCGTGCTGTGGGCCTCGCGGCAAGGCTGGTTGCCGGCGGGCGGCGATCTCGGCTATGCATTGCATGCGGCGCTCCATCTCGTGTTCGGTGAGCGCGCGCCGAAGCCTTTTTACTATCGCGATGCGCGCGCGGGACTGCTGGCCTACACGCAAAGCGAGGCTGAACAACTGCACGAGGCGGCCGCGATGTGCGCGGCGCCCGATCTCGCCGACGCACTGGGTCTCGACGCAGGGCCGCGAAGTCCCGGCCTGTGCGTGCGTGCGTTTCCGCATCGCTGGGACGCGGGCCGCGTGCTGGGTTTCGAGGTCCGCGTGCGGCCCACGCGCCGTAACAGTTACGTAGAGAATGATCGCAAGCACGCGAGCGAGCGCGATGCGTATCGCGAAGACGAAGCGCGCATGGAGGACCAGCAGCCCCTGCCGCGCGAGGCCGTCTATGCACAGTGGCTCGCCGAGCAATTCGAGACCAGTCGCGCCGCGAAGCTGGTCGAAGCGCGCATGACGCGCTTTCAGCTCACGCCGGTCTTGCGCCGGACACAGTCGAGCGAGCAGGGGTACGGAGGCCGCAAGCCGCACACCATCGTCGGTCCGGATGCCACGTTCAGCGGGCACGTTCGCGTCGAGGATACGGACGCGTTCGCAAGCCTGCTCATGCGCGGCGTCGGGCGTCATCGTGCGTTCGGGTTCGGCATGTTGCTGCTCAAGCCGGCGTCGATATCGGCATGAGTCGCGCAACACGCCCGTGCTGAAGGGTCGCCTCGGACTCGACACTTCGCGCGTTCCGCATGTGGATCGTCACGGTCTCGTGTGGCTCGAGCGCGGTGAGTTGAACGTGATCGACGGATGCCTGCATTTTTCGAGCGGGAAATATGTCGATCAGATTCCGCATCAGTCGGTGTCGATGATTCTGCTCGGCCCGGGCAGCAGCGTGACGCACGACGCACTGCGTCTGCTCGCCCGTCATGGGACGCTGCTCGCGGCGGTGGGCGTCGACGGAGTGCGTACCTACACCGCGCCGCCGTTGATGCCGGACCGTTCGAGCGTCGCGCGCCGGCAAGCGGAACTGTGGGGCAGCCCGCGACGGCGCTTGAGCGTCGCGCGGCACATGTATGCGCTGCGTCTGGGCGAAGTGCTGCCGCATCGCGATCTCGACACGCTTCGCGGCATCGAAGGCGCGCGCGTGAAGACGATCTATCGGCTGCGGGCGCAGCAGTTCGGCATCGACTGGGACGGGCGTCGTTATGACCGTGCGAATCCCGAAGCCACCGATCTGCCGAATCAGGCGATCAATCATGCAGCGACGGCGGTGCAGGCGGCGGCCGCCATCGCTGTGCAGGCGCTGGCTGCGATACCGCAGCTCGGATTCATCCACGAGGATTCGGGGCAAGCGTTCGTGCTCGATATCGCCGATCTTTTTCGCGATGACATCACGCTTTCGATAGCGTTCGCCGCCGTAAAGGAAGCCGGGCGAAACGATCAGACGATCGACCGTCTGGTGCGGCGCGAGGCGGCGCGGGTGTTTCGCAAAAAGGCGGTCATTCCCGCGATGATCGATCGCGTGAAGCAAGTGCTGCGTCTGGACGAGAAGCTGGAGGAGAACGATGGCGCTGGTCGTGGTAGTGACGCGTGATGTGGCGGACCGGTTTCGCGGATTTCTTGCCTCGGTGATGCTGGATGTCTCGGCGGGGGTGTATGTCGCGCCGCGCATGAACAAGGGCGTGCGCGAACGGACCTGGTCAGTGCTTGCCGATTGGCACGGACACGAGCCGCGAGGCAGTGTGGTGATGGTTTGGCGGGATCTGGATGCGGTCGGTGGTATCGGGATCGCGCATCTCGGTGCGCCGCCGCGAGAGCTTGTCGATGTCGATGGGATGTATGTCGTGCGGCGGTTGATGGCGTAGGTGCGCGTATTGTTCTTTGAAAATTCGGCGTTTGAGATTGGATCAGAAGGGGGATTTTGCGTTTCTGGTCATGGGGTTATGAGGTAGAGGTTCCTCCGCGTGTGCGGAGATAGACCCAAAGGCACTTGCGCGCGTGGAGAGATGGCGCGGGTTCCTCCGCGTGTGCGGAGATAGACCCAGGACCGTGGCCAGCGCGGTCATCAGCCCCCAGGTTCCTCCGCGTGTGCGGAGATAGACCTCTGCGTCAGACCGGCAAAAACTTGCGTCTGCGGGTTCCTCCGCGTGTGCGGAGATAGACCCCAGAGGAGCGGAAGGGGAGAGGCTTTTTCACCGGTTCCTCCGCGTGTGCGGAGATAGACCGCTCTACGAACGCCTAACCGCGCTCAACATTGCGGTTCCTCCGCGTGTGCGGAGATAGACCGTGCCGGGCGTCACGCGTGCGTGGGTCGCGCCGGGTTCCTCCGCGTGTGCGGAGATAGACCCGTGATACCGTCTTTCTCTGCCACGGACGAGACGGTTCCTCCGCGTGTGCGGAGATAGACCTGAGGACGATGCCGAGGCTTTGATCGCAGAAAAGGTTCCTCCGCGTGTGCGGAGATAGAGCCAGGTTGACATGACCGACCCGCTCAAGAGCGAGATTCCTCCGCGTATGCGGAAACATCCCCCACCTCCCCCCGCGCCCGCTTCCCCCCCGCCACAAAATAAGGCGTCGCCACGCGCCCCAACGCCTCCCTTCCCCGAATCCGATCCGCGATCTTCTCCGCCAACATGATCGTCGGCGCATTGAGATTCCCGGTCGTGATCTGCGGCATGATCGACGCATCCAAGACGCGCAATCCTTCCATCCCATGCACGCGTCCCTCCCCATCGACGACAGCCATATCGTCGTAGCCCATCTTGCACGAACAGGAAGGGTGATAAGCCGTCTCCGCCTTCGCTCTCACGAAGGCATCGAGTTCCGCATCGCTTTTCAGGTCATCGGAAGGATGAAGCTCGCGCCCCCGATACCGCGCGAGCGCAGGCTGACGCATGATCTCCCGCGTGATGCGAATCGCATCGCGGAACTCGCGCCAGTCGAGCGGATCGGCCATGTAGTTGAAAAGAATGCCCGGATGCGCATGCGGATCGCGTGACTTGAGCTTCACGCGCCCGCGGCTCGGCGAGCGCATCGATCCGACGTGCGCCTGAAATCCGTGCATCTTGATCGGATTCGATCCGTTGTAGTTGATCGCCACCGGCAAGAAGTGATACTGAATGTTCGGCCACGGGTCGTCGTCGCGTGTGCGGATGAACCCGCCCGCTTCGAACTGATTGCTCGCGCCGATGCCCGTGCCGTTCAGCATCCACTCGAGGCCGATCGCCGGCTGATTCCACCACTGCAACGCCGGATACAAGGAGACAGGCTCCTTGCATTCGTATTGCATGTACATCTCCAGGTGATCCTGCAAGTTCTCACCGACACCCGGCAGATCGTGCACCACGGGAATCTCCAGCTCCCTGAGCCACGCCGGCCGCCCCACGCCCGAGCGTTGCAGCAATTGCGGCGAAGCAATCGCGCCGCTGCACACGAGCACCTCGCGCCGCACATGCGCCGTGACACGCTGCCCGCCGTGCAGATACGCGACGCCGATTGCACGCTTGCCCGCGAACACCACGCGGTCGGTGGTTGCATGCGTAACGATCGTGAGATTCGCGCGATGCTTCGCGCGATCCAGATACCCGCGCGCCGTGCTCGCACGCCGTCCGTTCGCAGTCACAGTGCGATCCATCGGGCCGAAACCTTCTTGCTGATAACCGTTCAGATCCTCGGTGCGCGGATAACCCGCCTGCACGCCGGCCTCGACCATCGCGGCGAAAAGCGGATTGTTGCCGGGCTTGCTCGTCGTCACATGCACGGGGCCATCGCCGCCGTGATACGCATTCGGACCGATATCGCGTGTCTCCGCCTTCCGAAAATACGGCAGGCAGTCGAGATAGCTCCAGTCATCGAGCCCCGGCTGCGCGGCCCAGTTATCGTAATCGAGCGCATTGCCGCGGATATAGCACATGCCATTGATGAGCGACGATCCGCCCAGCCCCTTGCCGCGCCCACATTCCATGCGGCGGTTGTTCATATGCGGCTCGGGCTCGGTTTCATACGCCCAGTTATAGCGCCGCCCCTGAAGCGGATATGCCAGCGCCGCGGGCATCTGCGTGCGAAAGTCGAAGCGATAGTCCGGCCCGCCCGCTTCGAGCAGCAGCACGCTCACGTCCTCGTCTTCGGTGAGGCGCGACGCGAGCACGTTGCCCGCCGATCCCGCGCCGACGATGATGTAGTCGTATTCTTTCGCGCTCATCGCAAATACTCCTTAAAACACGGGCTGATAGGGGCCGAGCTCGACCTGCACGGACTTGATGCGCGTATAGGCATGCAGCGTGACGATGCCGTTCTCTCGCCCGATGCCCGATTGCTTGTAGCCGCCCACGGGCATTTCCGCCGGCGATTCACCCCACGTATTGATCCAGCAAATGCCCGCCTGAAGCCGATGAATCACGCGATGCGCGCGCGACAGGTTCTCCGTCACGACACCGGCCGCAAGACCGTAATCCGTATCGTTGGCGCGCGCGATGACTTCGCTTTCGTCATCGAACGCGAGAATGCTCATCACGGGTCCGAAGATTTCCTCGCGCACGATGCGCATGTCGTCGCGACAATCGGCGAAGACGGTCGGCTCGACATACTGGCCGGAAGCGAAGATGCCATCGGTCATGCGCGAACCGCCCGCGACGAGCCGCGCGCCTTCGCGCTTGCCGCTCTCGATGAAGCCGAGCACCTTCCGCAATTGCGCTGCGCTCACGAGCGGCCCGAAGTTGGTATCCGGATCATCGGGTGCGCCGATGCGAATGCGCTTCACGCGCGCCAGAACCAGCGCTTCGAATTCATCCATGACACCGCGCGCCACGAACACGCGCGTGCCGTTCGTGCACACCTGTCCCGAGCTGAAGAAGTTCGCGCTCATCGCGATATCGGCGGCGCGTTCGAGGTTGGCATCGTCGAAGACGATGAGCGGCGACTTGCCGCCCAGTTCCATCGTCACTTCCTTGAGCGTCGAGCCGCCCGCGTGGGCCATCACCTTCTTTCCCGTTTCGACGCCGCCCGTGAACGAAATCTTGTCGATGCCGGCATGTTCGGCGAGCATCGCACCGACCCGGCCATCGCCCTGCACGACGTTGAAGACGCCCGCGGGCACGCCCGCTTCGGTATAGATTTCGGCAAGCTTCAACGCGGTCAGCGGCGTGACTTCGCTCGGCTTGAAGATCATCGCGTTGCCCGCGGCGAGCGCGGGCGCGGACTTCCAGCACGCGATCTGAATCGGGTAATTCCACGCGCCGATGCCCGCGCACACGCCGAGCGGTTCGCGCCGCGTATAGACGAACGACGATTCGCGCAGCGGAATCTGCTCGCCTTCGATGGCCGTCGCAAGCCCCGCGTAATACTCGATGACATCCGCGCCCGTGACGATATCGACCGTGCGCGTCTCGGCGATCGGCTTGCCGGTATCGCGCGTTTCGATCGCGGCGAGCTCGTCGTTGCGCGCGCGAAGCAGGTCGACCGCGCGGCGCAGGATGCGCGAGCGCTGCATCGCGGTCATCGCGGCCCATTCGCGCTGGCCCTCACTCGCCGAGCGCACCGCGCGATCGATATCCGCCTGCGACGCCTGCTGCACGCGCGCGAGCGTTTCGCCGGTCGCGGGATCGAGCGTGTCGAAGGTTTCGCCGCTCGTCGCATCGACGTATTCGCCGCCGATATAAAGCCGTTGCTCTCCGAATGCGGACATGTCGCGCTCCTTCAAAAGTGATGGACTCAACCGCGCGCTTCCAGCACGAGGTCGATGTAGTCGTAGGCGAGCCGCAGCGCGCCCTTCGTATCGAACGGTTCGCCCGCGAGCGCGCCGCGCAGCCACAGGCCGTCGATCAGCGCGGCGAGGCCGCTCGCGGCACGGCGCGCGGCCGGCTTCGGCAATGCTCGCGCGAAATCCGCGCACAGATTCGAATTCAGACGCCGGGTGTTCACGCGTTGCAGCCGCCGCAGCTCCGGCTTGTGCATGCTCTCCGACCAGAAGGCGAGCCACGTCTTCATGACCGGCCCGTTCACCTGTTCGACGTCGAAATTCGCGGCGACGACCGCGCGCAGCTTCGAGCGCGGATCGGGCTTCGCGGCCTTGCGGCGGCGTGACGTGCCCTGCCACAGCGAGCGCAGCACATGACGCATCGTGGCTTCGAGCAGGCCATCCTTGTCGCCGAAGTAGTGACTGACGATTCCCGTCGACGTACTCGCGCGCTGCGCGACCGAGGCGAGCGTCGCGCCCGCGAGCCCCGACTGGTCGATGGTGTGCAACGTGGCGTCGATGAGTTGTGCGCGGCGGATCTCGCGCATTCCGAGCTTGGGCATGGCGGTTCTGTAGCAGACGAGTTGCGCCGATACTAGGTTTTTTATTTTGAACGGTCAATCAATAAAAACCGGGTCGAAAGGATTTCGGGGCGCGATGTCGGTTTCAGTCAAACGCGCGTCGCATTGAGTGACAGTCGCGGCTTCGCGAGAGCGCTACCCTCGTTTCACGGGCGCGATGAGGCAACGATGAGCCAAAGGAGTGCGGCGGACTCGTCGCGCGTGCCGTCCACGAATCATGGAGACGATCAATGAGCAGCAATCGCGGCGTCGTTTATCTGGGGCAGGGCAAGGTCGAGGTGCAATCCATCGACTATCCGAAAATGGTGGATCCACGCGGCCGCGACATCGGCCACGGCGTCATTCTGAAAGTAGTCAGCACCAATATTTGCGGTTCGGACCAGCACATGGTGCGCGGCCGGACGACTGCGCAGGTCGGTCTCGTGCTCGGCCACGAGATCACGGGCGAAGTCATCGAAGTGGGGCGCGATGTGGAGACGCTCGCGGTCGGCGATCTCGTGTCGGTGCCCTTCAATGTCGCTTGCGGCCGTTGCCCGACCTGCAAGGCGCAGCACACGGGCGTGTGCCTGAACGTGAATCCGTCGCGCGCGGGCGGCGCGTACGGCTATGTCGATATGGGCGGGTGGATCGGCGGCCAGGCGGAATACGTGATGGTTCCGTACGCGGACTTCAATCTGCTGAACTTTCCGGACAAGGCCCAGGCGATGTCGAAGATCCGCGACCTCACCTGCCTCTCCGACATTCTTCCGACGGGTTATCACGGCGCGGTGATGGCGGGCGTCGGGCCGGGCTCGACGGTGTATATCGCGGGCGCGGGCCCGGTCGGCATGGCGGCGGCGGCATCGGCGCGCCTGCTGGGTGCGGCGTGCACGATCGTCGGCGACATGAACGAGGAGCGTCTTGCGCACGCGCGTGCGATGGGCTTCGAGACGATCAACCTGTCGAACGACGCGACGCTCGGCGAGCAGATCGAGCAGATTCTGGGCAAGCCGGAAGTGGACTGCGCGGTGGATTGCGTGGGCTTCGAGGCGCATGGCCACGGCAGCGACAGCGGCCACGAAGCGCCCGCGACGGTGCTCAATTCGCTGATGGAGATCACGAAGGCGGCGGGCGCAATCGGCATTCCGGGTCTCTACGTGACCGACGATCCCGGCGCCGTAGACGCCGCCGCGAGGAAAGGCAGCCTGAGCATCCGCTTCGGCCTCGGCTGGGCGAAGTCGCACTCGTTCCATACCGGGCAGACGCCGGTCATGAAGTACAACCGCAATCTGATGCAGGCGATTCTGTGGGACCGGTTGCCGATTGCGGATATCGTCAATGTGACGGTCGTGTCGCTCGATGAAGCGCCGGACGGTTATCGCAAGTTTGATGGCGGTGCGCCGCGGAAATTCGTCATCGATCCGCATGGGTTGTTGAAGGCGGCTTGAGGGTAGCGCCCCCGGAGGTTGTTTTGCTGCGGGGGCAGTTGGCCGTGTTTGTTGGTCTATTAGCATTGCCCCGGAGAGGGGCTTTTGCGCGCAAGAAATCGCCGTGCGACGGAGTTTAACGCTTCCGTAAAAAAGCGCACGCGGGATTCCGCCGTATTCTTTCAAGTCCGGCGCGTGGTTGCGCCGCGAACGGGTCTTGGCAGCTTGAAGCAATCCGCACCGGCACGGCAAGCTTTAATCACGTCTTGCTCCACGGCTTGCGCGCCGTGCGTGGCTGGTTCATCTGGGTCGAGGCGGCATCGCGCGGCGTGCGCGAAGACTTGCACAGGCGCAGCTTCGTTGCGGTCGCATTCATCACGCGCGCCGCGTCCTTCACAAGACCTACGGCGTATTCCCCTGAACTAGCGGAAATCAAGCCAAAAACGCCATCCTGCGAACAAAAATCGGCGTCATACTTGACGCATGAAGGCCGATTATCTCCGCACCGCGCTTTCCGTCCGCCTCGCGCGCCCCGATGACGCCGCCGAGATCGCGCGCATCCACGTCAAGGCCTGGCAGGCCGCTTATCGTTCGATCTTTCCCGCCGAATTTCTCGATTCCCTCTCCATCGCGAAGCGTCGCGCGCTATGGACCGCCTTGATCGCACGCGGCACGCCACGTGTGATGCTTGCGCAACGCAACGACATCCTGCTGGGCTGGATCGCATGGGGACCGTCGCGCGACCACGACAAAGGCAGCACGGACGCCGAAATCGAAGCCATCTACGTCGATCCGGCGCATTGGCGCAAGGGCGCAGGCAGGATGTTGATCGACGAGGCCATCAACGCCGCGGCGAGCGAAGGCTATCGGGAAATGACGCTCTGGGCGCTGGAAGAAAACGCGCACGGCCTGCGCTTTTATAAGGCACTCGGCTTTGCGCTGGATGGCGTGTTCCGCACGGAACGTGTCGGCGGATGCGAAGTCTGCGAAACGCGCCTTCACCTGAGGATCTGAGCGGCTCAGGCCACCATCGCAGGGACGGAAGACAACGACGGCACCTGTTTGCGCCGTTCGCGCGTCGGCGCCGTGCCGAACGCATCGCGATAGCTTTTCGAGAAATGACACGCCGACTGGAAGCCGCACGCCATCGTAATATGCATGATGGACATGTCGGTCTGCAGCAGCAGCTCGCGCGCGCGCCGCAGACGCAAGGTCAGGTAGTAATGCGTCGGCGTCATGCCGAGGTGCTCGCGGAATAGCCGCTGCAATTGCCGTTGCGACATGCCCGCGAGCCGCGCCAGTTCTTCGCGCGACAACGGCTCCTCGATGTTGTTCTCCATCAGCGAGATGACTTCGAAGAGCGACTTGTTCGCCGACCCGAGACGCGCCACCAGAGGCATGCGTTGCTGTGCGCTCGTATCCCGCACATGCTCGACGATGAACTGCTCGGCAATCTGCGTGACCCGCGCCGTGCCGACGCGCGCGGCGATCAGATTCAGCATCATGTCGAGCGGCGCGACGCCGCCCGTGCACGTCACGCGATCGCGGTCGATCACGAACAGCTCCTTGAGAAAGCGCGTGTCGGGAAACTCTTCCTTGAGCGCCGACATGTTCTCCCAGTGGATCGCGCACGCATAGCCGGCGAGCAGTCCCGCGCGCGCCAGGGCATAGGTGCCGGTGCAAAGCGAGCCGAGCACGCTGCCCGTGCGTGCGAAGCGGCGCAAGGCCGACAGATGCGCGGGCGTCGTCGAGCGCTGCACGTCGATGCCGCCGACCACGAACACGATGTCGGGCTGTCCCACGCAGTCCACCGGACCGGTATCGACGGAGAGCCCGTTGCTCGCCGTGACGGGCCCGCCGTCCGGACTCACGATCGACCATCGATAGAGCGGCTGCCCTGTCAGGTAGTTCGCCATGCGCAGGACTTCAACCGCATTCGTGAACGCGATCATCGTGAAGTTGGGAAGCGGCATGAACGCGAAGTGCGACAGCGACGCCGTGCGATCGGAGGACATGTGAGAACTGATTCCTTGGAATCTGATGTTTGACGCCGTCAATCGCGGCGCTTTACCACTTCTTCAATTTTGGTTTCGAGTGCAACTACCATGCCATCAGGCTAAACCCTGAGCCATGGAAGCCACCGTGCATGCTTTGCTGCGGGTACGCACTAGGGCGGGGCCATGTGTCGCGAGCCGCGCACTGCCTGAGCGCACGATCGTTCCGATGCAGTGCAGCAGAAAGAACGAATACATGCGCTACACCGAATCCGAATTCGCCACTTGTCGAAAACAGACGTGCATGTCGGAAAAGGCAAAGAACACGTCTGAATTCGTAAATTGACCGGCAGGGCGAAAGTCAAGAATAGACGCAACGACGAAGGAATCGATCAGGCGCTCCAAAGCGCGTCAGACCTTCGTCTTTCCCCTCTACCCGGCAACGCGGAGCACACCCAGATGAGCACCCTCCACAACGACAGCATCATCATCGACGGACTGAACATCTCGAAGTTCGAGCGCTCCGTGTTCGAGGACATGAGAAAGGGCGGCGTGAC
>FCOD02000068.1 GCA_001544655.2 Caballeronia turbans
GGCGACATATATGTCATGAAGACCGGAAAGGCGTAAAGGCTCTTCATTCCGGGAAACAGATACTTCGCGGCCACACCGATTAGCCCGAGGGCAATACTGACGGGTATGCACAATGCACCCGCGATGTATGTCGAAGTACGCGCGCTGTTCGCACTTTTCAGCGAAGACACCGCCTGAACGATGTACTGCGTCGAAAAGATCGCGCCGATGTTCGCGATAGACCAAGCAAAGATGGTCGGAAAGCCGATTTTACCTGTGGCGCTGAAGTTGAATTGCGGCATGTGTTCCACCATTGGTCGAATGCCACCGGACAACGTCAGCGCGACGCCCAGCACAACGAAAACGCCGACACACTTCACCACTGTGTGAACCACGGATACGTATGCGACGCTCTTCATCCCGCCAATCGCGCAATAGAAGGTGCTGACCACCGCCGTGACGATGGCCGCAGGCCCGAGCGGGATGTTAAGAATCGTCGATAGAGCGGCAGCGCCGCTCACGTAATAGCCGACGTTGACCAAGAGCAGCGCGTATATCATGATGAGTGACACTGTTATCTGCGTCGATCTGCCATAGCGCTTCGCAACTGCGCCGGAAATCGTGAATTCCCCAGACGTATAAAGTTTCTTGGCCAAAAAGATGCCAAACAGGGGAAAGCCGATCGCGGCGCTGAGTACTGCCCACATCGCAGCGGCGCCGGACTCGAACGCGGCTTGTGCCGTACCGATGGTCGATTTCGCGCCCACAAATTCTGACATCATTAAAATGCCGACGACAATCGCCGGCATGGAACGTGCGGCGACCATGAAGTCGCTTGAATCCCTACTTCGCAATTTGACGGTCAGCAACGCGGTTGCCGCAATGTAAGCGATGAGGGCTCCGATGATGATGTAGGTCACAGTCGGGTCGATCTGATGCATGTCTCGTCTCCACAATTTTCAGTACTACAAAATTTGTTCAGAGCCGATATCCAGGTAGTAGTTGTCGTGTGGATGAAGGCGCGTGGCCAAACTTGTTACTGACGCGACCTGGAGCCGATTCTCCGCGGCCGCGTCGTCGGTGAAGCATTGTCAGTGCTGCGCCGATTTTGAAACCTATATTTCTTCGTCGCTTAGTAAGGCCCCAAGTCAGCTGCGAACAGGCGTCCGCAGATTACTGGGCCCGACTACGCCGGATTCTCTGAGGCCCGCGATCGCTGCGTCAGAAAGACCCGCCGCTCTCAGCACCTCGTCTGTGTGTTCGCCGAGAGCCGGCGGCGGACGGTCGTATTGGACCGGCGAGCGAGAAAACTTAATCGGATTGGCGATTTGCGGCACCTCTGAACCCATCGCATGCGGTAGGGAAAACGTCATGCCCCGCTCGAGAACATGTGGGTCCGCGAGCGCCTGTGCAACAGAATTGATCGGGCCAGCCGGGACACCCGCTGCTTCGAGTTTGGCAAGCCATCGTTCACGTGGAGCGCGACCCAGCGCGCGCTGGATCTGCTCGACCAAAAGTTCTCGATTAGCCAAGCGCCCGCTGTTCGATGCGAATTCGGGCAACGACGCAATCTGCTCCAGTCCAAGTACCCGGCAAAGAGACTGAAACTGACGGTCATTACCAACGGCAACGATCATCGCGCTATCGCTTGCATCGAACGACTGATAAGGACACAGATTTGGATGCGCGTTACCCCAACGCTTAGGGTTGTCACCTGAGACGAGATAGTTCAGCCCGTGATTGGCAAGCCAGCCGATCTGCGTGTCTAGCAGGCTCATGTCGATATGCTGGCCGCGCCCGCTCACATGACGTTCGTTAAGCGCGCCAAGGATCGCCACTGTCGCATACATGCCTGTCATCAAATCAGAGATTGGCACGCCGCACTTCTGCGGGCCGCCGCCAGGGAGATCGTCGCGTTCGCCAGTGACGCTCATTAACCCGCCCATCGCCTGGATTACGAAATCATAGCCGGCACGTTCGCGATACGGTCCGCTCTGTCCGAAACCCGTGATCGAGCAGTAGACAAGCTTCGGATTCACCGCGTGCAACGTCGAATAGTCTAGTCCATATCGGCGCATGTCACCGAATTTGAAGTTCTCTATTACGACGTCGACGTCGGCTGCGAGTTTTCGCACTACATCTTGCCCGGCCGATACGCTAAAGTCGATCGCGATCGAGCGCTTGCCGCGATTCGCTGCGAGGAAGTATGCAGACTCACGGCTTGGCGCGTCATCGGGGCCACGGGCGAACGGCGGCCCCCATGCGCGCGTATCGTCGCCACTGCCAGGGCGCTCGACTTTGACGACGTCGGCGCCGAGGTCAGCGAGAACCTGGGTACACCACGGTCCCGCAAGAATTCGGCTGAGATCAAGTACCCGGATTCCGGAAAGCACGCCTTTCATTGATACCTCCAAATTGACGCATCTTTGTGGGCGCCTGTTACGACGGATCGAAAAGAATTCCGGGGTTCAAGATTGCACGAGGGTCGAGGATTTGCTTTGCCGCGCGCAGCGCTGAGCAGAATAATTCTGGACGCTCCTTGTCGTACCAGGGGCGATGATCTCGTCCGAGCGCGTGATGGTGCGTAACCGTACCGCCTGCATCTACCATCGACTGTTCGGCGATCTGCTTGATGGCCATGTATTGTTCAGGA
This sequence comes from Caballeronia turbans, assembly GCA_001544655.2. Taxonomy (GTDB): domain Bacteria; phylum Pseudomonadota; class Gammaproteobacteria; order Burkholderiales; family Burkholderiaceae; genus Caballeronia; species Caballeronia turbans. The sequence goes on from FCOD02000068.1 coordinate 2,633, forward strand.
ATGCGGCGCTTATCGCCGTATGCGAACCACGTGAAATACGGCGCGGGGCCATCCGGATAGATGTGCGTGAAACGGCAGGTCACTGAACCGGGACGGCCGGTAACTTCCTTGATCGCGCGGTGCGTCTCGGACTTCACATGTTCGCGCAGTTGCGCGAAGCGATCCCACGTGATCGCGGTCTCCATCGTCTCGCGCATCACGCCGCGGGCGATCGCGTGTTCGCGCAACGCGGGTCCGCGCAAAAACTTGTCGCGCCAGCTCTTCGCCGACGCATCGCGCCCGACGTCGTTGTCTGCAGGCCCCCCGCGGTCCCATTGACCGCCAAAATCGCCGCAAATTTCGAGCGCGCGGTGCATCCACAAGTCAACGGCGTGATCCGCCGATTCGAAGCCAAGCACCAGAATGTCATAGGTGCCGTCACTGGAACCTGTGTATTGTGCTTCTTCGCGCTCGACGAGGCGTGCATTCGCCGGATTAAGGCCGGACTGTGAAATCGCGCGCACCGCGTCGACGGCGCGATCGTAGTCCGCGAAACGCACGCTCGTCATGCGACGATGCGTCGGCCTGCGATGCAGTCTGACCCATGCCTCGGTGATGATGCCAAGCGCACCCTCTGAGCCGAGGAACATCCGGTCGGGATTCGGGCCCGCCCCGGACACCGGAAAACGACGTGATTCAATGTTGCCTGCCGGCGTCACGACCCGTAGGCTCTCAATATGGTCGTCGATCTGCGTATAGGCCGTCGCAAAATGGCCCGCAGCGCGCGTCGCGATCCAGCCACCGAGCGACGAGAACTCCCACGCCTGCAGGAAGAAGCGCATCGTCAGTCCGCTCGCCTTCAACTGCTGCTCGAGGTGCGGGCCCAGCACGCCTGCCTGGATGCGCGCGGCCTGGGATTTCTGGTCAATCTCGAGCACCTTATCGAAGTTCTGCATGTCGATCGTCACGACGCCGCGGTACCGGTCATGCGTCGGCGGGTTCACGCCGCCGACCACGCTCGTGCCACCGCCGTATGGCACCGCCGCGAGGTTCGCGTCTTCGCACCAACGGAACAGCGCGACGATATCGTCTTCGCTGCTCGGATACGCTACAACGTCCGGCGGATTGTCGAACTCGCCGCGGATCGCACGAGCAACGTCAATCGTCGACGCTCCGTATGTGTGATAGAGGCGCTCGTAATGATCGACCGTGCAGATTGACTTGAGCGATTCGGGCACGGCTATCCGTGGGGCACGGAGCTTGATCATTTCGGCGCGCGGAAACGGCACCGGTTCGAAATCTGACACCCCTAGCAAGCGGGTCCATGCTTCTTCGAATTCGACGATCTCGTCGTTGGACACCTCTTCGCCCTCATATCCCCAGCCATAAAACTTGCGACGTCGCTTCTGCATGTGCATCTCCCTTTTCTAGAATTGCCAACGTTTTCATACCCGAATCTTATGTTCAATTTATCGTCGCAAAAACAATGACTTATCTTTTTGCAATCGATGTCATAGGGTATCGGCGCTGGCGTAATGGTGTCAACGGTAATCGCGTTAGGGTTTACGTGGAAGGCGGCCGCGCAGGCTGGGACGAATTGTTCTGCGCGCGGCTAAGGACTACACGTCGGCGAGAGGTGGCATTCCGATCGGGAGATCGGAAGAAGAGAAGAGAAGCGCGCGCACCCGTGCGGTGTCACGGGCAGATAGAAGAAAACTTACATTGATAAAAAGCGCCGGGAATCTGACACGCAGAGCGAGTGCGACGCTTCCGCGTGCATCATGCAGCCCGCGCGGTGCTCTGCCTCACGATCAGCTCGGCTTCAAATTGGTCCTGGTGACATTCGGTCACGGCCGTGGCATTGATTTGGCGCAACAGGTTCTGCGCGCTGAGTTTGCCGATCCGAACCGCGTCGGAGCGAATGGTAGTTAGCGGGGGAAACGTCAAAGATGCGATGTCCCAGTCACCGAATCCCGTAATCGACACCTCCGAAGGCACGTGGATTTCGAGTTCCCGACATTCGGCCAATACCGTGGCAGCAATCATATCGTTGCCGCAGACGAGCGCGCTGGGCCGCACCCCCGTGTGCATCAGCCGACGAGTCGCTTCACGGATCTCTGCCGGATCGTATCGTGTCGGGACCACGTCTCGCGCCTCTAGGCGTATTCCGTGGACAGCCAGTGCTTGTCGCACGCCGTGAAGCCGCGTAGCCGCGAGTGGCACTTCGATCGGTCCGGGCAGCACAGCGAACCGTTGATGTCCGAGCTGCACTAGGTGCTCCGCGACGCGAGCCATGGCCAAACGGTTGTCATAACCGACGCTCGGATGGACAGCGGAGCCGTCGGTCGCCCACATCAGTACGTATGGGAGCTTCTGTTTCCGCACAAATGCGAGAAGATCAGGATGGTGGTTCGTCCCGATCAACGCCAGACCATCGACTCGCCGTTCAATCAGGGTGCGTACGATGGTCAGTTCGAGATCGGGATTGTCGCGATGACAGGTCAGCAGCCCCGTGTAACCGATGCGAAGAAATTCTCCTTCCAGCGTGTCAACAGCGCGCGCGTAGAGCTCGTTCATCAAGGTTGGCGCCACAATGCCGATTGACTGAGAACGCCCGGAGCGTAAGACCCGTGCGGGCGCATAAGGCACGTAATCGAGCGACTCAATGGCGTCCTTTACTTTCTTCAGTGTCTTCGGATGAAGACGCTCCGGCGCGGCCAGCGCTCGCGACACAGTCGACGTTGACACGCCCGCCAGCGCGGCTACCTGTTTGAGACTAATCATCGGCTATCCCGATCCGCAAAGGGCGGCGCCCGCCTGACCCGCACGGGATGCGTGGATCAAAGGCGGCGACTCCAATTTTATCTGAGTCGCCAAAATGACGGTCGTGGTGGCCGATCCGCTCCAACGAGGTAGCGGAGCCGCAGATGACAGCTCAAGGAAGCAGCAAGGATTGTCCTCGGACGCGCGATGGCATACACTGTAGTGACTGAGCCGTCAGTCAGTCATGTCTTGCCGACCGCTGGCCACATCTTCTCGTCGAGTAGTCAAGCCCGCCAAATGATGCTCGCACAAACTCTCCATTCGCATATACGCATGAAACCCGATGTATCTTCCTACGACCAGTCTCCCGCGGTCCGCAAGCCTCGTGCGCGTACCGTCAAAACCAATACTCGCGACGAAACGCTCGTGCAAGAGCGCCGCGACGTATTAATCCGTGCGGCTATAAGAGTTTTTATAGAAAAGGGGTTTCATGAGGCCACGGTACGCGACATTGGACGCGCAGCCGATATGACACAGGGAACGATCTATAACTATGTCAAATCGAAGGATGACATTTTGTATCTTGTCTGCGATCGGATTATTGCCGAGTACCAATTCAAGGTGAAACAGGCACTTGATGAATCCGCGGCGCCGGCAACGCAAGTTTCAGCGGCACTGCGTACGGTCGCACGCATCATGTACGAGCACCAGGACGAGATCATGCTGATTTATCAAAATAGCCATCTGCTCGACAAGCGGTCTCGTAAAGTGATCCTTGCGCGTGTCGAGGAGTTCATCGCGATGTTTGAGGGAATTCTTTCGACGGCCAGTGCTGAGGCACGGCTCGATTTCGGCAACCTTCACATCGCTGCAAACATTGTCACATTCCTGCCGACCATGATCGCGTTGCGCCGCTGGTCGTTGCGCGATCGCACCGAGCCGGAAGAAGTAATCGAAGCACTTAGCTCCTTCATCGCCCGAGGGCTTGGCTTCAAGTAAATCTCAGTCAAGGTTCCACAAAATCGCAAGCTCCCGGCAGATCGGGGTAAAAACGACGCGATCCGAACATCGTCGACACGGCGGTCCAGTCGAGTGTCCTGTCGAAATGCTGGCAGTAGATCCTGAGCAGGTTCTCCGCGACGTTATGTAGAGGGGTGATCGCGTCTACGCCGCGCGCCGCATCGAGCGCGCATCGCATGTCCTTCGCCATGCCGGTCACTGGGAACGTCGGTTGGGCGAAACGCCGGCTCGCAGCGGCGCCGGGCACGACTCCTGGTAAAGGGTAGTATGCGTCAAACACCCAGCTTTGACCGGTGCCGTTGGCGATTACGTCATACATTGACTGCGCGTCGAGTCCCAGCTTGAGCCCCAGTGTCAGCGCCTCTGCGGCGACCATCAAGTTGGTTGCGCAGATCATGTTGTTCACGAGTTTCATTTTGCTGCCGCTACCGAACGGCCCGGTGTGGACAATGCGCTCGCCCATCGCCTCCAACACCGGGCGGATGCGCGTGACTTGGGCGACCGTACCTCCCACCATGAACGTTAGCGTTCCGGCTTCCGCACCTTCTACGCCGCCTGTCAGTGGAGCATCGACGAAC